>NZ_JBIAVL010000025.1:0-97073 GCF_042894165.1 Kitasatospora sp. NPDC001547 | reverse complement strand
GCCTCGATCTGCGGCGACCGGCTGCGGATCGAGGTCACCGACTCCGGCCCCGGCCAGCCCCCCCCCCCCCCCCCCCCCCCCGCGCCCCCCCCCCCCCCCGCCCGCCCGCCCCCCCCCCCCCCCCCCCCCCCCCCCCCCCCCCCCCCCCACGGCCGTGGCGGGCGCGGCTCCGTACGGGGCGCGGCTCCGCAGGGGGCTCAGCTCCGCCGGGGGCTCGGCGCCGAACCGGGCTCACTCCTCGCCGGCGAGGGTCATCCCGGCCAGCTTCACCGAGGCGAACACCGTCGCCGCGACGGTGACCACCAGCAACAGCGGCACGGCCGCCCCGAGCGAGACGTCGGAGCTGATCGCGTTCTCCCCCGCGACCGCCTCGGCCACCGAGCGGCCCCACTGCTGGATGCTCAGCGTCCGGGCGCCCTCGACGAAGTTGCCGATCGTCGACTCCCAGATCAGGGCGTACGCCAGCCCGGCCACCACCGCGTGCCGGGTGACGACGCCGAGCAGCAGGAACAGCGCGCTGTACGCGGCACCGGCGACCAGCACCGCCACCGTGTAGCCGAGCGCCACGCCGTCCTGGGTGCCGACCAGCAGCAGCCCGGCCAGCAGCGTCGGGACGACCGAGAACAGCCAGGTGACGCCGATCGCGACGACCAGCTTGGTGGTGACGATCCGCCACCGGGGCAGCGGCTTGGCGAGCAGGTAGACGATCGAGCCGTCGTCGATCTCGTTGGCGATCACCCCGGTGCCGACCACCAGCCCGAGGATCGGGACCAGGGTGCCCAGGCCGAGCGCGCCGAGGACGTTGCCGGCCGTGTCGTGCGGGTCGGCGCTGGACGCGCTCGCGATGGCCGCGACGATCACCAGCAGGGCCGGGACCACCAGCAGCAGCAGGCCGCGGCGGCGGCCCAGCAGCCCGCGCAGGGTCAGCCTGGCGACGGTGGGGTTCATGGTCGGTCGGTCCCTTCCTGGGCGGTTTCCCGGGCGATTTCCCGGACGTGCCGGACGACGGCGGCCCTGGCGGCGGCACTCACGCGGACACCAGGTACGAGAAGACGCTCTCCAGCGATTCGTCCGCCGGGGAGACGGTGTACAGCCGGATGCCGGCCTCCCGGGCGACCCTGGGCAGCAGGGTGGTGAAGCCCTGGAAGTTCACCGCCTCGATCCGCAGCGCCCGGTCCCGCTCGTCCATCTCGATGCCGCTGGTGGAGCCGTCCGCGATGAGCGCGGCGGCGAGCCGGCGGTCGTCGCTGGAACGGACCAGGTAGCGGTGCGGGCGGTCGGTCATCAGCCGGCGGATCCTGCGGAAGTCGCCCGAGGCCGCGTGCCGTCCGGCGACCACCACCTCGATGTGCCGGGCCAGCTGCTCGACCTCCTCCAGGATGTGGGAGGAGAACAGCACGGTCCGGCCGTCCGCGCCGAAGCGGCGCAGCAGGTCCATCAGCTGGAGCCGCTGGCGCGGGTCCATGCCGTTGAAGGGCTCGTCGAGCAGCAGCACGGACGGGTCGTGGACCAGGGCGGAGGCCATCTTGACCCGCTGCTTCATGCCCTTGGAGTAGGTGCCGGTGCGGCGGTCCTTGGCGTAGTCCATCTCCACCAGGTCCAGCGCCCGGCGGGCGGCGGCGCCCGGCTGGGGCAGGCCGTGCAGTTCGGCGTTGGCGAGGACGAACTCCCAGCCGGTCAGGTAGTCGTACATCGACTCCCGCTCGGGCACCAGGCCGATCTGCCGGTACACCTGCTGGTTGCGCCAGATCGGCGCGCCGTCCAGGGTGACCGAGCCGCTGGAGGGGGCCAGGAAGCCGCTCATCATGTGGATGAGCGTGGACTTGCCCGCGCCGTTGGGACCGAGCAGGCCGGTGATGCCGGGGCCGATGGCCATGGAGATGTCGTTGACCGCGACCACGTTCCCGAACCAGCGGGAGACCTTGTCGATGCTGATGGTGGCCATGCTGCGTCCCTCTCTCAGACACTGCGGTTGAATCAGACGCTGCGGTAGCGGCGCAGCAGCAGCCGGTACGAGCCGGCCACCATGGCCACCGCGACGAGCGCGAACACCGCCAGCCCGAGGCCGCCCGGCGCGTGCCGGCGGTCGAAGCCCTCGCCGAGCCCGAACAGCTCGTTGACCAGGGACTCCACCAGGTCGGTGGGCGAGATCAGCGACATCCACTGCGCCGCGTCGGAGCCGGTCGTGCCGGGGTTGCTGATCCCGACCGCGGCGGCTCCCAGCGCGGCGCTGACCGCCAGGTAGCCCATGATCGCGGCCACCCCGAAGCCCCGCCGGGGGGTGGCGGCCGCGATCACCAGGGCCACCGAGGTCGGCACCAGGGCGTACAGCACGGCCGCGACCAGCCCGTACAGGAAGTGCCCGGTGTTGTGCGCGAAGTCCATCCCGCCGAGCAGCGCGCCGATGTACAGCACCAGCAACGGGGCCGCCATCAGCAGCAGTTGGGCGCAGAACATGGCGCAGAACTTGGCCCGGACGTAGTCGGTGCGGGTGATCGGGCGGGAGAAGTAGAGCGGGACGGTCTGGTAGCGGAGGTCCCGGGAGAGCAGCACCGGCGCCTGGGAGGCGAGGAAGACCGAGACCACCAGGCTGAGCATCGAGAGGTAGCCGGCGTACTCGACCGGCAGCTCCTCGCGCTTCATCACGACCGAGAGCGCCACCATGACCAGCGCGGGCACGGTGATCACGCCCAGCACCAGCATCGGCAGCACCTTGGACTTGCCCGAGCGGCCGAGGCCGTACGCGGCGCGCAGGCTCTGGGTGAAGAGCGCGCGGGTGGCGTAGGAGCGGCCGAGCCGGGGCCCGGTGTAGCCGCGGTAGCCGATGTCGTGGATGACGCCGGTGTCGGCGGACCTGGTCTCAGGAGGCAGCGGCATCGTTCGTCCCTCCCTTGCTCTGCTCGGTGTCCTGGGAGTCGGTGAAGAGCTCGGCGACCCGGTGGCGGCGCTGCTCCAGCCGGACCAGGCCGAGGCCGAGTCCGGCGACGGCGTCGCGGATGGTGTCGTACGTCGACTCGTCGGCCAGCCGGACCAGCAGCTGGTGCGAGCCCTCGGACTGGACGGACAGGCCGGCCGCGGCGAGCCGCTCGCGGACCGCCGGGCCCGGCTCCAGGAGGTGGTCCTCCGGGTGGTCGCCGACCTCGACCGCGAGGACGGCCGTCGCCTCGGTGAAGGAGGCGGTGGAGGAGGAGCGCAGCAGCTTGCCGCCGTCGATCACGACCAGGTGGTCACAGGTCCGCTCCAGCTCGCCGAGCAGGTGGGTGGTGACCAGCACCGAGATGCCGAAGTCGGTGTGCACCCGGCGGATCAGCGCCAGCATCTCGTCCCGGCCGGCCGGGTCGAGGCCGTTGGTCGGCTCGTCCAGCAGCACCAGCTTCGGGTCGTGCACCAGCGCCTGGGCGAGCTTGACCCGCTGCTTCATGCCGGTCGAGTAGCCGCCCATCGGGCGGTACCGCTCCTCGTACAGGCCGACGTGCCGCAGGGTGTCCGCGGTGCGCTCACGGGCGGCGGTGGCGGGCAGCCCCGCCATCCGGGCCATGTGCACCACGAACTCGGTCGCGGAGACGTCCGGTGGCAGGCAGTCGTGCTCGGGCATGTAGCCGACCTGCGCCCGGATCTCGGAGCCCCGGGTGGCGACGTCCAGGCCGAGGACCTCGCCCCGGCCGGAGGTCGCCGGGGCGAGCCCGAGCAGGATCTTGATCAGGGTGGACTTGCCCGCGCCGTTGGACCCGACCAGACCGACCACGCCCGGCCGCACCTCGACGGTCAGTTGGTCGAGGGCGGTGACACGGGGAAACCTCTTGGTGAGGCCGTCCGTCTTGATGACAGCTGTGGACACGCCCACCAACGTAACGGTCTTGTGCGGTACGGGACATGAGCACGAATGACGAGCCCGTCTGCTGCTGCGGTATGACGCCGGGCCCGCTCACCCCTAGGGGTTCGGCAAAAGCGGAACCCACCTGTACCCTTTGTCGGACTCTTTACGCACTTGCCGAATTCTTTGCCGACGGGGGTGCCGGGACACCGCACCGGCACGGAGGGGATCGATCGACATGTCTGATCGGGCGACCGCGTTCGACCGGATGATGAACCCTTGGGCCTACGACGCGGACGGGAACCTGACCGCCCGGGCCCGCGCCCAGGAGGCGGCCCGCACCCGGATCAACTCGACCTCGGCGTCGGGCGGCGGAGGCGGCGGCGCCGGGGGCGGCTTCAGCGCCGACCCCGACGCGCTCACCACCGCGGGGAACAACTCCGACCAGATCCACGCCCGGCTCAACAGCGAGGGCCGGGGCGCCGACGAGGCCACCGCCAAGGTCTCCACCTCGCTCGCCAACTGGAGCACCGGCAAGGCCGCGGCGGGCGCCGCCGGCACCTGGGACCAGTGCGTCGCCGCCCTCGGCGGCACCATCGGGCAGACCACCCAGGCACTGCGCGCCACCGCCGCCAACTACCGGCGGAACGAGTCGGCCGTCCAGCACGACCTCGGCAACTGAGAGGACCACCGCGATGGTCGACTTCCACGAGCTCAGCACCGCCGACTTCGGCGTCCTGGACACCGCCGCCACCGCCTGGACCACCGTGGCCCAGAAGCTCCGGGCGATGGACGGCGACTGGGACACCACGGTGATCGCCAAGGTCGACTCCGCCTGCTGGAGCGGCCCGGCGGCCGACCAGGCCCGCCCCGGACTCCGGCGCGCCAACGAGCAGTTGACCGCCGCCGTCACCGAGGCCGACGCCTTCGCCTCGATCTTCAAGGAGGCGTCGACCGAGTTCAAGGCGGCCAAGGCCAAGCTGGAGAAGGCCGTCGGCGACGCCCGGGCGGCCGGGCTGACCGTCACCGACAACGGCACCGTGAGCTGGCCCCCGGCCGACACCGCCACCCGGCACGACTACGAGGCCCTCCAGAGCTACCAGAAGGAGTGGGGCGACAAGGCGGAGGCCGCCCGCAAGGCGATCGACGCCGCCGTGGCCGAGGCCGCCGCCGCCGACGAGCGGGCCGCCTGGGCGCTGCGCGCCGACAGCATGACGGATGGTCAGAAGTCCTTCAACGGCAAGGCCGTCGGCGGCGGCCCCGAGGCGGACGGCAGGCGCGCCGCCCAGCTCGCCGGCCGGGGCGGGGAGATCACCGAGCCCGAACTCACCGAACTGAACTCGCTGTTGGCCTCGCACGGCAGCGACCCGAAGTTCGCCACCAAGTTCTACCAGGACCTCGGACCGGACGGCCTGATCAAGTCCTGGAACGGCATGGTCGGCGACCCGGCGCACCCGCGCGACGACGGGTCCCCGCGCTGGAAGGCCTACCAGCAGCTCCAGAAGAACCTCGGGCTCAGCCTGGCCACCGCCACCCGCACCGGCAACGAGCCGCACCTGTCCGACGAGTGGGCCGCCGCGCTGCGCAAGGCCGGCTCCCAGCCGGTCTGGGACAAGCCCTACCGGGCCTCCGGCCTGGACTACGTGCCGTACGGCTACCAGGTGCTCTCCGGCATCCTGATGAACGGCAACTACGACGCCCACTTCCTCAACCCGATAGCCGAGCACGTCACCCAGCTCGACACCCAGGACAAGTACTGGCCGGCCCCGATGCCCGGCTCGCAGATCCAGGGCTTCAACCTGACCGGCGGCGACGGGGCGGGCTCCGGCTTCCGCCCCACCACGGCCGTCCTGGAGGCGCTCGCGCACAGCCCGGAGGCGGCCAACAGGTTCTTCACCGAGCAGCCGACCGCGTACCACGAGGACGGCACGGTCGACCGGGGCGGCAAGCCCAAGCCCTCGGACTACTTCGACTACTACGCCCACGACAAGGACTGGATCCCGGACACCACCTCGCGGGACTCCAAGGTCTGGGACGCGAGCAAGCAGGCCGGCCCGGCCGCCTTCGGCCGCGCCCTGGAGGCCGCCACCACCGGCCACCCGTACGACGAGCCGGGGCCCACCCCGCCGGCCGGGCACACCACCGAGCAGGCCGACCTGATGAAGCGGGTCGTGGACACCTTCGGCCGGCACGGCGAGGACGGGGGGCTGGAGGACGTCAAGGGCGACGGCAAGCTCGCCGCGATGCGGGGCAGCCTCGGCCACATGACCGCCGAGTACATCGGAGACGTGCAGAACGCGCTCTCCCACGGGCACGACCTGCCGGTCAACGGCTCCCCCGCCGTGCTCGACGCCTCGGCCGTCTCCGGCCTGCTCGACGTCCTCGGACGCGACCCGGACGCGTACGGCGCGGTGGCCAACGCCAACCAGGCCTACACCACCGCGCTCGTCCGCGGCCACCTGGACAGCGGCGAGACCGACTTCGCCCGGCTGCAGTCGGACATCGACCACACCGCGAAGTCCGGCGGGGTCGTCAACGGCTACCTCAACCAGGCCCGCGTCGACGAGGTGCACAACCAGCACGCCGCCTCCGACAAGGAGTTCAACGACGCGCTGGAGAAGAACGTCGGCTACGGCAAGACCGCCTTCGAGGCCGTCATCGGCACCGTGACGGAGAAGGTCCCGATCGCCGGCGAGGTCGCCGGGCAGCTGCTGGACGCGATCGCCGAGAGCGTGATCGAGGCCAACAAGAAGGACACCACCGAGGACGGGCGCCAGGAGAGCCGCGACCACACCGCCGAGGCGGAGCACCGGGTGGCCACCGGGGCCGACCAGGCGGTCAGGGACGCCGCCGCCGGCAGCGGGATCGCGCGCCAGGACGTCGACCGGCTCGCCAACAGCGCCCGCGACAGCGCGCTCCAGGGCATGACGCGCGGGTCGGTGAACAACGTGAGCACCAACGCGAAGGGCGACGCGTGAGCGGGCCCGCGGGCGGCCGGGGCCGGTTCCCGGCGCACCGGTGGGCGGGACGCCTCCAGGATCCGCTGCTGCTGCCCGGCGTCCTGGTCCTGGCGGCGGCCGCCGCCGGGTTCGTCGGCTACCGGGACTGGCAGGGCCACCGGCCCACCGACCCGCCCGGCCGGGCCGCCCGGCTCTGCGACCTGCCCACCGGCCCCGGCACCCCGCTCGGGCGGCTGCTGCCGGACGGCGGCCAGGACGTGGAGGAGTGGACGCGGCCGGTCATCGGTCGGGACCCGAGGACCTGCGCCATCCGGGTCGACGGCCGCACCGCGCTCACCTTCACCTCCGTCGGGCGCCAGGGCGGGATCGCCCTGACCTCCGAGGGCGCCGGGCGTCCGGACGCGCACGCCTTCGACGTCGCCGGCCTCGGCGCCTCGTGGCCGGACGGCGCCGCCGTCGCCGCGGGCTGCCCGGGCAGGAAGGAGTACGACCCGAACGACTACTTCCAGCTCGAGATCACCACCGGCGAGGCCGCCCGCACCGCCGGCGCCGACGGCCGGGCCGACCTCGAACAGCTCGCCCGGGCCGCATTGGTGGAGACCAGGAAGGACCTGTGCCCGTGAAGCATCCCCGGGCCCTGACCGCGGGTGGGACCGCGCTGCTGCTCGGCGGCGGCCTGCTCGGCTGGCACGTGTACCTCGACCGCACCGAGTACCGGCCACCGGCCGTGTCCCTGTCGCACGGGGAGTGCCGGGGGCTGCTGGACGACCCGGGCATCGCCGGACTGCTGGGCCGCGCCCCCCGGGTCCACGCGACCACGGAGTACCGGCCGGCGACGGACGGGACCAAGCCGTCCCTGCGCTGCCGGATCTCCGGGGCCGACGCACGGACCCTCACCGCCGACGCGGAGCCCGGAACCGTGGGGGCCGGCGGCGACGGACTCGGAGCGGCCGCCTTCGGCTGCGCGGTGAACGGCCGGACCGAGCCCTACCGGGCCGTCCTGCGGATCACCGGGAAGGACGGCGCGCCCCTCCCGGACGGGCCCGGCCGGGAGCGGATGGGCCGACTGGCGAGCGGCTTCGCCCAGCGGGCCGCCGAGCGGCAGCTCGGCTGCGCGGGCGGCGCCGAACGGCTCGAAGCCGTGTGAGCCGGCCGGCGCCGGACCGGTCACCGCGGGGTGAGCCGGTCGGCGCCGCTCCCGGCGCCGGATCAGCTGTGGGCGCGTTCCCACAGCTCGGTGACCTTGCCGGAGGCGTCGAGCGCCACCTTGTAGTCGCCGACGCCCGAGCAGGGGTAGGAGCCCTTGACGTTGGTCGGTTCGGCGAGGCACTCGTTGACGTGCTTCACCAGGTCGGCCACGTTGACGTCCTTCGGCGGGGCCAGCACCGAGCTCAGGTGGCCCTTGGCGGTCGGCGCGATCGGGGCGCTCTTGTTCGCCCCGACCGGCTCGAAGACCACGTCGTTCACGCCGCAGGCGTCCTTGGTCTCCTGGTAGACCAGGGTCGTCGCGCTGGTGCCCTTCACCGGGTAGACCCACTTCTGCCCGGCGGGCAGCGGCCCGTGGGTGCAGAAGCCCTCCGGCTCGCCGTCGGCGGCCGGCGAGCCCGTCGCGCCGGGCTTCGCGGTGCCCGCGGGCTTGCCGCTCGGCGCGTGGCTCGCGCTGCCCGACGGGGAGGCGGTGGGCGCGGCGGTGGGCGCGGCCGGGGCGGCGCCGGTCGACCCGCTGCCCGCGCCCTGGTCCGAGGAGTTGTCCGGGCCGCAGGCGGCCAGGCCGAAGGCCGCGGCGGCGACCAGGGCGGTGGCGAGCAGTCCGCTGGAGCGGGAAGAAGGCATGACGAAGAACCCCCGTGGTGACGCATGATCAGTTGTCGGTGCGGCGGACAGACTAGCGCCCCGGTCCGACTCCCGCCTCGACCCGGCGCCCACCGCCGCACCCGCCCCGGCACCGGTCCCGGCGCCCGCCCGGCCCGTCACCCGCCCGCCGTCCGCGCCGGCCGCGGGGCTCAACCCAGCTGGGCGAGGCCCTCGGTGGCGATCCGTTCGAAGACCGCGAGGTCGTTCTCGAAGATCGAGTCGGGGATCGGCCAGTGGATCACCAGCTCGGTGATGCCCAGCTCCCGGTACCTGCCCGCCCAGTCGACGAAGGCGTCCACCGACTGCAGCGGCCTCTCCGCGGTCGAGCCCTGGAGCAGCACCTTCTCCAGCGTCGCCACGTCCCGGCCGACGGCCTCGCAGGCCGCCGTCAGCTTCCCGATCTGCTGGGCGATGACCTCGGGCGCCTGCTCCACCGGCACGTCGCCGGGGCCGCGCGGGTCGCCGTACGTCACCCAGCCCTGCCCGTACTCGGCGGCCAGCTTCAGCCCGCGCGGGCCGGTCGCCGCCACGTAGAACGGCAGCCGCGGGGTCTGCACGCAGCCGGGGATGTTCCGCGCCTCGACCGCCGAGTAGTACCGGCCCTCGCGCGTCGTGGCGTCGGTGGTCAGCAGCTCGTCCAGCAACGGCAGGAACTCCCCGAACCGGTCCGCCCGCTCCTTCGGCGACCACGCCTCCTGGCCCAGCGCCGTCGCGTCGAACCCCGTGCCGCCGGCCCCGATCCCCAGGGTGAACCGCCCGCCGGACACGTCGTCCAGCGTGATCAGCTCCTTCGCCAGTGTCACCGGGTGCCGGAAGTTCGGCGAGGACACCAGCGTGCCCAGCCGCAGCCGCTCGGTGGCGCAGGCCGCCGCGGTCAGCGTCGGCAGCGAGCCGAACCACGGCTGGTCCTGGAAGGAGCGCCAGCTCAGGTGGTCGTAGGTGTACGCGGCGTGGAAGCCGAGGTCCTCGGCCCGCCGCCAGGTCTTCTGCCCCTCGCTCCACCGGTGGGTGGGGAGGATCACGGTGCTCAGTCGCATGGCAGCGACCCTACGGCAGCCGTCCTCGTCGACCCGGTTTCAACGCAGCAGCCAGCTCAGCAGGGCCGTCGCCGTGAACACCGCGCCCGACGCCGACCAGACCACGCGCCGGGTCAGCCACCCGGGGCCTGCCGGGGGCCGGGGCCGCGGGACCGGAGCCAGCAGCGCGTCGGCGAAGGCCCGGGCGGTCGGCGGCCGGTCGGCCGGCTCGACGGACATCGCGGCCCGGAGCAGCGCGGCGATGTGCGGTGGCAGCTCCGCTTCGGCCGGGAGCGCCGGCAGCGTCGAGGCGGTCCGCCCGTCGGTCATCAGGGCCGTGGCGCGTCCGCCCGGGCCGAACGGCTTCTGCCCGGTCAGCAGCTCGTAGGCCACCACGGCCAACGCGTACACGTCGGCCCTCCCGTCGAACCCGCCGGTCTGGAAGGCCTGTTCCGGTGCCATGTAGGCGGGCGTGCCCGTGGTCACCGTGAGCCCGGACGCGTCGGCCAGTTGCTTGGCGCTGCCGAGGTCCGCCACCAGCACCGCGGCGGGCGCCGGGCCGGCGGCGAGCAGCAGGTTGGACGGCTTGACGTCGCGGTGCACCACGCCCGCCTCGTGCAGGACCTGGACGGCGTAGCCCGCCTCCGCGGCCAGCCGCAGCGCCTCCTGCGGGTCGCACTGCCCGACCCGGTCCGCCACGGTGCCGCCGCGGACGTGGTCCATGACGAAGTAGGGCCGGTCCTCCTGCACCCCGACGTCGTGCACCCGGACCACCCGCGGGCTGGCGATCCGGCGCAGCAGCCTCGCCTCCGCCAGGAACCGCTCGCGCACGTCCGCGTTGGCGGCCCAGTTCTCGGCCAGCACCTTCACCGCGACCTCGGTGTCGAGCTCCGGGTCGTAGGCCTTCCAGACCGTCGCGAAGGAGCCGGCGCCGAGCCGCTCCAGGAGGAGGTAACGGCCGAGCTTGCGCATGTGGCAGCATTCTGCCGGAGTCGGGGGGAGTGCGGAACTCCCGTTCGACGGGCGCGGTGCCGGCGGGACGGAACGGGGGATCCGGGTGTTCGAGGAAGCCGAGCTGGAACGGCTCGTGGCGGCTGCCCAGGCGGGCGAACCGGGGTCGCTGGAGTACCTGCTGGCCAAGCTGCGGCCGCTGGTGCTGCGCCGCTGCTCGCGCTTCCTGCCCCACCACGCCGACGCGGAGGAGGCCGCGCAGGACGCGCTGCTGTCCATCAGCACGCACCTGGGCGGGTACGGCGGCCGCGGCTCCTTCCTGGGCTGGGTGACGGTGATCGCCTCGAACGCCGCCCGGTCCACCTACCGCTCGATGCGCCGGCGCGCCGAGGACAGCCACGCCGACCTCCCCGAGTCCGTCGACCCGCGCACCACCAGCGTCATCGCCGGAACCAGGCTCGACCTGATGGAGGCGCTGGCCGCGCTGGAGCTGCGGCATCCCACCCTGGTGGAGGCCTTCGTGCTGCGCGACCTGGGCGACCTGACCTACGTCCAGGTGGCCGAGGAGCTGGACGTGCCGCTGGGCACGGTCAAGGACCGCATCCACCAGGCCCGCCGCTTCGTGCGCGAGCGCCTGGTCACCGGTCCGTGAGCGACGGTCCCGCGGCGGGGGGCCGCCCCGCCGTCGTCCGGCCCCGGTCCGCCGTCGCCGCCCTGGTGGCCGCGGTCGCGCTCGGGCTGGCGACCGGCCGGTTCGTCCTGCCACCGCCCCCCGGCGCCACCGGGCACCCGGCGGCGCCGCCGGGAGCCGCGGCCGGCGGGGCCTCCCAGGGCGCGTCCGCTCCCGCGACCCCCGGCGGGCCCGGCCCGGCGCCCGCGTCCCCCGCCTCCGGCGCCGGCTCCGCCTCGCCGACCGGTTCGACCGGGCCGGTGACGACCGCGAACCTGCTGGGACCCGCGGCGTTCGGCCCGGACCTCGACAGCGGGCGGATCCACGTCACCGACCGGTACGGCGACGGGTCCTACGCCAACGCGGCCTGCGCCGGCGAGAAAACCCTCGGCCAGACCCTGGGCGGGCCCGGTGCCCGCTTCCGCGGACTGATGACGAGCTCCCGCACCAGTCCGGACGACTCCACGGTGGCCGCCGACATCGGGGGCCAGGTCGCCCGCGAGGTCGCCGCCGACGCCCGGAGCCCTTCCCTCGCGCAGAACTACAGCGAACGCCTGCTGCTGGAGGAGGTGCCCTGCCAGGAGCAGGCGCCGGGGCACTGGGTCTACGGGAGGACCACGACGCTGCAGCTCGCCCCGGACGTCACCGCGCGCTGGATGGGCGTCTACCCGGGATCGCTCAACACCGCCGGCAGTGCGCCCGAGGGCAAGGAGCCCTGCGGCGGCATCGCCGTGCTGCGCAGCGGCACCCACTACGGAGTGCTGGAGGTCCACGCCTGCCTGGGCACGGCGGCGATGGACCGCGTCGTCAGGGCCGCTCTGTCACAGCTGTGAAACAGCGGGTCGGGCCTCCAACTTTCGCTCCTGCGGCGGCATCTCCCCGGTTGTACGAGGACGCAGCAGGCGTCCCGACCAGCAGGGGGACCAGATGACCGAGAACCGGACCGTCCAGCAGAAGTCCGTTCGCCGCAACCGGCTCGCCGCCGCGGCCTGCTTCGCCGCCGCACTGATCACGGTCGGCGTCGTCGGCACCCAGTCGGCCACCGCCGACGGGGCCGCGCCCGCCGCCGCGGCCCGCGCCGCGGTCGCCGCCCAGCCCGTCGCCGCCGCCCGGCCGGCCGCGGTCGCGGGTGCCGCGAGCGGACTCGGCTCCGCCGGCCTCGTCCAGAGCGAGGACTTCCGGCAGGGCCTGAACCCGGTCGGCGCGACCGTCTCGCTGTCCGGGCGCGAGGGGCTGTCCGCGTGCTCCGGCGAGGAGACGATGCGCGGCCTGACCAAGGACCAGGCCACCGCGTACGCGTCGGTGACCTGGACCTTCGACACCGAGGGCCGGCTGACCGAGTCGGCCGCGAGCGCCCCCACCGGGACGGCGGCCGACACCTGGGAGAAGCAGCTCGTCGCGCTCCTCCAGGAGTGCCAGGACGAGCCCGCCGGCCACTGGTACTACGGCGCGGCCCACACCCTGACCGTCCCCGGCGGCACCGCCCGCTGGTACCCGGCCTACAACGGCGACGGCACCGCCGGCGGCGGGGCCGCGGTCCTGCGCAGCGGCACCAGGGTCGCCGTCGTCGAGCTCACCGGCCGGCCCGCCGGCGGGCAGACCGCTGTCGCGGGCATCGTCACCGCGGCGCTGAACCGCCTCCACTCCTGACCCCTGCTCCCGCTCCGCCCGCGCCGGCGGGCGGAGCGGGCCCCGGACGGCGGGGAGGCTCGCCCCCGGGACCGTCCACGCGCGCGTCCACCCCGGACGGGCGCCGCCGGGGGGCGGCGCGCTACGGGTGCGGGCGGGTGCGCTGGGCGGGGAGGGCCGGGGCGCGGGTGCCGCGGGCGAGTTCGGCGAGCGTGTGGAAGAGGACGTCGCCGAGCAGGACCGGGTCGCGCGAGGCGTCGGGCGCCTGCGGGCCGCGGCCGTCGTGGCCGTGGTGGCCGTCGTGGCGGCTGGTCGGGGGCGGCTGGTCACGGAGCTGGCGTGTGGGCATGGCTCTTCCTGCCGACGGGGTGGCCGCGGGAGGTCATGCCCGCCGTGGCCGGCCGGACACCCCGGGTGCGGGCGGATCGGCCGGAAACGGAGCATGAAGGGCTTGATCACGGCGAGGGCGGCTCGCGGCCGCTGCCGCCCGCCGTGGCTCCGGGGCGGTGCCCCGACCGCGCCGATGGGCGAAGATGGAGCGGTGACCGAACCCCGTACCGCGCCCCGCCTCATCGCCACCGACCTGGACGGCACCCTGCTCTGCTCCGGCGGCACCGTCACCGACCGCACCGCCGCGGCGCTGGCGGCGGCCGAGGCGGCCGGGGTGCAGGTGGTGTTCGTGACCGGGCGGCCGCCGCGCTGGATGCAGCAGGTGAGCCCGCACATCGGCGGCCACGGGGTGGCGATCTGCTCGAACGGCGGCGCGGTGGTGGACGTGCGGCGCGGCGAGCTGCTGGAGACCTTCCCGCTGCTGGTGGAGACCACCCTGGCGGTGGTCGACGCGCTGCGGGCCAAGCTGCCCGGCACCGCGTTCGCCTTCGAGCACCCGGGCGGCTGGGCCCGCGAGGCCGGGTACGCGGTGCCCATGTGGGGCGACGAGCTGGAGCACGAGGTCGGCCCGGCGGAGGAGCTGCTGGGGGCCGGCGGGCCGGTCCGGGGCCTGTTCAAGCTGCTGGCCAAGCACCCGGACCTCGACCCGGACAAGTTCCTCGCCGAGGCCCGGGAGGCGGCCGGGCACCTGGCCGAGATCACCCGGTCCGCGGCGATCCCGCTGCTGGAGATCAGCGCGCCCGGCGTCACCAAGGCCAGCACGCTGGCCCGCTGGTGCGCCGCGCGCGGGATCGACCGGAGCGAGGTGGTGGCCTTCGGCGACATGCCGAACGACCTGGAGATGCTGGCCTGGGCCGGCACCGCGTACGCCGTCGCCAACGCGCACCCGCAGGTGCTGGCGGCGGTGCCGCTGCACACCGTGAGCAACGAGCAGGACGGCGTCGCGGCGGTGCTGGAGCGGCTCCTCGGCCGGTAGGAGGAGCCGCCCCCGGCGTCGCCCCGCAGACGCGGGTCCGGAGACGGACCCCTGTTAGCCGAAGCGGCCGTTGACGTAGTCCGAGGTCCGCTGGTCGCGCGGGCTGCCGAAGACCTGCCCGGTCGGCCCGGCCTCGACGATCCGGCCCGGGGTGTCGTGGGTGGCCAGGAAGAACGCGCAGGTCTGCGAGACGCGCTGGGCCTGCTGCATGTTGTGGGTGACGATCACGATGGTGAGCCGCCCGCGCAGTTCGGCGATGGTCTCCTCGACCCTCCGGGTGGAGGTCGGGTCGAGCGCCGAACACGGCTCGTCCATCAGCAGGATGTCCGGCGAGACGGCCAACGACCGTGCGATGCACAGGCGTTGCTGCTGACCGCCGGAGAGCGCCCCGCCCGGGGTGTGCAGCCGGGTGGACACCTCGTCCCAGAGCCCGGCCCGGCGCAGGCTGGTCTCCACCAGGTGGTGGCGCTCCTCCTTGGACACCTTGATCCCGGCCAGCTTGAGCCCGCTGGAGACGTTGTCCTGGATGGACATCGCCGGGAACGGGTTGGGCCGCTGGAACACCATGCCGATCCGGCGCCGCACCTCGGCGGGCCGGCGGCCGGGCCGGTAGACATCGTCGCCCTCCAGCAGCACCTCGCCGGAGAGCGCGGCGCCGCGCACCATCTCGTGCATCCGGTTGAGGATCCGCAGGTAGGTGGACTTGCCGCAACCGGACGGGCCGATCAGCGCGGTGACCTCGCCGGCCGGCATCGCCAGCGAGACCCGTTCCAGCACCTTGCGGCTGCCGAACCAGGCGGAGACGTCCCGGGTCTCCAGCCCGGCGAGCGCCTCGCCGCCGGGGTCGGGGCGGGTGGCCGCGGCGTGCCGGCCGGCGTGGGGCGCGGGGGCGGCCGGGGGGAGGGTGAGGGTGTCGGCGGCCGGGTCGGCCGGCGGGGTGTCGGTCAGTGGTGCGTCGGTCATCGGAACGGTCCTCCGGGCGCGCGTCAGTAGAGGTTGGGCAGCAGGGCGGCGGCGTTCTCGTAGACCGCCCAGAGCAGTGCGCCGACCACCGGCGCGAGGCTCAGGTAGGCGGCCGAGCGCCGCCAGTACCGGGCCAGCACCAGGGCGCCGGCCACCGCGCCGAGCAGGCCGAGCGACCACAGCTGGAGCGTGGCCAGCGCGCCCTTGTCCGCGGCCAGCGCCTTGTCGTACGGGACGGTCGCGGGCCGGCCGCCGGGGTTCTGCGCCGGGTCGCCCTCCAGCCGGGCGCCGATCAGCACGGTGGAGCCGGGGATCCAGTCGGAGTCGCCGGTGACCAGCACCATCCGGTTGCGGGCCGGGTCGACGACCGGGTGGTCGCCGTCGCCGTACGCGTTGACGGTGTAGGTGAACTTCCCCTGGCCGGTGGTGGCTTCGATCCGGTCGCCGACCCGCAGCCTGGACAGTCCGGCGAACGGCGCGCCGAAGGTGGCGCCGCGGCCGAAGACCACGGCGACCCCGCGCTGGCCGGGCAGCGCGGTGTCCCGGCGGTGGCCGGGGCCGCGCATCAGGTCCCGGCCGGTGGTGCCCTCGACCACCACGGCCTGGTGCAGGCCGATCGCCGGGATGTCCAGCAGCGCCACCGGCTCGCCGTCGGCGGCCGCGCCGGTCGGGGCGACCGCCCGGGCCAGCTGGTCGCGGAAGGTCTTGTGGGCGGTGGACTGGTAGTGCCGCTGCTGGACGTGCGAGAGGGTGAACAGGTACCCGACGAAGCCGAGCACCAGCGCGGCCGCCAGGCTGACCGCCCAGGCGCCCTGGAGGAACCGCCGCCGCCCGGGGGAGACGGCGGGCCGGGCCGGGGCGGTGGGCGCGGCGGGGCCGGCCGGCCGGGCCGGCGCGCTCGTCGCGGCCGGCTTCTCCAGCACCGGGGCGGTCACGAGGTGCCGCCCGAGCCGTTGCGGCGGCGCAGCAGCCGACGGCCGAGCAGCGGCGGGACGAGCACCACGGCGAGCAGTTCCAGCGCGGTGAGCGAGGACAGCGTCCAGTCCTCGGGCCTGCCGCTGACCTCGACCACGTCGGCCGCCACCTCGGTGGCGACGCCGCCGCGGCCGCGGGCGACCACCTGGCCGGTCTGCGGGTCGACCACCTCCTCGGTGCCGTCGCCGGCGCCGGGCGCGTTCGGGTCACCGGCGGCCGCACCGCCGTCGGCGGCGTTCGGGTCGCCGGCGCCGCCGGCCGCGCCCGCACCGCCCGCACCGCCGCCGCCCGCACCGCCGCCGGACCCGGTGCCGCCCCCGGCTCCCCCGGAGCCGGCGGGCTTGCCGGTGCCGCCGGAGCCGCCCGCCGCACCGCCGGAACCGCCGGCCGCGCCGCCGGAGCCACCCGCGCCCGAACCGGTCTTGACCGGCTGGCCGTTCTGCACGGTGCAGTCGATCGGCGCGCCCGCCTTGTCGCAGGGGCTGGGCATCGGGGCGTTCTTCAGGACGGTCAGCTCGCCGGCCGAGTTGAAGGTCGGGTTGGCGCAGTTGGCGAGGGTGTTCGGGTCGACCGGGCTGGCGTTGCCGGGGATGTTCCTGGTCTGCAGCAGGCCGCCCTTGACCAGTCCGCGCGGGATCGGCGAGTAGCCGAGGTCGTCCGCCTTGCCCTGGCCCTCGCAGAGCACGTACGAGAGGAAGCGGCTGAGCGCGGAGCCCTTGTCGTTGTTGAACCGCGGCGGCGGCGGGTTGGCCGCCCCGGCCCGCGGCACGATCAGGTAGCTGTAGCTGGAGATCGGGTAGGCCCGCGGGTCGTCCATGGTGTAGACGCCGTCGAGGTTCTGCTGCAGGTAGTTCGGGTCGTTCGCCGGGGTGGCGTCGTCCACGCCGCGGATCCTGGCGGCGGTGAGCGCCACGGCGACGTTGGAGGCGGTCGGCAGCGCGTAGTAGCCGGCCGCGTTGAGCACCTTCACGACCGGCCAGTTGCTGCGCTTGGCGAAGGCGTACTCGTCGTAGCCGATGGTCCCGACGTTGGTCGGGGACTTGATGTAGCCGGCCACCACGTCGGAGCCGTTCTGCGCGGTCATCCGGCCGGAGGGCGGGAAGAACTCGGTGTAGTCGCCGCAGCTCACGCCGTTGACGGACGTGCAGTAGGCGTCCCACTGGTCCTTGTGGGTGTGCTCCATCCAGCGGGTGAACTGCGCGGTGGCGCCGGAGCCGTCGGAGCGGACCACCGGGGTGATCGGCAGGCTGGGCAGCGCCTTGCCGTAGTCGTTGGTGATCTTCGGGTCGTTCCAGTTGGTGATCTTGTTGGTGAAGATGTCCACGATGGTCTGCGGGGACAGCCGCAGGTCGCGGACCTGCTTGCCGCCGACCACCAGGTTGTACATGAAGGTGGTGCCGCCCGCCGTGATCGGGACGTAGGAGAAGCCCCAGACCGGGTTCTCCGCGCTGCCGGTGCCGGACTCCTTGCCGCCCTGCCCCACGCCGGTGTCCTGCGCGGCGCGGAACGGCACGTCCGAGGCGGTGAAGTCGTCCTGCCCGACCGCCCACTGGGTGCGGCCGGCCGCCGAGCCGACCGGGTTGAAGTTGATCTGGATGCCCTGCGGGGACACGTCCTGCCGCCACTGGTCGATGGCCGGACCGGCCCAGCTGGAGCCGTCCGCGCTCAGCGAGACGGAGGCCGCGAACGCCGGGGTCTGCCCCAGCAGGGGGGAGGCCGCCGCGAGCATCAGGGACATCGCCCCCGCCAGCAGTCGGGCCACGGAGCGACTGAGGCCCCTGGACATGTGAACTCCTCTGGTACGGAGGGTGGTTGGTCTTGACATCAGCGCTCCGGCCGCGCGTGGAGGGCGTTCGGGCGGGCGGTGCCGGCGAGGGCGGCCGCCTCCGTCCGGCGGGCGTCCCGGTCGATCCGGCGCCGCTGGGCGCGGGTCAGCTGTCCGGGTCGGCGGCCGCCGAGCACGCGCGCGGTGACGAAGAGGACCAGCACCACGGCCATCAGGGTCAGGCCGGCCGCGAAACCGCGCGCGATCATCCCGTCGTACGGCTGCTTGACGTAGTTCCAGATGTACAGCGGCAGCGACACCTGGTGCTCGTCGAACGGGTTGGCGTTGAACTGCGAGGTGAAGCCGGAGGTGAGCAGCACCGGGGAGGTCTCGCCGACGCCGCGCGCCATGCCGAGCACCACCGCCGTCACCAGGCCGGGGCGGGCGGTGGGCAGCACCACGTTCCACACCGTGCGCCACTGGCTGCCGCCGAGCGCGTAGGAGGCCTCGCGCAGGGTGCCGGGCACCAGGCGGATGACCACCTCGGCGGCCCGGGTGACGATCGGCATCATCATCACGGTGAGCGCGAGCGAGGCCGCGAAGCCGCTCTTCTCGAAGCCGAAGGTGAGGATCACGACGCCGAGGACGAACAGGCCGGCCACGATGGACGGCAGGGCCGTCATCGCCTCGACCAGGGTGCGCACCGGGCGGGCCATCCGGCCGCCCACCTCGGACATGAAGACCGCCGCCGCGATGCCCAGCGGAACGGCGAACAGCGTCGCCAGGCCGAGCTGTTCGAGCGAGCCGACGACCGCGTTCAGCGCTCCGCCCGAGGTCAGCCCGTCGAGCGGGCCGGTGAACTCCATCGACTCGGTGAAGAAGTTGAGGTGCTGGGCCGCCTCCCAGCCCCGGGCGGCGACGTAGCCGATCTGGTCGGCGACCAGCGCGACCGCCAGCAGCCCGGAGCTCCAGGCGACCACGGCGATCAGCCGGTCCCGCACCATCATCGGGTGCCACTGGAGCCGGCCGAGCAGGTAGTAGCCGGCCAGGAAGAACAGGTACCAGCAGACCAGGAAGCCGAAGGCGCCGCTGAACGGCAGCACCCGCTCGTACAGCACCCAGTCCAGAGCGAGCGAGCCGGCCGCCGCGCCCGTCACGGTGAGGACGTCGTCGCGGGTGACGCCGCCGAGCCGGAGCTTCTTCTCGGGGTGCGGGGCCGCGGCCACGGCGGACCCGGTCGGCCCGGGCTCGCCGGCCGGCCCGGGAGCCGCGACCGGCGGCAGGTCGAGCGTGGTCATCGGATGGTCCCTTCACGGTTCGGACGACTGCGTGCCCCGCACACGGGCTGAGACGCCGTCATGGTCAGTCCGCCGTCGCGGCGCCGGAGCGCGAGCGGTTGATGACGAACCCGGCCAGCACGTTGACCAGCAGGGTGAGGGCGAACAGCACCAGACCGGCGGCCATCAGCGCGGAGAGCGACAGCGCGTCCGACTCGCCGAAGCGCAGCGCGATCAGCGCGGAGATCGAGTTGGCGCCGTTCTCCAGGATGTGGGTGACGGCCTTGAAGTTCGGCGAGATGATCAGCGCGACGGCGATGGTCTCGCCCATCGCGCGGCCGAAGCCCAGCATCACCGCGCCGATCACCCCGCCCCGGCCGAACGGCAGGACGACCGCCCGGACCATCCCCCAGCGGGTCGAGCCGAGCGCGTACGCGCCCTCCCGCTCGCCCTGCGGCGCCTGGGAGAAGACCTCCCGGCTGAGCGAGGTGATGATCGGGATGATCATCAGCGCGACCACAACCCCCGCGATGAAGGTCGACGAGGTGTACGAGGTGCCGATGTCCCCGGTGCGCACCTTGAGGAAGGGGATCGCGTCGCCGAGGTGGTTGGCCAGCCAGCGGACGAAGCCGAGGATCCGCGGCTGGAGGAAGAACAGGCCCCACAGGCCGTAGACGATGCTGGGGATCGCCGCCATCAGGTCGATCAGCGAGACCAGCGCGGCCCGCAGCCGCACCGGCGCGTACTCGGAGATGAAGACCGCGGTGCCCAGCGCCACCGGGACGGCGATGACCAGGGCGATCAGGGCGATCAGCAGGCCGTTGGGCAGGACGGCGCCGATGCCGAAGTTGTGGGCGGCGGTCTGCCACTTCTGCTCGGTCAGGAAGGACCAGCCGACGGCGCGCAGCGCGTCGGTGCCCCGCAGGATCAGGAAGAAGGCGATCAGCCCCATGATCGCGAAGACCGAGAGGCCGGCCAGCCGCAGCACGCCGCGGAAGACCCGGTCGCCCGGGGTCGCGGGGGCGGTGATGGTGCGCGGCACGTCCTGGTCGGGCCCGTGACCGGGAGGTCGGGGCGCCCCGGCGTACGGTGCCGCGGGCTCGGCGGCGGATGTCATGGTGTGCTCTCCGTGCTCGGGAACGGGCGTGCTCGGGAACGGGCGTGCTCGGTGAGGGCCGGGGCGCTGCCCCGGCGGGCGGGAACGCGCTCGGCGGGGCCGGGACGGCGGCCCCACCGAGCGCGGGTTCCTACCTGCGGCGCAGTCGCGACCACCGGGTGCGGGCGCCGGCCAGCACCTTCGCCCCGGCCGGGGTGCCGCCGAGGAACAGCGCGGCCGGTCCGCCGACCAGCAGCACCAGGCCGGCGATCAGCGCGACCGGCAGCAGCAGCCGGGCGGTGCCGGGCCGGTCGGGCACCGGGGTGCCGACCGGGGCCGCGGCGATCGCGTTGCCGGCGGGCGCGGCGGTCGCGCCGGGCTTGCCGGCGGCCGGGGCGCCGGGCGCCGCGGCACCGCCGGCCGTTCCCGTCCCGGTGGCGCCGGTGGCGCCGGTGGAGCCGGTGCCGGAGAGGCCGCCGCCGGTCAGGCCGTCCGAGGAGCCGAAGCCGGTGCCGCCGGAGCCGCCGTCCGAGGAGCCGAAGCCGGTGCCCACCGGGCCGGTGCCCACCGGGCCGGTGCCGTCGACCGGGCCGGCGGAGCCCGTACCGCCGGAGGCGGAACCGCCGTTGCCGCTCTCCGGGGTGCCCGGTTCGGGGTTCCCGGCCGGCGGGGCGGTCTGGTTGCCGGGCAGCTTGCCGTCCTGGGCGGCGACGTGCCGCACGGCCTCCTGGGCCTGCTGCCGCTGGGCGCCGGTCAGGGCGAGGTAGCCCTGGGCGAGCTGCCCCGGCGCGAGGCCGTAGGTCTGGCCGTCGGTGGTCACGGCCTGGAGGAACCGGGAGATCGCGGCGGCCTTCGCGGCGGGCAGCCCGCCGGTCGGCACCATCGCGTACTGCACCGTGGTCAGCGGGTACGCCCGCTGGTCACGCGAGAACGCGGTGTCCGGTGCGCCGTAGGGCAGCTGCTGGACCCCGGTGGCGGCGTCGGTCGGCATGTCGGCGACGGCGGCCTGGAAGCCGGCCGTGCCGGGCGCCACGAAGGAGCCGGCCGGGTTGAGCAGCGAGGCCTCGGGGAGCGAGAAGGCCTTGGCCTGGGCGGTGTCCATGATGGCGAGCAGGGAGCGTACGCCGGGGATCTGCGCGGCACAGGGCTTGTGGCTGCCGTTGGCCTCGGTGTTCGGCTGCTGGCAGTTCGGCTGGTACTGCATCAGGTTGCGCGCCACCCGCCCGAGCCCGTCGAGGGAGGGGTTCCACTCGTACTGCTTCCAGTGCTGGAAGTCCACGCCGGGGCTGCCCTGCGCGGGCCCGGAGAAGTCCTGGACCTGGAAGGCCTCGGTCGGGTAGCCGGCGAACTTCGGCTTCAGGTAGAAGCTGTCGACGCGCATGCCCCACGGGTCCGGCTCGCCGTCCAGGAAGCGGGCCGCGTCCGGGTCGGCGGCGAACCACGAGGTCAGCTGGTGGGTGAAGTCGGTGGTGCCGCCGGGGACGCCGGGGTAGATCGTCAGCGTCCCGCCACAACTCGTGGGCCAGTGGATCCCGTTGGCCGCCGTCTCCGGGTTCAGCTGCCTGAACTCGGGGTCGGTGAAGAGGCAGGTCGGGTTGCCGGCCACGGACGGGATGGTGGTGCCCGGCGAGGCGTAGGACTGGGTGAGCAGTTTGGCCACCAGCCGGGCGTTCAGCCTCATGTCGCGGATCTGCCGGCCGGTCTTCGGGTCGTCGACCAGGTACGTGACCGAGATGCCGGTGGTGGCGAGCGGGGCGTAGACGTACGGCCTCGGCGGCGGTGACCGGTCGGGCCGCGCCGTCAGCGCGACCTCGGTGGTGCTGCTGCCCGCCAGGAACGCGGCGCGGGCCTGCGGCTCACCGCCGGCGGGGACGTAGCCCACGGTCATCGGCGAGTCGCCCAGGCACAGGCCGGCCCGCCACTGCTGCACGGCCCGGTTGGCCATCTCCAGGCCGGCGGCGCCGAAGGCCTGGTCGCTCGCCGCGCAGGAGTCCGCCGTGGGCGCGAAGGAGAGCGGGACCACGGTCCGGTGTTGCCAGGCGCACTGCTCGCTGGTCCGGTTGCCGGTCTTCCAGTTCTGGTTGCCGGGCACCATGATCCCGTCGGCGGCGGTGTAGCCGTCCGGGTCGGTGTCCAGGTCGTGGAACTCGCAGTCGGCCTTGCCGTCGAGGACCTGGTAGAGGTCCAGCGGGTCACCGCCGTAGTTCGGCTCGACCACCAGCGAGCAGGGGTGGGTCGCGTCGCAGCCGAGGGTGGCGCTCTCCTTGGCGCTCCACACCTCGATCGAGGCGGAACCCGAGCCGTCCGGGCCGGTCGCGGCGATCACCTGGTTCGTCGGCCACTCCGGCACCTCCGTGCGGGTCGGACGGGGCGGCTGCTCGAAGCCCTTCGAAGGGTCGCCGCCGTAGAGCGTGCTGCCGTAGCAGTCCGTCACCGCCGGGTCGGTGCCGCGGCACTGGTAGATCCGCACCGCGTAGAGGATGTGGGTCGACAGCGGCTGCGCCGTCTGGGCCGGAGCGTTGGAGCCCAGGTAGACCGTCGGGGTGAAGCCGCTCCAGGAGACCTGGAGGACCTGGTTGGTCAGGTTGGCCGTCTGGGAGACGGTCACGCTGCCCGGGGCGCCGTACTGCTTGGCGGCCGGGATCCAGACCTTCGGGCCCGGGACGGTCACCGCCGAGTCGGCGTGCGCCGTCGGAGCCGCGGCCAGCCCGATCGGAATGACGGCGAGCGACGCCACCACGGCCTTGGCGAGGACCAGGGCCGGTAGTCGACGGCGCCACCTCCCTCGGCCTCTCGGGTCGGGTACGCGGTTTCTCATGGCGAGGCCTCCGGGAGGGGCGGGCCGCCGAGGGAGGCGGCACGAGGGCGTCGATCGCGCTGGGGACGGACGATTCCGTGCGTACTATTCGGCCAGTCGGACATGGCGGGATCCGGTCGGCCAGGTGTACGAGACCACAACGCGACGACTCCGTACCGGAGTTGGGGACTCCGCAGGCGAATGGCCCGCGCCGGGGCGCGGGCCCGCCGACCTGCGGTCCGGTGCCGGGCGGTTCGGCACCGGGGCTCGGTACCGGGGGCCCGGTACCGGGTGGTTCAGTGCGCCGGGGTGTAGGACAGCGCGAGCTTGCCGATCTGCTGGCCGACGGTGAAGTAGCCGGTGCCGAGCGCGGCGTCGAGGTACTGCGCGCCCGCGGCGTCCACCTGGAAGCTGGAGGAGTTCAGGTTCTGGGTGAGGCCGCTGCGGCTGATCACGTTGTCGCCGGCCGGGTCGAGCAGCGGGACCGGGGTCGTCGAGCCGTTCGGCACGGCGGTGAAGTAGCCGTTGTCGACCGAGAAGTCGAGCTGCTTGAAGGTGACGCTCTTACCGGTCCTCAGGTTCAGGAAGAGCAGGCCGCCACCGAACCGCACGTCGCCGTAGAAGGCCGGGATGTCGGCCGCGCCGCCGCTCACCGGAAGGGTCACGGTGAGGCCCGCGGTCTGGTCGTACGCCGCACTGGCGGGCTGGACCGGGATGACCACGATGCCGTTGAGCGCGGCGTTCGTCAGGAAGGCGACGTCGGTGGTGATCACGGCCTGGCCGGCGGCCGGGGTGGTGGCCGGGTCGGCGACGGCGGCACCGCTCACGGCGGTCAGGGAGAGGACGACGGCGGCACCGGTCGCTGCCAGGCGTGCGCTGATGCGGGACATGCTGGACTCCTTGGGAGAGGGAGAGGAGGTGTGCTGGTCGTGCGAGGCGGCGACGTTCAGGCGTGGCTGCACGGCTCCCTCGTCACGTCGTCGTCGAGTGGGCCCGGCGGCCGCGGAGCGAGGCCCCGCGGCCGCCGGTGTGGTGCGGGGTGGCTCAGGAATGGGTGACGGAACCGCAGGCGAAGGAGGACAGCGGCAGGAAGCCGAAGCTCTTGATGTCGGCGGCGCCGTTGGCGCAGATCCAGCCGCCCTTGCCGAAGACGGCGCGCAGGGTGGCGTTCGAGGTCCAGTCGGCGTCGCGGAACACGTTGTAGACCACGCGGGCGTAGGGGGTGGCCGCGAAGGCGGAGCTGATCGTCTTGGCGGTGGTGTCCACCGGGCCGCCGGCGACGCCGTCGACGTTGCGGATGGTCAGCGGGCCCTGGACGTCGGCGCCGCTGCCCTGGCCGTAGTAGACCTGGCCGACGTAGTGGGCCACGGAGTAGGGGACCACCGCGTTGGCGTCGGCCAGGGCCGGGTCGCTGCCCTGGTTCTCCTGGGTGCCGCTGGTGACGCAGGCACCGGGGGTGACCGCGACGCCGCCGCCGATCGTGGTCAGGAAGAACGACCGGGTGCCGGAGTTGGTCTGCGGCAGGAAGGGCTTGATGGTGGCGTTCGGCAGCGACGGGTCGATCTGGTTCCAGGTGGTGACCGCGCAGGTGTAGATGTCCTTCAGGTTCGCGGTGCTCAGGTTGGCCGGGGCGTTGCCGGTGGCCGGGGCGGCCCAGGCGACGGCGTCCTTGGCCAGCGCGACGAAGTCGTCGGTGGTCGGGTCGGAGGCCTGCGGACCGCGCGAGGAGCGGGCGAAGTCCACCGTGGTGCTGGTGTAGGTGTTCAGCGCGTTGATGCCGGCGCCGGAGCCGTTCGGCCGGGTGATCGTGGCGGCACCGGTCTTGGGGGTGATGGTGCCGGAGGGGATCGCGTCCCAGCTGTAGACGCGGGGGGCGGTCGTGGTGGTCAGCGACGCGTTGTAGTCGGCGGCGAGCTTGTTGAGCACCGACTGGGTGGTGTCGGAACCGACACCCACGAAGTCGACGGCGCGCGGGGTCACGCCGGGGGCCGGGTCGGCGACGGCGGTGCCGCCGACGACGGTCACGACGGAGGTCGCCAGCGCGGCGACGGTGAGCAGCTTGGCAGCGGTCTTACGCATGTTCCTCTTCCTCCGGGGGAGAGACGTACATCGCGTGAACCCGTACTCCGTCGGGGAGTTCGGGGCCGGAGGCCGCGTCCGCTGCGGCCTCGCCGGCAGTGCCGATCCTGTCCGGCGGGCAGGTTCCGCCGGAAGAGCGGTCGAGGCCGGCCGGGGAATGTCGACTCATCGGTTCGGCGAGGTTTAGCCACTGGTCAGCGTGGACGCGACGGGGGCTCCACCGGACCTCCGGATCCGGTCGACGTTCTTCTCCAGGAGGCTGCTCGGGGTGTTGCCGGAAACCTGTCCTTCACCGGAACCGCACGGACCGGGACCGCGGCGCGGGCACGGCGTCCGGGCATGCCGGACGGCGGTCCGACGGGCGGCGGACCGCCGTCTGCCCGCTTGCTCACAACGGCCGGCGGCCGTCCCGTCCGGACCGCCGCGACTCCTGCCCCACCCACCGCAGTCCGGCCAGGAACCCCTCGACCCCGGCCTGGCACTGGTCGCGCCGCAGGTACCCCCGCGCGCTGCGGGCGACCGGAACGGCGTCGGCCGCCCCCGGCCGGGTGCTGCGCACCGGCAGGTAGGCGGTCCAGGCCCACTGGCGCCCCTCGGACTGCCCGACCGAACAGCGCAGTGCGGCCCGCTCGATCAGCAACTCTCGGACCGCTTCGGCGAGTTCCTCCTCGTTGCGGTAGGTGCGCACGCCGACCCCGAGCGGCCGCCCGTTGGCGGCCCGCAGCGCCCAGCCCAGGCAGCGGTCGGCCGCGGGCACGATCAGCAGCCGCGGACCGCGCCGCTCAGCGGCCATCGATGCGTCTCAACGGCACCGCGCCTTCCGGGAGTTCGCGCGGCGGCTGCTTGGAGAGCAGCACCACGAACCGCCGGAAGGCGTTCTGGCAGGTCGCGTACCGCTCGTACGCGCGGCTGGAGCGCACCTCGGGGAGGGAGCGCGAGCCCGGGACGACCCAGATCCAGCCGATGCCCTCCCGGACGTGGGTGATCCGCGCGGTGAGCCCGGCCGCGGTGACGCGCAGGCCGTCGAAGCCCCGTTCGGCCTCGCCGGCCGTCTCGAACGCGGCCGGGGTGATCGCGACCACCCGTCCGTTGGGCGCCTTCAGTTGCCAGCGGTAGCGCCCGTCCGCCGCCCGTTCGGCGCGGAACCCCCCTCGACTTGCCCCTGCTGCGGTGTGTCCGCGGCCGGCAGCGTTCACTGCCCCCTCCGTCCGGTCGCCCTCCGGATTCCCCTCCGAGCGGAGCAAAGCTATGTGTGCACACGGAGCCCCCGAAAGCCCAGAACGTTCACAACTTGCGCTGTTGGTCCGGAAGTTCTCCCTCGTTTAACTTTCACCCGTCCCGGTCGGGAACCGGCCGGACACCGGTCGGGAACCCGGTCACGTGCCGTCGGGAAGCAGCCGGGAACGCTCAGAGCCGGGCCGTCCAGCGCACCATCGTGCCCTTCCGGTACGGCCCGCTCTCGTGCCAGGCGTCACCGCCGAGCGCCTCCGCGCGCCGGGTGAGGTTGAGCAGGCCGCTGCGCCGGCCGCCCGCCGGGATGCCCACCCCGTCGTCGGTCACGGTGAGCAGCACACCGGGCCGCCCGCCCCGGTCCAGCGACTCCGGGTCGCCGCCCACCGGGCGGCCGCCCTCGTCCAGGTGGGTGGTCGCGTCGATCTCCACGCCGACCCGGGAGGCGCGCGCGTGCCGGGCCGTATTGGAGAGCATCTCCCGTAGCGCGGCGAGCAGTTGACGGCCGGTCTTCTCGCCGACCAGGCTCTCCACCGGCCCGACGAAGCTCACCGAGGGCTTGAAGCCGAGCGCGGCCGCGGCCTGGCTGGCCTCCCGCAGCACCCGGGTGCGCAGGGTGTCCGGCGCGTCGCCGTGGTTGTCGTGCTGGAGGGCGTAGATGGTGGTGCGGACCTCCTGGATGGTGGCGTCCAGCTCGTCCACCGCCTTGCCGATGCCGACCTTCACCTCGGGGACGACGGCCCGCCGGGCGGCGCTCTCCAGCATCATCCCGGTGGCGAACAGCCGCTGGATCACCAGGTCGTGCAGGTCGCGGGCGATCCGGTCGCGGTCCTGGAAGACGGCCAGCCGCTGCTGGTCGCGCTGGCCCTCGGCGAGCCGCAGGGCGAGCGCGGCCTGCGAGGCGAAGGTCTCGGCGAGCTGCTTCTCGCTGTCGGTGAACGGCAGGGCGCCGCAGGGGCGCCAGACGCAGAGCCCGCCGAGCACCCGGCCGGCGGCGACCATCGGCACGGCCATGGACGGGCCGAAGCGCCGGGCCAGCCGGATCACCACGGTCGGGTCGCTGGACATGTCGTCCAGGTAGACGCTCTCCCCCGCGAGCAGCCGGGCCCCGAAGCTGCCCTTGGGCAGCAGTTCGCCGCGGACGTACTCGGCCAGCTCGCCGGAGGCGTGCGCGACCCGCATCTGCCCGTCGCCCTCGCCGCCGCCCTCCGGCCCGGTCGGCAGCAGGATCATGCCGAGCGCGGCGTCCGCCAGCTCCCGCACCTGCTCGGCCGCGACGGTCAGCGCGGTCTCGGCCTGCTCGGCGGAGAGCAGCGCGGTGGCGACGGCGGCGGCGCCGGCGATCCAGCGTTCGCGGCGGCGGCCCTCCTCGTACAGCCGGGAGTTCTCGATGGCCACGCCGGCCGCCGCGGCGAGGGCGTGCACCACCTGCTCGTCCTCGGGGGTGAAGGCGCCGCCGCCCTTCTTCTCGGTGAGGTAGAGGTTGCCGAACACCTCCGCGCGGACCCGGATCGGCACGCCCAGGAAGGTCCTCATGCACGGATGGTGCGCCGGGAATCCGGAGGACCGCGGGTCGGTGCCGAGGTCGGCCAGCCGCAGCGGTTCGGGGCGGTCGATGAGGGCGCCGAGGATGCCGCGGCCGGCGGGCAGTTCGCCGATCTCGGCGGCGGTCTCGTCGTCGATCCCGACGTGGATGAAGTCGGCCAGGCCGGTGCCGCCGGGAGCGATCACGCCGAGCGCCGCGTACCGGGCGTCGACCAGTTCGGCCGCGCCCACGGCGATCCGGTGCAGGGTGGCGTGCAGGTCCAGTCCGGCCCCGATCGAGACCACCGCCTCCAGCAGCCGCTGCATCCGGTCGGTGACCGCGGCGGCCGACTGCAGGCGCTCGGCGACCTCGGTGACCAGGGTGTCCAGCCCCAACGACGCGATCTCGGGCACCCGGTGGGGTGTCGGCTCGGGCGTGGCCTCGGGGATGTCCGGCGTGGGGTCCATGGAGAAAGCCTAGTTTGTACGCTTTTCAGCCGAAGGGCGGCGCGACTAGCGTGCCGGGACCGGCTCCAGCAGCCCGTCCGCCTCCCGCTCCCGCCGCCACATCGCGTGCAGCCGCCCGTCCGGGTCGGCGACCAGCTCCGACCAGCGGCCGCGCTCGACCACCCGGCCGCCGTCCAGCACCAGCACCTCGTCCACCGTGGCGTCGTCCAGCCCGGCCAGCCGGTGGGTGATCAGCACGGTGCTGCGGCCCTCGGTGGCGGCCAGCAGATCGGCGGTCAGGGCGTCGGCGGTGGGCAGGTCGAGGTGCTCGGCCGGCTCGTCCAGGACCAGTACGGGGAAGTCCGCGAGCAGCGCCCGGGCGAGCGCCAGCCGCTGGCGCTGGCCGCCGGAGAGCCGGGCACCGTGCTCGCCGACCATGGTGTCCAGGCCGTCCGGCAGACCCTCGGTCCACTCCAGCAGCCGGGCGGCGGCCAGGGCGGCGCGCAGCTCGTCCTCCCCCGCGCCGGGCCGGGCCAGCCGCAGGTTCTCCCGCAGCGAGCTGTCGAAGACGTGGGCGTCCTGGGCGCAGAGCCCGATCACCCGGCGGACCGACTCGCCCGTCAGCGCGCGGCTGTCCACAGCCTGTGGACGGCCGTCGGCGAACGTCACCGTCCCGGCGCCCGGTTCCAGGAAGCGCAGCAGTGCCTGGGCGAGGGTGGTCTTGCCGGAGCCGGAGGGGCCGACCACGGCGATCCGGCGGCCGGCCGCGAGGTCGAGGTCCACCCCGGCGAGCGCGTCCACCGGCTGCCCGGGGTGCCGCACGGTCAGCCCGCGCACCGCGACGGGCAGCGGCTGCCCGGGCAGCTCCACCGGCTCGGCGGGCTCGCCGACCGGCGCCGGAGCGTTCAGCACCTCGTCCAGCCGGGCCCGCGCGGCGCGGCTGCGCTGGCGGGCCTGGACGGCGAGCGGCATCCCGGTGACCGCCTCGAAGGCGGCCAGCGGGGTGAGCACCACCAGGGCCAGGCAGACCGGCGCCAGCGTCCCGTCGCGCACCCCCTGGACTCCGACGGCGGCCGCGGCGGTCACGGTCAGCCCGGTGAGCAGCGCGATCAGCCCGGTGCCCAGCGCCGTGGTGGCGGCCGAACGGGCGGCCAGCCCGGTCAGCGCGGCGTCGGCGGTGCGGACGGCGGCCAGCCGGCCGGGCAGCGCGCCGGCCACGGTGAGCTCGGCGGTGCCGGTGAGGGCGTCCACCACGGCGGTGGCCAGGCGCCCGCGCGCCGGGGCCTGGCGCCGCTCGGCGCCGGCCGACCAGCGCGCCGCCAGCGCGGGCACCAGCCCGCCCGCGAGCAGCAGCCCGAGGCCGAGCACCAGCCCGGCGGCGGGCAGGAAGGCGGCCATCGCCGCCGTCGAGGCCAGGGCGACCAGGCCGGCCACCGCGGCCGGCAGCCGCCAGCGCAGGTAGTGGTCCTGGATCGCGTCCACGTCGGCGACCAGCCGGGAGAGCAGGTCGCCGCGCCGGAAGGCGGGCAGTCCGGCCGGGGCGAGCGCGCTCAGCCGCCGGTGGACGGCGGCCCGCAGGGTGCCGAGGGTGCGCAGCACCGCGTCGTGCGAGACCAAGCGCTCGGCGTAGCGGAAGACGCTGCGGCCGATGCCGAAGGCCCGCACCGCGGTGACGGCCATCATCAGGTGGAGCACCGGCGGCATCTGGGAGGCCCGGGAGATCAGGTAGCCGGAGGTGGCCATCAGGGCGACGGCGCAGCCGAGGGCGAGCGCGCCGAGCAGGATCGAGAGCGCCAGCCGGGGGGTGGTGCCGCCTTCGGGCTCGGGCTCCTCGGGCACGGCGGGCGCGGGCGTGGGGAGGCCGCTGTGGGCGAGCGGTACGACCGGATCGGCGATCGGGGCGGCGGCGGACCCCGCCAGCCGGACCCGCTCGTCCGCGACGGCCAGCAGCGCCGGGCGGTGCGCGACCACCAGCACGGTGCGCGACGGGTCCTCGGCCAGCGTCCGGACGGCCTCCACCACGGCCGCCTCGGAGGCGCCGTCCAGGTTGGCGGTCGGCTCGTCCAGCAGCACCAGCGGGCGGTCGTCGGCGAGCAGCACCCGGGCCAGTGCGAGGCGCTGGCGCTGCCCGGCGGAGAGCCCGGCGCCGTCCTCCCCCAGGACGGCGGCCAGGTCGGTCACGAAGTCGAGCGCGTGCGCGGCCCGCAGCGCGGTCCGGAGCTGCTCGTCGGTGGCCTCCGGCCGGTACAGCCGCAGGTTCTCGGCGACCGTCCCGGCGAACAGGTGCGGGTGCTGCGGCACCCAGGCGATCTGCCGCCGCCAGCTCTCCGGCTCCAGTTCGGCCAGGTCGTACCGGCGGCCGTCGGCCGCGGTGATCCGGACGGTGCCCGAGGCGGGGGCGGTGAGGCCGAGCAGCACGGCCAGCAGGGTGGACTTGCCGGCGCCGCTGGGGCCGGTGAGCGCGGTGCTGGAGCCCGGACGCAGAGTCAGCCCGGCGCCGTCCAGCGCCGGCTCGGTGCAACCGGGGTGCCGGACGACCAGGCCCTCGGCGGCGATCACGGCGCCCGCGAGGTCCGGCGCCGGGGTGGTGCCGGCGGCGGGCAGCGGGGTCTCCAGCACCTGGAACAGTTCGTCGGCGGCGGTCAGCCCCTCGACGCTGGAGTGGTAGAGCGCGCCGACCTGGCGGATCGGGAAGTACACCTCGGGGGCGAGCACCAGGATCAGCAGCCCGGTCTCCAGGTCGAGCGTGCCGTCCACCAGCCGGAAGCCGACGGTGACGGCGACCAGCGCGACGGACAGCGTGGAGAGCAGCTCCAGGGTGAAGGAGGAGATGAAGGCGATCCGCAGGGTGCGCAGGGTGGCCCGGCGGTAGTCGGCGGTGATCCGGGCGATGGTGGCGGCCTGGCTGCGGGCCCGGTTGAACACCTTGAGGGTGGGCAGCCCGGCGACCACGTCGAGGAAGTGGTGGGAGAGCCGGGCGAGGGTGGTCCACTGCCGGTCCATCCGGGACTGGGTGGCCATCCCGATCAGCACCATGAACAGCGGGATCAGCGGCAGCGTCCCGGCGATGATCGCGGCCGAGGTGAAGTCGGCGCCGACGATCCGCAGCAGCACGATCACCGGGACGACCACGGCCAGCACCAGCTGCGGCAGGTAGCGGGCGAAGTAGTCGTCCAGCGCGTCGACGCCGCGGGTGGCGAGGGTGGTGAGCTCGCCGGTGCGCCGGCCCGCCAGGTAGGACGGGCCGAGCGCGGTGGCGTGGTCGAGCAGCCGGCGCCGCAGGGTGGACTTCACCCGGGCGACGGACCGGTGCGCGGTGAGCTCGGTGAGCCAGCCGACCAGCCCGCGCCCGACCGCCGTCAGGGCGAGCAGCAGCAGCGGCGTGGCCAGCTCGCCGGGCGTCGCCCCGCGCTGGAAGGCGCGGACGACGATCTCGGCGATCAGACTCGCCTGGGCGACCACCAGGGCCGCGCCGACCGCGCCGAGCAGCACGGATCCGGCGAGGAAGGCCCTGGTGGTGCGGGCGTACCCGAGGAGTCGGGGGTCGACCGGCTTCACGGCGTCAGGCCTGGTCGAGCGGGGCGGCCGGGTGGTGCCCGGGGATGTGCTGGACGCCGATCCGCTTGCGGAACACCCAGTAGGTCCAGCCCTGGTAGAGCATCACCAGCGGGGTGAAGACCGCCGCCACGACGGTCATCACCTTCAGCGTGTACGGCGAGGAGGCCGCGTTGCCGACGGTCAGGCTCCACTCCGGGTTCAGGGTGGAGGGCATGACGTCCGGGAAGAGCGCCAGGAAGAGCATCCCGACCGCGGCCACCACCGTCACCCCGGAGAGCGCGAACGCCCAGCCCTCCCGTCCGAGCTGGTTGGCCGCCAGGGCGGCGACCAGCGCGACCACCGCGACGACCAGCGCGGCGAGGCTGCGGCCGTTGCCGTGGTCGGCCTGGGTCCAGACCAGGAAGACCAGTGCCAGCACGGCGGTGGCCAGCCCGGTCTGCAGGGCGGCCCGGCGGGCCCGGTCGCGGATCTCGCCGACCGTCTTGAGCGCGGCGAACACCGAGCCGTGGAAGGTGAACAGGGCGAGCGTCACCAGGCCGCCGAGCAGCGCGTACGGGTTCAGCAGGTCCCAGAGGCCGCCGGTGTAGTTCTTCTGGGCGTCGATGTCCACGCCGCGCACGATGTCGGCGAAGACCACGCCCCAGAGGAAGGCCGGGAGCAGCGAGGTCCAGAACAGGGCCTCCTCCCAGTTCCGCTGCCAGCGTTCGCCGTCGCGCTTGTGCCGGTACTCGAAGGCCACGCCGCGGACGATCAGGCAGACCAGGATGACCAGCAGCGGGATGTAGAAGCCGCTGAAGAGCGTCGCGTACCAGTCCGGGAAGGCCGCGAAGGTGGCGCCGCCCGCGGTCAGCAGCCAGACCTCGTTGCCGTCCCAGACCGGGCCGATGGTGTTGATCAGCACCCGGCGTTCGGCGGTGTCGCGGGCCAGCGGCTTGGTGAGCACGCCGATCCCGAAGTCGAAGCCCTCCAGGAAGAAGTAGCCGATCCACAGGACCGCGATCAGCACGAACCAGACGTCGTGGAGTTGCATCTCAGATCCTCAGTTCCCCGGTGTCCCGGCGCCTCAGTAGGCGAAGGCGAGCGGCTTGTCGGCGTCCTCGTCCGAGGACGGCCCGCGCAGCGACGGGTCCTTGGTGGGCGGCTGCTCGGTCACCTCCGGGCCGGCCTTGGCGTACTTGACCAGCAGCCGGACCTCGATGACCGCCAGGACCGCGTACAGCGCGGTGAAGGTGGCCAGCGCGCCGACCTGGGTGCCGATGCCGACGTTGGGGGAGACCGCGCCGGCCGTGGTCATCAGGCCGAAGACGGCCCAGGGCTGACGGCCCATCTCGGTGAAGATCCAGCCGAAGCTGTTGGCGATCAGCGGGAAGCCCATGGTCAGGATGCCGATCCGCCAGCTCCACCTGGTCAGCAGCGGCCCCAGCTCGCGCCCGGGGGTGAGCATCAGCCGGGGCACCTCGCTGTCGCCGGTGCGGAACCCGGGGCGCAGGAAGAGCTTCTTCCGGGTGGTCCACAGGCCGATCAGGCCGGCCAGGAACGAGGTCATCCCGAAGCCGATCATGAGGCGGAAGCCCCAGTAGGTGACGAAGATGCTCGGGATGTAGTCCTTGGGGTCCCCGCCGTGCTGGGCGGCTTCCGCGGCCGCGGTGTCGTTGATGCCGGGGACGGACGAGCTGAAGTCGTTGTGGGCGAGGAAGGAGAGTATCCCCGGGACCTCCAGCGCCACGGAGTTGTGGCCCTTGCTGACGTCACCGACCGCGAAGACCGAGAACGGCGCCGGCGACTGGGTCTCCCAGAGCGCCTCGGCGGCGGCCATCTTCATCGGCTGCTGCTCGAACATGACCTTGCCCAGGGTGTCGCCGCTGAGCGCGGTGCCGGCGCCGAAGACCACCGCGAGCACCAGGCCGAGCCGCAGCGAGGTGCGCATCACGGCGGTCCTCTTCGGGTCGGCGGTCTCCGGCCTGCGCTTGGCCCTCCAGAGGTGGAAGGAGGCGATGCCGACGACGAAGGCCGCGCCGGTGAGGAAGGCGGCGGTCAGGGTGTGGAAGACCACCACCAGGGTGGTGTTCTGGAACAGCACCTGGACGACGTCGGTCAGCCGGGCCTTGCCGGTGACCGGGTCGATCGCGTAGCCGACCGGGTGCTGCATCCAGGAGTTGGCGGCCAGGATGAAGTAGCCGGAGAGCACGGTGCCGAGGGACACCATCCACATGCAGGCGCAGTGGATCTTCCTCGGCAGCTTGTCCCAGCCGAAGATCCACAGGCCGATGAAGGTGGACTCGAAGAAGAAGGCGATCAGCGCCTCCATCGCGAGCGGGGCGCCGAAGACGTCGCCGACGAAGCGGGAGTAGTCGGACCAGTTCATGCCGAACTGGAACTCCTGGACGATGCCCGTGACCACGCCCATCGCGATGTTGATGAGGAAGAGCTTTCCCCAGAACTTGGTCGCGTGGAAGTACTTCTCCTTGTTCGTCCGCACCCAGGCGGTCTCCAGACCGGCCACGATCGCGGCCAGGCTGATCGTGAGCGGGACGAAGAGGAAGTGGTAGACGGTGGTGATCCCGAATTGCCATCGGGCGATGGTCTCGTGAGCGATTGCCAGTTCCACGTCGCCCTCTCTCCCAACCTGCCCGCGCGAGGACGGGCATCTTCCGGACAACTTCATCTGTAGCCGTCGGACCGTTGCCGACCGCGCAGGCTTGTCCGCTTGTGAACGTGAACACGTTCACAAGGGCCAGTATCCATCATCCTTACGAAGGAATCCCAGGCGGGGTGGGGTTGACTCGGCGCGGCGGTGCGTGACGGTGCGCACAGTCTGCGGAGCCCGAGGGCACCGGGACAACGAACGACCGGGCGGACCCGGCGGGCTTCTTGGCCGAACCGGCGCTTGACAGGCCGACGCCCCGCTCGCGTCGGCGGGCGGGGCGTGCTAGCGGGCCGGTGCCCGGCGGGATTGGCGGGCCGGTCCCGGAGACCGTGCCGCTACGCCCGGCCGAGGAGCTCGGCGCCCGGGGCGGAGTCGGCGCGGGCCGTGAAGAACCCGATGAATCCGGCGAGGAACTCCTCCCGGGTGATCCGGCCGTCCCCGTCGGTGTCCAGTCGGCGGAAACCGTGCGACAGCTCCACCGGGTCCACCCGCTCCCCGCCGAACACCACGCGGTACTCGTCGAACTCCAGGAAGCCGCTGCCGTCGGTGTCCGCCGCGGTGAACACCGCCCGCAGCGCGGGCAGCAGCCCCCGCTCCAGGTAGGCCTCGTCCCGGTCGCAGCCGGCCAGGGTGGCCGCCACGAACTCCTCCCGGCTCACCCGCCCGTCCCCGTCGGAGTCCATCACCGCGCGCAGCTGCTCCCACCAGGTGTCGAAGGCCTCGTACACCCGGGCCTCGCCGGCCTCGTCCAGCTCCAGCCGCCAGCACACGTTGTGCGCCATCGCCCGCAGGTCGTGCACGGTGACGAACCCGTCGCCGGTCTGGTCCAGCACCTCGCGGAAGAAGCGGTCCACCCGGGGCCCGCGGGAATCCCGGTGCGGGCGGCGGCGCTTCGGCCGGGACGGCTCCGGGTCGCGGTAGCGCAGCCGGTCCGGGAGGAGGGGGACGACGGCGCCCGCGCCCCGGTGCAGCACGGCGGACAGCAGCGCGGCCCGCCGGGTGCGCACCAGCCCGAACCGCTCCCGCACCACCGGCGGCAGGTCCGCCACCGTCAGCTCGCGGACCGCCCGGGCCACCACCACCCGCACCACCCGCCAACCCGCGTCGCCGAGGAACCGGAGCCGGCGCGGCCGGGGCGCCTCGCGCAGGAGGTCGTACAGGAGGAAGCGCGCCGCCTCGGTGAACTCCAGCCGCTCCCGCGCGTACCGGGCGAAGTAGGCCGGCAACTCCTCCGCGGTGGCCGGGATCTCGCCCTCGGGAAGGCCGAAGGCGGCGACCGCCTCCCGGAACTCCGCGTACGCCTGTGCCGTTTCCCCCGCGTCGTACGGGTCCCCGCCCAGCCGGCGCATGGCGACCACGCACTCGAAGAGCGTCAGCAGCACCCACGCCCTGGTCGCCGCGTCCCGGGCGTCGTACGGGCGCCCGTCCGGTCCCGTCCCCCGGATCCGCTTGTGCGCCCGGTCCAGCCGGGCGACCTCCCGGCGCAGCGTCTCCGCGTCCTGGTAGAACAGCCGTCGACCGCTGCCCAGCGTGTGCTCCACCCGCCGCCACGGGTGCGCCCGGTACGTCGAGTGCTCCACCATTCCCGCCGACACCACCGGGTCCGCCGCCTGCAGCACCAGCAGCCGCCAGGCGACCAGCGCCACCCGCCACTCCGACAGGTCCCGTCTGAACGACGCGCCGCGGTCAGCCACGGAGTTCGCCGGTGATGCCGGGGCCGACCACGAAGCCCCTGGCGGGGCGCTCGGGAATCACGGCCTCCTTGCCGTACGGGGCGCGGGTCGAGGAGGTGCAGTCACGGCGCCCGGCGTCCGGATCGGTGAGGACGGTCACGGCACCGCCGTCGTCGTGGTCGTCGACGATCTCCGCTCGGAAGCCCTCGGGCACGTCCACGGACTCCCACGCCTGCCACAGCGACTGGTCCAGGTTCACGGCGACGGTCCTCTCGGCGACGAGCGCGCTCATGGAGACACCCCACTTCCCGTCCGGTGTGATCAGCCCGCGCGAGTCCGCACGGGCAACGGCTGGACGGTCGCACACGACCGAGGGGCCGGGCGGGTGAACGGCGGTTGGTTCACCCGATCGAGGAGTTTCGGGGCCGGGAACGCCGGAACCGCAGGACGGGCCGTTGGCCTGTCCTGCGGTTCCGGGTGGTCGCGCCCTCCTCCCGAGCGGGCGCGAACGGGGTGGGTCAGGAGCTGGAGCGGGCGGTGGCCGGCTTGCGGCGGGAGGCGTAGAGGGCGGCGGCGCCGAGGCTGATCGCGAGGCCGGCGCCCAGGGCCAGGTACGGGGTGGCCGGGTCGGAACCGGTCTCGGCGAGCTCGCTGGCCGAGCCGGTGGTGGCCCGGGCGGTGGTCGGGGCGGCCGAGCCGGTGGTGGCCGAAGTGGCCGAGGTGGACGCCTTGTTGGCGGTGGTGGTGGTCTTGGTCGTGGTGGTGGTGTGGTCGGAGACCGGGGTGACGGCGGCCGGCTTGTCCACCGGCTTCTCGACCGGCTTGTCCACCGGCTTCTCGACGGGCTTCTCCACCGGCTTCTCGGCGGCCGCCCTGGCGTCGGCGAGGGCCTTGTCCGCGGCGGCCTTGGCGGCGGCCGCGGCCGCGGTGCCCTGCTGCGCCGCGTGGATCCGCCGGACCGACTCGACCCTGGCGTCGCTCACGGCGTCGCGCGCGGCGGTCACGGCGGCCTTCGCCTTCTCGTCCGCGGCGGTGGCGGCGTTGGCGGCGGCGAACGCCTTGAGCATCCGCTCCTTGGCCTTGGGCAGGTCCTCCTCCGAGGCGGAACCGTACGCGTCGGCGGCCGCCCTGGCCTCCTTCTCGGCGGTGGCCTTGGCCGCAGCGGCCTGCACCGCGGCGGCCTCGGCCTCCTGGTACCTGCCCAGGTACGGCTGCGAGTTGTTGAGGAAGGCGGAGGTCTCGGCCTGCACCTTGGCCTCGTTGGCGACGGCGGCCGCGTAGGCCTTGGCGGCGTCGGCGGCGGCCCGCTCCAGCTCGGCGATCGAACCGTTGTCGCTCCGGGTCTGCGCCACCCCGGCCGACTCCGCGAAGGCGGGGGCGGCGGAGATCACGGCGGGCGAGACGACGGCGGCGACGACGGCGGCCGAGACCAGCGAACGGCGGAGGTTCACGATGACCCCTTTCGGGCCTGAAGGAATGCAGATGTCCCGGCCGGGCAGGATTCCGACGGCCGGGCAGTGTTGATCATAGGCATACGCTTTCTTGACGCTCCATGCCGGATTCCGGCAATGACCGGGCGCCGCGGTTTCCTGGTTAGCCGGAAGAATTGACGAGTCGACAAATTCGACGGGATCCGCGCCCCGAATGCCCGGATTCCGGACTTTCGGGCTTTCGGGCCTTTCGGGCGGGACTGGCGGGGAAGTCCCGCGCCCGGGAATTCCGGTCAGCGCTGATGGGGCAGTTCGACCCGGAAGGTGGCGCCCTCGCCCGGGGCGGTGCGCAGGGTGAGGGTGCCGCCGTGGGCGCGGGTGAGGGCGGTGGCGATGGCGAGGCCGAGGCCGGCGCCGCCGCCGTTGTCGCGGCTGCGGGAGGGGTCGACCCGGAAGAACCGGTCGAAGACCTGGCGGGCCTGCTCCTCGGTGAGGCCGGGGCCGGAGTCGGCGACCTCCAGCAGGCAGATGCCGCCGGGGCCGGCGCCCACCCCGATCCGGACCGGGGTGCCGGGCGGGGTGTGCTTGACCGCGTTGCCGACCAGGTTGGTGACCACCTGCCGCAGCCGGGCCTCGTCGCCGATGACGGGCGCCGCCCCGGGCGCGCCGGTGCCCGCCGGGCCGGTGAGCGCGACCGGGCGGCTCGGGTCGAGGGCGGTGAGGTCGTGCAGCGCGTCGGCGGCGAGGGTGCGCAGGTCCATCGGGGCGAGGTCGAGCGGGCGTTCCTCGTCCAGCCGGGCGAGCACCAGCAGGTCCTCGACCAGCGCGCCCATCCGGTCGGCCTCGCTCTCGATCCGGGTCATGGTCCGCTTGACGTCGGCGTCGGTGGGCAGCGCGCCCATCCGGTACAGCTCGGCGAAGCCGCGGATGCCGGCCAGCGGGGTGCGCAGCTCGTGCGAGGCGTCGGCGACGAAGCGCCGCATCCGGGCCTCGGACTCGGCGCGGGCCGCGAAGGCGGCCTCGATCTGGGTGAGCATCCCGTTGAGCGCGATCGACAGCCGGCCGACCTCGGTGCCCGGCGACAGCTCCGGCATCCGGTGCGAGAGTTCGCCGGCCGCGATCCGCTCGGCGCCCTCCTCGATCCGGCGCAGCGGCCGCAGGCCGGCTCGTACCGCGAAGAAGCCGAGCCCGGCGATCAGCAGCAGGACGCCGCCGCCGATGGCCAGGAAGGAGGTGCTCAGCTTGCCGATGGTGGCGTCGATGTCCTCGCGGGAGACCGCCACCATGACGTGGGTCGGGGTGACCGTCGGCGAGGCGTACGCGCTGGGGTTGGCGGCCTGCCCGCGGGGGGCCTGGAGCGGCAGCACCAGCACCCGCCAGCTGTGCTGACCGCGCTGGTCGGGCAGGTCGAAGGGGACGTCGGGGGCGGTCCGGGTCGGGTCGAGTCCGGCCAGCTGGGGCGCCGGGTCGGTGTCGGAGACGGGCTGGCGCATCACCGCCTGGACCTTGCCGTCCGAGGAGAGGTACTCCACCAGGTACTGGCTGGGCAGGCTGACCCGCCGCCCGGCGACGGCGGGCCGCCCGGCGGTCGGCGCGGTCAGCTGGCCGGGGGGCTTGCGGGACAGCGGCGGCCCGTACCGCTGGAGCTGCTCGTCGAGCTGGTGCACCAGCTGGTTCCGTACGGTGCCGAGCACGAAGGCGTCGCTGACCGCGAGCCCGGTGGTGACCAGGGCGAGGGCGAGCACCAGCAGCCGGGCGCGCAGCGACAGCCGGGAGGAGAACCGGGCGAACACGGACGGGCCCGGTCAGCCCTGCGGGGGGCGGCGCAGGGCGTAGCCGATGCCGCGCACGGTGTGGATCAGCTTGGGGCCGTGCACCGGGCCGGAGTCGAGCTTGCGGCGCAGGTAGGAGATGTACGACTCGACGATGGAGAGGTCCCCGCCGAAGTCGTAGGCCCAGACGTGGTCGAGGATCTGCGCCTTGGAGACCACCCGGCCGACGTTGGCCATCAGGTAGTGCAGCAGCTTGAACTCGGTCGGGGAGAGCGAGACCAGGGTGCCGCCGCGGGTGACCTCGTGGGCGACCGGGTCGAGGCTGAGGTCGGCGACGACCAGCCGGCCGTCCTCGGCGGGCCCGCCGGCCCGGCGCAGGATGGCGCGGATCCGGGCGATCAGCTCCTCCAGGCTGAACGGCTTGGTGACGTAGTCGTCCGCACCGGCGGCCAGGCCCTGCACCTTGTCGCCGACGCCGTCCTTGGCGGTGAGGAAGAGCACCGGCAGGTGGTCGCCGGGGTGCCCGTGGGCCGGGCCGGCTATCTGGCCGCGGCTGGTGCGCTCGCGCAGCTTCTCGACGACGGTGAAGCCGTCGAGGTCGGGGAGCATCACGTCGAGCACGACCAGGTCCGGGCGCTCGGCGGCGACCAGTTCGAGCGCCTCGGTGCCGGTGGCGGCGGAGGCGACGCGGAAGCCGGAGAAGCGCAGCGAGGCGGAGAGCAGCTCGCGGATGTTGGGCTCGTCGTCCACGACGAGCAGGAACGCTTCGCCCTGGCCCCCGGCCACCGTGGAGCCGCCTGGTGTGGTGACAGTGCCTTGCACGGGGCTTTCGCCTCCCGGTCGGACGATGACGTTCAGCATGAGGCTAGCCCCCGGAGGCTATGCGGCATGGATGAATGTTGGATTAACACCTTATCGGTCGGTTTTTGGGCGATCGGTGCACAGGGGTGGGCTCGGTGGTGTGCGCACGGGCGTGAACACGACGAACGGGGAGCGCGCGGGGCGTGACGCGCCTCACTCCTGCGCATCGCGCCCCTGCGGCCGCCCTCCCGTCAGAGCCGGAGCCCCTCCCCTGTCCAGGGCCGGAGCTTCTCCGGGTTGCGCACCGCCCAGATGTGGGTGATCAGGCCCTCGGCGATCCGGAACGCGAACACCGTGACGATGACGCCGTCCTTCCGGGCGACCAGACCGGGCAGGCCGTTGACGGTGCACTCCAGCAGCGTGATGCCCGCCGCGAAGCGGTCCGAGTCCAGGTGGGCGGCGGCGATCCGCTCGCGCCCGGTCAGCGGGTGCAGCAGCGCGCCGACCAGGCCGCCGCCGTCGGCGATCACGGTGGCCTGCGGGTCCAGGACGTCCATCAGCGACCTGAGGTCCTTGGCCTCCCAGGCCCGTTTGAACTCCCGGACGACGCCGGCCTGGGCGCTCGTCGGCACCGCCGGGGCCTGGGCGGCCCGGATCCGGCGGCGGGCGGAGGTGGCCAGCTGGCGGCAGGCGGCCGGGCTGCGGCCGACGATCGCGGCCACCTCGGCGAAGGGGTAGCGGAAGACGTCGTGGAGGACGAAGGCGACGCGCTCGGCCGGGGTCATGGCCTCCAGGACCACCAGGAACGCCATGCTCACCGACTCGTCCAGGGTGATCCGGTCGGCCGGATCCGCCGCCGGGTCGGCCGCGGCGTCCGTCCACTCCCGGGGCGCGGGCAGCGGCTCGGGGATCCACTCGCCCACGTAGCGCTCCCGCCGCGCCCGCGCCGAGCCGAGCAGGTTGAGGCAGATCCGGCTGGCCACCGTGGTCAGCCAGCCGCCGGGCGAGGCGATCGCCTCCCGCTCCCGCCGGGGCAGCGCGTACCACCGGGCGTAGGTCTCCTGCACCGCGTCCTCGGCGTCGGCCAGCGAACCGAGCAGCCGGTACGCCAGGTTGATCAGTCGGCGCCGCTCGCTCATGATCGCGCCCAGGCCCGGCTCGGTCGTGGTGTCGCCCTCGTCGTCCCGCACCGTGTCCCCACCCCTTCCACTTCGACTCGACGGTCCTTCCTCCCCCTCATGACATCGCAGCGGCCCGGGATGTGACGTCCTCCTCCCCACCTCACGTTTCGAGCGGCTGTTCTGTCGTACCGATCGCACCGGTCATACGGAACGGGGAAACGGAGAATCCGATGAACGACTTCCAGGCGATCGCCGACCGCGTCGAGATCGCGGCCCTGCAGGCCGAGTTCACCGACGCGGTGATGATGCGCGACCGCGCCCGCCTCGCCCTTCTGTTCACCCCGGACGGCGTGCTGCGGATGCCCGACGTCCCGGTCGAGCTGATCGGTCCGGAGCAGATCCGGATCGGCGGCGAGAAGCTCCAGGAGCACTGGGACTTCTTCATCCAGAACACCCACCCGGGCGCGATCCGGATCGACGGCGACACCGCGGCCGGGCGTGCCCACATGCACGAGATCGTCCGGCTGAAGAACGGCGTCCAGGGCCTCAACTACGCCGTCTACCACGACCGTTACCGGCGCACGGCGGACGGCTGGCGGTTCACCGAGCGGGTCTACGAGACCCGGTACCTGGACACCAGCCCGCTGACCGGCTCGGCTCCGCGCGCCGGCGGGGCCGGGCCGGGCGCGAGCGGCTGGGGGCAGGGCCCCGGCGGCTGGGAGCGGGGCGCGACCGGGTCGGCCCCGTACTCGGACCCGGCGCCCGCCGACCGGCTGGAACGGGCGGCCGCCGCACTGGCGGCGAACGGCTTCACCGTCGAGCTCCTGGACGACACCGCCGCCGCGCGCGCCCGGGTCGCGGAGCTGGTCCCGGCCGGCGCCACCGTCCTCACCGGGGCCAGCGAGACCCTCCGGCTCTCCGGAATCGAGGAGGACGTCAACACCGGCGACCGCTACCGGGCCGTGAAACCCCGGGCGCTGGGCATGGACCGGGTCGCCGAGGCCGACGAGCTGCGCCGGATGGTCGCCACCCCGGACGTGGTGCTCGGCAGCGTCGCCGCCGTCACCGAGACCGGTTCGCTGGTCGTCGCCTCGGCCACCGGCAGCCAGCTGCCCGGGTACGTCGGCGGCGCCGGCCGGGCGATCTGGATCGTCGGCGCCCAGAAGGTCGTACCGGACCTCCCGGCCGCCCTGCGGCGCGTCGAGACCCACGTCCTCCCGCTGGAGTCCGAGCGCGCCCGGGCCGCGTACGGGCGGCCGAGCGCCGTGAACCAGCTCCTGGTGCTCAACGCCCCGGCCCGGCTCTCCCGGGGGACCGTCCTGCTGCTGCGCGAGGCCGTCGGCTTCTGATCGGCCCGGGGGCGACTGCTATGATTCGCGACGAGGCGAAGGCAATGCTTTCGAGCAATTGCCCGGCCCGATCATTTCGGTGGTCATAGCGAGAGGGAAACGCCCGGCTCCATTCCGAACCCGGAAGCTAAGCCTTTCAGCGCCGATGGTACTGCAGGGGGGACCCTGTGGGAGAGTAGGACGCCGCCGAATTCTTCTCAACGGCCCCTGCCGTGTCCGACAGTGACACGGCAGGGGCTTTTTGCATTCCGCCCGCCGCTTCGCCCGCCATTTCACCTCCCGGCAGCCTCCGCCCCCCCTGAGCGCCCCCGGCGGATCCAGCATGTGAGACGCCGAAGCCCGGAAGAACCGCTTTGCGGGCATCTGAGAGGATGACGGACATCGAAACAGACTTGCGTCTCGCTGACTGAGACTGCAATATCATGCTATGGACAACACTAGCGGCGTCGGCGTTCTCGACAAGGCCGCTCTGGTGCTCAGCGCACTGGAGTCGGGCCCCGCCACGCTGGCGGGGCTGGTCGCCGCCACCGGTCTGGCGCGCCCCACCGCCCACAGACTCGCCGTCGCACTCGAACACCACCGCCTGGTCACCAGGGACATGCAGGGCCGCTTCATCCTCGGCCCCCGCCTGTCCGAGCTCTCCGCCGCCGCCGGTGAGGACCGACTGCTCGCCACCGCGGGCCCCGTCCTCACCCATCTGCGCGACGTCACCGGGGAGAGCGCGCAGCTCTACCGCCGCCAGGGCGAGATGCGCATCTGCGTCGCCGCGGCCGAACGGCTCTCCGGCCTGCGCGACACCGTCCCCGTGGGCAGCACCCTGCCCATGAAGGCCGGCTCCGCCGCCCAGGTGCTGCTCGCCTGGGAGGAGCCCGAGCGCCTCCACCGAGGCCTCCAGGGCGCCCGCTTCACCGCCACCGCGCTCAGCGGCGTCCGCCGCCGCGGCTGGGCCCAGTCCATCGGGGAGCGCGAGCCGGGCGTCGCGTCCGTCTCCGCCCCCGTCCGCGGGCCCTCCAACCGCGTGGTGGCCGCGGTCTCCGTCTCCGGGCCCATCGAGCGGCTGACCCGTCACCCGGGCCGCCTGCACGCCCAGGCCATCATCGAGGCCGCCAACCGGCTCACCGAGGCCCTCCGCCGCAGCTGACCGAGGACGGCCGGAAGACGCGAAAGGGCCGCGCCCGAGGAAACGACCTCCTCGGGCGCGGCCCTTCGCGTGTTCCGGCCCACCGGTTCCCCGCGGTTCCCGGCAGCCTTTCCCCCGCGGCCTTCCGTCGTTCCCCGCGATTCCCCGTTCTCACGGTTCGAGGCGGTGCGGGCCCCGGAAGAGGAAGGTCGCCTCACGGATCGACGGCAGCCCCAGGGCCAGCATGAGCAGCCGGCCGAGGCCGAGCCCCAGCCCGCCGTGCGGCGGGGTGCCGTAGCGGAAGCAGTCGAGGTACCCGGAGAGCGGCCCGGTGTCCATGCCCTTCTCCCGGGCCTGGGCGACGAGCCGGTCGTACCGGTGCTCGCGCTGGGCGCCGGTGGTGATCTCCACGCCCTTCCACAGCAGGTCGAAGGACTCGGTGACGGTCGGGTCGTCCTCCGGCCGCAGGTGGTAGAACGGCCGGACGGCGGCCGGGAACCGGGTGACGAACACGAACTCGTGCCCGGTCTCCTCGGCGACCAGCCCGCACAGCGCGCGCTCGCCCTCGGGGTCGAGGTCGTCCTTGACGCCCTCCGGGTCCCAGCCGGTGGCGCGGAGCCCGGCCAGCGCGTCGGCCATCGTGATCCGGGGGAACGGCAGCTCGGGGACCGTCACCGGGGTGCCGAAGTGCTCGGCGATCGCCGCGCCGTGCCGCTCGGCCACGGCGGCCAGGACGCGGTGCAGCAACCGCTCCTCGAAGGCCATCACGTCCTCGACCCCGTCGATCCAGGCGATCTCGACGTCGACCCCGGTGAACTCGGTGGCGTGCCGGGAGGTGAACGACGGCTCGGCACGGAACACCGGGCCGATCTCGAAGACCCGGTCGATGCCGCCCGCGATCGCCATCTGCTTGTAGAACTGCGGGGACTGGGCCAGATAGGCGGTCCGCCCGAAGTAGGCCACCTCGAACACCTCGGCGCCCGACTCGGAGGCCGTCCCCATCAGCTTCGGCGTGTGCAGCTCGGTGAAGCCCTCCTCGGCCGCCACCTCGCGCATCGCCCGCTCGACGGTCGTCTGGACCTCGAGGACCAGGCGCTGGGAGGGGCGCCGGATGTCCAGGAACCGCCAGTCCAGTCGCTGGTCGATGCCGGTCCGCTCGTCGATCGGCAGCTTCGGCTCGGCCGGCGACACGACCTCCACGACGGACGGCACGATCTCCAGGCCGCCGAGCTTGACCTGCGGGTCGGCGACCACCGTGCCGGTGATCTTCACGGCGGACTCGACCGTCACGCCCTCGAAGGCGGCCTCGACGGCGTCGCCCTCCCCGCCCCGGCGGTGGGTGACCTGCACCAGCCCGGTGTGGTCCCGGACCAGGACGAACTGGATGCGCCGCTGCAGCCGCAGCGTGTTCACCCATCCGTAGACGGTGACCGTCTCCCCGAGGCGTGCGTGCAGTTCAGAGACGAGGGTGCGCGTCATGGCGGCGGCTCCTGGGGTGCGGGCGCGTTGGTCGCGCCACGTCGACGGGCGGTAGACGACCGCCCTGGGCGCGTTCACCGTAGAGGACCAAGCCCGTCGCGGTCGCCCGGTTTCCTCCGTGTCCGGCCGGCCGGGGGCCGCGCGGGAGCCGGCCGGGGGCTGCGCGGGAGCCGTGCGGGCGACTGCGTGAGGTGGCGGCCGACGGTCCCCGAGTTCCGCTCCAGCCAGCGGGACGCGCACCTGCGCAGTGCCGACTTCTTCGACGTCGAGGTCGATGTCGAGGCGGTCCTGGAGAGCGCTTCCGACGCCGGATGAGCCGGTCACCTGACGACCGCGGGCGCAACCTTTCGCCCCGCTCACCGCATCCGAGTGATGACAGGACCGCGGGAGGGGAGGCCGCCGCACGCGCGACGGGCCATATCGAGCACTGGTCGCCGCATTCTTCCGAAACCATTCAATACGTATACGATTTGCCGTGTCGAAACCGATTTCGGACCCCCTTCCGGATCCTGTTGCACAGCCGTGACAGCCGTGCCCGAAAAACCGCTTGCCCGACCACTCCCAGGAGTTAGCATCCGGGAATGGAATCGAATCGCCCCCCGATATGGAGTTCCTCCGAGGACGCGGACCGCGGGCCGTCCCGCAAGGCGCCGCTCCGGCTGGCCGGCTTCGGTGCGACCTTCCTGGGGGTGAGCGTCGTGTCCGGTGTGCTGCTGGCGGGGCTCGCCCTGCCCGTCGCGGGCGGCATCGGACTGACGGCCAAGAGCACGGCCGAGGGCTTCGAGGACGTCCCCTCCGACTTCAAGACGCCGCCGCTCACCCAGGCGACCCAGATCTTCGACGCCAAGGGCGGGCTGATCGCCAAGGTCTACGAGCGCGACCGCACCGTGCTGACCGCCGATCAGATGTCGCCGTACATGCGCCAGGCCCAGGTGGACATCGAGGACGCGCGCTTCTACGAGCACGGCGCCGTCGACCTCAAGGGCGTCCTGCGCGCCATCAGCAAGAACGCGGAGAGCGGCACCGCCTCGCAGGGCGCCTCGACGCTGACCCAGCAGTACGTGAAGAACGTCAACGTCGAGCAGGCCGGGGAGGACCGGGACGCCGTCCTGGAGGCCCAGCGCAAGACCCTGGGCCGCAAGATCCAGGAGCTCAAGGTCGCCATCAAGCTGGAGGAGGAGCTGCCGAAGGAGCAGATCCTCACCAACTACCTCAACATCACCTTCTACGGGAACGGCGCCTACGGCGTGGAGGCCGCCTCCCAGCGCTACTTCGGCAAGAGCAACAAGGACCTGACCGTCGCCGAGGCCGCGACCCTCGCCGGGCTGGTGCAGAACCCGTCCCAGTACGACCCGAAGCTGCACCCGCAGGCCGCGCAGAACCGCCGCGACACCGTCATCGACAAGATGCTGGAGAACAAGCACCTCACCGCCGACCAGGCGAAGGAGGCGAAGGCCGCCCCGTTGGGCCTGAACTACAGGGCGCCGCAGAACGGTTGCATCAAGGCCCAGGCCGGGATGGGCTTCTTCTGCGACTACGTGCGCCACGTGGTCAAGCAGGACCCGGCCTTCGGCAAGAGCGCCGAGGAGCGCAAGAAGTTCTGGAACACCGGCGGCCTGAACATCCACACCACGCTGGACCCGGACAAGCAGGCCGCCGCCCAGAACGCGGTGAGCTCCAACGTGCGGGTCACCGACAGCGTCTCCGCCGCCGTCTCCATGGTCGAGCCGGGCACCGGCAAGATCCTCGCCATGGCCCAGACCCGCCCGTACGGGCTGCTGGAGGAGAAGAACGAGACCGTCGTCAACCTCAACGTCGACGCGGCGATGGGCGGCGGCAACGGCTTCCAGCCGGGCTCCACGTTCAAGCCGGTCATCGCGGCCGCGGCCCTGGAGGCGGGCCTTCCGGCGACCCAGGAGTACACGTCCGACAACAAGATCGAGTACCCGGCGATGAAGACCTGTACGGGCACCTGGCGGAACGACACCCGCCCCAAGACGGTGGTGCCCAACGAGTCGCCGAACGAGAAGGGCGCCTACCAGCTGAAGCAGGCGATGGCCCTCTCGGTCAACACCTACTTCGTCCTGATGGAGAAGGACATCGGCCTCTGCGCGGTCAAGCAGATGGCCAACAAGCTCGGCATCACCACCAGGGCCAGCGGCAAGCCCCTGGAGGAGGTGCCCTCGATGGCCCTGGGCGTCGCGGAGATGAGCCCGCTGACGATGGCCAACGTCTACGCGACCTTCGCCGCCCAGGGCACCCACTGCGCCCCGCTCGCCATCGACCGGATCACCACCGTGGAGGGCAAGGACGTCCCCGTCCCGGCCGGCCACTGCGAGAAGGCGTTCTCCGAGGAGACGGCGCGGGCGCTGAACACCGTGCTGAACGGCGTGACCGAGAACAACGGCACCGGCGCGGCGCTCAACCTGGAGGACAACCGCCAGATCGCGGGCAAGACCGGCACCTCGGACCGCAAGCGGGCCGCCTGGTTCAACGGCTACACCCCGCAGCTCGCCACCGCGGTCTGGCTCGGCGGCCCCAAGGGCGGCGTCGAGATGCGCAACATCACCATCAACGGGAAGTACCGCACCGAGGTGTTCGGCGCCGACGGCCCCGGCCCGATCTGGCGGGACGCCATGAACCAGGCCCTGCGCGGCACGCCCAAGCAGACCCTGCCGATGGCCGACATCCCCGACCCGGCCCCCAAGCCCGCCCCGAACGCCACCGGCACGCCGACCGGCCCGGCGGCCACCGCCCAGACGCCCGACCAGCCGCGCTGACCGCACCCGCTGCACGTACGCGCCCCGCCGAGCACCGACTCGGCGGGGCGCGTCCCGTGCGGGCGCCTACTTGAGCGCCGTACCGCCCGAGTTGCGGTACGCGGTCGTCTTGTTGACCAGGTTTCCGCCGTCGGTCTCGGGCGTGGTCTGTTCCGACCAGCCGGCGCCGAACAGGAGGGCGCCGACGTGTGCGTTCGCCACCTGGTCCATGTGCGAGAAGAACCAGTCGACCTTGTCGTCCTTGTAGTGGCCGGGGGTGTTGTTCCCCGCCATGTTGCCCAGGGGGATCTGCCACAGGACCACCGGCTTGCCCACCGACTCGGACATCGTCCTGTAGAACGCGAGGGCGGCGAAGCCCTTCTGGTCGTTCCAGAAGGTGTCCTTGCTGCCGTGGGCGGGCAGCGCGTACCAGCCCGCGTCGCGGTCCGTCACGTCGGTGACGAGGAAGTCGGCGTTCTTCGCCCCGAGGTCCGCGTAGTCCTTGACGCACTGCGGGGTGTTCTGCTGCCAGTCGAAGCAGGACAGGTGCAGGCCCACGCCGGTGTTGGGCGCGTACTTGTGGCTCATCGCGATCATGCACTGGGCCAGGCCGGAGGCGCTGTTCTCCTGCGATCCGCAGTCCGCCGGGTTCGCGGCCTTGACCTGGGCGGAGACCTGGTGCGGGTTGCCGAGCGAGCGCACGTAGCCCCAGAAGTCGGGCTCGATGTCGATCATGTCCTGCGCGTTGCCGATCTTCTGGAGGAAGAAGCGGTAGTCGTTCAGGTACTTGGTGAGCAGGTCGGCTCGGTTGATGGCCTGGACCTCGCCGGGACCGTCGCCCTGGCCCGCCATGTCTCCGAGGTCGCGCAGCGAGTACCACGTGAAGAGGTACTTCTGCGGGCGCGGCTTGCCCTGGTACGTCGCCTTGGACGCGCGGTCGTTGTTCAGGGTTATCTGGGTGCCGGGCGCCGTGGTGTCGCCGGTCCAGCAGCCCCACCAGCCCGACCACTCGGCCTTGCAGCGCGAGGCCGTGTAGGCCTCGGACGAGGGCGCGGGCTGGCTGTGGATGTAGGCGTACCGCACGTCGAACGGCGCGGCGTTCGACGTGGCGTCCTCCATCATGCCGCCGAGGAGCACCGTGCTGCTGCCCATGAAGGTCTTCGCCGGGGCGCCGCCACCGCCACTGCCGCCGCCGGGTGCCGGAGATGTCGCCGGCGGGGCCGAGGCCGACGGCGGGCGGGTACCGCTCGGGGCCTGGCCCGTCGGAACGCTGCCGCCCGGCTTGGAGGGCGTGGCGGTGTTGCCGGTGCTCCCGGTGCTGCCCGTGCTCCCGGTGCTCCCGCTGCTGCCGGAGCTCCCCGCGCTCCCGGCGCCGCCGCCGCTCCCGACCGGGACGAGTTGCCACTGCTGGTTGGCGCCACCCCAGTCGTGGTACTGGGCGACGCGGCCCCCGTCGGCCTTGGAGCCGCTCTGGACCTCGACGGCCAGGCCGCTGAAGCGATTGATCAGACGCACGTAGCCGTCCGACGACTTCTCCAGGTGGAACTGCTGGTTGACGCCGTTCAGGTCGCGCCACTGCACCAGCTCGGAGCCGGCGGTCCTCGACCAGTTGTAGTCGTCCAGCACCTTGCCGGAGTTCCGGTTCTGCAGCCGGTAGTTCCCGTCACCCGAGTCGATGAACCGCCACTGCTGGTTGGTCCCGTCGTGACGGGCCCACTGCGCCACCGCCGCACCGTCGTGCGTGGCGTAGCCGAGGCCGTCCAGCACCTCGCCGCTGTTGCGGTTGACCAGCGTGTACCAGGCCTTGGTGTCCACGACGCCCGCCGAGGCCGTGTTAACCACGGCCACGGACCCGCCCACGACCGCCAGCGCGACGGCCGCCCAGAGACTCCGACGCTGGTACAGCCGACGGCTGCGGTGCTTCTGCCGTCGCCCCGGAACGGCTGAACCGAACGAGGGGCGGCCACGGCGGGCGCCGCCGCTGGGAGGAGACGCCTCCGACGACGTGGATGGGCGAGGGAACATGTCGATGCTCTCTTTCAGCCGTTGCCTCTTGACCGGACCGCCTGGCCGGACACCACCCAGTTGCCACCGCCCCCGAGAAGGTTGCCGCGGCCGCGAGAGGTCTTCTGGACTCCTGCCGACCGGGACGGCTCATCGTCGCCACGCCCCCTCTGAAGGGATGGACAGCGGCCCGACGTACGCCCTACATGGACCGGCGGCCCCTCGCACGGAGCGAGGGGCCGCCGGAACGGACACGACAGTGCGGTATCAGGTGAGCGCGAGGCTGATCTGCTCGTTGAAGACGACCCAGTGCTGGCCGCGGTCCGAGGTGTCGCACGGCTTCGTGGAGACGCTCGCGGTGCCCCAGGCGTTGGCGAGGCAGTACGCCGGAGCGAAGGTCAGCGAGATCTGCTGGCCCGAGACGGTCCAGTACTGGCCCTGGTCCCTGGGGTCGCAAGGCTTCACGGAGACGTCCGAGGCGTTCCAGGTGTTGGCGAAGCAGTAGGCCCGCGCCTTGGTGAGGGAGATCTGCTGACCCGAGAGGGTCCAGTGCTGCCCGGAGTCGTTGGCGTCGCACGGCTTCGTCGACACGTTCGGGGTGCTCCAGGCGTTGGCCAGGCAGTACAGCCCGGGGGTGCGCGGAGCGCGGTGGGCGCTGTCGGCGGCCCCGGCCCCGCCGGCCGGCAGGAAGGAGGCCGTCAGGGCCAGCGTGGCGACGGCGAGCGTCCTGCGGAGTGCGATTGCCATGAGGCGGGATTCCGTTCTCGCTGGAGGCCGTGCGATTCACGCACGGCCGTGACGTCCATTCCCCGCTCGGGCCCGAGCGCAAGGCAAGTGATAGCAGCGATCGCCGACGAACCAACGGCGTTGCCCAGCACATTCATCCGAACGGGTAACCCCACGCGTGGGCGGTCAAAACCGTGCGCGAGCGGTTGGCCGGCGGCTCCTTGTGAGGGCAAGGAGCCGCCGGGAGGAATTCCTCCAGCGCAGGAAGTCGGAACGGCCGACTTCCTGCGTGGAGTTGGGGCCGGGGTTGATCAACCGGGCTTGGGGAAGGCGGCCTTCAGGGCGAGGGCGGAGAGGCCCTGGAAAGCGGCGTACCAGGGCGGGCAGCGGCCGGGGACGAGATCGACCGCGATGACGGCGACCGGCACCACGGAAATTGAGCGGTGTGGCCCTCTGGTCATGGCTATGGTGGCCCGATGACATCGGTCAAGCAGGTCCAGATCACCTTCGACTGCGCTTCGCCCGAGCGCGTCGGCCGCTTCTGGTGCGAGGCCCTGGGGTACCTCCCGCCGCGCATCCCCGAGGGGTTCGACACCTGGGACGAGTACCAGCGCTCGCTGCCGCCCGAGGAGCAGGACGCCTGGTTCGCCGCCAGCGATCCCACGGGCGCGGGCCCGCGCATGTACTTCCAGCGCGTCCCCGAGGGCAAGGTCGTCAAGAACCGGGTCCACCTCGACGTGCGGGTCGGCACCGGACTGGTGGGAGCGGAACGCCTGGCGGCGCTGGAGGCCGAGTGCGCCCGACTGCTCCCGCTGGGCGCGACTCGCGGACAACTGCTGCTCGCCGACGACAAGAACGAGTCGTGCCTCAACATGCAGGACGTCGAGGGCAACGAGTTCTGCCTCGACTGATTACCCCATGATCGGCGGCCCCTTTGCGGAGGAGCAAGGGCCGCCGAGACGGTTCGCCAGGCGGTGGCGGCGGTCAGGTGGTCGAAGTCGCACGCGAAGGCCCCCGCCCGCAGAAGGGGCGAGGGCCTCGCGGTCGTCCGACGGCTGCGGGTCAGCCGCCGGACGGGTTCCTGGGCATCCCCGCACCGGAACCTCCGCCGAAGCCGCCGACCGCACCGGCTCCCTCGACCAGCTGGCCGGCCGTGTAGCCGCCGTCGGCGTCGGGGGTGCCGACGACGGTCACGCTCTGGCCGGGCAGCAGGTCGGCGACCTTGCCCTCCTTGTTGAGCTGGACCTTCGTCGCGTCGCCGGTGGTGACCTTGATGGTGTTGCCGTTGGTGTCGGTCAGGTAGACGGTGGTGCCGTCGACGGCCTTGACCGTGCCCCGCGCGAAACCGGGCTGCCCGCCCTGGCCCTGCCCCTGCCCGCCCTGGCCCCCACGACGGGAGTTGTTCTGCCCGTACCCGCCACCAGCCGCCGCAGCGGCGGCCGCGGGCCGGGCCGAGGCCTTCCCACCGGTGGACCCGTGGTTCTGCTGGAACCAGACCCCGCCCGCGAACGCCCCCGTGGCGATCACGCCGCCCGCCAGCACCAGGCTGAGCCAGGGCAGCTTCCGCCGTGGCGGCGCGGCCAGTTCGGCGCTCACGTCCCGGGCGTCCGGCGGGGTGGCGAGCAGGGCGAGCTGCTCGGCCGGGCCGGCCGGGGTGCCGGCCTCGACCGGCGCACCGGTGGCGACCGTGGCGATCTCTTTGCTCATGACAGTGGAGTCCTACTCGTGCCGGAGGGCGTCGATCGGCCGCAGCGAGGCGGCCCGGTTGGCGGGGTAGCTGCCGAAGAACAGCCCGATGGCGACGGCGATCGCGAACGCGCCGAGCACCGATTCGGGGATCACCACCGGCTTGATGCCGACGATGCTGAAGTGCGAACCGGCGATCCCGGCCGCCACTCCCAATCCCGCGCCGATCACCGACAGCAGTGTCGACTCGGTGAGGAACTGCCCGAGGATCACCGCGCGCGGGGCGCCGAGCGCCTTGCGGATGCCGATCTCCCTGGTCCGCTCGGTGACCGTCACCAGCATGATGTTGGTGATCCCGATCCCGCCGACCAGCAGCGAGATCGCCGCCACCGCGCCGAGCAGCACGGTGAAGGTCTTCGTGGTGCTCTCCCGCGCGGTGAGCAGCGAGGCCTGGCTGGTGATCCGGAAGTCCGCCTTGGCCGGGTCGGCGATCGCGTGGGTGCCGAGCAGGACGCGGCTGATCTCGGACTGGGCCGCCGCCGTGCTGTCCGCGGACGCGGCCTGGACCAGGATCTGGTTGACCGGGCCGAAGCCGGTGAACGCGTTCTGCACCGTCGGGAGCGGGGCGACGACCACGTCGTCCGGGTCGGTGAAGCCGCTGCCGCCCTTGGCCTGGAGCACGCCGACCACGGTGAACGGCGTGCCGCCGAGGACGACCGCCCGGCCGACCGGGTCCTCGGTGTCGAACAGCTGCCTGGCCGTCGTCGCGCCGAGCACCGCGACCTTGCGCGAGGCGAGCACGTCGTCGTCGGTGAAGTACTCGCCGTGGGCGACCTTCTGGTTGGCGGTCTCGAAGTACGACGGGTAGGTGCCGACGACCGAGCCCGGGTTGTACGAGATGTTCCCGTAGAGCGCCGTCGCGCTGGTGGTGACCACCGGGGCGACGGACCTGATGGCGTCGGCCGAGGAGTCGCTCGCCAGCGCCTTGGCGTCGGCGACCGTGAGCCTCTTCACCGAGGAGGTGGCGCGGGAGCCGCCGCTCGCCGAACCGGCGCTGACCGTCAGCGCGTTGGTGCCGAGCGAGGTGATCGACTCCTTCACCGCCACCGACGAGCCGTTGCCGACCGCCAGCAGCAGGATCACCGAGGCCACGCCGATCAGCACCCCGAGCATGGTGAGCGCCGAGCGCACCTTGTTGGCGGCCAGGCCCCCGGCCGCGAAGCGGAGCGTCTGCCAGAGGATCACGCCGGCACCTCCGCCTCGTGGAGGGCGGGCGGCGGGCCCTCCACCGGGGCCTGCCGGAGGTCGCTCACGATCTGCCCGTCCACCAGCCGCAGCACCCGCTTGGCGTGCCGGGCGACCTCGTCCTCGTGGGTGATCAGCACGACCGTGCGGCCGGTGGCGTTGAGCCCGTCGATCAGGGCCAGCACCTCCTCCGTCGAGCGGCTGTCGAGGTTGCCGGTCGGCTCGTCGGCGAGCAGCATCGCGGGCGCCGTCACCAGCGCCCGCGCCACCGCGACGCGCTGCTGCTGGCCGCCGGAGAGCTCGTTGGGCTTGTGGCCGGCCCGGTCGGCGAGCCCGACGAGCGACAGTGCGGCCATCGCCCGGCGGCGCCGTTCGGCGGTGCGCACGCCCGCGTAGGCGAGCGGCAGCTCGACCTGGGCGAGGGCGGTGGTGCGGGGCACCAGGTTGAAGGACTGGAAGACGAAGCCGATCCTGCGGTTGCGCACCAGGGTGAGCTGCCGCTCGTCCAGGTGGCCGACGTCGGTGCCGTCCAGCAGGTAGCGGCCGGCGGTCGGGACGTCCAGGCAGCCGAGGATGTTCATCAGGGTGGACTTGCCGGAGCCCGAGCTGCCCATCACGGCGACGTAGTCGCCCTGTTCGACGTCCAGGTCGACGCCCAGCGGCTCGCCGCTCGCGGGGTCGGACGGGCCGCGCAGCGCGTGCACGGTGGCGTCGCCGTGCCCGTACGCCTTGGTGAGCCGGCGGATCCGGATCACCGGGACGGGACGCGCCGGGACGCGCTTGTCGATGACGTGACGCATGACCGGCCTCAGCCCCTGCCGCCGCGGCCGGCCCCGCCACCACCGGCCGCACCGCCGCCACCGCCACCGCTGCCACCGCCCGGGAGGACGGCGCCGCCACCGGTGCCCCGGTTGCCGCCGAGACCCGGGAAGGAGGCGTTCGGGAAGCCGTTCCCGCCGCTGGTGGTGGGGAGTTCGACCTTGTCGCCCTCCTTCAGCCCGGAGACCACCTGCACGGTGCTGTCGCCCTCGACCCCGACGCCGACGGTGACCCGCTCGGAGGCGCCGTCCGGGCGCACCAGGGTCGCGGTGCGCGAGGCGCCGGTGCCGGACAGGGCGGAGGCGGGCAGCGAGAGCGCGTTGTCGGCCTCGCCGGTGATCACCTGGACGGTGGCGCTCAGGCCGGTGCGCAGGGTGCCGGTGTCGCCGGTGATCTGGAGCGTGGCCGCGTACTGGACGGCGGCGGAGCCCGCGTTGCCGCCGCTGCCGCCACTGCCGCTGGGCAGCGGACTGACCGACAGGACGGTGGCGTTGAGCTTGGTGTCGGACTGGGCGTTCAGGGTGACGGTGGCCGCCTCGCCCTTCTTCAGCTTGAGCGAGTCGAGCTCGGAGAAGTTCGCGGTGACCTGCATCCCGGTCGGGTTGGTGAGCACGATGAAGCCGCTCGGGGCGGACGTCGGACTCGCGCCGTTCCCGGACGTCTTGGCGGAGGACGAGGAACCGCTCGCGGTGGCCCCGACGGTGTCGCCGACCTTGCCGGCGACCGAGGCGACGGTGCCGTCCACCGAGGCGGTCAGGGTGGTCCCCGCCAGCGCCGCCCGGGCGTTGGCGAGGTTGGTCTGCGCGGTGGCGACCTGCTGCTGGGCCTGGGCCACGGCCGCGTCGTCGACCTTGGTGGTGGTGATCGTGGTGGTCTGCGGGGCGGGCGTACTGCTCCCGCCCGCCCCGCGACCGCCACCGGCGCTGCCGGCTCCGGTCCCGGACGCGGAGGCCCCGGGCCCGGAGGTGGTGCCCGGCAGCGGCTCGGTGGTCGTGGTGGTGACCCCGGCCCGGGCCTTGGTGAGGTTGGCCTCGGCGGTGGTGAGCGCCGCCTCGGCCGCGTCCACCTGCTGCCGGGCCGCCGTGGTGTCGACGGTGGCGAGCACCTGGCCCTTCTTCACGGCGTCCCCCACCGCGACCTTGACCTCGGTGAGCCGGCCGCCGGTGGTGAAGTCCTGGGCCGCGTCGGTCGGTGAGACCAGGGTGCCGGTTCCGGACACGGTGGCCAGGACGGTGCCCTTGGACACCGTCGCGGTACGGGTCGCGGGCCTGGCGGCGGCCGGGCCGGAGCTGCCGCTGACCGTGGCGTACACCAGGGCGGCCCCGCCCAGCAGGGCCACGCCGAGCGCGGAGTTGACGAGGACGGCGCCTCGCCGCCGTGGGAGCACCTTCATGCCGGACAGCTTCCCGGTGGGCTCTTGCGGAGCCCTGGGCACCGGCTGGGAGAAGACTGACCGGCCGGATCCGGGCATTCCGGACGGATGCCCCGTCCTCCGTCGGCGCCTTGGCCGCTCCGTGGCCGGCTGTTGGCCGAACTCCCAGCGGGCTCCCAGTGATCCACAGCCTTCTGGAAGGACGTGCGAGGAGCCCCGCGGAAAGACGCAGCGGCGCACCCGCACCGAACGCCGCAGGGGCGCGCCGGAGATCCGACGCGCCCCTGCGGGCCTCTGCGGGCCCCGAACGACAGCCAGAGAAGTCAGAGCGACTTGCGGAAGGCCTCCGCCACCGACAGGAAGATCGTGTTGCCCTCGGCCTCGCCGATCGACACCCGCACGCCCTCCGGGAACGGCCGCACGACCACGCCGGCCTCGGCGCACGCGGCGGCGAACTCCTGCGAGCGCTCGCCCAGCCAGAGCCAGACGAAGTTGGCCTGCGAGTCCGGGATCTCCCAGCCCTGGGCGCGCAGCCCGGCCACCACCCGGGTGCGCTCCTCGACCAGCGCCTCCACCCGCACCAGCAGCGCCTCCTCGGCGCGCAGCGAGGCGACGGCGGCGGCCTGGGCGAGTTGGCTCACGCCGAACGGGGTGGCGACCTTGCGCAGCGCGGTGGCCACCGGCTCGTGCGCGATCGCGAAGCCGACCCGCAGGCCCGCCAGGCCGTAGGCCTTGGAGAAGGTGCGCAGCACGCAGACGTTCGGGCGGTCCCGGTAGAGGTCGATGCCGTTGGGCACCTCGGGGTCGCGGATGAACTCGATGTAGGCCTCGTCGACCACGACCAGGACGTCGCCCGGGACGGCGTCCAGGAAGCGCTCCAGCTCGGCGCGGTGGATCACGTTGCCGGTGGGGTTGTTGGGGTTGCAGACGAAGATCAGCCGGGTGTTCGGGGTGATCGCGGCGAGCATCGCGTCCAGGTCGTGGTCGCCGTTCGCCTTGAGCGGCACCGGGACGGGCGTGGCCCCGGCGACCGTGGCGACGATCGGGTACGCCTCGAAGGAGCGCCAGGCGAAGATCACCTCGTCGCCCGGGCCGGCCGTGACGAGCACCAGCGACTGGGCGATGCCGACCGAGCCGGTGCCGGTGGCGATGTGCTCGGCGGGCACCCCGAAGCGCTCGGCGAGCACCGAGGTCAGCTCGGTGACGCCCATGTCGGGGTAGCGGTTGAACGAACCGGCCGCGGCGACCGCCGTCTCCAGCACGCCGGGCAGCGGCGGGTAGGGGTTCTCGTTCGAGGACAGCTTGTAGGCGTCGGCGCCGGCCGGCTTGCCGGGCTTGTACGTGGGGATGCCGTCGAGGGTCGGCCGCAGCCGCGGGCCCTGCGCTGACGTACCACTGCTCACGGTCGTACTCCGTTTCCAGTTGCGGAACTCTCCGGTGCGCTCGCCCGCCACGGACGGGTTCGCCTCCGTGCCCGGGACCTCGTGTCGCACCCGGACCACCCCGGTCGGGTGCCTTGCACGATACCGACCGCCCTCACCCGTAGGAGTGAGATGCCCGGTCGGGTTACAGGCGCAGATCAGCCATTCTGCCCGGTTCCTTTGGCACATGTCAGAGGTAAGAGTGCTGGTTTCAGGCGGGTATCGAAGGGGCGCACCCCGGCTCACTCTTGGAGAAACGTATCTCCGCGGGCTCCCGATGCGCCGGTCACAGACCCTTGTCAGGAGCCATACGATCGGTCCGCCATGACAGCAGCAGCCAACCAGAGCGGTCGGCGTCCCACCACCTCAAGGCGTCTGGAACGGGCCGGCATCCGGGATGTGGCAGCAGCCGCCGGAGTGTCGATCACCACTGTCTCCGACGCGCTGAACGGAAAGGGCCGCCTGCCCGACGAGACCCGCAGCCGGGTGCGCGAGGTCGCCGAGCGCCTCGGCTACCGCCCCTCCGCGGCCGCCCGCACCCTGCGCACCGGACGGTCCGGCCTGATCGGGCTGACCGTCACGACCTACGGTGAAGAGCCGTTCACCTTCACCGAGTTCGCGTACTTCGCCGAGATGGCCCGGGCCGCCACCAGCGCCGCCCTGGGCCGCGGCTACGCGCTGGTGGTGCTGCCCGCCTCCTCCCGCCACGACGTCTGGGGCAACATCGCCCTGGACGGCACCGTGGTGATCGACCCGCCCGACCAGGACCCCCTGGTCAGCGAGCTGTACCGGTCCGGCGTCCCGGTGGTCAGCGACGGCAAGCCCGGCAACTGCCCGGTCACCGCCTGGGTCGACAACGACCACGAGGCCGCCGTGCTCGGCATCCTCGACCACCTCTCCGAGGCCGGCGCCCGCCGGATCGGCCTGCTCACCGGCACCAGCACCGACACCTACACCCGGCTCTCCACCGAGGCGTACCTCGGCTGGTGCGCCAAGGTCGGGCAGGAGCCGGTGTACGAGACCTACCCGGCGCACGACCCGGCCGCCGGCGCCGTCGCCGCCGACCGGCTGCTCGCCCGCCCCGACCGGCCGGACGCCGTCTACGGACTGTTCGACCCCAACGGCACCGACCTGCTGGCCGCCGCCCGCCGGTACGGCCTGCGGGTGCCGGACGACCTGCTGCTGGTCTGCTGCAGCGAGAGCGACGTCTACGCGGCCACCGAACCGCCGATCACCACGCTCTCGCTCAAGCCGCGCAAGATCGGCACCACCGTGGTCAACCTGCTCATCGACGCGATCGAGGGCGTGGACTCGGGGACGGGCGTCGACATCGCCCGGCTCTTCCCGCCGCGCTTCCGCACCGCCGGCACCGGGCCGCCGCCGGGCACCCTGATGCCGACCGAGCTGATCGTCCGCGCGTCCTCCCAGCGCCGGAGTCCGCGCACCACCGTCAGCCCGCCCCGGGCCCCGGGCGAGGTGTAGACCACTGCGCCCTCCTGGATCGGGACCGGCCCGGGACGGGCCCGCGGGGAGTGGGCCGAGGGCCGTGCCGAGCAGACGACCAGAGCTGATGAGACCGTACCGAGCCGGGACAAAACGGACCTTGCGGGACCGCCCGGCTGACGCTCCGGAGGATTGGATACCCACCAGGTGACGACGCCGGGAGAGTGGTCTTCCTATGATGGGCGAATGACACCCGAGGACCGCTTCCCCGGGCCCGAGCACCCCCACTCGGGCCCCCGCCACCAGCCGGACCTCGACGTGCTGCCGTACGGCACCTATTACGAACCCGATCCCGCGACCGGCTACCCCGCCCCGTCCTACGAGGGGGAGACGTACGACGGGGAGACCTACAGCGGCTACGGCGGAGCCCGCTACCTGGAGCAGCACTGGCCCGCCGACGGCCAGGGCCACACGGTGCACGCCCAGGGGGTCGGCCTGGACCACGGCCCGGCCTTCTCGCAGCAGGGACAGGGCGGCTACGAGGACGGCCCGGGCTACCGGGACCGCGCCGGGTACGAGGACCGCCCGAACTACGAGTCGCCGGAGCGGAACGGCTACGACGGTCCGGAGCAGGGCGGTTACGACGGCCGGGAACAGGGCGGCTACGACGGCCCGGACCAGGGCGGCTACGACGGCCAGGGGCAGAAGGGCTACGAGCCCACCCTGCCCGACCAGCCGTCCCCGGCGCTCCAGCTCGACGGCCGCGACGACCCGCCGACCATCGAGCTCGGCCCGCCGCTGCCCGACCCCGCCGTGCCCACCTACCCGTACCCGGCCCCCGGCCCCGGCGAGCCCCCCGGCCCGGTCTACGTCGTCGGCGACGTGCACGGCTACCTGGACGAGCTGCGCGCCGCCCTGCACGGCCAGGGCCTGATCGACGCCGACGGCCACTGGTCGGCCGGCCGCGCCCGGATCTGGTTCCTCGGCGACTTCACCGACCGCGGCCCCGACGGCATCGGCGTCATCGACCTGGTCATGCAGCTGGCCGCCGAGGCCGCCGCGGCCGGCGGCTACTGCCGCGCCCTGATGGGCAACCACGAACTGCTCTTCCTCGGCGCCGCCAGGTACGGGGACGAGCCCGTCCAGTCCACCGCCGGCACCGCCTCCTTCCTCGCCGCCTGGCGGCTCAACGGCGGCCAGCAGAACGACCTGGACCGGTTGGAGGCGCACCACATCAGCTGGCTCTCCCGGCTGCCCGCCATCGCGCTGGAGGACGGCCACCTGCTGCTGCACTCCGACACCACCGCGTACCTGGAGTACGGCGAGTCCATCCCCGACGTCAACGACGCGGTGCACGGACTGCTCGCCGACGGCAGCGTGGACGAGTGGTGGGACTGCTTCCGCCGCTTCACCAAGCGGTTCGCCTTCCGCGGCGACGCCGGCCCGCTGGCCGTCCACGAGCTGCTCGACACCTACGGCGGCAGCCGGATCGTGCACGGGCACAGCCCCATCCCGTACCTCACCGGCGCGGTGCACAACGACGACGGCCAGCCGCCGCACATCCCCGGGCCGTACGTGTACGCGGACGACCTCGCGGTGGCGATGGACGGCGGCGTCACCATGGAGGGGCGGCTGCTGGTCGCCCGGCTGCCGATCGACTGAGGCGCCCTCGGGCCGCCGACAGATCGTCAACCGACCATCGTCGTAGAACAGTTGTTCCCGGCGCTCGGTTCGTCGCATGCGCGCGTCCCGGGGCGCGAAATTCCGGAAACCGACTGTCAGCCCGGGCGCGCCCGCCCCTACCATGAGGCACACCACACCCGGCCGCCCGTCCGGCGGCCCGCCTCCGCGCCCGTTCCGGCGCCCTGAGGGCCGCGCGCCCCCGGGGCGGAGCGAACGGGGTCCGCACGAACGGGGTCCCCATGTCCAACCCCCCGCCACTGCTCGCCGAGGACCGCCCGGAGTACGAGCGCCTCCTCACGGAAGCCCTGCGCGACCGCACCGTCCTCACCGCCCTGCGCGCCCCCGGCGCGCTCACCGCCGACCAGTTGCGCATCCGCGCGCTGCGCGACGCCGACCGCGTCAACGCCGCGGCCGCCACCGAGTACACCCACTACGTCCGGCTGCGCGAGAGCCTGCACAGCACGCCCCCGCCGCCGCCCGGCAGCGAACCCGTCGCACCCGGGCTGCTCACCCAGCTGCGCTCCGGCAGCGGCGGGGCCGGGCTGTTCCCCGTCCTCACCGTGCTCACCCCGATCCTGGCCTGGGCCGCCGCCCTGTTCCTGCTGCTGATCGGCTACCTGCTGCGCGCCGCCGACCCCGACCCGGCGCTGGCCGACTCCCTGGTCACGGCCGGCTGGGTGGCGCTCGCCGCCGGGGTCGCCGCGATGGCCATCGGCATCATCGGACTGCTGCTCACCGCCCTGCGCGACGGCCCCGCCAGCGCCCCGGCCGGCACCGACCCGGAGCTCGCCGCCGAACTCGGCGACGCCCACGGTGAGTGGCGCACCGCCCTGCGCGAGCGCGGCCTCGTCCCGTACCTGCTCGACTCGCTGCCGCCGGTGCCCGGCGCGGCGGCCCGACCCGACGCCACCGGCCAGGACGCCCCCGGCCCCGACTTCAGCAGCCCCGGCTACACCTCGCCCGCGTTCACCAGCCCCGGGCCCGACGGGCTCACCGACCCCGAGGGCCGTACCCCGCGCCCGGCCGCCTTCACCCCGCCGGACTTCACCGGTCCCGGGTACACGCCGCCCGACTTCACCGGGCCCGACGAGGTGCGCTGAGCCCGACGCCCTCCGGGGGGCGGCGTTCCCCGGAGCCGGCGTTTCCCGGGGCCGGCGTTCCGCCTGCTCAGCGGAGTTTCCGGGGGACATCCCCACCCCCGGTCCGGGTGCCGCCACCATCGCCCCGGACTCCGCCGTCCGCCAGGCTGGACCCCACAAGAGGAGCGCGACCGGGGGAGACCAGCGATGAGCACCGGACCCGTCCGACCGTCCCGCACCGGACCGGCGCTGCCGCTGGTCACCGTCTTGCTGGCGGTCCTGCCGGCGGCCCTGTTGGCGGCCCTGCCGGCAGCCCTGCCGGGGCTGCTTCCCACCGCCGGACCGTCCGGCGCCGCGCCGCTGGACGTCGCCGGCCGCGCACTCGACCCGCTCCGCTGGTACGAGTCCCCCTGGTTCGAGGCCGTCGCCACCCTGCTCTGCCTGACCGGCTTCGCGGGCTTCGCACTGACCGGCGCGTTCCGCCGCCGGCTTCGCCCGGGCGCCCCGCCCCGGGCCGCCCGCTGGGCCGCCCTCGCCGGGACGGTCGCCGCCCTGGGCGCCCTCGGCTACCTGCTCTTCCTGGTGCTCACCGCCGCGATGTCCCCCGGCCCGGTCCTGTTCGGCCGCCCGGTGGTCTGGCTGGCCGTCCAGCTGCTCGGGCTGTTCGCCCTCGGGGCGGCCGCCGTCGCCGCGGCCGGCGCCCGGCGGGAGCGGGCCGACCCGGCCGCCACCACCGCCGACCGGGTCCGGCTGGGCGCCCTGCTGCTGGCCGGGCTGGTGTTCCTGCCCTGGGTCCTGTCCTGGGGGCTGCTGCCCTGACCCCGGCAGCTTCGAACCACCGCCGCCGTCTCAGGCCGCCGCCATGGCCGGACGCCCAGCCGTGGACGAAGGCCGACCGCCCGTCAGCCGCAGCGCCAGCGCCCGCTGGCCACGGGCGATCCACCGCAGCGGCCAACGCAGCAGCAGGTACAGGCACAGGCCCCAGCCCGCCGCGTGCACCGTCCAGACACCGGCCATGGTCGGGCCGCCCCAGGCCTGGTGGTAGTCCGTGCCGAGGTACCAGAGCGGATAACCGAAGTTCCGCACCGAGTTGAACAGCGCGTACCCGACCAGCAGCAGTGCCAGGGCGTCCAGCGGCAGTCCCAGGACTGCCCGGGCCAGCACCCGGCCGCCGGTCCACCCGTGGCCGCCCGACACCCGCGTCTGCCACCGGGCGGCCGCGGCGGGCCGCCCGGTCAGCACCAGGGCGGCCCCCACCGCGCCGGCCGGCAGTGCCAGGCCGGTGCGGAGGGCGGCCGGGACGGCCCTGCTGGACTGACGGTGGTTCGCGGGCATCGTGTCGGCTCCTCCGGCCTCGTTCGGTCGATGTCCCCACCCTCCCGTGCCGGGATACGGCCGGTCGTCACACCGGGGAGCCGGATCCGGCGTCATACCCGGGTACGACGCCGACCGCCGCCGGTGCCGACCGCCGGCGCACCCCCGCTCCCCCGCCCGGGGGAACGGGTCCGGCCCGGATTCGATCGGGGTGAGGACGCCCCCGCCGGCGTTCTCCGGGAGGGTCGGTACCGGTGGCGGACGGACGGCGTCCGCCCTGGCTGGAGGCGGAAACCATGGGCGCACGGACGATCGCGGCACGACTGCACGGCACCCCCGCACCGGGCGTGCCCCGCTGGGCGGTCCGGACCGGGTACGCGATCACCCTGGCCGTCCTGCCCTCCTGCCTCTGGCGGATCGGCGGCTTCATCCTCGACCTGCCGCTGCTCGAACACGGCCCGACGCCCCCGGACCGGGCCGCCGGCTCGTTCGACGGCGGCTGGGCGTACATCCTCGCGCTGAGCGTGGTCAGCGAGGGGCTGGCCCTGCTCTGCTTCGGCCTGGTCGCCCGCTGGGGCGAGGTCTGGCCGCGCTGGGTCCCCGTCCTCGGCGGCCGCCCCGTCCCGGTGCTCGCCGCCGTGGTTCCCGCCGGACTGGGCTCGGCGGCGCTGATGGTCTTCCCGTACTCGATGGTGATGTTCTCGTTCGGCCTGACCATCCGGGGCGACCGGGACCTGGGGCTGATCACCCACGGCTGGCAGACCGCCGTGTTCTGGGCCAGCTACCTGCCGCTGGCCGCCTGGGGCCCGCTGCTCGCCGCGCTCACCGTGCACTACTACCGCCGGCGCACGGCGGGCTGAGCACGTCGGGTCGTCGCGGTTCGGAAAGCCGGTGGGCAGCCGCGGTTCAGGAACCGTCGAGCCGCCCCGGTTCAGAAGCCGGTGGGCAGCCGGGGCGTGTACGGGGCCTCCAGGGCCGCCGCCTCGGCGCCGGTGAGGCCGAGGCCGAGGGCGGCCGCCGCGTCGTCCAGGTGGCCCGGCCGGGTCGCACCGACGACCGGGGCGGCCACCACCGGGTTGCGCAGCACCCAGGCGAGCGCCACCTGCGCCATCGGGACGCCGCGGGCCTCCGCGACGCGCTGGACGGCGTCCACGATCGGGCGGTCGACGTCCGCGAAGAACCGCCCGGCCACCGGGTCCCCGGCCGAGCGGGCGGTGCCCTGCCCGTACGGCCGGGCCAGCCGGCCCGAGGCCAGCGGGCACCAGACCAGGCTGGCGATGCCCTGATCGGCGAGGAAGGGGAACATCTCCCGCTCCTCCTCCCGCTGCACCAGGCTGTACTGGTGCTGCATCGACACGAACCGCGGGCCGCCCGCCACGGCCGCCGCGTGCCGCAGCTCCGCGAACCGCCAGGCCCACATCGAGGAGACCCCGACGTACCGGACCTTCCCGGCCTCGACCACCTCGCGCAGGGCCGCCACCGTCTCCTCGACCGGCGTCGCCGGGTCGAAGCGGTGCAGTTGGAAGAGGTCGATGTGGTCCGTGCCGAGCCGGGCCAGCGAGCCGTCCACCTGCTCCAGGACCGCCCGCCGGGACAGCCCGGAGCCGCCCGGGCCGTCGTGCATCGGCAGGCCCGCCTTGGTCGCCAGGACGACGTCCTCACGCCGGGTGAAGCGCCGCACCGCCCGGCCGACCAGTTCCTCCGAGGCGCCGCCGCCGTACACGTTGGCGGTGTCCCAGAGGGTGATGCCGAGCTCGACCGCCCGCCGGAACACCGGCGCCGCGGCCTCCTCGTCCAGCGCCCACGGGTTGTGCCCGGTGCCAGTGCCGCCGAAGCCCATGCAGCCGAGCGCGATCCGGCTGACCTCCAGGTCGGTGCCGGCCAGCTTCAGGTAGTCCATCGTCCTCCTCCTTCTCCGGGCGCTCCGGCTTCTCCAGGTGATTCGGTGCTCTGCCCCCGCGCCTACGCCGGGTACGGCGCGGCGGCCCGTGCGGCCTTCAACGCGCCTGCCCACCAGGACAGTTGGTCGAGCAGGACCTTGGCGTAGCCGGGCGCCTGCGGGTCGTCCGGGCGGCCGTCCGACCAGGCGGTGAAGTAGTTCGGGAAGGCCAGGCCGTCCCGGATGGTCACCGCGTGCAGCTCGGTCAGCACGTTCTCCAGGTGCAGTACGGCGTGCCGGCCGCCGGCCGCGCCGCCGTAGCTGACGAAGGCGACCGGCTTGGCCGTCCACTGGGTGAAGTGCCAGTCGATCGCGGCCTTCAGCGAGGCCGGGTAGCTGTGGTTGTACTCCGGGGTGACGACGACGAAGGCGTCGGCGCCCTCCAGGGCCTCGGTCAGCTCGGCCATCCCGGCCGGACGCGGGTAGTCGTCGCCGACGAACTTCGGTGAGGCGGAGGGCAGTTCGAGCGGCAGCTCGACCTCGGCGAGGTCCACCACCTCGACCTCGAAGCCCCCGTGCGCGGCGGCCTGCTCGGCCACCCACGAGGACACCACCGGGCCGAACCGGCCCTCCCGGACGCTGCCGAGGATGATCACCAGCTTGTGCTTGTTCGTCTCCATGGCCACCACTCTCAGCCCGCCATCCACCCGCAACCAGGCCGTGCCCAGGCTGGCCCCCGCAGGGCCACCCTGCGCGCGGCGATCAGCACTACGCTCGCCATATGGGCACACCACTGGGGGACTTCATCCGCGCGAAGCGGGACAGCATCCAGCCCGAGACGCTGGGCCTGCCCGACCACGGCCGCCGCCGCTCACCCGGCCTGCGCCGCGCCGACCTAGCCGTCCGCGCCGGCATCAGCGTCGAGTACCTGACCAGGCTGGAACAGGGCCGCGACCGCAACCCCTCCACCGCCGTGGTCAACGCCCTCGCGGACGCCCTCAGCCTCGACCCCGCCGAGCGCAACCACCTGCGCTACCTCACCAAGATCGCCGGCGGCGCGTGCGCCGGCCATACCCGGCCCGCCCCCGCCCCGCGCGAACTGCGCCCCACCGTCCGCGAGACGCTGCGCCTGCTCGAACCGGGCATCGCCGCCGTCACCAACCGCCTCGGCGACGTCCTCGCCCACACCAGCGGCTACGCGACCGTCCTCGGCGCCGCCGGACTGCTCGACAGCCCGGCGCCCAACCTCACCCGCTACGTCTTCACCGACCCGCGCGCCCGGACCCTGTTCGCCGACTGGGACGACGTCGCCGACGAACAGGCCTTCGACATCTGGCTCGGCCCCTCGGTCGAATCCGCCGAGTGGCTCAGCACCGAACTCGCCCCGCTCACCGGCCCCGAGTTCACCCGCCGGCTCGGCAACCACCTCGTCCCCCGGCGCGGCCCGCTCCGCCTCCGGCACCCGTCCGGCCCCGAACTCCGGCTGCTGCGCGAGACCCTGGACCTCACCGACGACTCCCAGCAGCTCGTCGTCCTGCTCCCCGCCGACGATGAGACGGCCGCTCACCTCGACCATCTGCTCACGCCGGGGCCGGTCCGGCTGCGCGCGATCTCCTGACCACCGCCTCCGCGACGGGCCGCACCGGCCACCCGGTCGGCACCGGCCCCGTCGGCACCGGTCATCCCGTCGGCACCGGTTCTATCGGGTGGCCCCGTCGGCACCGGTCATCCCGTCGGCACCGGTTCTATCGGGTGGCGCCGTCACCCCGCCGACGCCACGCACGACGGCGCCGCCCCACCGGCCCCCCGCGCCCCGGCGGCGTCCGTCGCCGCCTGGACGAAGGCGAGGACCCGCGCGGTGGTGTTGCTCTCCAGCCAGACCGGGCCGCGCTCGATCGGCAGCGCGTCGTGGATCGGCACGTACGCGACGTCCGGACGCGGGTAGTAGCGGCGGGAGTGCTCCCCGACCGGAAGCACGCCGCGGCCCATCGCGACCAGGCTGAGCATCTCGGAGAAGGTGCTGCCGGACGGCCCCTTGGGCACCGGGCGGCCCGACGGCGTGCGGTCGGGGGTGCGGTCGCGCTTGAAGCCCACCGAAGTGACGGCCGGGTACTGCACCACCGGGTGGTCGGCGAGCACCTCGACCGACACCGACGGTTCCGCGGCCAGCGGATGCCCGGCGGCCACCGCCAGGACCCGCTGCTCGGTCATCAGCACCGGCCCGCGGGCCATGCCGTCGAACGGGTAGGAGGCGATCAGGACGTCGATCGAGCCGTCCACCAGGCTCGCCCGGGAGTTGGAGAGCTGCACCTCCCGCACGTCCACCCGGCACTCCGGGTGCCGCTCGCCGAACAGCGCGGCCGCCCTGAGCAGCACCGGCGCCGTCCACTCCCCGAGGAACGCCACCCGCAGCTCCCCGCTGACACCCCGGCTGGCGTCCTCCGCCCGGCGCAGCGCCTCCGCCATCGCCGCCACCACCGGGACCAGGTCGTCGGCCAACCGCCTCCCCACGGCGGTGAGTCCGACCGACCGGCTGGTGCGGTCGAAGAGCGGCCCGCCGATCCGGCGCTCCAGCTTCTTCACCACCTGGCTGACCCGCCCGGTGGTCAGGTGTAGCCGCTCGGCGGTCCGGCCGAAGTGCAGCTCCTCGGCGAGCGCGAGGAAGACCTCGACCTCCAACCGTTCCAGCATCCCGCCCCGCCCCTCGATCGTTGAATCCGGCTCAACGATCGTACGGCGATCGCGCATTGATCAGATATCCGGACCAGGGGATCGTTGAACACGTCACCGGCCGAGCGGGAAGCCCGCCCCGCGCCGACCACCCCGCCACTTCCGGAGAACCCCCATGACCAGCACCGACCGCCGGATCACCGCCGGACTCTTCGTCTCGCTGGACGGCGTCGTCGAGGCCCCCGAGACCTGGCACTTCCCGTACCTGAACGAGGAGATGGGCGCCGTCGTCGGCGGGATGGCCGCCGCGGCCGACACCCTGCTGCTCGGCCGGCGGACGTACGAGTCCTTCGCCGCCGTCTGGCCGCACCAGACCGGCGAGATGGCGGACGGCCTCAACGCGATCCGCAAGCTGGTCGTCTCCACCACGCTCGACAAGGCGGAGTGGAACAACTCCACCGTCCTCTCCGGGGACGTCGTCGCCGAACTCACCGCGCTCAAGCGCCGCCCGGGCCGCAACATCAACGTCACCGGCAGCATCATGCTCACCCGCACCCTGCTGCGCGCCGGGCTGATCGACGACCTCCACCTGCTCGTCCACCCGATCGTGCTCGGGCAGGGCATCCGCCTGTTCACCGAGCAGGACCGCACGCCGCTGCGGCTCGCCCACTCCGCCACCTTCAGCACCGGCGTCGTCCACCTGCACTACCAGCAGGCCTGACCGCTCCCCGCGCTCCCCCGCCCGTCCCCCGCTCTCCCCCGTCGTACCCCAAAGGACCCCACCATGCGCGTCGTAGCCTTCGACCACCTCGTCCTCAACGTCGCCGACGTCGAGCGCTCGCTGGCCTTCTACACCGGCCTCCTCGGCCTGGCCCCCGTCCGGGTCGACGAGTGGCGGGCCGGCCGGGTGTCGTTCCCCTCCGTCCGCGTCGGCCCCGAGACCATCATCGACCTGGCCGAGGGCCCTCGGCACGAGTCCAACGTCGACCACATCTGCCTCACCGTCGAGCCCCTCGACTGGCAGGAGGTCATCGACGCGGGCACCTTCACCGTCCTCGAAGGCCCCGTCCCCCGCTACGGCGCCCGCGGCACCGCCACCTCCGTCTACGTCCAGGACCCGGACGGCAACACCGTCGAACTCCGCTGGTACCCCCAGGACGCCACCGCCTGACCGGACCCCCGCCCCAGCCCCACGGGGGTGGGCAGGGGCGGGCCCACCAACCCCCGCGCACAGCGCCGCCCCGGAAGGCCATACCTCCCGGGGCGGCGCTCGGGTGCCGGGCTCCGGCGTCAGTCGGCGAGCGGGAGGTAGACCCGGTTGCCCTGGGCCGCGAACTCCTCGGACTTGGCCTGCATGCCGGCCCGCGCCTCGGCGTCGAACTCGGTGTCGACGGCGCTGGAACCGTCGCCGTGCTCGTCGCGGATCTTCTGGCTGATCTTCATCGAGCAGAACTTCGGTGAAGGCACCACGGGGACGCGCTGCGCCGGTCAAGGGCGGATCGAGGCGAAGACCTCGATCTCGCACTTGGCCGCACCGCTGCGCTCGATCCTTGCGTCGCTGGTGATCAGCGGTACGCCCAGGGCCTCCGCCAAGGCGACGTACTGGGAGTCGTAGGTGCTGAGGTTCGCGTGCAGGTTCTTGACCCGATCCCAGAAGGGCAACGTTTCCCGCTTGGCAATGGGAAGCATCCGGTACGCGGTGATCGCCCTCTCCACTTCCCTCTCAGTCAGTTTGCCGCCACGTTTCATGCCGAGGAGGGCTGACTGGATCTCGTAGTCCAGGAGGGTGGGCGCGTAGACGTCCCCAGCCTCGGCCACGCGGCCGCGGACGAGCTGCCCGTCGGGACCGTGGGCAGTGAGAACCAGGACCAGCGCGGAGCAGTCAATGACGATCAACGCCCGGCTCGCCCCTCATCAATCGCCGCGAGGACATCGGCGGTACTGACGGTGGCAGTGGTCTCCCGGTTCAGCCTGTCCATCATCTCCGCCATGGTGGGCCTGGATGCCTCCTTGGCAATCAGGTCCTGCATGAACGCCTGGAGCGACTTGCCGGCCTGCGCTGCGCGAACCTTCAAGGTCTGGATCTGATCGTCCGGGACGTCCCGGATTGTGAGGACTGTCATGCCTGCATTCTAGCGCTGATATCTGCAAAATGCAGATATCAGCTGCATCGATCCTCGGGCCTCAGCAGACGAGCAGCGGAACCACGAACGGCGGCCCCGAGAGGCGAAATACTCTCGGAGCCGCTCTCGCACGTGGGTGCGGTCAGTCGGCGAGCGGGAGGTAGACCCGGTTGCCCTGGGCCGCGAACTCCTCGGACTTGGCCTGCATGCCGGCCAGCGCCTCGGCGTCGAACTCGGTGTCGACGGCGCTGGAACCGTCGCCGTGCTCGTCGCGGATCTTCTGGCTGATCTTCATCGAGCAGAACTTCGGACCACACATCGAGCAGAAGTGGGCGGTCTTGGCGGGCTCGGCGGGGAGGGTCTCGTCGTGGAACTCGCGGGCGGTCTCCGGGTCGAGGGCCAGGTTGAACTGGTCCTCCCAGCGGAACTCGAAGCGGGCGTCGGAGAGGGCGTCGTCCCAGGCCTGGGCGCCGGGGTGGCCCTTGGCCAGGTCGGCGGCGTGGGCGGCGATCTTGTAGGTGATCACGCCGGTCTTGACGTCGTCCCGGTTGGGCAGGCCCAGGTGCTCCTTGGGGGTCACGTAGCAGAGCATCGCGGTGCCCCACCAGGCGATCATCGCGGCGCCGATGCCCGAGGTGATGTGGTCGTAGCCGGGGGCGACGTCCGTGGTCAGCGGGCCGAGGGTGTAGAACGGCGCCTCGTCGCAGATCTCCTTCTGGAGATCCATGTTCTCCTTGATCTTGTGCATCGGGACGTGGCCCGGGCCCTCGATCATCACCTGGACGTCCCGCTCGCGGGCGATCCGGCCGAGCTCCCCGAGGGTCTTCAGCTCGGCGAACTGCGCCTCGTCGTTGGCGTCCGCGATCGAGCCCGGGCGCAGCCCGTCCCCGAGCGAGAAGGTGACGTCGTAGGCGGCGAGGATGTCGCAGAGCTCCTCGAAGTTGGTGTAGAGGAAGTTCTCCCGGTGGTGCGCCAGGCACCAGGCCGCCATGATCGAGCCGCCGCGCGAGACGATGCCGGTCTTGCGGCGCGCGGTGAGCGGGACGTAGCGCAGCAGCACGCCGGCGTGGACGGTCATGTAGTCGACGCCCTGCTCGCACTGCTCGATGACGGTGTCCCGGTAGACCTCCCAGCTCAGCTCCTCGGCCTTGCCGTCCACCTTCTCCAGGGCCTGGTAGAGCGGCACGGTGCCGATCGGCACCGAGGAGTTGCGCAGGATCCACTCACGGGTGGTGTGGATGTTGCGGCCGGTGGAGAGGTCCATGACGGTGTCGGCGCCCCAGCGGGTGGCCCAGGTCATCTTCTCCACCTCCTCCTCGATCGAGGAGGTGACGGCCGAGTTGCCGATGTTGGCGTTGATCTTCACCAGGAAGTTGGTGCCGATGATGGCCGGCTCCACCTCCGGGTGGTTCACGTTGACCGGGATGACGGCCCGGCCGCGCGCCACCTCGGCGCGCACGAACTCCGGCGCGAGGCCCTCCCGCAGCGCCACGAACTCCATCTCCGGCGTCACCACGCCCCGCTTGGCGTAAGCGAGTTGGGTGACGGCGACGCCGTCGCGGCCGCGCAGCGGGCGACGCGGGCGGCCGGGGAAGACGGCGTCCAGGTTGCGCAGGTTCCCGCCGCGCGGCGAGGTGTGCTTGATCCCGTCGTCCTCGGGGCGCGGCTCGCGGCCGTCGTACTCCTCGACGTCGCCGCGCTGGCGGATCCAGGGGTCCCGCAGCGCGGGCAGGCCGCGCCGCACGTCGGGCTCGTAGGACGGGTCGGTGTACGGGCCGGAGGTGTCGTACAGCGGGACGGTCCTGCCGTTGGTGAGCCGCACCTCGCGGTACGGGACGCGCAGGTCGGGGCGCGATCCCTCCCGGTGGGCCTTGCGCCAGGCCGGGGTCGGGTAGCCGGTGCGCTCGCTGCTGGGGGCGCCCTGGGCAGACTGCGGCTGTGCTTCGAACGTGGTCATCTGACCTCTACTCCCTACGCCGGCATTACCCGGTCAGGTTCCTGCGGTCGACGCAGCCGTCGGTCCGTCCGTCGACGTCCCGGTCAGCGCCCTCTCAGCCCGGTGCTCCGAGCTCCCGCGTCGCAGGCGGTGTTGCCTGCACACGACGCCCAACACCGTAGCGAGCGGATCGCCGCAGGTCCAGAGCGCCTCCCGGCCCGCCCGCGCGGCCGCCCCCGGCTCGGTCGCGTTGGGCCGCCGGAGAACGGCCGAGGCCCGGCGCCCCTCGTGGGAGGGGGCCGGGCCTCAGGGCGGCGTTGCGGGGTGGCGGGTCAGCTCCTGGCGGCCTTCTTCACCAGGACCACCACGGCGGCCGCGATGCCGACCACCACCAACAGCTTGATCACGATCGAGAGCAGTGCGCCGACGACGCCGAACACGAACGCGACGACGTTCCAGGCCAGTACCAGGACCAGCACCGGGATGACGATGTTGCGCACCCAGGAGGGCAGCGACTTCCAGAGCTCAGCCATGTCGGTTCCTCTTCTCCCCTCGGGTCGGCCGCCGTCCGGTGCCGCATCCCGCTTGCTTTCGGTACTTCGATCGTACGGTGGCGCGAGTGCCGGAACGAGGCCCGGCGGCCCGGAGAGAACCCCGAGATCACCCCTACCCCGGCCCCCCGGGTGACCCCGGAGAATTCGTCCGGCGGAGTACAACCTCCGGCGTTCCGGAGCGTCCAACTGGTGCCGGGCGCAAGGCCGTCCGGCGCCATCGACCAGGGGGGAACCTGATCATGCTAGCCAGAACAGCCGTGTCCACAGCCGCTCTCGCGGCGCTCAGCCTGGCCGCCGCGGCGCTCGCCGCCGTCCCGGCGACCGCCGCACCCACCGCGGCACCGGCAACCGCGGCGACCGCTGCCGCCGACGTCACCGCACCGGCCGGGTTCGTCGGGATGACTCCGACCCGGGTCCTGGACACCCGCGACTACAACCAGGTCCCGGCGACCCGTACCGCGCGGCCGCTCCACGAGGGCGAGTACTACTCGACCCCGCTCGCCACGTTCTGCCGCAGCCACCCCCCGCAGGACTGCACCAGCGTCGTGCCGTCCGACGTCACGGCCGTGGTGGTCAACGTGACCGTGACCAACCCGACCGCCGACAGCTTCCTCTCGATCAGCCCCACCGCCGGGGCGCCGGGCACCAAGCCCGCCACCTCCAGCCTCAACTTCACGGCCGGCCGGACCGTCTCGAACCTGGTCACGGTCGCGGTCGGCCCGGTCAGCCGCACCTCCCCCTGGCTCGCCCTCTACAACAACGCGGGCGACGTCGACGTCGTGCTCGACGTGGTCGGCTACTACCGGACCGCGGCGACCGACGGGTTCGGTCCGCTGACCCCGACCCGGATCGCCGACAGCCGCAGCGACGGCACCGGCCGGCTCGGTGGCGACGCGGTGCGCACCTACCAGGTCGCCCGCCCCGAGCTGGGGACCGCGGACGCCACCTCGGTGGTCCTCAACGTCACCACCACGGACGGCTCCTGGGACAGCTTCCTGACCGCGTACCCGACCGGGAAGCCGCGGCCCGCCAAGGGCTCCAACGTCAACTTCCCGGTGGGATCGACCGTCGCGAACCAGGTCGTGGTGCCGGTCGGAGCGGACGGGAGCATCGACGTCTACAACCGGGCCGGCTGGGTGCACGTGATCGTCGACGTCGTCGGCTACTACGGGCCGTCCGGGAAGGGCCTGTTCAGCGCGCTCAGGACGCCGGTACGGAACCTCGACACCCGGGTCACCGGCGGCATGCTCCAGCGGGGGGCGACCGCGGCCGTCCAGGCGGTGCCGACGGACGGCTCCGTCCCGAACGTCGTGGGCGTGGAGGCCAACGTCACGGTCACCGACGTCACCGACTTCGGCCACCTCACCGTCTTCCCGGGCGGGGGCCAGCCGCCGAACACCTCCACCGTCAACGTCGAGCCCGGCCGGACCGTCGCCAACTCGGTGTCCACCGCCGTGACGGCCTCGGGCACGTACTCGGTCTACAACCACGGCGCCGCGGCCGACGTCGTCGCCGACCTGACCGGCTACTTCGTCACCGGCTGACCCTGCACCGCGCGCGCCCGCCGTCCGGTGCACGGCCCGGACGGCGGGCGCGCACCCGAATCGGACCGGCCGGCGCACGGCTTGACCGACCGGCGCACGGCTCAGACCGGCCAGCGCTCGCCGCGCCAGGCGGCGTCCCAGAACATCCACTCGTAGCGCGAGGTGGTCACGAAGTGCTCGACCACCCTGCGGCGTTCGGCCGCGGAGAGCTCCTCGCCCAGCCGGTCGGTGAGCGCCAGCACCCGGCGGACGACCGACTGGAAGGCCTCGTCGCCGTAGGTGGAGATCCACTTGGCGTAGAGCGGGTCGGGCGAGCCCTGGGCGAGCAGCGCCTCGCCGACCCGGGCGTAGATCCAGTAGCAGGGCAGCACCGCGCCGACCGCCTCGGCGAAGGAGCCCCCGTAGACGGTGGCCAGCAGGTAGCTGGTGTACGCCCGGGTGGTGGGCAGCACCGGCTCGGCGGCGGCCTGCTCGGCACTGCCGCCGAAGGCGGTCAGGAACTCGGCGTGCATGCCCTGCTCGGCGGCCAGCGCGCCGACCGCGTCGTCGGCGAAGGCCCGGACGTCCTCCTCGCCGGGCGCCTTGGCGGCGCAGACGGCGAGCGCGCGGGCGTAGTCGCGCAGGTAGTGCGAGTCCTGGACGACGAAGTGGCGGAAGGCCTCGCGCGGCAGGGTGCCGTCGGTGAGCCCGGCCAGGAAGGGGTGGGCGAGGATCTCGGCGTACACCGGCTCGATGGCCGCCCAGAGTTCTTCGGTCAGCGTCTTGGTGCTCATGACGCGACCCTAACCGGCGGGCCGCACGCGTCCTCCGACGCCCGGGCGTTCAGTCCTCCGGCGGGGAGAACACCACCAGTACCCGCAGTTCCTCGGTGACGTGGTGGAACCGGTGCGGAGTGCCGGCCGGCACGTACACCACCGTGCCGCGCCCGACCGTCGCGGTCTCGGAGCCGACGGTGAGTTCGGCCCGGCCGCTGATCACCTGGTAGATCTCGTCCTGGTCGTGCGGGGTCTGGGTGTCGGTGTCGCCGGGGGCCAGCGCGTACAGCCCGGCGGACATCCGCGGTTCGCGCAGGAACCGCAGGTACGCGCCGTCGTTGGCCGCCCGTTCGGCGTCCAGTTCGTCCAGCCGGAAGAGCTTCACCGCCGCCGTCCTCCCTCGTTCGCGGACCGGTCCGTCCACCTCCCGGACCAGGGGCATTCAACACCAACCCGCCGTGTGGTGGTTCCGCCGGGACGGGGGTTCCTGCCAGGCTTGGGCGGCATGAAGGGTTTCGTCATCAAGACACTGATCAACGCGGCGGCCATCTGGGTCGCCGCCTGGATCGTCAGCGGCATCCAACTCGCCCAGGGGAACGCGGACTGGCAGCACAAGGCGCTCACGGTGCTCGGCGTCGCCGTCGTCTTCGGCGTCGTGAACTGGCTGATCAAGCCGGTGGTCAAGCTGTTCTCGTTCCCGCTGTTCATCCTCACGCTGGGCCTGATCACCTTCGTGATCAACGCCCTGATGCTCCTGCTCACCTCCTGGGCCTCCGGGAAGCTGAGCCTGGACTTCCACGTGACCAACTTCGTCTCCGCGCTGGTCGGTTCACTGATCATCAGCCTGGTCTCGTGGGGCCTGCACCTGGCCCTGGACGACGACTGAGCGGTGTCGTGCGGGCGGCCGGAAGGGGCCCGCACCCGGGTTGTTCACCGGGTGCGGGCCCCTTCGTCGTGCCTGCGTCGCCTGCCGGACCGCTCACCCCGCGTTCTCACGCCCCTTGAGCAGGTCGGCGAGCTGGGCGTCGATGTCCTGCCCGGTGGACTCCTGGCCCACCGGCACCAGCCGGTCGGTGCGCGCCAGGAAGGCGATCAGCGGCGCGGAGGAGGCGCACAGCAGGGCGTCGCCGTCGGGGGAGCGCAGCACGATGCGGACCTCCGAGAGCTCCTCGCCGACCGGGCGGATGTGCACGTCGCCCTCGCCCGCGGGCCCGCTGAGCCCGTCGAGCAGCAGCTCCCGCGCGAAGTACCAGGTGACCGGGGCGTCGCCGGGCAGGTGGAAGGTGAGCCGGACGGCGTACGGGTCGTCCGCGTCGTACCCCAGGTCCACCAGGAGGCGGAAGGAGAGCTCGTGCGAGACCACGAGGTTCATCACCAGGTGACCCTGGACTGTGCTGTGCTGCATGGCGCCAGTACCTCTCGTTCAGCCCGCGCCGTCGGTTCGCTTGGTCCGATGGCGGCCGGACATGGTTTCGACGGTTTTTGTGACGGTTTAGGCAACCAATCCACGTTCGATCACCATCGTCCATGTTTGCGGATGTCATGGACAAGGTGTGCTTTTTCAAATGGTGAACGAATCGGGAGCGGTCTAGACCAAGTGCGGCCAGAGAATGAACGACGGGCTCACCGCCCCGGCCCTCCTGCGGCCATGGGCGTGCGGCACGCCGGCGCCGTCCCGGGAGGCCGTCGTTCTTCGAAAAGCCGTGCGAATCGATCCGTACCACCCGACCCTCAGCCCGAGTCCCTCGTGCAGGTCCCTGCCCGGCCCGGGCATGCGGAGCGAAGCCTCCCATGTGCCCGGTGGCTGCTCATTGCAGCACAGCGGGGCCCCGAACGGACGCACCCGACCAGGTCGGCGTTTCGACCCGTTCCCGGTGCGTTTCGACCCGTTCCCCGGGTTTCGCCCCCTCCCCGGCGCGGGAGACTCCCGCACAACGCGCCAGTCCCGGAGGTTGCCATGGGCCCCGAGAACCGCACTCCGCCACCGCGCCCGGTCGTCAAGCGCACCGCGCGGGCGATCCTGCTGGACTTGGATCCGGACGATCCGGACGGCCCGGCCTCGATCGTGCTGATCCGGCGGGTCCGGCCCGGTTCGCCGCACCCGTACTGGATCACCCCCGGTGGCGGCGTCGAACGCGAGGACCGGACGGTGGTCGAGGCGCTGCACCGCGAGGTGGACGAGGAGCTCGGCGGCAAGGTCGTGGACGTGGTGCCCGCCTTCGTCGACACCATCAGCCACACCCACCACGACGACGGCACCCCGCTGCACCCCCACGGGGTCAAGGTGCAGCACTTCTTCGTCTGCCGGCTCGCCTCGATGGACCTCAGCCGGCGGCACGGGCCCGAGGTGACCGACCCCAACGGCGAGTACGAGGTGGTCCGGCTGCCGTTCACCCGCGAGGGCGTCACCTCGGTCAACGTGGTCCCGCCCCGGCTGCGGGCGTACCTGGCGGCCAACATCGAGGGCATCCGCGCGCTCCTCGCACCCGATCTCGGCTGATCACCCGCCGGCCAGGTCGCCGGCCAGGTCGTGCCGGATCCGCTCGGCCGGCACCCCGGCGCGCACCAGCACCCCCACGCCCCGGTGCACCATCGCGGGCGGCCCGCTGAGCACCGCCTCGTGGCCGGCCCACGAGCCGAACCGGCCGACCACCTCGGGCAGTTCGCCGGTCAGCACGCCCCCGGCCGGGCCGCCGCCCGACAGCACCGGACGGACCGTCAGCCACCGGTGCAGGGCGGCCAGTTCGCGCAGTGCGGCCAGCTCGTACAGCTCCTCGGCCCGGCGGGCCCCGTAGAACACCTCGACCCGGCGGCCGGACGCCCCGTGCGCGGCGGCCTCCTCGACCAGGGCCCGGATCGGCGCGATGCCGGTGCCGCCGCCGAGGCAGAGCAGGTCCGGCCCGGCCGCGTGGTCGACGGTCATCGAGCCGGTGGCCGGGCCGAGCCGCAGCACGTCCCCGGGTGCGGCCCGGTGGACCAGCGCGTTGCTCACCCAGCCCGCCTGGACGGCCTTGACGTGGAAGGTCAGCAGCCCGTCCGGGCGGGGCGCGGCGGCGAAGGAGTAGTGCCGCCAGACCCGCGGCCACCAGGGCGTCTCCAGGGCGGCGTACTGCCCGGCCCGGAACGGGTACGCCTGGTCCGGCCGGACGGTGATCGCCGCGACGGCCCGGGTGCGGCGCTCGTGCCGGACGATCTCGCCCTGCCACCAGGGCGGCGAGGTGCGGGCGTCCTCCTCGGCGGCCTCGATCATGGTCGAGGCGACCATCCGGTAGGCGCGGCGCCAGGCCGACTCCGCCTCGGCGTCCCAGCGCTCGCCGGCGTACCGGGCCAGCGTCCGCACCAGGCACTCCTCCACCGCGACGTAGTGGCCGGCCAGCGTGCCGTACCGGCGGTGGCTGCGGCCGAGCCCGGCCAGCATGGCGCGCAGGGCCACCGGCCGGTCGATCTCGCGCACGACGGCCAGCAGGGTGCGGAACAGCCGGTCGCGGTGGACGTCCATGGCGGCGGGGAAGAACGAGCGGAGCTCGGGGTGGCGCAGGAACAGCAGCGCGTAGAAGTGCGCGGTGGCGCGGTCCGCGACCGGCTCGACGGCGGCCAGGCCGGCCCGGACCAGCTCGACGTCGCGGGCGGTGAGCGGCAGATCGGCGGGCCCGACCTGCCCGGCAGCGGGGAGCGCGGCGGCGACGGGCGCGGCCGGGAGCTGCCCGACGGGGGTCGGCACGCCCCAGGCGTCGCTCCACCGGTCGCCCGGCCCGGCCCAGTTGTGGCCGGGCGCGTCGACGAACAGCGGGCGGAAGGCGGCGGGGGCGGCGGGGGCATGAACGGGCGCGGGCGCGAAAGCGGACGCGGGCACGGGAGCGGGCACGGCCGGCGGCTGCACCGGCCGGGCCGGGATCACCGGCCGGACGGGCTCCAGCAGCGGAACCGGCGGCAGTGGAACCGGCGGCAGCACCGCCGTCGGCGCGTCGGCCGCCACCACCGGCGGCCGGTCCGGCGGGTCCAGCGGCATCGGTGGCCGGACGGCCGTCCGCCGCGACGGGGCCCGCTCGGACACGGACTCCCACGGGGACGCGCAGTCCGACGGGGACGCGGGCTCCGACAGGGACACGGACTGGGACAGGCCCGGGACGGAGGCGACCCCCGCCGAGCCGTGCCCGGTGCGGACCAGGACTGTTCCGCGGGACTTCACCGCTACGTTTCGAGTACCCAAGAGAATCGTTTCGCCTCCGGCCGACCTGCGCCACCTGGCTTGTCTCTGCTGACGCCAAGGCAGCGTGGCACGGCCGGACGGCCCGCCCGACGAATCACGCGAAGCCCGGACATCCGGGCCCGGAACGCGCTACTCTCCTCGGTCCGCGGTCGCCCTGGGTGCCCCTCCGCACACCCAGGGCGACCGTGCCGCCCTGCCCGGGAACGACCCTGCTCAGAGCTGCCGCAGCAGCATCCCCGGCTGCTCCACGCAGTCCGCGACGAACCGCAGGAAGCCGCCGGCCGTCCCGCCGTCGCAGACCCGGTGGTCGAAGGTGAACGACAGCTGGGTCACCTCGCGCACCGCCAACTCCCCCTGGTGGACCCAGGGTTTGGCGACGATCCGGCCGACGCCGAGCATCGCCGCCTCCGGGTGGTTGAGGATCGGGGTGGAGCCGTCCACGCCGAACACCCCGTAGTTGTTCAACGTGAAGGTTCCGCCGGTCAGTTCGGCCGGGGTGAGCGCGCCACTGCGCGCAGCCTCGGTCAACCTGCCGAGTTCCTCGCCGAGTTGCTCGGTGCTCCGGCCCTGCGCGTCCCGCACCACCGGGACGACCAGCCCGCGCTCGCCCTGCGCGGCGAAGCCCAGGTGCACCGCCGAGTGCCGGACGATGCCCGAACCGTCCTCGGTCACCGAGGAGTTGAGCTCCGGGAAGCGCGCCAGCGCGACCGTGCAGATCCGCGCCAGCAGCGCCAGCACGCTCACCTTCGGCCCCGGCGTGGCGTTCAACTGCCGTCGCAGTGCCATCAGTTCGGTGGCGTCCGCGTCCACCCAGCAAGTCGCCGCCGGGATCTCCCGGTGGCTGCGGCTGAGCTTCTCGGCCACCGCCTTGCGCAGCCCGCGCAGCGGGACCACACCGTCCCGCACGGCCGGCCCGGCGGGCACCGGCCCGGCAGGCACCTGCGCGGCAGGCACCGGCGCGGCCACCCTGGCCGCGACCGCCCGCTCGACGTCCGCGCGCATGATCAGCCCGTCCGGCCCGCTCCCGGCGAGCGCGGCCAGGTCGACCCCCTGCTCCCGGGCCAGCCGCCGCACCAGCGGCGAGATCACCGGCACCACCGCCGGCCCGGCCGGAGCCACCGGAACCGCCGGAGTCACCGGCCCGACCGGAGCAACCGGCGCAACCGCGCCACCGGCGGCGGCACCCGCCCCGACCCGGCGCCGCCGCCCGCTCCGACCCGGCTCGGCGACCCCGAACCCGACCAGCGGCCGCTCGACCTCCGCCGCCACGGCGGCGGGCCCGTCCGGAGCCTCGGCGACGCCCCCCTCCGACGGCCCCACCGCGACCGTCACCAGCGGCGCGCCCACGGCGATCTCCTCGCCCTCCGCGCCGTACCGCGCGGTGACCACCCCGCCGTACGGGCAGGGCACCTCCACCACGGCCTTGGCGGTCTCCACCTCCACCACCGGCTGGTCGACCGCGATCACCTCGCCGACCTCGACCATCCAGCGCACCACCTCCGCCCCGGTGAGCCCCTCACCGAGGTCGGGCAGCCGGAACTCCCGTACGACGGGCATCATCCTCGGTCCTCCCACTGGAGCCGGGCGACCGCATCCAGGATCCGGTCCACCCCGGGCAGGTGGTGGTGCTCCAGCATCGGCGGCGGGTACGGCACGTCGAAGCCGGTGACCCGCAGCACGGGCGCGGCCAGGTGGTGGAAGCAGCGCTCGGTGACCCGGGCGGCGATCTCCGCGCCGGTGCCGCCGAAGCCGCTGGCCTCGTGCACCACCACGGCCCGGCCGAGCGAGCGCACCACCCGGCAGACCGTCTCGTCGTCGAACGGGACCAGGGTGCGCAGGTCCAGCACCGCGAGGTCCCAGCCCTCGGCCCGCGCCGCCTCCGCCGCCTCCAGGCAGACCGGCAGCGAGGGGCCGTAGGTGATCAGCACGGCGGAGGTGCCGGTGCGCCGCAGCACCGCCCGGCCGATCGGCTCGACCGGCGCCGCCGGGTCGAACCCGGCCTTGCCCCAGTAGAGCCGCTTGGGCTCCAGGAAGACCACCGGGTCGTCGGAGGCGATCGAGGCGCGCAGCAGCCCGTACGCGTCGGCCACCGTCCCCGGCGTGACCACGTGCAGGCCGGGGGTGCTGGTGTAGTACGCCTCGGAGGCGTCGCTGTGGTGCTCGACGCCGCCGATGCCGCCGCCGTACGGGATGCGGACGGTGATCGGCAGCGGGAGCCTGCCCGCCGTGCGGTTGCGCATCTTGGCGACGTGCGAGAACAGCTGCTCCAGCGCCGGGTAGGCGAAGGCGTCGAACTGCATCTCGACTACCGGGCGCAGCCCGTACATCGCCATGCCGATCGCGGTGCCGAGGATGCCGGCCTCGGCCAGCGGGGTGTCCAGGCAGCGCTCCGGGCCGAACTCGGCGGTGAGCCCGTCGGTGATCCGGAAGACGCCGCCGAGCGCGCCGACGTCCTCGCCGAGCACGTGCACCGCCGGGTCCTCGCGCATGGCGTCCCGCAGCGCGGAGTTGAGCGCCTGCGCCATGGACGCGGTGCGCACGGGTGTCGCGGTCGCCATCAGTCCGCCACCTCCGCCTCGGCGGCCAGCTCGGCGGCCAACTGCGCTGCCTGTTCGCGAAGTTGGGGGGTCGGTTCGGCGTAGACGTGGGTGAAGAGCGACATCGGGTCCAGGTCCGGGTCGGCGTGGAACTCGGCCCGCATCCGGGCCGCCAGCGCCTCCGCCTCGTCGGCCGCCTCCCGGACCAGCCGGTCGTCCAGCACGCCGAGGCCGCGCAGCGCGCGCTCCATCAGCAGGATCGGGTCGTGCTCCCGCCAGGCGGCCACCTCGGGCTCGGTGCGGTAGCGGGTGGCGTCGTCGGCGTTGGTGTGGGCCTCGATCCGGTAGGTCAGCGCCTCGACCAGGGTCGGGCCGCCGCCGGCCCGGGCCCGCTCGACCGCCTCGGTCAGCACCGAGTGCACGGCGGGCGCGTCGTTGCCGTCCACCAGCCGGCCCGGCATGCCGTAGCCGACGGCCTTGTGGGCCAGGCTCGGCGCGGCGGACTGGGCGCTGAGCGGGACGGAGATCGCGTAGCCGTTGTTCTGCACCAGGAAGACCACCGGGGCACCCAGCACGGCCGCGAAGTTCAGCGCCTCGTGGAAGTCGCCCTCGCTGGTGCCGCCGTCGCCGAGCATCGCCAGCGCGACCACCGGCTCGCCGCGCAGCCGGGCGGCGTGCGCCAGCCCGACGGCGTGCGGGGCCTGGGTAGCGAGCGGGGTGCAGAGCGGGGCGGTGCGGCTGGCCCGCGGGTCGTAGCCGGTGTGGGCGCTGCCGCGCAGCAGGGTCAGCGCCTCCAGCGGGTCGACGCCCCGGGAGACCACGGCGAGGGTGTCGCGGTAGCTGGGGAAGAGCCAGTCGCGCTCGCCGAGCACCAGCGCGGCGGCGACCTGGCAGGCCTCCTGGCCGGTGGACGCGGGGTAGACGGCGAGCCTGCCCTGCTTGGTCAGGGTGGTGGCCTGCTGGTTGTAGCGGCGGCCGACGACCAGACGGCGGTAGAGCTCGCGCAGCAGGGCCGGGTCGTACTTCTCCAGCGCGGGGGTGCCGAGCGCCCGGACGGGGGAGAGGTCCGGGAGAAGGGGCGCCGGGTCGGTGCGCGGAGCGGTGGCGCCGGGCAGCCAACCGGGCACGCCGGTGTGGTGTCTGTGGTCGAGAACGGTCATCTCGGGGCACCTCCAGGGGTGGCGGGGGCTCCCTACCGATTGTTCGGTCGTCTGTTCATCTTGACCAGAAGCGTGACAAGGTGGTGGACATTCGGCCTGTTCGGCGGTCGACTGGTGGCAGTACGTCCAAACGGTGGGGGTGGGGGGTCATGTCGGCTGAACAGACGTCCAGACTCGATCGGGTCGACCGGTCGATCCTGCGGCTGCTGCAGCAGGACGGTCGCGCTTCCATCCGCTCGGTGGCCGAGCGGGTGCACGTGTCCCGGGCCAACGCGTACGCCCGGATCTCCAGGATGGTCGAGGACGGCATCATCCGCGGCTTCACCGCCAGGGTGGACCACGAACGGGCCGGCCAGGGCGCGTCGGCGTACGTCACCCTGAAGATCGTCCAGAACTCCTGGCGGACGGTGCGCGAGCAGCTGCTGGAGCTGCCCGGGGTGGCCCACATCGCGCTGGTCGGCGGGGACTTCGACGTCCTGCTGCTGGTGCACACCGCCGACAACAAGGCCCTGCGGGAGCTGGTGCTGGGCAGCATCCAGTCCATCCCCCAGGTGCTCGGCACCCGCACCATGCTGGTCTTCGAGGAGACCGACCAGGTGCCGCCGCTCTGAGCGGCTGCACCGACCAGGTACCGCCGCTCTGAGCGGCCGGCTCCGGAGGGTCAGCGCGCCCGCAGCCCGTCGAAGGCCAGGTGCACCACCGCGTCCGCGACCCCGTCGGCGGCCTTGAGCCCGGGCCGGTACCACTCCACGATCGAGTTGATCATCCCGAACAGCAGCCGGGTGGCCAGCCGCGGCTCCACGTCCGCGCGCAGCGAGCCGTCCGCGACCGCCGCCCGCAGCAGCTCGGCGACCTGGTGGTCGAAGTCCCGCCGGCGCTCCAGCGCCCACTGCTCGGTGGCCGTGTTGCCGCGCACCCGCAGCAGCAGCGTCACGTACGGGAGCTCCGCCAGCAGCACCTCGGCGGTGCGCCGCACCACGTGCTCCAGCCGCTCCACCGCCGGCCCCCCGACCGCGGCCGGCTCGGCCAGGATCGCGAACAGCCCGTCCAGCGCCCGCCCGACCGCCAGCCGCAGCAGTTCCTCCTTGCCGCGCACGTGGTGGTAGATGGAGGACTTGGAGATCCCGGCCGCCCGGGACAGGTCCTCCATCGAGGTGCCGTCGTAGCCGCGCTCGTTGAAGACGTCGACGGTCACCGCGAGCAGTGACTCCACGGTGTAGGCGGTGCGCGTGGTGTGATCGGCCATCCTCCGAGTATCCCCGGCCGCCCGCGGCGGTACGCGATCGGGTCCCGCTGGTCCACACCAACCGGAAGGCGCAGGCCCTAGACTCTCCGGACGATCCGTTCACGTCCAGAGCACTGGGGTCCACGGCTGATGAACGCAATACCGGCAGTCGCCTCCGACGCGCCAGAGCCGCGCAGCGGGGAACCGGACGGCGCCGCGCGCAGCTGGCAGGAGCGCGGCCGCGCCCTGGTGGTCCGGTTCGGACCGGCCGTGTGGTGCTACGCGGTGCTGAAGCTGGTCGGCTTCACCGTCTTCATGAAGCTGCTCTCCTTCGCCGGTGACTACGCGAAGAAGCCGGCCCGGTTCGGCGGCGGCGCCAACCCCTGGGACGTGGTGGCCAGCTGGGACGGCTGGTGGTACCAGCAGGTGGCCCAGTTCGGCTACCACCCGGCGCTCGTCCCGATCCCCAACGGCCCGCTCGGCTACACCATCGAGCAGAACTCGGCCGCGTTCTTCCCGCTCTACCCGGGCCTGATGCGGCTGGTCTCGGAGGGCACCGGCCTGGGCCTGTACGGCGCCGGGATGCTGGTCTCGGTGGTGGCCTCGCTGTTCGCCGCGGCCGGCATCCACGCCGTGGTGGAGAAGATGACCGGCGACGTCCGGTCGGGCGTGATCGCGGCCGGGCTGTGGGCGATCGTCCCGGGTTCGGGTGCGCAGTGGGCGGTCTACTCGGACTCCCTCTTCGTCGCGCTGGCCGCCTGGGCCTGCTACGCCGTGATGACCAGGCAATGGCTCACGGCCGGGGCGATCACGCTGGTCGCCGGGCTCAACCGGCCGACCTCGGCGGCCCTGATAGGCGCCGTCGGCCTGGCCGCGATCGTCGACCTGTACCGCCGGGAGAGCGGCGTGGCGCGCCCGCTGGCCGCGATGCTGACGGCCCCGCTCGGCCTGCTCGGCTACGTCGGCTGGGTGGGCTGGCGGACCGGCGAGTGGGGCGGCTACTTCCGGATCCAGCAGGACGCCTGGATGCACTACTTCGACTGGGGCCAGGGCACCTGGCACGCGATCCGCGGGGTGCTGCTGGGCCGCGCCGACTACCCCTACGGCTTCCCGGCGCCGGACCTCCTCGCCACCCTGATCGTGTTCAGCCTGCCGGTGCTGATCGTGCTGCTGTTCCGGCTGCGCCCGCCGCTGGTGCTGACCGCCTACACCCTGGCCACGATCGTCTCGGTGCTCGGCAGCCTGGGCATCTTCGGCAACGTCTCGCGCTACCTGATGCCCGTGTTCCCGCTGTTCATCGCGCTGGCGGTGGGGATGCGCAAGCTCAGCCTGCCGGTGCTGGCCACCGTGCTGGGCACCGGGGCGGTCGCCTCCGGCTGGTACGCCGGGTACCTCATCTTCGAACTGGGCGTGCCGTAGACCCGGATCGTCTGAGCCCACGGGGGCGCGTCCGCGACGGACGCGCCCCTTCGCGCGTTCCCGGGGGATCCGCTCCGCCGCCCCCTCTTGAGCCGACCGATCGTTCGGTTACTCTGTGACGTGTCCCGTCCTGCTTTTCGAGGCCCTCCGAGGAGCGCACAGATGTCCGCAGCGGTCACCCACCCCCTCGTCAGCGAGCTGGTCGAGCGCCACCAGGCCACCCTGGACGCCGCGCTCGCCGCCGCCGCCGAGCGCGACTACTGGTCGCCCTACCCCGAGTTCCCGAAGGCGTACGGCGAGAGCGGCCCGGCGGACGGCAAGGCCGCCTTCGACGCCCTGCTCGGCAAGCCCTTCGCCCTCGACGGCCACCCCACCGACGGCGACCAGGTCGGCGGCGAGGCCTCCCCGTACGGCGTCGAGCTGGGCATCACCTACCCGCACGCCGGCCCGGACGCGCTGATCGCCGCGCTCACCGCCGCCCGCCCCGGCTGGGCCGCCGCCACCCCGCTGGAGCGCGCCGCCGTCTGCCTGGAGATCCTGCACCGGATCAACGCCCGCTCCCACGAGTTCGCCCAGGCCGTCATGCACACCACCGGCCAGGCCTACGGCATGGCCTTCCAGGCCGGCGGCCCGCACGCCCAGGACCGCGGCCTGGAGGCCGTCGCCTACGCCTACGCCGAGCAGACCCGGCTGCCGCGGCAGGCCGGCTGGACCAAGCCCCAGGGCAAGCGCGACCCGCTGGTGATGACCAAGGAGTTCACCGTCGTCCCGCGCGGCCTCGCGCTGCTGATCGGCTGCAACACCTTCCCCACCTGGAACGGCTACCCGGGCCTTTTCGCCTCGCTGGCCACCGGCAACCCGGTGCTGGTCAAGCCGCACCCGCGGGCCGTGCTGCCGCTCGCGCTGACCGTCCGGACCGCCCGCGAGGTGCTCGCCGAGGCCGGCTTCGACGCCAACCTGGTCTGCCTGGCCGCCGAGCACGAGGGCGGCACCGTCGCCGCGACCCTCGCGGTCCGCCCGGAGATCAGGATCATCGACTACACCGGCTCCACCGCCTTCGGCGACTGGCTGGAGGAGCACGCCAGGCAGGCCCAGGTGTACACCGAGAAGGCCGGCGTCAACGCGGTCGTGATCGACTCCACCGACGACTACAAGGGCATGCTGGGCAACCTGGCCTTCGCGCTCTCGCTCTACAGCGGCCAGATGTGCACCACTCCGCAGAACGTGCTGATCCCGCGCGGCGGCATCGCCACCGACCAGGGCGACAAGACCTACGACCAGGTGGTCACCGACCTGGCCGGCGCCATCGAGGGCCTGCTCTCGGACGACGCCCGCGCCGCCGCGATCCTCGGCGCCGTGGTCAACCCCGGGGTGCTGCAGCGCTCGGCGGCCGCGGCCGGCGGCGAGTACGGCGAACTCGCGCTCGCCCCGCGCGCGGTGGTCTCGCCGGACTTCCCCGGCGCGACCGTCCGCACTCCGGCGCTGGTCAAGCTGGACGCCGACAAGCCGGACGACCGCGCGGTCTTCCGCAGCGAGTGCTTCGGCCCGGTCTCCTTCGCCGTCGCCGTCGAATCCACCGCCGCCGCCGTCGAGTTGCTGCGCACCACGGTCCGCGAGAAGGGCGCCATGACCGCCTCCGGCTACACCACCTCGCCCGAGGTGGAGGCGCTGCTGGTCGAGGCGGCGCTGGACGCCGGCGTCTCGCTCTCGCTCAACCTGACCGGCGGGGTCTACCCCAACCAGACCGCGGCCTTCTCCGACCTGCACGGCACCGGCGCCAACCCGGCCGCCAACTCGGCCTACTGCGACGGCGCGTTCGTCGCCAACCGGTTCCGCACGGTGGAGGTCCGCCGCCACGCCTGAGCCCGGAAGGAACCGGGCCGATGGTGCCCCCGGGCCCCGGCGGTCACCGACCGCCGGGGCCCGGCGGTTCACAGCTCCGACCGCGCCCGCGATGATGGAGGCTGGGAGGACGCCGGGAACGGCGTCCGACCGCCCTCCGAACAACGGGAGCTGAGTACATGGCCGTGAAGCCGACGACCGAAACCGATGTCCTGATCGTCGGTGCCGGACCGACCGGACTGCTGCTGGCCGGCGACCTCGCCGCCTCCGGAGTCGGCGTCACCGTACTGGAGAAGCGGGCCGCCGGATCCAACCTCACCCGGGCCTTCGCCGTGCACGCCCGCAGCCTGGAGCTGCTGGACGCCCGGGGCCTGGCCGAGGAGCTGATCGCCACCGGCCGGCCGCTCGCCGAGCTGCGGATGTTCGACCGCTTCGGCATCGACCTCGGCTCGCTGCCCACCCGCTTCCCGTTCGTCCTGATCACCCCGCAGTACAACGTCGAACGGCTGCTGCTGGAGCGCGCGCAGGAGGCCGGCGCCACCGTGCTGCGCGGCGCCGAGGTCACCGGACTGCACCAGGATGCCGAGGGCGTGACCGTGGAGACCCGGGACGGGCGGAGCCACCGCGCCGCGTACGCGGTCGCCACCGACGGCGTCCACTCCACCGTCCGCGACCTGCTGGGCATCCCGTTCCCCGGGGAGTCGGTGGTCGACTCGGTGGTGCTGGCCGACGTCCGGCTGGAGCGCGAGCCCACCCAGGCGATCACCGTCGGCGCCAACCAGGCCGGCTTCGCCTTCGTCGCCCCGTTCGGCGACGGCTGGTTCCGGGTCATCGCCTGGGACCGCGAGGAGCGCCACCCTGACGGCACCGCCCCCACGGCCGAGCAGCTCACCGCCCTCCTCGGGGCCATCCTCGGCGAGGACTACGGCCTGCGGGAGGTGCGCTGGAGCTCCACCTTCCACAGCGACGAGCGGCAGGCCCCCAACTACCGCTCCGGCCGGGTCTTCCTGGCCGGCGACGCCGCGCACTGCCACTCGCCGGCCGGCGGCCAGGGCATGAACACCGGCCTCCAGGACGCCGCCAACCTGTCCTGGAAGCTCGCCGCCGCGGTCCGGGGGCACGCCACCGACGCCCTGCTGGACACCTACCAGACCGAGCGGCACCCGGTCGGCCGGACGGTGCTGCGCACCTCCGGCGCGCTGATCCGGCTGGCGCTCGCCGAGTCCGCCCCCACCCGCGCCCTGCGCGGGGCGCTCACCGCGCTGGGCGGCCACCTCGACCCGGTCACCGAGCGCGGCGCCAAGCTGGTCTCCGGCATCGGCATCTCCTACCCGGCCCCCAAGGACGCCCACCCGCAGGTCGGCAAGCGCGTCCCGGACCTGCGGCTGACCGCCCTGAGCAAGCCCGTCGACGGCGCCCCGGCCGCCCCCGAACGGCTCTACGAGGCGCTGCGCGCCGGGAAGTTCGTCCTGGTCAGCAATGACGAGCTGGCCGCCGCCGAGCCCTGGGCCGACCGCATGGTCTCCGCCGCCCCCGCCGACCCGCACGGCAAGCTGCGCGACACCGTGCTGCTGATCCGCCCGGACGGCTACGTCGCCTGGGCCTCCGTCGACCCGGGCCAGGGCGAGCTGCGCGCCGCCCTCACCGACTGGCTCGGCACCCCGGCCTGACCGCCCCTCGGGCGGGTGCGCGGCCCCCCGCGCGCCCGCCCGTCGCCCGGCCCCGCGCACCGTCGCCCTGCGTCCGTCCCCGCGCCCGACCCGCCGCCGCGCCCCGCCGGCCGAGCGCCCCGCCGACCGGTCGTCGGTCAACCCCGCGCCTTCACGTAGTGCCGCGCCGCCTTCGCCCGGTTCCCGCAGACCGCCATCCGGCACCACCGCCGGCGGCCGTTCTGCGAGGCGTCGAAGAAGTGCAGGATGCACGCCTCGTGGGCGCACTGCTTGATCCGGTGCGCCCCCTGGCCGAGCAGTCCGAGGAAGCCGTCCGCCGCCAGCCAGGGCGCCAGCCACTCCGGCCGGTCGACCTCGATCCGGTCCTCGGCCCCGCCCGGAGCCGCCGTCCGCCGGATCCGTCCGTGCGCCAGTACGGCGTCCAGTCCGTCCCGTGCCGGTGATCCCAACTCGCCCAGCTCGCGGGCGTCCTGGGCGGCCGACCGGATCGCGTCACGGGCCCGGCGGATCGCCGCCAGGCCCGCCTCGTCGGCCGCGCAGCGTCCGCTCAGCCCGGCGGAGGAGAGCCAGACCGCGTACCCCTCGACGCCGGTGAGCAGGTCGTTGACGGGGGTGCCGGCCCAGCGCGTGTTGACCAGGTCGAGCGCGAGCGGCTCGCCGATCAGCGGCCGCGGGTCCCTCGGGTCCGGCTGCACGTCAGTCATCGTCCTCCCTCGGCTCGGTCCGATTCTACGTCCGGCCCGATCGGCTCCGACTGGTCTGGACCGTGACCGGATTCCCGGCCATTCACTGAATGGAACCACCGAGTTCCGGGGCCTCCACAGTTGACTGTTTTTTAGCAACGAATTGCCTGGTCATGATCCAATTCGCACACGGGTTCTGTCATGTTCGAGCCAGCGTTCTGGACCCCCTGAACGCCTGGCCCCTTGCCGGCCCCCACAGCCGGCCGGAGGAGGATCCGTTGCGCCCCCGCTCCCTTGCCCTCGCCGCGGCGATAGCCGTGCTGCCGCTGACCGCCGTCTCGCTCGGTGTCTCCACCGCGCAGGCCGCCACCCCCAACGCCTCCCCGCGCGTCGCCCTGCCGAACACCGTGAACCCGGCGGTGGCCCACTCGGAGAAGAAGGGTGACGTTCCGGCGGCGCAGCAGATCTCGGTGTCCGTCAGCCTGAAGCTGCGCGACACCGACGCCCTGGACCGCTTCCTCACCGCGGTCACCACCCCGGGCACCCCGGAGTACGGCCACTACCTGACGCCGGAGCAGTTCACCGCGCGGTTCGGACCGACCCAGGCCGCCGTCGACCAGGTCCGGACGTACCTGGCCCAGCAGGGCCTGACCGTCACCGACGTGAGCGCCAACCGCCAGGTGGTCAACGCCCACGGCACCACCGCCCAGGTCTCCCAGGCCTTCGGCACGCACGAGAGCGCGTACCTCGACCCGCAGCTCCAGCGCGCCTTCTTCGCCAACGACGCCGCCGCCTCGATCCCGTCCGACCTGGCCGCCGTGGTCCAGGGCGTCAGCGGCCTGGACAACCACGCGGTCCGCAAGAACCGCCTGGCCACGCCGAACGCGGTCACCCCGAACGCGGCCACCGCCACTCCGAGCGGCATGTCCCCGGCCCAGTACACCGGCGCTTACAACCTCACCAGGACCGGCGCGGACGGCACCGGCGTGACGGTCGCGCTCTGGGAGTTCGACGGCTACAAGTCGACGAACCTGACCACCTACGACTCGCAGTTCGGCCTGAGCGGCCCGGCCGTCACCACGGTCGCGGTCGACGGCGCCAACTACGACTCCAAGCCGGGCGAGGGCCAGGGCGAGGTCGAGCTGGACAGCGAGATCGTCCGCGGCGTGGCCCCCAAGGCCACCCAGCTGGTCTACGAGGCGCCCAACAGCGACCAGGGCGAGATCGACATGGCCAACAAGATCGTGACCGACAACCGGGTCTCGGTCATCTCGATCTCCTGGGGCTCCTGCGAGCCCGACACCACCGCCTCCTCGATGACGGCCGTCGACAACGCCTTCAAGCAGGCCGCCGCCCAGGGCATCTCGATCTTCTCCGCCTCCGGCGACGACGGCTCCCGCGACTGCACCCGCTCCACCAGCGGCTCGTCCGTCAAGGCCGTCGACTTCCCGGCCTCCAGCCCGCACCAGACCGGCGTCGGCGGCACCAACCTCAAGGTGTCCAGCGGCAATACCTACTCCTCGGAGAGCGCCTGGAGCACCGCCGGCGGCGGCGTCTCCACCGTGTTCGCCAAGCCGAGCTGGCAGACCGGCACCGGCGTCAGCGGCACCATGCGCACCGTCCCGGACGTCTCCTCCAACGCCGACCCGGCCAGCGGCTTCTCGATCTACACGGTCGGCGGCTGGCAGGTGTACGGCGGCACCAGCGCCGCCGCACCGCTCTGGTCCGGCTACGCGGCCCAGTTCAACCAGAAGGCCAAGGCCGCCGGCCAGCCGGTCCTCGGCGAGGCGAGCCCGCGGCTGTACTCGGTGGCCAACAGCGGCAGCTACGGCAGCACCTTCCACGACGTGACCGCCGGCGCCAACCAGGACTTCTCCACCAAGGCCGGCTACGACCAGGTCACCGGCTGGGGCACCCCGGTCGCCGACGCGCTGACCACCGCCCTGCTCGGCGGCACCACCACCCCGCCGTCCGGCGGCTGCACCGCCGCCCAGCTGGTCGGCAACGGCGGCTTCGAGAGCGGCACCGCCGCCCCGTGGGCCACCTCCACCGGCGTGGTCGACAACAGCTCCTCCCAGGCGGCCCACTCGGGCAGCTGGAAGGCCTGGATGAACGGCTACGGCTCGGCCCACACCGACACCCTGTCGCAGACCGTCTCGATCCCGGCCGGCTGCGCCTCCGCCAAGCTGACCTTCTGGCTGCACGTCGACACCGTGGAGACCGGCACCACCGCGTACGACAAGCTGACCGTCCAGGCCAACGGCACCACCCTGGCGACCTACTCCAACGCGAACGCCGCCGCCGGCTACGTCCAGCGCACCGTGGACCTGACCTCCTTCGCCGGCCAGACCGTGACCGTCAAGTTCACCGGCACCGAGGACGCGTCGCTGCAGACCAGCTTCGTGATCGACGACGTCGCGCTGAACGTCGGCTGACCACCGCCCGACCGCACCACCCGATCCCCGCCGGGGCGGAGCCGTCAGGGCCCGCCCCGGCGGAGGCCGTCCCCGGCCCCGCCGCGGCGGTGCGCGGGGCCCGGTCGACGGCCCGTGTTTCCGGACTGTTTCAAGATCGCTAACCCTTCGGTCCACCTGCCGTGACCACTGTCATACGCACGACTGATGACGTAGCCTCTCGACCGTGCATAGGGTTCCCCAAAGCTCGGTGAAGCCGTCGGCGGCGCGCCCCGGCGCCGGCCCGGTCCCACCGAACTCACCTGGTGGGGAGGGTCACCGTATGGCCGCACAGCAACCTCAGGACGCCGCGCGGCTGCGGCTGGTCGGATCGCACACGGAGCACCCCGGCCCGCCCGGACCGGTTTCCGCCGCCGTCCCCGCACCGTCCCCCGGCCGGCTCGCCCCGGTCGGCGGTTTCGCGGACACCCTGCACCTGGCCATCGAGGCCAGCGGCCTCAGCCTGGACCGCATCCGCGCCGCCCTGGCCGGCCGCGGCGTCCGGGTCAGCGTCACCACCCTGAGCTACTGGCGGCGCGGCCGCAGCCAGCCCGAGCGGGCCAGCTCGCTGCGCGCCGTCCACCTGCTGGAGGAGCTGCTCGGCCTGCCGCACAGCGCGCTCTCCTCACTGCTCGGCCCGCCGCGCCCGCGCGGCCGCTGGGCCGCCGCCGCCAACACCTGCCACCTCGGGCTGGAGGACGTCTGGCCGGGCGAGCAGGAGATCGCCAACATCTTCGCCGAGCTGAATGCCCCGCCGGCCGGCGAGCTGGAGCGGCTGAGCATCCACGACTCCTACTACGTGGACGCCGAGCGGCGCGGCAACCTGCTGCGGATGCGCCAGGTGGTGCGCGCCACGGTCGGCGGCGTCGGCCGCTGCCTGGTGGTGCACATGGCCGACGAGGAGGCGGCCGGCTGCCCGGAGATCACCTCGGTGCGGCACGGCCGGCTGGGCCGGGTGCGCCGCCGCCCGGAGGCCGGGCTGATCGTCGCCGAGCTGATGCTGGACCGCCCGCTCGGCCTGGGCGACAGCACGGTCTTCGAGTACGAGGTGGAGATCCCGCCCGGCGGCCCGACCATGGAGTACAGCCGCCGCTTCGCCACCCCGGTCCGCGAGTACGTGCTCCAGGTGCACTTCGACCCGGCGGCCGTCCCGGCCCACTGCGAGCGCTACGACCGCGAGCCCGGCGCCGACGTCGACCACCGCCGCGAGCAGCTCTGGATCGGCGCCTCGGCGAGCGCCCACGTCCTGGCCCCGGACCAGCAGCCGGGCCACATCGGCATCCGCTGGGAGTGGGCCTGACCTTCCCTCCCCCACGCCCCGTCGGCCACCGCAGGCCGACGGGGCTTTCGCATGCCCGCCCGCAAACCTAACCATTCACATCTCCAATACTGGTTGACGATGCATCACCTAACTCCTACTCTCATGAGTACCGGTTAGGCAGGAGCCTCGCCGGACACCGAAGCCCCCGGGAGTGACCAGGCATGTCCACCACCCAGCTCCGCACCCTGCAGACCGGCCACGTGGGTCTGAACGTCACCGACCTGGCCCGCTCGATCGCCTTCTACCGCGCCGTGTTCGGCCTCGACGTCACCGCCGAGGGCACCGACCCCGAGCGCCGCTACGCCCTGCTCGGCCGCGACGGCCGCCTGGTGGTGACGCTCTGGCAGCAGAGCACCGGCGCCTTCGCCCCCGCCGCCCCCGGCCTGCACCACCTCTCCTTCGAGGTCGAGAGCCTCGACGAGGTCCGCACCGCCGAGAAGCTGCTGCGCGAACTGGGCGCCGACTTCGCCTACGACGGCGTCGTCCCGCACAGGGAGGGCTCGGCCTCCGGCGGCATCTTCTTCACCGACCCGGACGGCATCCGGCTGGAGATCTACACCCGTACCGGGGTGGACGGCACCGAGGCCGCCGCCCCCACCACGGACGCCCCGACCTGCGGGTTCTTCTAAGCCGACCGTCAGGAGCCGACCATGACCGCCACCGGCACGCCGTACCACCCCGGCGAGCGGGCCGCCCAGGCCCGGGCCGGCCGGACCGAACGGGCCGACCACGCCGGCCGGGCGATCCGCAGCACCGTCCCGGCGGTCGCCGCCCGCTTCCTGGCCGAGCGCCGGATGCTGGTCGTCGGCGCCGCCGACCGGGACGGCCGGGTCTGGGCCACCCAGCTGGCCGGCCCGGCCGGCTTCCTCTCGGCCCCGGACGAACGCACCATGGCCGTGGCCGCCCTCCCGCCCCCGGCCGACCCGCTGGCCGAGGCGCTGGACCGCCCCGCCCGGGTGGGCACCATCGCACTGGACCCGGCCGGCCGGCGCCGGATGCGGCTCAACGGCCGCTCCGCCCCGGACGGCCGGGGCGGGCTGCTGGTGCACGCCGACGAGGTGGTCGCCAACTGCCCGAAGTACATCCAGCGCCGCTCCCCGGCGGACCGCCCGGCCGCCGGCCCGCCCCGCACGGTCGCCACCGGTGCGGCCCTGACCACCGCGCAGCGCCTGGCGGTGGCCACCGCGGACACCTTCTTCATCGCCAGCACCGGCCCGGACGGCAGCGTGGACGCCTCCCACCGCGGCGGCTTCCCGGGCTTCCTGGAGCCGGTGGCGCCTGACCGGCTGCGCTGGCCGGAGTACCCCGGCAACAGCATGTTCCTGACGCTCGGGAACCTGGAGCTGGACCCCCGGGCCGGGTTGCTGCTGCCCGACTGGGAGACCGGCGGTTCGCTGCTGGTCACCGGCGAGGCCCGCACCGACTGGTCCGAGGAGGCCCGGCGCGGCGTGCCGGGCGCCGAGCGGATGGTCGAACTGACCGTCACCGGCGTGGTGGAGCTGGCCGACGCCACACCGCTGACCTGGACCGAACCGGAGTACTCGCCCGCGATCCCGCACTGACCGCGCGTCCGCCCTCCCAATGGCCCCGGCCGCGCCCGGGAGATGAACGGATCTCACCTGTTCGGCCCAACCCACCGTGACGCATCCCGCCCGCTTTGGGACTTTGGTCCGGATGACACGCGGAATAGGCCCGGGAAGGCCACTCCTGTCCCGCCGTCAGGCGGCGATCCGGAGAGACCGCAGGAAAGAGGCGGAGCATGACCCTGACCGACCCCCTGTCCCCGCTCATGGTGTTCGACGACGTCGAACCGGCGGAGGACTGCATATGCGGGGGCTGCAACGCCCGCCGACGCGCCCGGCTGCACGCCGCACCGGTCCACGAGGGCGGACACGCCGCCGCCCGCAGCGTCCGCCGCCGGGCCGCCGTACTGGTGGCCGCCGTGGGCACCGCGATCGGCGGCGGAGCGGCCGCCGTCGGCTCCGCCACCGCGGCCCCGGCCCCGGCCCCCGGCCCCACGCCCGGCGGCAACAGCGCCAACCGGTCACAGACCCCCCAGGGCGAGGTCAGCGGCCTCTACGGCCAGGCCCCCGGTGCCCGTACCTTCGCCGCCCCGCGCACCGCCGCGGCGCCGGTCACCCGGGCACAGATCATCCAGCGCGCCCAGACCTGGGTCGACCAGGGCGTGCCGTACAGCATGAGCCGCTACTGGTCGGACGGCTACCGCCAGGACTGCTCCGGGTTCGTCTCGATGGCCTGGGGCCTGGGCAGCAGCCAGACCACCTGGACCCTCCCCGACTACGCCGAACGGATCGGCAGGAACGACCTCCAGCCCGGCGACATCCTGATCTACAACAACCCCGCCAGCCCGCAAGCCGGTTCGCACGTGACGATCTTCGGCGGCTGGGCCGACTCCTCGCGCACCAAGTACATCGCCTACGAGCAGACCGGCCCCTCCGCCAAGAAGCGCTCCACCCCGTACGCCTACTGGAACAACTCCGGCAGCTACGTCCCGTACCGCTACACCGGCCTCTCCTCCGGCAGCAACGACGGCGGCGGCACCTCCACCACCGCCTTCCCCGGCGCCGACAGGTTCGGCCCCGGTGCCGACAACGCGTACGTCACCAAGCTGGGCCGGATGCTGGTGCAGCGCGGCGGCGGCCCGTTCTACTCCACCGGTCCCGGCCCGCGCTGGAGCGAGGCCGACCGCAGGGCCACCCAGGCCTTCCAACAGGCCCAGGGCTGGCGCGGCGGCGAGGCCGACGGCATCCCCGGCAAGGCCACCTGGGACTACCTGGTCATGGGCAAGGGCCACGACATCGGCACCGGAGGAGGCACCCCGCCGCCGCCCCCGCCGCCCACCACCGGGAGCCCCGCCTTCCCCGGTGCGCAGTACTTCGGCCCCGGCCGGAGCAACGACCACATCCGCCGGCTGGGCGAACAGCTGGTCCGCAAGGGCTTCGGCTCCTCGTACGGCGTCGGCCCCGGCCCGCGCTGGACGGAGAGCGACCGCCGCGCCGTCCAGGCCTTCCAGCAGGCCCAGGGCTGGCGCGGCGGCGAGGCCGACGGCTACCCCGGCCCCGACACCTGGCGCCGGCTCTTCTCCTGACCCCCTCGCCGAGGCGCGGTGCCCACCCGGGCGCCGCGCCTCAGCGCTTCCCCGACATCCAGTGGAAGAGCCCCATCGCCACACTGGTCGCCAGGTTGAAGCTGGACACCCCCGGCTGCATCGGCACCGCCACCAACCGGTCGGCGCGCGCCTTGAGCTCCGCCGACACCCCGTGCCGCTCGGTGCCGAACACCAGCAGCGCGTCGTCCGGGAACGGCACGTCCCGGATGTCCGCCCCCTCCGGATCCAGCACGAACAACGGCCCGTCCGGCAGCTCCGACAGACCCGACCGCTCCACCGCGGTGGCGAAGTGCAGCCCCGCGCTCCCCCGCAACACGTTCGGGTGCCAGGGATCCAGGTCCCCGGTGGTCACCACCCCGGTGGCACCGAACCCCGCCGCCAACCGGATCACCGCCCCGACGTTCCCCAGGTTGCGCGGATTCTCCAGCACCACCACCGGCGCCCGCCGCGGCCGCCTCCCCAGCACCGCCCGGTTCGCCTCCACCGACGGCCGCACCGCCAACGCCACCACCCCGGTCGGATGCAACCGCGGCACCAGCCCCCGCACCACCGCCTCCGGCGCCTCCACCGCGAGCCCCTCCAACGCCGGAACCACATCCGGCGCCAACTCCCCCGCCAACCCCAGCAAGCCCCCCCGGTCCACGGTCAACACCCACCGCACCTCCCCCCCGAACCGCAGCGCGTGCTTCAACGCGTGAAACCCGTCCAGCAGCACCACCCCCGCCCCCCGCTCAGCCGCCCGCCACGCCCGCACCGCCTCGTCATCCATGCCACTCACTCTGTCACCCCCAACCACGCACGCACCCCTCCCATCCCCCCGGCAGGCATCCCCCCAGCAGGCACCCCAGCAGCAGGCACCCCCACCCCCAGCAGGCGTCCCACCAGCAGGGCATCCCCCACCTCCCCCGCCCACCCACCCCCTCCCTCCCCCAGCGAGAGGGACGCGCTGCGGAAAGGGGGCGGCGCAGGGGGTGGGTGCGGAGAGGGGCGTGACGGGTGATTTTCAGACTGCCAACGCCGCCCAGCCCCCCACCCCCAGGACCGGCAG
>NZ_JBIAVL010000024.1:0-101736 GCF_042894165.1 Kitasatospora sp. NPDC001547 | reverse complement strand
CCGGCGCCGCCCGCCGCCAAGCCCCCCCCCCCCCCCCCCCCCCCCCCCCCCCCCCCGGCCCCCCCCCCCCCCCGCCCCCCCCCCCCCCCCGGCCCCCCCCCCCCCCCCCCCCCGGGGCAAACCCCCCCCCCCCCCCCCCCCCAACCCCCGCCCCCCCCCCCCCCCCCCCGCCCCCCCGCGCCCCCCCCCCCCCCCCCCGGGGGGGGCGCCCCCCCCCCCCCCCCGGCCGGGGGGGCCGCCGCCCCCCCCCCCCCACCCCGATCGGCCTTTCCGACCGCTTCCGCGGCCGGCCTGGTCAGCCCTTGACGCAGACGACCTGCTTGAGGTGCGCGACCACCTCGACCAGGTCCTTCTGCTGGGCGATGACCTTCTCGATGTTCTTGTAGGCGCCCGGGATCTCGTCCACCACGCCGCCGTCCTTGCGGCACTCCACGCCCTCGGTCTGCTCGACCAGGTCCTGGGCGGTGAATCGCTTCTTCGCGGCGTTGCGGCTCATCTTGCGGCCGGCGCCGTGCGAGGCGGAGTTGAACGACGCCGCGTTGCCCAGACCGCGGACGATGTAGGAGCCCGTCCCCATCGAACCGGGGATGATCCCGAGGTCGCCGGAGCCCGCCCGGATCGCCCCCTTGCGGGTCACCAGCAGGTCGACGCCGTGGTACCGCTCCTCCGCCACGTAGTTGTGATGGCAGCTGATGACCTCGTCGAAGGTGACCTCCGCCTTGGTGAACTCGCGGCGGACAACCTCCTGGAAGAGCGCCATCATGACCGCGCGGTTGTGCTTCGCATACTCCTGTGCCCAGAAGAGGTCCTGGCGGTAGGCCGCCATCTCCGGGGTCTTCGCGAGGAAGACGGCCAAGTCCCGGTCGATCAGGCCCTGGTTGTGCGGCAGCGAGCGGGCGACGCCCATGTGGTGTTCGGCCAGTTCCTTGCCGATGTTCCGGGAGCCGGAGTGCAGCATCAGCCAGACAGAACCGGAGGTATCGACACAAACCTCGCAGAAGTGGTTGCCGGCTCCGAGCGTCCCCATCTGCTGCATCGCCCGCTCACGGCGCCACTTCACGTCCTCCGCGATGCCGTCGAAGCGCTGCCAGAAGTCGTCCCAGCCCGCCGTGCGGAAGCCGTGCAGCTTGGCCGGGTCGACCGGCTCGGAGTGCAGGCCGCGGCCGACCGGGATGGCCCGCTCGATCTCGCGGCGCAGGCCGGCGAGGTCGTCCGGGAGGTCCTTCGCGGTGAGCGAGGTCTTCACCGCGCTCATCCCGCAGCCGATGTCCACGCCTACCGCCGCCGGGCAGACCGCGCCGTCCATGGCGATGACGGAGCCGACGGTGGCGCCCTTGCCCAGGTGGACGTCGGGCATCACGGCGAGGCCGTGCAGCCACGGCAGGGAGCTGATGTTGCGCAGCTGCTGCATCGCCTGGCCCTCGACGGTGGCCGGGTCGGTCCACATCCGGATCGGGACCCGGACGCCGGGGACTTCGGTGTACGACATGGGTGAACGACCTCCAGGGGTCGGGTGGTTCGGGAAGAGGATTGCCGCGCGACAGCGATCCCGGCGCGGCTCGGGGAAGTTCAGGGGGGCTCAGACGCCCGGGGCGACGGGACAGGGGGAATACGGCCTCGGGGAGCGTCGTATCGCTTGCTCGACCCGCATGGTGACCGCCTCCCTTCCTTCGTCGCGTTCGCACGTGCTGTGCGCCGGGGAACATCTATCCACGGAACGGACCTGGCCCGCAACGGATTTACAAACGCGTCCGGCCCGGCGGAGCGGGTGCTCCACCGGGCCGGACGGTGATCCGACGATCGGGTCAGCTGATGACGGTGACCTCGCCGATGCCGAGCGCCCGCACGTCGTCGGCGATCACCGAGGCGTCGCCGACCAGGACGGTCACCAGGCGGTCCGGCGGGAAGGCCGCGACGACCGCCTCGGTGGCGGCGGCGGTGGGCAGTTCGGCGAGCTGCCGGTAGACCTCGGCCTGGTAGTCGTCCGGCAGGTACTGCTCGACCTGGTCGGCCAGGGTGCCGGCGACCGAGCCCGCGGTCTCGTACTTCAGCGGGGCGACGCCGACCAGGAACTGCACGGCCTCGTCGCGCTCGGCGTCGGTGAGGCCCTCGGCGGCGAGGGTGCGCAGGATCGTCCAGGTGTCGGCCAGCGCGGGGGCGGTGGAGGCGGTGTCCACCGAGCCGCTGATGGCGAGCATCGCGCGTCCGCTGCCGTCGGCGGCCGAGCGCAGCGGCTGGGCGAAGGCCCGCACGCCGTAGGTGTAGCCCTTCTCCTCGCGCAGGACGCGGTCGAGGCGGGAGGTGAGGGTGCCGCCGAGGCAGTAGGTGCCGAGGGTCTGGGCGGCCCAGACCGGGTCGTGGCGGTCGGGCCCGATCCGGCCGATGAGCAGCTGGGTCTGGACGGAACCCGGGCGGTCCACGATGACGACGCGACCGCGGTCGTCGCCGGTGACCGGGGCGTGGGTGGACGGCTCGGCGGGCGTGCCGGTCCAGGTGCCGAGGGTGTTCTCCAGCAGCGCGGGCAGCTCGACGCCGGTGAGGTCGCCGACCACCACGACGGTGCTGGTCGCGGGGCGGACGTGGGCGTCGTAGAAGGCCTTGACGGCCGCGCGGTCGATCGACTTGACGGTGTCGGCGGTGCCGGCGCGGGGCCGGGAGAGCCGGTCGGCGCCGTCGAACAGCTCGGCGTACAGGGCCTTGGCGGCGCGCCGGGCCGGGTTGGCCTGCTCGTGGACGATCTCGTCCAGCCGGTTGGCGACCAGTCGCTCGATCTCCTCCTCGGGCAGCGCGGGGGCGCGCAGCGCGTCGGCGAGCAGGGACAGGCCGCGCTGGAGCCGGGAGGCGGGGACCTCCAGGGAGATCCGGATGCACGGGTGGTCGGCGTGCGCGTCGAGGGTGGCGCCGGCGCGCTCCAGCTCGGCGGCGAACTCCTCGGCGCTGAGGGTGTCGGTGCCCTCACTGAAGGCGCGCGCGAGGATGCCGGCGATGCCGTCGAGGCCCTCGGGCTCGGCGGCGAGCGGGGCGTCGAGCAGGACCTCGACGGCGACCAGCTGCTGGCCGGGCCGGTGGCAGTGCAGCACGGTGATGCCGTTGCCGAGGGCGGCCCGCTCGGGGGCGGGGAAGTCCCAGGGGCTGGGCGTGCCCGGCTGGGGCTGCGGGTGGAAGGTCATGGCGGGGACGTAGTCGGTGCTCATACGGCGGCACCCTCCTCTTCGGAAGCGGCGTCGGAGTCGGCGTCGGTCTCGGCGGCGGTCTCGGCGGCGGTCGGCTCGTAGGCGAGGACGGCCCGGTTGTCGGGGTGGAGCCGGGCCTTGGCGATGGCCTGGACCTCCTCGGCGGTGACGTCGAGGACCTTGGGGAGGGCGTCGTTGAGCAGCTTGGGGTCGCCGAACAGGACGGCGTAGCGGCACAGTTCGTCGGCGCGGCCGGCGACGGTGGTGAGCCGGTCGAGCCACTCGCGCTCGATCTGGGCCTGGGCGCGCTCCAGTTCCTCGGCCGTGGGGCCCTCGGCGGCGAAGCGGGCGAGCTCCTCGTCGACGGCGGTGCCGATCTGCTCGATGGTGGCGTCGCCGGAGGTCTTGACGTCGAGCCAGCCGAGGCTGGGGGCGCCGGCCAGCCGCAGCAGGCCGAAGCCGGCGGCGACGGCGGTGCGGTCGCGGCGGACCAGCCGGTTGTAGAGGCGGCTGGACTCGCCGCTGCCGAGGATGGTGAGGGCGAGGTCGGCGGCGTCGGCCTCGCGGGTGCCGTCGTGCGGGAGGCGGTAGGCGGCCATCAGCGCGCGGGAGGGGACGTCCTCGTGGATCTCCTCGCGGATCTCCCGGCCGATGGTCTCGGGGAGTTCGCCGGAGCGCGGGGGCTGCTTGCCGTCGTGCGCCGGGATGGAGCCGAAGTACTTCTCGACCCAGGCGACGGTCTGCTCGGGGTCGATGTCGCCGACGATGGACAGGACGGCGTTGTTGGGCGCGTAGTACGTCCGGAAGAACGTGCGGGCGTCCTCCAGGGTGGCCGCGTCGAGGTCGGCCATGGAGCCGATCGGGGTGTGGTGGTACGGGTGGCCGTCGGGGAAGGAGAGCGCGGTGAGCTTCTCGAAGGCGGTGCCGTACGGGACGTTGTCGTAGCGCTGGCGGCGCTCGTTCTTGACGACGTCGCGCTGGTTCTCCATGGACGTCTCGTCGAGCGCGGCGAGCAGCGAGCCCATCCGGTCGGCCTCCAGCCAGAGGGCGAGCTCCAGCTGGTGGGCGGGCATGGTCTCGAAGTAGTTGGTGCGCTCGAAGCTGGTGGTGCCGTTGAGCGAGCCGCCGGCTCCCTGGACGAGCTCGAAGTGCCCGTTGTTGGAGACGTTGGCCGAGCCCTGGAACATCAGGTGCTCGAAGAGGTGGGCGAGGCCGGTGCGGCCCTCGACCTCGTGGCGGGAGCCCACGTCGTACCAGAGGCAGACGGCGGCGACCGGGGTGAGGTGGTCCTCGGAGAGGACGACGCGCAGGCCGTTGGCCAGGCGGTGCTCGGTGATGGCGATGCCTCGGCTGGAGGCGGGGGCCGGGTTGGCCATGCGCTCGGGTCCTTCCCGTCGTCGATGTCGGGGTTCGTGTGGCGTCCCCCATTGTGGTGCAACGCGCGGGAGCCGCGTTCGTGTCCGCGCGGACGGGGGCGTTCGCCAGGGGCGGAAGAGGGCCGCTGACCGGGAGTGTCGGCGGGAGGGTCCACAATGGGGGCGCCGCGCCCTGTCGACGGCGCCCGGTTGACGGGTCCGACGGCAGGACGGTGCCGGAGACGGCCGACGACCGCCCCCGGCGTTCGGCGGCCGACCGAAGAACCACCGAGACACAGCCAGCGACACGTAAGGGAGCCCCGCCGCGATGGCCCGCCGCAGTTCGCAGACCCCGCCGCCCGGAGACTTCGAGGAGCGGATCCTCGACGTCGACGTCGTGGACGAGATGCAGGGCTCCTTCCTGGAGTACGCCTACTCGGTGATCTACTCGCGTGCGCTGCCCGACGCGCGGGACGGTCTGAAGCCGGTGCACCGCCGGATCCTGTACCAGGCCAACGAGATGGGCCTGCGCCCGGAGCGCGCGCACGTGAAGTGCGCCCGCGTGGTGGGCGAGGTGATGGGCCGGCTGCACCCGCACGGCGACGCGTCGATCTACGACTCCGTGGTCCGCATGGCGCAGCCGTTCTCGATGCGGCTGCCGCTCATCGACGGGCACGGCAACTTCGGTTCGCTGGGCAACGACGACCCGCCGGCAGCGATGCGCTACACCGAGTCGCGGCTGACGGCCGCCTCGATGGCGATGGTGGAGTCGATCCACGAGGACACCGTCGACTTCGGCCCGAACTACGACGGCAGCGAGCAGGAGCCGCTGGCGCTGCCGGCCGCGTTCCCGAACCTGCTGGTGAACGGCGCGACGGGCATCGCGGTCGGCATGGCGACGAACATGCCGCCGCACAACCTGTCCGAGGTGGTGGCCGCGGCCCGGCACCTGATCAAGCACCCGAACGCGGACCTGGACACGCTGATGCGGTTCGTGCCCGGTCCGGACCTGCCGACCGGCGGGCGGATCGTCGGCCTGTCGGGCATCCGGGACGCGTACGAGTCGGGCCGCGGCACGTTCAAGATCCGGGCGACGACGACGGTGGAGGCGGTGACGGCCCGCCGCAAGGGCATCGTGGTCACCGAACTGCCGTACAACGTCGGCCCGGAGAAGGTCATCTCGAAGATCAAGGACCTGGTCAACGCGAAGAAGCTCCAGGGCATCGCGGACGTCAAGGACCTGACCGACCGCGAGCACGGGCTGCGGCTGGTCATCGAGGTGAAGAACGGCTTCGTGCCGGAGGCGCTGCTGGAGCAGCTGTACAAGCTGACGCCGATGGAGGAGACCTTCGGCATCAACAACGTGGCGCTGGTGGACGGGCAGCCGCTGACGCTGGGCCTGAAGGAGCTGCTGGAGGTCTACGTCGACCACCGCTTCACCGTGGTGCGCCGGCGCAGCGACTTCCGCCGCCGCAAGCGCGAGGAGCGGCTGCACCTGGTCGAGGGCCTGTTGGTGGCGCTGCTCGACATCGACGAGGTCATCGCGATCATCCGGTCGAGCGACAACGCCCAGCAGGCCAAGGAGCGCCTGATGGAGCGCTTCTCGCTGTCGGAGACGCAGACGGCGTACATCCTGGACACCCCGCTGCGGCGGCTGACCCGCTTCGACCGGGTGGAGCTGGAGCAGGAGAAGGCGAAGCTGACCTCGGAGATCGCGGACCTGACCGAGATCCTGGAGTCGGACACCAAGCTGCGCAGCGTGGTGTCGTCCGAACTGGGCGCGGTGGCGAAGCAGTTCGGCACCGAGCGGCGCACCGTGCTGCTGGAGGCGGGGGCGGTGCCGTCGGCGGCGCTGGCGGTGCCGCTGGAGGTCGCGGACGACCCGTGCCGGGTGCTGCTGTCGTCGACGGGCCTGCTGGCGCGGACGGCGGACGGCGAGCCGTTCGAGGTGTCGGAGAAGCGGGCGAAGCACGACGTGATCGTGTCCGCGGTACACGCGACGGCGCGGGCGGACGTGGGCGTGGTGACGTCCGCGGGCCGGGTGCTGCGGCTGCCGGTGATCGACCTGCCAGCGCTGCCGCCGACGCCCTCGCCGACGCTGGCGGGCGGGGCCGCGGTGGGCGAGTTCCTGCGGCTGGAGGCCGGGGAGCGGGTGCTGGCGCTGACCACGCTGGACGAGTCCTCGCCGGGCCTGGCGCTGGGCACGGCGCAGGGCGTGGTGAAGCGGGTGGTGCCGGAGTGGCCGGCGAACAAGGACGAGTTCGAGGTGATCGCCCTCAAGGAGGGTGACGAGCTGGTGGGCGCGGTCGAACTGCGCACCGGCGAGGAGGACCTGGTCTTCATCACCTCGGACGCCCAGCTGCTGCGCTACCCGGCGGGCCAGGTGCGTCCGCAGGGCCGCCCGGCGGGCGGCATGGCGGGCATCAAGCTGTCGGACGGCGCGCGGGTGCTGTCCTTCACGGCGGTGGACCCGGCGGCGGACGCGGTGGTGGTCTCGGTGGCCACGGCCACGGGCACGCTGGCCGGCGGCGAGCAGACGAGCTGGAAGGTCACCCCGTTCGAGCAGTACCCGCGCAAGGGCCGCGCCACCGGCGGCGTGCGCTGCCAGCGCTTCCTGCGCGGCGAGGACGCCCTGGCCTTCGCCTGGGCCGGTGCCGCCCCGGCCCGCGCCGCCACCGCCAAGGGCGCCCCGGTCGACCTGCCGGAGCGCGACCCGCGCCGCGACGGCTCCGGCACCCCGGTCACCACCCCGATCGCGGTGGTCGCCGGCCCGGCGTAACGGCCTCGCACGAGCGGAAGGGCACCGGAACCGTCCGGTGCCCTTCCGCTTTTTCGTGCCCGTCCGACCGGGAATCCGGAACGGCGGTCCCCAATTCCCGTCCATGGCCGGATCTTTGCCCATCCATGGGTTAGGTTCACCGAACAGGTGCTCCATTGAGCGTCACAAAACTTGGGGGGACGGGGAGTTGGCCGAGGAATTCAAGATCGACATGGGCACGATGAGAACGGTGTCCAAACAACTCGGCGAATGCGGCAACCGCATGGGGGCGGTCGCCAAGAGCCTGGAGAACCTCGGGAAGGGCAAGCAGTTGGGCACCGAGCGGCTCGACTCGGCCTGCAGGGGGTTCGAGGACCACTGGCACGGCGGCATCGGCCGGATGGCCAAGCTCGCCCAGGGCCTGCGCGAGGGCCTGGACGCCTCGCTCAAGAACTACGGGGACAACGAACAGGGCACCGCCAAGGGCCTCGGCGCGACCTGAGCCAACCAGCCAGTAGGGGACTGACTTTCCACCATGAGCGACAAGAACTGGCCGGGCCTCGGATTCTGCCCGGCCCCGGGGGACCTACCGGCCATCGCCAAGATGTACACGGACGTCGACGCGGTAGCCCGCGAACTGGAGGAACTGCGGCACGCGCTCGCGGACCTCGGCTCCGACGGCAGCGCCTGGCAGGGCGAGGCGGCCCGCAACTTCGCCGGCAGGCTCGGCGAACTGCCCAAGTACCTCACCCAGGGCCACGAGTCGATGGCCGCCTGCTCGCGGGCCCTCAAGACCTGGCACACCCAGCTCACCGCCCTGCTCGCCTCCGGGAAGACCCTGGAGGGCCAGGCCGTCGAACTGCGGTCCAGGGTGGGCGACATGAACGTCCAGTGCAGTGCTGCGGGGAAGGCCCTGGATGCCTCCACGCAGTCCACCGACGCGGCGGCCCAGGCGAGGGCCAAGGCCGACTTCGAGGCCAAGCTCCAGGCCCAGCAGCAGCTCGTGCACCAGCTCGACGAGCTGATCGCGAGCGGCCACAAGCAGCTGGCGGACCACAAGCTCAAGGCTGAGGCGGCCGCCAGGGCGATCATGGAGGCGTCCCGGCACCATCCGCCGGACCCGAACCTGCTCAAGCGGATGCTGGACAAGGTGGAGCACGCCTGGCAGAAGTCGCTGGACTTCCTGGCCGACCACGCGGACCTCCTTTCCCAGATTTCCGCCGGGCTGGCGATCGCGGCGCTGGCGATCCCCGTCGCGGGCCCGATCCTGGGTGCCGCGGCCGTGCTGACCAGCGCGGCCGCGATGGCCGGGCACGGCATCGCCAAGTCCCGTGGCCAGGACGTTTCCTGGTTGAAGATCGGGCTGGACGGGCTCGGGGTGATCCCCGGCTTCGGCGCTGTCAAGGGCTTCGCCACCGCCGGAAAGACGGCCAAGGCGGCAAAGGTCCCGGGCGTCGTCAACAAGGTCAAGGCCCAGATCGGCGGCCTCAGGGAGTCGATGCAGCTCGCGAAGGGATCCGGCGTCGCCGCGCGGACCCGTGGCGCCGGCGCATCCCTGTACGAGATGACTCGCAACCCGCTGTCGACCAAGGCCATCGTCGGCGGGCTCAAGAAGGCGGGTGTCGAGGCGGATCCCCGCATGATCACGATCTCGAACAAGGCGACTGGGCTCTCCCACAGCTTCTACCAGAACTACGAGAAGGACCAGGAACGGAAGGAGAGGGAGTCGCACGTCGTCGCCCCCGGAGCACCGAAGCCCGCCTATCGCCTGCCGTCCGCACCGTTCCTGAACGCCGTCGGCTGAGAGGAGAGACCCCATGGCCGAGTACCTCCATGCGACGCTCCCCGTCGAAGGCGGGCGGATCGCCGCGGTACCCGAGGTGGTCGAGGCCGCGCGACGGGCCGAAACCCTCTACGGGATCAACCTGTTGCATGACCACGAGGCACGCGCGGTGGTCACCAAGCACCTGAGACTGCGGAACCGGGTGGGCTCCTACGCCGAGGCGGCGTGGCTGCTCATCATCATGGCGGTCGTGGCCACCTCGGTCACTGGCAACTGGGCAGCAGTGATCCTGGGAGTTCCGGCGGGAATCGCGCTCTGGGCGTGGGGTGCGCACCGCGCGTCGGAGAAGGACACCGCCTCGGTGCACTTCACCGCGTACATCGGTCTGCTGAACCAGGCCAGGCGCGCGGGGATGATGTTCCAACTTCCCTCCGAGTGGGGAGCCGATGCCGATCGGGCCTCGTGGGAGGAAAGCCCTGCGGCCGATCCACTGCCCCAGCCGCAGGCGTCTCCGGCTGCCAACCCCGCCGCCGCCGCCCTGCCCGCCGCCGCCGCCCTGCCCGCTGTCGCCGCACAGCCCGGCTCCTGGTGGCCGACTGAAGCCGTGATCGACCCGAAGTTCCCGGTGCTGCCGGTCGCCGCGGTCGCACAGCACTCGGCGCTGGCCGGCCGGGCCCGTGAGATCGGCGCTCCGCACGGCCTCGACTTCCTGGACGAACAGGCCGTCCGGGGACTGCTCACCGCTGTGAAGCGATCCCGCCGGTGGATCAGCACATGGGGAAGGATCTTCATCCTCACGGTGGTCGCCGGCATGATCATCGCCCCCCTGGGCATGGACCCCGCCGGTGCCGAGCACCGCCGACAGCTCACGTCCCTCGGCATGGGGCTGATCGCCATCGGCGTGATCACCGCTGTCCCCGCTCTGAAGGAACTCTGGACGTGGCGCCGCTCCGGGCTGCGCGACCACAGCGACGCCTACCTCGACCTGCTCGTCGAGGCCCGCGCGTACGGCGTCCCGGTCCCCGTCCCACCGGCCTGGCTGGACGTCCGCAACCGGATCCGCAAGCCCTCATGACCTCCGTGGAAGGCCCGATGCCCAGCACCCCGATGGACCACGCAGCCGCCCGGCTCCAGATCCGCTTCGTCGTCCCGCCCGCCTTCCACGAGATCCCGGTGTTGGGCACCGACGACCAGGTGGCCGAGGAGCTCTGGGAGCTGGTCTGCGAGGTGCTGGCCTCCCATCCCGACGAGCTGCGGGTGCGCTGGGCCGTGGCGCTGGCCGAGCTGATCCCGTCGATGGCCGAGGCCGGGGTGATCCACGCCGGGATGTGCCTGGTGGACGTGGACGGCCGTCCGAGCACGGCCACCATCACGGCCTCGGTGTGCCCCCTGGTCGGCACCGACTACCCGAACGCCGTGGACTTCCTGCTGACCCGCCTCGCCCGGGCCCGTCCGGAGGCGGAGGTGACGGCGATAGAGCTGCCGGCCGGGCGCGCGGCGGCGGTGATCGACGCCGTGGCGACCCGGGTCGACGCCGGGGCGGCGGCGCTGGACGCCCTGGCGGTCCCGCTGGTCGACGGGGTGCTGACCACCTCGGTGGTCCAGGTGCACCTGCCGCTGCCGAACGAGTCCCAGCTGCTCTCCCTGGAACTGAGCACCCCGTGCCCCGAGGACTGGGAGCTCTACTCGGAGCTGTTCGCGGACGTCGTCCGCAGCATCCACCTGGAGTTCGCCGACCTGCCGACCGTCTCCGAGCCGCTGTACGACACGGTGGACGAGGAGGTGGCGGAGCGGGTGAAGGCCGCGTTCGGGTGACCGCGTGAGGATGATCAGGTGAGGGTAGCCTTGCCGACGTGAGCACCTGTGCGACCGTGTCGCGTGAACTTTCGGAGCCGCTGGCCGCGACCGCGGCGGTGGCGACCACCTGGCTGCTGGTGGAGCAGGCCGGGCCGTGGGGCGCGAAGGCGCTGGGCGAGAGCCATCTGGACGCGGCGGTCGGGCGGGCGCTGGAGGCGGCCGCGGCCGGGACGGGCGTGCGGGTGGCGCTGATCCGGCGGCCCGGTCGGCACGCCGACTGCCTGCCGACCGCACGCCACGAGGTGTTCGTCGCGCACACGGTGCCGGGCCGCGGCTGGGTTCGCCGGGCGCAGGTGGCGGATCCGGCGGAGCTGCTGGGGCTGGACTTCGCGGCGCTGGGCGCCGGCGACCACACCGGTTTCGGGGCGGACCACGTCGGCGGCCCGGTGGCGCTGGTGTGCACCAACGGGCGGCGGGACCGCTGCTGCGCGCTGCTGGGCCGTCCGCTCGCGGCGGAGCTGGCGGCGGCCGGGCACAGCGAGGTGTGGGAGGTCACCCATCTGGGCGGGCACCGCTTCTCCCCCACCATGCTGGTGCTGCCGTACGGCTACGCGTACGGGCGGCTGACGCCGGAGAGCGCCAAGGAGGTGCTGGCGGCGACGGCGGCCGGGCACATGGTGCCGGAGTGGTCGCGCGGCTGCTCGGGCTGGGAGCGTCCGGGCCAGGCGGCCGAGCACGCGGTGCGGCTGGCCACCGGCGAGACCCGGGCGGACGTGCTGACGCTCACCCAGCGGCCGGACGGCGAGAGCCGCTGGCTGGTGACGGTGCTGCACCGGGACGGCCGGTCCTGGGAGGTGGACGTGGTCGAGGCGGTCAGCGAGCCGGCGCGTCCGGAGAGCTGCGGCAAGGCGGCGGGAACGCCCTCGCGGATGGACGTGCTGTCGGTCCGGGGCGCGTGAGAGCGGCCCCGCGCCCGTGGGGGTGAGCGCGGGACCGCCACCTGTGGGGCCGCTGCCGTCCGGGCTCAGCCGCCGGCCTTGGCGACGAACTCCGTGGTGTACGTCCTCGCCAGGTCGATCGACCCCTCCTTGCCCTTGACGTCCGGGTGGAACGCGGCGAGCACCGAGAGCACCGTCTTCGGCCCGTCGGCCGGCATCACGCCGTCCGTGGTGAACATCGGCAGCGTCGCCTTGATCGCCGCCGCGTACTGCTCGGCGCCGCCCTGCGCGTAGTCGGCGGGCATCTTCGCGGCGATCTCCTCGGGGCTGTGGGTGGACATCCACTTGAGGGTCTTCACGAAGGCGTTGGCGAGCTTCTGGGTGGTGTCCTTGTTCTTCTCCACCCAGTCGGTGTTCATGTACAGCGACGAGGACGGGTACAGCCCGCCGAGCGCCTCGCGCGAGCCCTCGGGGGTGCGCATGTCGTACAGCACCTTGCCGAGGCCCTTGTCCAGGATGTTGGCGACGGTCGGGTCGGTGGTCATTCCGGCGTCGATGCTGCCCTGCTGGAGCGCGGCGATGAAGGTCTGGCCGGCGCCGACCGCGATCGGGCTGAACTCGCTGACGGCGGTGCCGTTCTTGACCGCGAGGTACTTGGTGAGGAAGTCGGTGGAGGAGCCGATGCTGGTGACTCCCAGCTTCCTCCCCTTGAAGTCGGCGCCGGACCTGATGGCGTCGGCCTGCCGGGTGGAGACCACCTCGACCTCGCCGGGCGCCTGGGCGAACTGCACCACGGACTCGACCTTCTTGCCCTTGGCCTGGAGGTCGATGGTGTGGTCGTAGAAGCCGACGGCGCCCTGGACGTCCCCGGCGAGCAGCGCGGTGGTGGCGTTGACGCCGGCCGGCTCGGTCATCAGCTCGACGTTGACGCCGGCCTCGGCGAAGTGGCCGAGCCGCTGGGTGAGCATCGCGGGCAGGTAGATGACCTTGTCCAGGCCGCCGACCATGATCTTGACCTTGGGTCCGTCGACCTGCTGGCCGGCGGGGGCGGCGACCGCGCCGTGGCCGGCGGTCGCGGCGTCGTTGGCGCAGGCGGAGAGCGGGAGGAGCAGGGCGGCGGCGAGGGCGGCGGCAGCCGCTCTGCCGGTCGGAACGGGGCGCATGGGTGGGGCCTCTCTCGGGGGGACTGGCAGGGGAGTCAGCGGCTCCGGCCGCAGCGGGGGTTCAGCGGCCGTCGCCCGTGGCGGCGGGGGTTCGGCGCCCGTCACCCGCGTCGGCGCGAGTTCAGCGCCCGTCGCCCGCGTCGGCGGGCTTCCAGCGGAACAGCTTCTTCTCGGCGAAGGTCAGCAGCCCCTCGGTGAGCAGCGCGACGACGGCGAGGATGGTCATGGCCGCGTACACGCCGGCCGCGTTGAAGGTGCCCTGGGCGGCCGCGACGAGCAGGCCGAGGCCCTTGGTGGCGCCGATGTACTCGCCGACGATGGCGCCGATCAGCGCGAAGCCGAAGCTGACGTGCAGGCTGGTGAAGATCCAGGTGGTGGCCGCGGGGATGACCACCTGGAGGGTGACCCTGCGGTTGTCGGCGCCCAGGATGCGGGCGTTGGCGACGAGGTTGCGGTCCACCTCGCGGGCGCCCTGGAAGGCGTTGAAGAACACCGGGAAGAACACCAGCACCACCGCGGAGGCGACCTTGGAGGCCGGGCCAAGGCCGAACCAGATCAGGAAGATCGGCGCGAGCACGATCCTCGGGATGGCGTTCAGCACCTTGATGTACGGCCCGAACACGTCGGCCAGGAAGCGGATCCGGCCGAGCGCGATGCCCAGCAGCACGCCGCCGATGACGCCGATCACCCAGCCGGTGAGCGCCTCGTAGAGGGTGTAGCCGATCTGCTCGCCGAGCGATCCCTGCGCGGTTCCGTGGGTGGTCCACTGCCAGATCTGGTCCCAGATCCTCGACGGCTGGGAGAAGTTGAACGGGTCGATGACGTCGGTGCGGGCGCACACCTCCCACAGCCCGAGGAAGGCCAGCAGCACCGCGACCCGGGCCGCGTAGACGCCCAGCCTCCGGTTGCGGGCGGCCCGTTCGCGGGCCTCGGTCCTCGTCGTGGCGGCCGGGGGCTTCCCGCCGGCGGCCGGCCCGGACGCGGGCGCGGACTCGGGTACGGACTCGGACGCGGTCTCAAGCGGCACGACCCGCTCCTCTCTCCCGGGTGATGCGCACCTCTTCGCCGAGCGAGGCCCAGATCTCGCGGTACAGCTCGACAAACCTCGGCTCCAGCCGGACGGCCTCCACGGTGCGCGGGCGCGGCAGGTCGACGGTGAAGACCTCCTTGACGGTGGCCGGTCCGGCCGTCATGACGACGACCCGGTCGGCGAGCGCGATGGCCTCGTCCAGGTCGTGGGTGACGAAGACGACCGAGGAGCCCGTACCGGCCCACAGCTCCAGCAGCTGGTCCGACATCAGCGCCCTGGTCTGCACGTCCAGCGCCGAGAACGGCTCGTCCATCAGCAGGATCGCCGGGTCGTTGACGAAGGTCTGGGCGAGCGCGACGCGCTTGCGCATGCCACCGGACAGCTGGTGCGGGTAGCGGTCCTCGAAGGCGGCCAGGCCGACCCGGCCGAGCCAGTCCCGGGCCCGGTCCCGGGCCTCGGCGGCGGGCACGCCGCGGAAGCGCGGGCCGGCCATCACGTTGGACAGGACGGTGCGCCAGGGGAAGACGGCGTCCTGCTGGAAGACGAACCCGACCTTGGGGTCGATCCCGCGCACGGGCTCGCCGTACACCAGAACCTCGCCCTCGGTGGGCTCCTCCAGGCCGCTGACCAGGGTCAGCGTGGTGGACTTGCCGCAGCCGGTGGGGCCGACGACGGCGACGAACTCGCCCTGCGCGACGGTCAGATCGAGGTCGCGGACGGCGGTGTGCAGCGCCCCGGAGGGGGTGCGGAACCGTTTGGTCGCGCCGGTCAGCTCGATCGCCGGGGTTGTGCTCATTCGATCCTCCCGGGTCTGTGCTTGCCCCGGAAAGGTAGGAGCGGGGCCGGCCCCGGCGGGAGCCTTCTCCGCGTAGTGCGACTTCTCCGCATAGAGGGGTGTTCTGCTCGTTTTGCTTGCGCTACAACTGCGGGGACGCGGCTGACAGAAACACGCCCGAAACGTAGGGTGTCCCGACCCCGTCCCGCCGGTCCCCCACCCACCGGCCCGTCCCCCGCCGGCCGCCGGCCCTCCCCCGACCGGCCCCGTCCCGTTCCGCCCCGTCCCGCTGAGTCCCGCCCCGTCCCCGCCCGCCCACCTGCGCAGAACCGCCCGAAGCCGCCGAGAGGAGGCCCGGATGAAGCTCCCCCGCGGACCCCGTCGGGTCTTCGCCCAGCTGCTGCTGAGCCAGACCGTCGTCACCGTCGGTGTCACCGCCGTGACCGCCGGACTGTTCCTGGCCCCGGTCAGCAGCGAGCTGGACCACGACGCGATGCAGCGGGCGCTGTCGATCGCCCAGGCCACCGCCACCGACGAGAGCATCGCGCGGGCCGCCGCCGGCCGCGACGTGGTGGCCGCGCAGCGCAACGCCGAGCAGATCCGGCTGGCCACCGGCGCCAGCTTCGTGGTGGTCACCGACCTGGACGGCATCCGGCTCTCGCACACCGACCCGGGCCGGATCGGCCAGCGGGTCAGCACCGACCCGGAGCCCGCCCTCAGCGGCCGCAGTGTCACCGCCATCCAGCAGGGCACCCTGGGCCGCACCGCCCGCGGCAAGGTGCCGCTGCGGACGGCGGACGGCCGGATCGTCGGCGAGGTCTCGGTCGGCATCAGCGACGACTCGATCCGCCGCCGGCTGCTGAAGATGCTCACCGGCATCCTGCTGTGCGCGGGCGCCGGCCTGGCCGCCGGGACGCTCGCCACCCTCCTGCTGGCCCGCCGCCTCAAGCGCCGCACCCACAACATCGCGGTGGCCGACATCTCCGCCCTGCTGGTGGAGCGGGAGGCGATGCTGCACGGGATCCGCGAGGGCATGGTGGCACTGGACGAGCGCGGCCGGATCCGGCTGGCCAACGACGAGGCCGTCCGGCTGCTCGGCCTGCCGGAGGACTGCACCGGCCGCCCGATCGGCGCGGTGCTGCCACCGGGCCGGCTGGCGGACGTCCTCGCCGGGCGGATCGCCGGCGCCGACCTGCCGGCCGTACGGGACGACCGGGTACTGGTGGTGAACCGGACGGCCACGCCCGAGGGCGGCGCCGTGGTGACCCTGCGCGACCGCACCGAGCTGGAGTCGCTGGTCCGCGAGCTGGACACCACCCGCAGCCTGACCGAGGCGCTGCGGGCCCAGGACCACGAGCACGCCAACCGGATGCACACCCTGCTGGGCCTGCTGGAGCTGGGCCGTCACGAGCAGGCGGTGGCGTTCATCTCGGAGCAGTCCGGCTCGCACGCCGTGGTCGCCGCGCGGATCGCCGAGCAGGTGCGGGACCCGCACGTGGCGGCGCTGCTGGCGGGCAAGACCTCGGTGGCGGCCGAGCGCGGGGTGCGGCTGACGCTGGCCCCGGCGGCGCACCTGCCGGACACCGTGGTGGACGCCCGGGCGCTGGTGACGGTGCTCGGCAACCTGGTCGACAACGCGGTGGACGCGCTGGCCGCGGGCGGCGGGGGCCGGGTGGAGGTGAGCCTGGCCGCGGCCGGCCCGACCCTGCTGCTGCAGGTCGCGGACAGCGGCCCGGGGGTGCCGGAGGCGCTGCGCGAGCAGGTCTTCGAGGAGGGGTGGACCAGCAAGGACGCGCCCGCGCACCGTCCGCGCGGGCTGGGGCTGGCGATGGTGCGGCGGCTGGTCGAGCGGACCGGCGGCCGGATCGTGCTCGACACCGGGCCGCTCGGCGGCGCCCGGTTCACCGTCGAGCTGCCCGAGGCCCTGCTCACCACTCAGCTCGCGGAGGCGTGATGATCGACGTACTCGTGGTGGACGACGACTTCCGGGTCGCGGACGTGCACGCCGCCTACGTGGCCAAGGTCCCGGGCTTCCGGGTCACCGGCACCGCGCACTCGGCCGGGGAGGCGCTGGCCGCCCTGGAACGCCGCCCGGTGGACCTGCTGCTGCTCGACCACCACCTGCCCGACGAGACCGGCCTGGCCCTGGTGCGCCGGCTGCGGGAACGCCAGGTGGCCTGCGACGTGATGATGGTGACGGCCGCCCGGGACGTGTCGACGGTGCACGCCGCGATGCAGCACGGTGCGCTCCAGTACCTGGTCAAGCCGTTCACCTTCGCCGGGCTACGGGAGAAGCTGGTGGCGTACGCGCAGCTGCGGCACGCGCTCGCCGCCCCGGCCCGGGAGGCCGGCCAGGACGAGGTGGACCGGCTGTTCGCGACCCTGCGCAGCGCCGCCGCCCCGGCCGGGACGCTCCCCAAGGGCCACTCGGCGCCCACCACCGACCTGGTAATGGGCGTACTGCGCCGGGCCGGCCGGCCGCTGTCCGCCCAGGAGGTCGCCGACGCCACCGGGCTGAGCCGCTCCACCGCGCAGCGCTACCTCAAGCAGCTGGAGCGGGACAGCCGGCTGCGGCTGACCCTGCGGTACGGCGACACCGGCCGCCCGGAGCACCGCTACGGGCTGGCGGCCCGGGCCTGAGCCCCACCGCCCCAGCCCCGGCCGCGCCGCCGGCCCGGGGGCGGACAGGGAGGAACCCCGGCGGCCCCAGGCCCGCCGGGGTTCCCCGGGGCGCGACGGCTCAGGCCGCGCCCGCACCGGTGAGGGCACGGACCTCCAGCTCGGCGAACCGGTCCGGGTCGGCGGGCTCGGACGAGGTGACCGTCCCGATCCAGCCGGCCAGGAAGCCGAGCGGGATGGAGACGATGCCCGGGTTCTCCAGCGGGAACCAGTGGAAGTCGAGACCGGGGAAGAGCGCCTCGGCGGAACCGGACACCACCGGCGAGAAGCACACCAGCACGATCGCCGGGACCAGCCCGCCGTACACCGCCCAGACCGCGCCCCGGGCGGTGAACCGCGACCAGAACAGGCTGAACAGCAGCACCGGCAGGTTGGAGGAGGCGGCGACGGCGAAGGCCAGGCCGACCAGGAAGGCGACGTTCAGGTGCTGGGCGAACAGGCTGATCACGATCGCCGTCGCCCCGATCCCGGCGGCGGCGATCCGGGCGACCACCACCTCCTGCTGCTCGCTGACCTGGGAGGTCGACTCCTTCCCCGACCGGGAGGCCGGGACGCTCTCGCCCCGACGGCGCCGACCGCGGCTGCCCTTCACCTGCTCGCGCGCCGGCCGGGCGCGCCAGGCGCCGGCCCAGATGTCGTGGGCGAAGGCCGCCGAGGAGGCCAGGGTCAGCCCGGCGACCACGGCGAGGATGGTGGCGAAGGCGATCGCCGAGATCAGGGCGAACAGCACCACCCCGCCGGTGCTCCCGTTGCCGCCGCCGAGCGACAGGGCGAGCAGCGGGACGGCGGTGTTGCCGGCCGAGTTGGCGTGCCGCACCTCGGCCGAGCCGATCAGCGCGGTGGCGCCGAGGCCGAGCACGATGGCCATCAGGTAGAAGCTGCCGACCAGGCCGATCGCCCACATCGTGGAGCGGCGGGCGGCCCGTGCGGTGGGCACGGTGTAGAAGCGGGACAGGATGTGCGGGAGGCCGGCGGTGCCGAGCACCAGGCCCAGGCCGAGGCTGACGAAGTCCAGTCGGCTGGTGATGCTGCCGCCGTACTTGAGCCCGGGCTCCAGGTAGTGGTGCCCGGCGCCGCTGTGCTGGGCGGCCTGGCGCATCAGCTCGCCGAGGTCCCCGTGGAAGCGGACCACCAGCAGCACGGTGAGCAGCACCGAACCGCCGGTCAGCAGGAAGGCCTTGATGATCTGGATCCAGGTGGTGGCCCGCATCCCGCCGATGGTGACGTAGACGATCATCAGGGCGCCGACCGCGATGATGGTCCAGGTGCGGGCGTGCGGGCTGCCGGTGCCGAGCAGCAGGGCCACCAGTGAGCCGGCGCCGACCATCTGGGCCACCAGGTAGAGCAGGGTGACCACGACGCTGGCGCCGCCGGCCGCGGCGCGCACCTTGCGGCGGCGCAGCCGCAGCGCGAGCACGTCGGCGAGGGTGTACCGGCCGGCGTTGCGGACGAGTTCGGCGACCAGCATCAGCACGACCAGCCAGGCGACCAGGAAGCCGACGCTGTAGAGCACGCCGTCGTAGCCGTACAGCGCGATCAGCCCGGCGACGCCCAGGAAGGAGGCGGCGGAGAGGTAGTCCCCGGAGAGCGCGAAGCCGTTCTGCAGCGGCGTGAAGTCGCGGCCGCCGGCGAAGAAGTCCTCGGCGGCGTTGCCCTGGCGGCCGACCCAGAGGGTGACGCCCAGGGTGACCAGGACGACCACGGCGAACAGCGCGATGGCGAGCGAGTGGTGGTCGCCGGTGGGGGCGACAGGCGGCGGGGTGGCGGTCGACACGGTCTGGACCGCGGTCTGTACGGCGGCCTTGGCCGCGTCGGTGGGCACGGTGAGCATTCCGGTCGTCATCGCAGTTGGTCCTGGGTGTCCCAGCGCAGGCCCAGGGCGGCGCGGTCGCGCTTGGTCCGGGAGTTGCGGGCGTAGAGCCAGGTGAGCAGGAAGGTCGTGGCGAACTGCAGCAGCCCCAGCAGCCAGGCCACGTTGAGCGGGCCGGCCACCGTCCTGCGCATCAGGTCGGGGGCGCCGGCCTGGGCGGCGACGAACAGCAGGTACCAGGCGAGGAAGGCACCGGTGATCGGGAAGACGAACGTCCGGTAGCTGCGGCGGATCTCCCGGAAGGCGGTGCTGGCCTGGACCGCCCGGTAGACCTCGGTGCGGTCGGCGACCGGCTCCTCGGCGAGCGGCTCGCCCGGGCGGGCCGGGTCCTCGGGATCGGCGGGAGTGGTCTGGGCGAACGGCTCGACGGCGGCCCCGTGGACGGGCGCGCCCACGGCCGCCGGCCCGGCGACGGCCTCTGCCGACTGGGCCGTGCGGGCGTGGTCCGTACGGGCGGGGCCGGACTGCGCCGGTACCGCCGTTCGGAGGTGCGCAGCCGATGGCTCGGCGGACTCAACGGGGATGCCGGCGGCCGGAGCGGCCCACCAGTCGAATTGCTGTCCCGGGCCGGGACTGCTCGTCTGCTGCTGTGGCACTGCTGCTCCTGGACGGCCGGATGTTCTGACCCGAACCATGATGGCGGCCCTTGGAGAGCGCCCCTGACCATCGCAGATACGTTCACTCGATGAGGTGATCGATCATCCGACAGACGCTCATCCGACTACTGCTGCGTCCTGGTGATTCCGTGTCGGAACGCGTACGCGACCGCCTGCGCCCGGTCCCGTACCGCGGTCTTGGCGAACAGATTGTTGATGTGGGTCTTCACGGTGGCCTGGCTGACGAACAGCCGTTGGGCGATCTCGGCGTTGGACAGCCCCTCGGCGATCAGCGCCAGCACCTCGGCCTCCCGGGCGGTCAGCCCGTCGGGCAGCTCCTCCGGCCGGGCGCCGGGCCGCTCGGCGCCCGGTCCGGCGCCGCCGCGCTGCTCCGAAAGCCTTTCCAGCAGCCGGAGTTGGACCTGCGGGGAGAGCCCCGCCGCGCCCGAGCGGACGTCCGCGACGGCCCGGGCGATCTCCTCGGCGCCGGCGTCCTTGGTGAGGTAGCCGCGCGCCCCGGCCTGGAGCGCCGGGAACAGCGAGTCGTCGTCGGCGTAGGTGGTCAGCACCACGACCTCGGTCCCCGGGTGCGCCGCGCGGATCCGCCGGGTCGCCTCGACGCCGTCGCAGCGCGGCATCCGCAGATCCATCAGCACCACGTCCGGGTGATGACGCTCCACCAGGGCGACGGCCTCCTCCCCGTCCCCCGCGGCCCCGACCACCTCGATGCCGGGCAGCAGCCCCAGCAGCATCACGATTCCCTCGCGCACCACCGTCTGGTCGTCCGCGACCAGCACCCTGGTCACCTCCGGCTCGCTCACGCGCCCACCCCGCCGCGCCCGGCGGTCGCTCCGCGGAACGCGCGCCCTCCGACGACGGCCTCGCCGCTCCCACTCACTCCGGCACCCGCAGCAGCACGCGCCACCCTCCGTCCTCCGGGCCGGCCACCAGCGAGCCGCCGAGCAGTTCCGCGCGTTCGCGCATTCCGAGCAGACCGTACCCGCTGCCGCTGGCGGCCAGCTCCGCCGGCTCCCCCTCGCCGTCGGACCGGCCGCGCGGCGGCCGGGTGTTGCGCACCTCCAGCTCCACCGCGCCGTCCAGGTAGCGCAGTTCGACGGAGCAGCGGGCGCCGGCCGCGTGCTTGCGGACGTTGGTCACCGCCTCCTGCGCGGTGCGCCGCACGGCGAGGGAGGCCTCGGCGGCGAGCGGCCGGGGCGTGCCGGACACGACGAGGGCGGCCCGCTCCCGTCCGGTCAGCTCGACCAGGAACTCCCCGACCGGGGTGAGTTCCCCGCGCAGCGCGGACAGCGCCTGCCGGGTCTCGACCAGCCCGTCCTGCGCCATCCGCCGGGCGGCGACGACCCGTTCGCGGATCTGTTCGCGGTCCGTCCCGGCGTCCAGCATCAGCCGGGCCGCCTCCAGGTGGACGAGCTGCGCGGAGAGGCTGTGGGCGAGCACGTCGTGGATCTCCCGGGCGATCCTGGCCCGTTCGGCGAGCGCCGCGCTCTCCGCCTCGGCGGCCCGGGCGGCCCGCTCCTGGGCGAGCAGCCGGCGGGAGGTGCCGCGGGCCTCGACGTCCAGCCGCAGCAGGTAGCCGAGCAGGGTGATCCCGCCGACGGTGGCCGCGACGCTGAGCCAGCTCGCCGTGGTGACCGCCGCGTACGAGGCCAGCGAGGCCGCCGACGTGACCAGGCCCGGCACGGGCGGCATCCGGACCAGGGACATCACCGCCAGGCCGTACCAGAGCACGTCGGCGAGCAGGGTCGCCCGGCCGCTGTCGGCCAGCCAGGCGGCGCCGAGCACCGCGCCGGCCAGCAGGTACGCGGGCAGCGGGCGCTGTTCCCGGGTGGCCCGCAGGAAGGCCGCGCAGAGCCCGACGGCGGCGGCCAGTCCGGCCGCCGCGGCCACCGCCGCCCAGCCGGCGAACCCGCCGTCGGCGAAGGTCCCCCAGACGACGGTGACCAGCAGCACGCCCCGGCCGAGCACGGTGAGCACCCGCCGCGGCCGGCTCTCGGCCTCGCGGTCCATCCCCTCGCGGGAGGGCCAGCGGGTCCAGTACCACCCGGCCACGGGTGCCTCCTCGGTGTTCACGGCGGTGGGTCGGGTCAGCGGGCGGGGGGTGCGGATCGGGGCCGCGGGCCAGGGTTCGGGTCAGCGGCTCGGGTCAGCGGCTCGGGTCGGGTCCGTACGGCCGCGGAGCCACCCGGTTCAGTGCACGGCGGCGACGGGCGGCGCGGGCTCCAGCGCCCGGGCCCTCCAGTTGACCACGAACGAGCGGACCAGCAGCAGGACCGCCATGCCGAGCATCAGGGAGCTGCCGGACTGGTGGACGTGCAACGCGGCGCCGATCCCGTACAGGCCGATCCGGACCACGACCATCCCGATCCAGGCGGCCACCGTGGCCCTGGTGCCCTTGGCCATGACCGAGCCGTCCTCGGTCCTCCAGAGCCGAACCGTCCAGCCCCAGGCCGTTCCCGTCCCGAGCACCGCGACCAGCCCGGCGGCCAGCAGGACCGCCGACAGCGCGGCGTGCCGGTGGTCGACGATCTGCGGGTCCCGCAGCGCGAGCGCGCCCAGGACGAGCGGCAGCACCCAGAAGCGGCGCTCGGTGTCCAGGCGCTGGGCGCGCATCTGGCGCCGGACCACCAGGACCGCCACGACGGCGATCACGAGCAGGTTGGCGAGGGTGGTCATCGGACTTCTCCGTCCGGGAGAGGGCTGGTCACTGACCTCTCCGACGCTACGGACGCGCCGGTTCCCGCTGATCGGAGCCGGGGTGGACCCCGGGTGGAACGCGTCCGCGCGGGGCCTCCACCCGTGGGTGGAGGCCCCGCGCGGACGGAGTGCGCGTCAGGCGTCGATGCGCGAGCGGTCCAGGGTGGCCGCGGAGTCCACGATGAACTCCTTGCGCGGGGCGACGTCGTTGCCCATCAGCAGGTCGAAGATCTTCTCCGCCTGCTCCAGGTCGCCCAGGTTGATCCGGCGCAGCGTGCGGTGGCGCGGGTCCATGGTGGTCTCGGCCAGCTGGTCGGCGTCCATCTCGCCCAGACCCTTGTAGCGCTGCACCGGTTCCTTCCAGCGCAGGTTCTTGCGCTGGAACTCCAGCAGAGTGGAGCGCAGTTCGGCGTCGGAGTAGGTGTAGTGGTACTTCTCCTGGCCGCGCTTGGGGTTGGTGAGCTCGATCCGGTGCAGCGGCGGCACGGCGGCGAAGACCCGGCCCTGCTCGACCATCGGCCGCATGTAGCGGTGGAAGAGGGTCAGCAGCAGGGTGCGGATGTGCGAGCCGTCGACGTCGGCGTCGGCCATGAAGATGACCCGGCCGTAGCGGGCCTGGTCGATGTCGAAGGTGCGGCCGGAGCCGGCCCCTATCACCTGGATGATCGCGGCGCACTCGGCGTTCTTGAGCATGTCGCTCACCGAGGCCTTCTGCACGTTCAGGATCTTGCCGCGGATCGGCAGCAGCGCCTGGAACTCGGAGTTGCGGGCGAGCTTGGCGGTGCCGAGCGCGGAGTCCCCCTCGACGATGAACAGTTCGCTGCGGTCGACGTCGTCGCTGCGGCAGTCGGCCAGCTTGGCCGGCAGCGAGCTGGTCTCCAGCGCCGTCTTCCGGCGCTGGGCCTCCTTGTGCTGCCGGGCGGCGACCCGGGTGCGGGCGGCCGCGACCACCTTCTCCAGCACGGCCCGGGCCTGGAGCTTCTCGTCCTTCTTGGCCGAGGTGAGGAAGGCCTTGAGCTCCTTGGCGACGACGGCGGCGACGATCCGGTTGGCCGCCGACGTGCCGAGCACCTCCTTGGTCTGGCCCTCGAACTGCGGCTCGGCGAGCCGGACGGTGACCACCGCGGTCAGGCCCTCGGTGGCGTCGTCCTTGGTGATGTCGTCCTCGGCGACGCGCAGCAGCTTGGCCGCGCGCAGCGCCTCGTTGACCGTCTTGGCCAGCGAGCGCTCGAAGCCGGTCACGTGGGTGCCGCCCTTGGGGGTGGCGATGATGTTGACGAAGGAGCGCAGCGTGGTGTCGTAGCCGGCGCCCCAGCGCAGCGCGATGTCCACCCCGAGGTGGCGGGTGACCTCGGTGGGGGTCATGTGGCCGAGGTCGTCCAGGACCGGCACGGTCTCCTTGAAGGTGCCCTCGCCGCGCAGCCGCAGCACGTCGCAGACCGGCTTGTCGGGGGCCAGGAACTCGCAGAACTCGGCGATGCCGCCGTCGTAGCGGAAGACCGACTCCTCGATCTGCTCGCTCTCGGTGAGCCGCTCGTCACGCACCACGATGGTCAGGCCGGGGACCAGGAAGGCGGTCTGCCGGGCGCGGCTGTGCAGCGTCTCCAGGGAGAGCCGGGCGTCCTTGAGGAAGATCTGCCGGTCGGCCCAGTAGCGGATCCGGGTGCCGGTGCGGGTCTTCGGCACCTTGCGGGCCTTGGTCAGGCCGTTGCCGGGCTCGAAGGGCGCGTCCGGGCTGGTCTCGGTGAAGATGCCGGGGGTGCCGCGGCGGAAGCTGATCGCGTGGGTGTGCCCGCCGCGGTCGACCTCGACGTCGAGGCGGGCGGAGAGCGCGTTGACCACCGAGGCGCCGACGCCGTGCAGACCGCCGGAGGCCGCGTAGGAGCCGCCGCCGAACTTGCCGCCGGCGTGCAGCTTGGTCATCACGACCTCGACGCCGGACAGCCCGGTCTTGGGCTCGACGTCGACCGGGATGCCGCGCCCGTTGTCCCGGACCTCGACCGAGGAGTCGGGGTGCAGCACCACGTCGATGCGGTCGCAGTAGCCGCCCAGCGCCTCGTCGACGGAGTTGTCGATGATCTCCCAGAGGCAGTGCATCAGACCGCGGCTGTCGGTCGAGCCGATGTACATGCCGGGGCGCTTGCGGACCGCCTCCAGCCCCTCCAGGACGAGCAGGTGCCGCGCGGTGTAGTTGGAACCGTCGTCGCCGGCCAGCAGCGCGGACGGCACGGTCGTTTCGGCACTCACGCGGCACTCTCCTCGGTGAAGTTCTGTCTCATCGGTCACATCCGGACGGATCCGGACCAAACGCCAGTGCAGCACGCGACACCGACATCCGTCGCCCTGCGTGCCCGACCCCCTGCTCCGGGTGCGCAGCACGACGGGTCGGCCCCGCGCAGCTTGTACGCGCTGCGCGAACAAGCACCGCACCCGGGTGCGGACCCCGGGGGCGCCATCTCCTCCCGGTACCACCGGTCCTGGCGGATCGTGGGGCCCGGCGCAGGCTCCGGAACTGCCGTTATGCAGGCTACCGGGGCCCGGGACGGGGCTTATGCTCCAACCCGGCAGAGGATTATGCTACGCGGACCTCGTACCCGATCCCGATCGGGCGTTCGAGCGAGGGGCGGATCCCGGGATTCGGCACGCATGAACCACCGGCGCCCGGGGCACGTCCTCATCAACACAGCAGAATCCTCAGAGAAGAAAAGCCACGAGCGGGAACGTTTTCGGCCTGGTTGGATGTTGACCCTGGTACGACAGCTCGTCGAGCTAGAGAAGAGGCGACGTGACTACTGTTCTGACCCCTGCGAGCCCGCTCACCGCGGCTGACCGCTGCGACCGCTGCGGCGCCCAGGCCTACCTGCGCGTCGTACTCGCCAGCGGCGGAGAGCTGCTCTTCTGCGCCCACCACGGCCGGAAGTTCGAGCCCGAGCTCAAGAAGATCGCCGTGGAGATACAGGACGAGAGCGGCCGTCTCACCACGACGGACGCGGCCACGGCCGCGGACGAAGAGCGCTGATACCGGGCGCCAAAACCAGCAGCCGGCGTCGAGCTGTGTCCGGTCGCGCACCGCGCGCGACCGGTGGGCCGGGCGGCTGACCCCTTCGGGGGCCGGCCGCCCGGCTCTGCTGTACCCGGCACGCGCTCCCGGCCCCCGAGGGCCCGGGCCCTTGCGGCCGACGCTCCGTCAGAACCCGGCATCAGCACGTGACCGACCGCTCACCCACCGCGATCCGGGCGGCACCGGGCACAGCGCGTGGGCAGGCGTTCACAGGACCGAGCGCACCGCGTCCGCGACCGACGAGACCCTGGTGTAGACACCCGGGTGGCCCGCCTCGGCGCAGCCCGTCCCCCAGGACACCAGGCCGACCAGCCGGCCGTCGACGACCATCGGGCCGCCGCTGTCACCCTGGCAGGCGTCCTTGCCGCCCCGCTCCTCGCCCGCGCAGACCATGCCCCGGGCGTCGAACTTCCCGTCCTGCCCGCCCGGGTACGCCTGCGCGCAGGCGTGGTCCGGCACGATCGGCACGGCCACCCCGCGCAGGGTGGGCGAGTAGTCGCCCCGCCCGGTGGTGTCCCCCCAGCCGTACACCTGCGCCGTCGTCCCGGCCGCGTACGGCGCGGTCTCGCCCTGGCCGACCACCTCGACCACCGGCCGGGCGCCCTGTGACTCGGCGAGGGTGAGCACCGCGACGTCGTTCATGTTGGCGGCGAAGGAGTAGTCGGGGTGGACCCACACCGACCGCACCGCCACCTCCCGCCCGGCCGTCCCGCGCATGTCGTCCCGGCCGACGATCACCTTGAGGCCCGGCCGATCCACCCGGCCCTTGGACTCGTCGTAGAAGCAGTGCGCGGCCGTGACCACCTTGGTCGGAGTGACCAGCGCGCCCCCGCAGAACTGGCCGGACCGGCCGCTGCCGAACTGCTGGCGGCTGGACAGCGCCACGATCCACGGGTGGTCCGCGGTGCTCGCCGCGGTGCCGCCGACCACCCGGCGCTGCGCCTCGGCCGGCGCCGCGGTGCCGAGGGCGACCAGCGGAACGGGCACGGCGGCGAGCAGCGCCAGCACGGCGGCCCTGCGGCGCCGGCCCGCCCGGACCTCGGCCGGATCGGCCGGGTCGGCGGGGCCCGCCGGGAACGGGGTGGACGTCGGCAGGTCAGTGCGGTCCGGCTCGGTCGGCACCGTGACTCCAGGGGCTCGGTAGCAGGCAACCGGCACAGCGTAGGTGACCGGCTACACGGTGCGACCGCTTACCGCCGCGCCGCCACCCGGACGAGGGACAACCACCACCCGGACGCTGACGGGCCGGACGCCAGCGCGTCCGGGCCCGGGCAGGCCGGGAGAACGACGGGCCGGGCCCGGACAGCCGCGAAGGCCCGGAGCCGTGCGGCCCCGGGCCTTCGCGTGGAACGACTGCCGTCGATCAGTCCAGGTAGTCGCGCAGCACCTGGGAGCGCGACGGGTGGCGCAGCTTCGACATGGTCTTCGACTCGATCTGGCGGATGCGCTCACGGGTGACCCCGTAGACCTTGCCGATCTCGTCCAGCGTCTTCGGCTGGCCGTCGGTCAGGCCGAAGCGCATCGAGACCACGCCCGCCTCGCGCTCGGACAGGGTGTCCAGCACCGAGTGCAGCTGCTCCTGGAGCAGGGTGAAGGAGACCGCGTCGGCCGGGACGACCGCCTCGGAGTCCTCGATCAGGTCACCGAACTCGCTGTCGCCGTCCTCGCCCAGCGGGGTGTGCAGCGAGATCGGCTCACGGCCGTACTTCTGGACCTCGATGACCTTCTCGGGGGTCATGTCGAGTTCCTTGGCCAGCTCCTCCGGGGTGGGCTCGCGGCCCAGGTCCTGGAGCATCTGGCGCTGGACGCGGGCCAGCTTGTTGATGACCTCGACCATGTGCACCGGGATGCGGATGGTGCGGGCCTGGTCGGCCATGGCGCGGGTGATCGCCTGGCGGATCCACCAGGTGGCGTAGGTCGAGAACTTGTAGCCCTTGGTGTAGTCGAACTTCTCGACCGCACGGATCAGACCGAGGTTGCCCTCCTGGATCAGGTCCAGGAACAGCATGCCGCGACCGGTGTAGCGCTTGGCCAGCGAGACCACCAGGCGGAGGTTGGCCTCCAGCAGGTGGTTCTTGGCCCGGCGGCCGTCCTCGGCGATGATCTCCAGCTCGCGCTTGAGCTTCGGGGCGAGCTTGTCGGCGGCCGAGAGCTTGTCCTCGGCGAACAGACCGGCCTCGATGCGCTTGGCGAGCTCGACCTCCTGCTCGGCGTTGAGCAGCGGGACCTTGCCGATCTGCTTCAGGTAGTCCTTGACCGGGTCGGCGGTGGCGCCGGCGACGGCGACCTGCTGGGCCGGCGCGTCGTCCTCGTCGTCGTCGGAGAGGACGAAGCCCTCCGACTCCTCCTCCGGACCGGTGCCCTCGGCCTCGGCCTTGTCACCGGGCAGCGCGACGTCCTCGAGCAGCTCCTCCTCGCCGAGCAGCTCCTCGTCGCCCTTGGCGGCCTTGCCGGCGGCGGTCTTCTTGGCGGCGGCCTTCTTGGCCGGCGCGGCGGTCTTCTTGGCCGCGGCCTTCTTGGCCGGGGCGGCCTTCTTCGCGGGAGCCGCCTTCACCTCGGTGACGAGGCCGGTCGCCTCCTCGACGGTGATGTCGGCGGAGACGGTGGGAGCCGGGGCCGCGGCGGCGGCGACGGCCGGAGCCGCGACGGGAGCGCCGGGGGCGATCCGCACGGGCGGCTTGGTCGGGGCCGACGGGGCGGCCGGGGTCCGGGTGGTGACAGCCTTGGTGGCGGTGCGCTTGGTGGGGCTCTTGGCAGCAACGCTCTTGCGCTTGGCGCCGGCCGGTTCGGCCGCGCTGACCATGAGGTCCACCCCCTCCTCAATCAGCACCTGGTTGAGGCTGCGCATGACGTTCTTCCACTTGGTGACCGGGATCTGGTCCGCCTCGAACGCCTGGCGCACGTCGTCACCGGCGATCTGCCCCTGGGCCTTGCCCCGCTCGATGAGCGCCAGCAGAGCTGCGGACTCCGCGATCTCGGGGGGAAGCGAACGGGATGTGCTGGCCGACACGAACAACCTCTCGGACGATGAGTGGACTCGAACCCGTACCGGCCGCCCGAGCGGGCGGGGAAGGAGATCGCGCGCCGGGCGCGCGGTGTCGATTCCGACCGACTCGGGCTTGAGGACTGGGTTTGCAGGACGGCAGCAGCGCCGCGGACCAACACAGCATTCTGACATGTTGGAGTATTCCGGAGCTGCTTCCGCTCAGGACACATCGCTGCTACTCGTCAAGTGTTACGCATGGCCTTCGTGTCGCGGGTCACACCACCCGGCGTCCGCAACCGGGGCCGCTTCCATCATCGCGCACTCGCGCGGCAAACCATTGTCATGAACAAGCCCTCGAATGGGGCCCGGCTTTCCGCGGCCCGATTTCCGGGCCGGTGTTTCACCGGCTCGCCCCCCGGGCCCGCGGCCTCCGCCAGCCCGCGGCTCCCGGCCTTCGGTCTCCCCCGGCTCGCGGTCTCCCCACGGCCCGGCCGCCCGCAGCTCGAGACCTTCCCGGGGTCGGCCCCGCGCCGACGGCATGCGAAGGCCCTCCGGCTGCGCCGCGCGGTGCGGCCGGAGGGCCCGGCGGAGCGGACCGCCGCCGTCCGGCGCCTCCGCTCGTGGACAGCCCGTTCAGTGCTCCCTGGGCCCGTTCAGTGCTCCCTGGGCGCGGGAACGGACGGCTCGATCTCGGGGTGGACGGTGAGCAGCGCCCGCATCGCGGCCTCGCCCGCGGTGCCGTCGCCGGCGCCCAGCGCGTCCACCAGCCGGGCGTGCAGGCCGACCGAGGACTCGGAGGGCCGCTCACAGGAGATCGCCGGGCCGCCCGACACCTGCAGCGCGCAGGCGACGATCCCGGACAGGTGCTCCAGCATCCGGTTGCCGGCCATCTGCAGGATCAGGCCGTGCAGCTCGGCGTCGGCCCGGGTGTAGGTGGACAGGTCGGCCTGGGAGGCGGCGTGGCCCATGATCTCGACCAGCTCGACCAGGCGCTGCTGGACGTCCTCCCGGCCGTGGCCGGCGGCGAGCCGGGCGGCCAGCGGCTCGATCGCCCAGCGGAGCTCGAACAGCTCCCGGCGCTGCTCGTCGCGCTGCGGGCCGAAGGCGCGCCACTCGATGATGTCCGGGTCCAGCAGGTTCCAGTCGCTCACCGGGCGGACCCGGGTGCCGACGTTCGGCCGGGCGCTGACCAGGCCCTTGGCCTCCAGGACGCGCAGCGACTCGCGGACGACGGTGCGGGAGACCTCGAACCGCTGGCCGATCTCCTCGGGCACCAGCGGGCGGTCGGCACCGAGGTCGCCGGAGACGATCATCTGGCCGAGCTGCTGGACCAGCTGGCCGTGCAGGCCGCGGCCGCGGCTGCTGGTGGTCTTGCGGCCGACCCTGGCGATGTCGGACTCGGCGCCCTCCCAGCGGGGCGCCGGCGGGGTCGGCCGGTCGGCGTACGAGAAGCGGTCCAGGTCGCCGGGACCGTGGATGGACCCATCGGCGGAACGGGCGGGGGTCATGGTGGGGTGCGCAAGGGTACTCACGCCTCCTTTGTCGGCGATCCGCAGGCGTGGCTTGAGAATTCTCGTGAAAAGCACACGAAAGGGTGATCGGCCGTGACTGGATAATTGACTTCTTATCAGGACGAAACGCGCAATACGGTCACTGCTGGTCGATCTTGGAATTCCCGGACAGGACCGCACCGGAGGGGCAGCGCTCGGGATGGCGGAACGCGGCCCGGCCGGGGCGCGGCTTCCGCGTGGGCAGGTCCCGCGCGGGGCGGCCTACAGGGCGCGGCGGCGGGCCTGGACCAGCAGGGCGGCGAGCAGCAGGAGCGCCGCGGGGGCGGCGACCGCGGCGAACAGGGCCGGATCGCTCAATACCGCGCCGTCGACCGTCTCCTCGTACGAACCACCGCCGTACACCCTGCCGTAGGCCCACTCGATCCCTGACTGGAACGGCAACAGGTCGGTCAGCCGGGTCGGCCACGGCCTGCCGGTCTGGCGCAGCAGCAGAGCGGCGCCAGACTCCAGCAGCGGCGGCAGCGCGCACAGCAGCAGCACCCCGGCGGCGGCGCCGCGGGTCAGCGAGGCGGTCAGCACCCCGGTCCAGCCCGCCGCCACGGTGAGCAGGACGAAGGCCAGCAGCGCGGCGGGCACTCCGTGGCCGGCCGCCAGCCCCAGCGGGGCGAACGCACCCGGCAGGTCGGACAGCCCGGACACCCCGACACCGGTCAGCACCCCGGACACCCCGTCCGACAGCGCGTCCGGATCCGTCCAGGCCTCGACGGTGACGCCGTCCGGCAGCGCGAGGTGCACGGCCACCGCGTCGAGCAGCAGGGTCGCCAGCGCCAGCGCGGCCGCCAGCGGGCCGATCACCAGCAGCTTGGCCAGCAGCAGCCGCACCCGGCGCGGGTACGACACCTGCGAGGCCGGCAGCCCCGGGTAGCGCACCTCGTGCCCGTACGACAGCGCGCCCAGCACCGCGGCGCCGAGCGCCGCGAAGGGCAGCGGGACCAGTGGGACGGCGGCGGTCAGCAGCCGCACCCCGACGGGGGCCACCAGCGGGCCGTCCGTGGTCTGGCTCGCCAGGACGGCGGCCACGGCGGCGTCGCCGAGCAGCACGGCGGCGAGCAGCAGCCAGGTGGAACGCAGGCCGCGCAGGCGGCGCAGTTCGTAGGCCAGGACACGCACGGTTCACTCGCTCCGGTGGTCGTCGGGGGTGGCGGGAGCTGCGGGGATCGCGGGGGTGGTGGGGCTGGTGATGTCGGGGGCGCTGGGCGTGGGAGTCCGAGTGGCGGAGGCCCGGACGGCGGTCGCGCCCGAGGCCGGGAGGCGGAGGCGGACGGTGTCGTCGGTGAGCAGGTCGTCGGCGCCCATCCGACGGCCGAGGCGCCGGAACCAGGCGGGTGTCAGGGCCGATGCCGAGGTCGCGCTCGGGGTCGGGGCAGGCGCGGGGGCGGGGGCGGGCACCGGGGCCGGGTCGTCACGGAAGAGCTGCTCGACGACGACGGTCGGGGCGGGTTCGGCGGCGGCGTCGGGGGTGCCGTACGGGTGGGTGGTGTCGTTCCCGGTCTCTGCGGTCGGCTGGGGGCGGCGGCCGGCCGAGCCGAGGACGGGGAGCGCGGCGGCGGGGAGGGCGGCGGCCACGGACACGGCGGGGAGGGCGCGGGCGGGCAGGGAGCCGTCCTGCCGCGGGCGGCGGAGGAGGCCGCGCTTGGGGGCGGCGGCGGCCTCGGTGGCGGCTTCGGCGACGGAGCCGGCTTCAGTGGCGGAGGCGGTGATGGCGATGGCCGGTCCGGGCAGGGCCCGGGCCGTCGCGGGCTCGGCCGGGGGTGCCACGGCTTCGACCGGGGCGGACTCGGCGGCCGGTTCAACGGCCGGTTCAGCGGCCGGTTCAGCGGCCGGTTCAGCGGCCGGTTCAGCGGCCGGCTCGGGGACCTGATGGAGGGCCGGCGTCGGACTCGGCTTCCGGGCCGGCTCCGGGCGCGGGTCGCTCCCGGCTTCCGGATGGAGGCGGAGGTGGCCGGAGCGGCCCGAGCCGACCGGCAGGACGACCCTGGGCGCCGGTTGCTCGACCACCCGGTCGGCCAGCTCGTGCAGCAGGATCCCGTGGCGGTAGGCGAGTTCACCGATCTCGGTGCGGTCGATGCCGGCCACCGCGAGGCCCACGCTGCTCTCCCGCCGCACGTCCGCGCCCTGACTGGTCAGCAGGTCCGCCAGCCGCGCCATCTGCGGCCCCCGGACGGCCACTTCGGGGCTGAGCCTGGTCCGCCGGAACTCCTCGACCGGCTGGTCGGCCACCAACTGGCCGCGATCCAGGGTGACCACCCGGTCCGCGAGCTGCGAGGCCTCCTGCAGGCTGCGGGTGGTCACCAGGACCGTTCCACCGGCGGCGCCGAAGGAGCGCAGGAAGGAGTGGAACCACTCGACGTTGCGCGGCGACAGGCCGTCGGCGGGCCCGTCCAGCAGCAGCGCGCCGGGGTCGCCGAGCAGGGCGGCGGCCAGCGCCAGCCGACGGTGCATGCCGGGCGAGAAGGTCCGCAGCCGCTGACCGGCGACAGCGGCCAGCCGGGTCTGCTCCAGCAGTTCGTCGGCCCGCCGGGCGGGAACGCCGACGGCCGCGGCGAGCATCCGCAGATGACCGCGCGCCCTGCGGCCCGGGTGCCCGGCCACCGCGGCCTCCCCGGTGCCGGGCAGCAGCACCCCGACCTCGCGCTCGGGGTGGCGCAACCGGCGGTAGGGACGGCCCCCGAAGAGCGTGACGCCCTGGCCGCGTTCGAGTTCGAGCATCAGCCGCAGCGCGGTGGACTTGCCCGCACCCTCGGCTCCGAGCAGCGCGGTCACCGTGCCGGGCTTGGCGTCGAAGGTCAGATCGAGCACCGCGGGTGGAGCGCCCCTGCGATAGACCTTGGTCAGTCCGGTGATCTGGATCATCGCTGGCTGCTCCCATGCCCTCGGCCGACCTGCTCGACACGGAGCACCCGTGACGGGCGGGCATGCACCCGCGCGGCTCCGCGCCAGCACATTAGGGGGCGGCGACGGCCATTCCGGGCATTACGGGAACGGCGCGGGCCAGCCGACTGCCCACCTCACCCGATCAGGGGACAATCCGATCCTGCGATTCACGGGCGGTCGGTCCGTTCCGGGGCGTCGGCGCCTTCGGTGGCATCGGTGTCGTCGGCGGCTTCGGCCACTTCTGCGGGCGCTGCGCGCTCGGCGGGATCGGAGGATTCGGGGGCTCTGCGCGATCGGAGGATTCGGGGGCTCTGCGCGATCGGGGGCTTCGGCCGGGCGGAGCACGGTGCCCGGCGCAGGGTGCGGGCGCGGCTGCTACCGGGAGGACCAGGGCGGCGGCGGGAGCTGCTCACCGGCGCACACCGCGTGGAACCCGTCGACCGCGGCGCGGCCCTCGACCGTGATCTCGCCCAGCCGCTCCCGCTCGGCGGCCAGCCGTTCCTGCACGGCGGCGATCGACTCGGGCGCCGCGTGCTCCGCCTGCAACGCGGCCAGCTCCCGCTCCGTGGCGGTGGTGGTCGCGTCCAGGCTCCGGTAGTCCGCCGCCAGCCCCTCGATGAGGGTTCGCCGGTTGGCGCAGTCGTTGGTGGCCATCGCGGGGCTCCCTGTGCCGGAAGGCCTCCGGCCCGGCGGCCGGAGCGTCCATCGACACTCTGCGCCGCCGCCCCCGGAACCGCAGCCAGGCCAGGCCATTCGGTCGTTCGGGGCCGCGTCGTGGCGGGACGGCACCCGGCCCGGGCGGGCCGGGCATGGGCGCGGCGGGGCTCAGGACTCCGGGCGGAGCATGGGCGGGTTGAGGACGGTCGCGCCGCCGGCGGTGAACAGCTGGGCGGGGCGGCCGCCCTGACGGGTCGTGGTGCCGCCCGAGGGCAGCAGGAAGCCGGGGGTGCCGGTGACCTTGCGGTGGAAGTTCCGAGGGTCCAGCACCACGCCCCAGACCGCCTCGTAGACCCGGCGGAGCTCGCCGACGGTGAACTCGGTCGGACAGAAGGCGGTGGCGAGGGAGGAGTACTCGATCTTGGAGCGGGCTCGTTCCACGCCGTCGGCGAGGATCAGACCGTGGTCGAAGGCGAGCGGGACACCGTCGGCCGGGTTACCGCCGAGGAGTTCGCCGACCGGGGCCCAGCGGGCGCCGCTGGCGTCGCCGCCGGCCCGGGGCGTGGGCAGGTCGGGGGCGAGCACCAGGTAGGCGACGCTGACCACGCGCATCCGGGGGTCGCGCTGCGGGTGGCCGTAGGTGGCGAGCTGCTCCAGGTGGGCGCCGGCCGCGCCGGGGCCGACCGCGTCGTGGCCGGGGGCGGTGTGGGCGCGCAGGCCGGTCTCCTCGGCCAGCTCGCGGGAGGCGGCCTCGGCCAGGCCCTCGTCCGGGCGGACGAAGCCGCCGGGCAGCGCCCAGTACCCCTGGAACGGCGGCTCGCCCCGTCTGACCAGTAGGGCGCAGAGCGAGTGGTCGCGCACCGTCAGCACCACCAGGTCAACCGTGACAGCGAACGGGGGGAAGGCCGACGGATCGTAACGCGACATGGGCACGATCATAGTCGTCTCTCTGACGATAAGCACAGGCCGTGCGTGGACTGCGCAGGGCCCGTGCCGCCCGCCGGGCCCCGGTCTGCCCCGCGCACGGCCCGGGGGGCCGCAGCGGGCAGGCGCGGTGTCGGTGACCCGGAGTCACCGACACCGGGTCACCGGTGCCGGACGGACGTCGGAGCACGGACGCCCGCTCACGGACGCCGGAGCCCCGACGCGCGGCGCCGGGCTCAGTGGGCGACGAGTTGCAGGTCCGTGGACGCCTCCTCCACCATCGCCACGCCGATCCGGCTCACCCGGACGGAGAAGGGCTCGCCCGCCACCCGCAGGCCGGTCAGCTCCAGCTCGCCGAGGGGTGCGGTGCTGGCCGGGCGGACCAGCACCCGGCCGCCCGGGACGTCGGGCCGGACCCCGGCGAGGGCGAACACCGCGTGCGCGGCGCCGGCCGCGGAGACCGCCGCCGGGCGGCAGGCCGCCGGGTGCGGCACCGGCGGGCAGCCGGGGATGCGCTGCTCCCCCGCGTACATCTCCGGAAGCCGCCCCTCGAAGTGGGCGCTCGCGGCGAGCAGGCCCTCCAGCAGGGTGCCCGCCTCGTTCTCGTGACCGGCCTCGGCCAGGCCGGCGATCGCCAGCGCCGTCTCGTGGACCCGCACCGCGCCGCCCCGGTGGCCCAGCGGGTTGAAGCGGGGGGACTTGGCGCTCAGGGTGCGCAGGCCCCAGCCGCTGTCCAGCTCGGGCGCGACCAGGCGCTGGGCGAGCAGCCGGGTCTGCTCGCGGTCCAGCAGGCTCTCGTGCCGACCGCCGTCGACGGCGAGCCCGGTGTCCAGCAGGTGCACCAGGGAGGAGGTGACGGCGGGCAGCGGCTGGCCGCCCGGGGCCAGCCCGGCCGCGGGGCGGCCGCCGGACAGGTCGTCGATCCAGAACCGCTCGCGGAAGCGCCCGCGCAGCGCGGCGGCCCAGCCGCGCCAGTCCTCGGCGCCCGGTCGGCCGAAGGCCTCCAGCAGCTCGGCCCCGTGCAGGGCGGCGCGGTGGGCCTGCGCCTGGACCTCGGCGCGGGCGGCGACCGGGTGGGCGGAGCGCTCCTCGGCGGGGCGGCTCAGATCGGTGACGAAGCCGTCGGCCAGGCCCTCGCGCAGGGCGGCCAGGGCCCGCTCGGCGGCCGGGAGCAGCTCGGCGACCTCCGCCGGGGGCAGGCCCCAGCGCCAGGCCTCCGCCAGCACGGTGACGAACAGCAGGGTGGCCTCGGTGGCGGTGCAGGTGGGCGGCAGCTCGGGACCGCCGTGGCGCAGGGCGCCCGGCAGCAGGCCCTCGGTGCGGCCCGGGGCGGGGACGAGCTGCTGACGGCGGGCCAGCGCCCGGAGGGTGCCGGCCGCCAGCCGGGTGCCGAGCGGAAGGGTCAGCCGGGCGGCCCAGAGCGCGTCGGCCGGCGCGAGGCCGAAGCGCCAGGGCGCTCCGGAGGCCGGGTAGAGGTCGGTCGGGCGGTCCGGGTCGGCGAACAGCAGCCCGCCGAGGGCGTCCAGCGAGCGGGAGACCAGCGGGGCGGCCCGGGTGTCGTCGCTGCGGACCTCCGGCTCGGACCAGGGCAGCGGGACGCCGGTGCCGCGGCCGCCCGGCGGGCGCGGGCCGCCGGCGGCGCTCTCCAGCTCGGTGTGCAGCTCGACGGACCAACGGGCGCCGGGCTGGACCTCCAGGTCCCAGCGGAGCACGCCGGCGCCGGCCAGGACGGCGTGCGGGGAGGGCTGGGCGCTGACCACGGCGTTGTGCACCGGGCCCGTCCAGCGCAGCCCGGCGGACTGCACCTGGCCCGGCAGGTCGGGCTGGCGGTGCCCGGCGGCGATCTCGGCGACCGGGCCGAGGTCGGTGCCGAGGGCTATCTCCAGCGGCAGCCGGGCGGGCCGCGGACCGGTGTTGCGCACGACCACGGTCTCCACGCCGTCCGCGTGGCGCAGCCGCTCGACGGTGAGCGCCGGGTCCGGGTCGAGGTCGCCGGGGAGGCGGACGACACCGAGGAAGCGGGCCTGGGCGATGCTGGTCAGGTTGCCCTGGAGCGGCAGCGGCTCCATCCCGCCGAGCCGCAGCTCCATCCGGGCGAGCACCCGGACGCCGTTGCGGTAGAAGCCGTGCAGGCCGTGGCCGCGCAGCTGGCCGTCGGGGCCGGAGGCGGCCATCGCCGGGGCGTTGACGCAGATCACCGCGTGGTGGACGGCGGGCGGCTGCGGTCGCGGTGGGGCTGCGGGGCGGCCCGGGCCGACCGGTACGCCCGCGGGCCCGGCCCCGGGGGCCTGGTCGGGGCGGCCCACCGGCCTGGGCGGGGCGCCGACCACGCTCTCGGCCGGCATGGCCTGTGGTGGCCTCATGGCGGTCACCGGACTCTCCTCCCCTCGGCGGTCCGGTGGCCGGTCAGGCCGGTGGGCCGCGAGCATGCTCGATCGCGTGCTGATGGTGCCGGGCCGGCGGGGCCGTCCCGTCGGCGGTGTGCCGTGTCTGGCCGTACCCGGTGGCGGGTCGTGCCATGCGGTGCTCGGTACCGGGCCGGTACCGGCGCTCCGCGCCTTCGTTCCGGGGCCCTTCACCGCGCCCGGCACGGCGTCAGGTCCGGCGCCCCGACCTGTCGGTGACGCCCTTCCCCCCGCGGCCCGCGCCCGCCCGGCCGTGCGACCCCGCGGTGGCGGCCGGTCGCGGTGCCGCACGCGGCCGCGACCGCTGCCGGCACCCGGGCGGCCGGGTCCGCACCGCGCGGCGATCGGCCCGTCCGAATCGGGCGCAGGCCCCCGGAGTCAACGCCGCGCACCGCCGCCAGGTCACGCACCTCCGCTGCGCCGCTGGTCGGGCGGCCCCGCTCGGTGGTCGTACCGCGCCCACCGGAACGTCATCGGGGGCCTCGCCGCCGGCGCCTCGCCGTCCGCGGTCCTGGGGCGGCGCTCCGCTTCTCGGGCCGCCGTCGGACCCGCTCGGACCGGGCGGCGGCCGGGGTCGGCCGTCCGGTCGGGCGGACGGGGGCGGTCGAACCGGTGCTCGACCGCCGCCAGGATACGGTGCGGGGGTCGCGGCCCCCGCACCCGGTGACCCCGTGAACCGCGACGCCACCGCTGTGACCAGCAGAGACCGAGGAGTTGCATGTCCACCATCAGCCGGCTGCCCGGGATTGTCACGACCGACCACGTGTTCCAGCTGCCGCTCGACCACGCCGCCCCGCAGGGCGAGCAGATCGAGGTGTACGCCCGCGAGGTGGTGGCCGCACGCCGCGAGCGGGACGACCTGCCCTGGCTGGTCTTCCTCCAGGGCGGGCCCGGCGGCAAGGCCGCCCGCCCGCTCGGCCGGGACTCCTGGCTGGACCGCGCCCTGGACGACTACCGGGTGCTCCTGCTCGACCAGCGCGGCACCGGGCGGTCCACCCCCGCGACCCGGCAGACCCTCGCCCGGCGCGGCGGACCGCAGGAGCAGGCGGACTACCTGGCCCACTTCCGCGCGGACTCGATCGTCCGGGACGCCGAGCTGATCCGTGCGCGGCTGCTCGGCGCCGACCGGCGCTGGAGCGTGCTCGGCCAGAGCTTCGGCGGCTTCTGCACCCTCACCTACCTCTCCATCGCCCCCGAGGGCTTGACCGAGGCCTTCATCACCGGTGGTCTCGCCGGCCTCGGCAGCTCGGCCGACGACGTCTACCGCGCCGCCTACCCGCGGGTGGTCCGCAAGAACGAGGACCACTACGCCCGGTTCCCCCAGGACGTCCAGGCGGTGCGCCGGATCGCGGCCCACCTCGCCGACTCCCCCGCGACCCTGCCGGACGGCGGGCGGCTCACCGTCGAGGCGTTCCAGATGCTCGGCCTGCTGCTCGGCGGCGGCAACGGCTCCGGCACGCTCCACTACCTGCTGGAGGAGGCCTGGGTGGAGGGCCCGGCCGGGCCCGAGCTCTCCGACACCTTCCTGGCCGGCGCCCAGGCCCAGCTCTCCTTCGCGGGCGGCCCGCTGTACGCGGTGCTGCACGAGTCGATCTACGGCCAGCGGTCCGTGGACCAGGGCGGCACCGCCTGGGCGGCCGAGCGGGTCCGCAAGGAGTTCCCGCAGTTCGACGCCCGGGCCGCGCTGGAGTCCGACGCCCCGGTGCTGTTCACCGGGGAGATGATCTACCCCTGGCTGTTCGACACCGATCCGGCGCTGCGCCCGCTGAAGGAGACCGCGGACCTGCTCGCCGCGCGGACCGACTGGCCCGACCTGTACGACCGGGCGCGGCTGGCCGCCAACACCGTGCCGGTCGTGGCGGCGGTGTACCACGACGACATGTACGTGGACACCGCCGACTCGCTCGAGACCGCCCGCGCGGTGCGTGGCCTGCGGACCTGGGTCACCGACGAGTGGGAGCACGACGGCCTCCGGCTGAGCGGTGGCAAGGTGCTGGACCGCCTGATCAAGATGGCCCGCGGCGAGGCGTAGCGGCCAGCGGCCCGGCCCGCCCGCGCGGACCGGCTCAGCGCGCACGGTGACCTCCTCTCGTCGCTCGCCGCACGCCGCGGCAGCGGTGGAGGCCGGTGCGGGCCGCGGCAGACGTGCACGCCGCGGCCCGGCCGAACCGCAGGCCCCGGACGGACCGCTCCCCGGCCGCCCGGGTGTGCCCCGGTGTCGCGGCCCGTCCGGGAGCCGCCAGCAGGGCGACCGCCCCGGCGCCGCCGCCGTCCGGCTCCGGGCGGCCTTCGCAGCCGTCCACGGCTCCCGGAGCCGGATCGGCCGGTGCCGGCGCCGGGGACGCGCCCTTCCGGCGGCCGCCCCTCCGGTGCCGCCGGGCGCCGCCGGACCGCCCGGGCCGCTCGCCGGCGGCCCCGCCCGCACCCGGCACGGCGGGGCCGGGACCCGCGTCGCCACGGGGCGGCGCGCCGTCGGCAGGCGCCTCGGCGTTCGGCGCTCCGCCCGTCGGGTGCCGCGGTCCACCGGCCGGGGCCACCTCGGCCTCCGGCCCCGCCCGCCGCCGCCGCTGGGCCTCGACGGCGGCCAGCAGGCCCTGGGGCGTCATGCCGTCGTTGAGCGACTCGTAGAGCAGCTCGGCCAGCAGGTAGCCCGGGGCGAGCCTCAGCACGTGGCCGAGCACGACCCGGGCCGTCGCCGTGTCCCCCGCGACCCAGGACGTCCAGGCCAGCAACGTCAGCGGGGCCACCGCGCAGCCCTCGTACGGCGGTACGGCCCGCCGGGCGAGGAAGCGCCAGAGCCGCTCGGCCGGGGCCAGCTCGGCCGCCCGGGCGTACTCGACGCCGCGGTCCCGCACCAGGCGGTCCCGCAGGGCGAGCAGCAGCTGCGCCGTCCGGTCCGCGTCGAGCTCCCTGGCGCCGGCCTGGAACTCGGCGACGGCCTGGTCGAGCAGGGCGATCCGCTGCTCCCGGGCGAGGGCGTCCACGGCCTCGGCCCGGGCGAGCGCGTCGCGCTGGACGGCGGCCTCCGGCGGGCCGACCGGATCCAGCCCGCCGATGATCGCCTTCCGGCTGCCGCGCGGCGCCAGGCCGGCGACCGTCGCGGCGGCGGCCGCCGGGCCGGGGTCGGGGCTGCGCCGCACCGGATTGCCCGCCGCGTCGCAGCACCCGTCACCGCGGCAGAGGAAGGACCACCAGCGGCCGTCCGAGACGCACAGCGACTCCTTGACGGCCACGCCCCGGCGCCCGAAGGCCGCCCGGAGGGCCTCCGCCAGCGGCCGCAGCCCGTCGACCACCGGCGGGGCGTGGGCCGCGCCGGGATCCTGGCAGAGGTAGAGGAGCACCTGGAGCGGCCGGGCGCCGTGCCGCTCGGAGAGGGCGACCAGCAGGGCGGCCGTCTCCTCCGCGGCGGCCGGCCACTGCGCGGGCGACCGCGGCAGGTCCGCCCGGATCACCCCGCCCTGGTGCAGGCCGGGGCCGTGGAGCCCGACCGCGACGATGCTGTCGTCGGGGTAGAAGCCCAGGAAGTACGGAAGCAGCTCGGCCATGTCGGCCGGACCGCGCATGACGACCGGCCGGAGCTCGGAGGCCGGGCCGAGGGACAGAATGACGTGTTCGTTGTTCATCGCGTTCATGGCCGCAAGAGTGGACGCGATCCGCGGATGATGCCGGAACCGACTTCTTTCCTGTGGATAACTCCGCCCCCGAATTTCCCTTCACTCATTCGGAGCAGGCGACACTCCCTCCGGCGAGTGGATTTCGACCGCCGTTCAGCGGACCAGCGGATGAAATACACCCCGTCTTCCCCCGCTTCCCCTTCCCCGCATTCGTCGCTTGTCGGCGGTACGGGGTTACATGGACGCCATGCAGCAGCCCGACACCCACACCACCGCCACCGCCGCCGACCGCGCCGAGGTCCGGGCGCGGGCCGAGGCCGTCCTGCGCGAGCTCGCCGGCCCCGCGGCCACCCTGCGCGAGGACCAGTGGACGGCCATCGAGGCCCTCGTGGTCGACCGCCGCCGCGCCCTGGTCGTCCAGCGCACCGGCTGGGGGAAGTCCGCGGTCTACTTCATCGCCACCGCCCTGCTCCGGGCCCGCGGCGCCGGGCCGACGGTGATCGTCTCGCCGCTGCTCGCCCTGATGCGCAACCAGGTCGAGTCGGCCGGCCGGGCCGGCATCCACGCCCGCACCATCAACTCGGCCAACACCGACGAGTGGGCCGCGATCCAGGAGGAGGTCGCCGCCGGGAAGGTCGATATCCTGCTGGTCAGCCCCGAGCGGCTGAACAACCCGGACTTCCGCGACCAGGTGCTGCCCGAACTCGCCGCCTCCACCGGCCTGCTGGTGGTCGACGAGGCCCACTGCATCTCGGACTGGGGGCACGACTTCCGCCCCGACTACCGCCGGCTGCGCACCATGCTCGCGGACCTGCCTCCCGGCGTCCCGGTGCTGGCCACCACGGCGACGGCCAACGCCCGGGTCACCGCGGACGTCGCCGAGCAGCTCGGCACCGGCGCCACCGACGAGCACGCCCTGGTGCTGCGCGGGCCGCTCGACCGGGAGAGCCTCACCCTGGGCGTGCTCTCCCTGCCCGACCCGGCGCACCGCCTGGCCTGGCTGGCCGACCACCTCGACCGGCTCCCCGGCTCGGGCATCGTCTACACCCTGACGGTGGCCACCGCCGAGGAGGTGACGGCCTTCCTGCGCGAGCGCGGCTTCCCGGTGGCCTCCTACTCCGGCCGCACCGAGGACGCCGAGCGCCGCACCGCCGAGGCCGACCTGCTGGCCAACCGGGTCAAGGCGCTGGTCGCCACCTCCGCGCTCGGCATGGGCTTCGACAAGCCCGACCTCGGCTTCGTGGTGCACCTCGGCTCGCCCAGCTCCCCGATCGCCTACTACCAGCAGGTCGGCCGGGCCGGGCGCGGGGTGGACCGGGCCGAGGTACTGCTGCTGCCCGGGCGCGAGGACGAGGCGATCTGGCGCTACTTCGCCTCGCTGGCCTTCCCGCCGGAGGAGCAGGTGCGTCGTACCATCGACGCACTGGCCGAGGCCGGTCGGCCGCTCTCCACCGCCGCCCTGGAGCCCCGGGTGGACCTGCGCCGGGCCCGGCTGGAGACCATGCTCAAGGTTCTCGACGTGGACGGCGCCGTCCGCCGGGTCAAGGGCGGCTGGACGGCCACCGGCCAGAGCTGGGCGTACGACACCGCCCGCTACGCCAAGGTCGCCGCCTCCCGGGAGGCGGAGCAGCGGGCGATGCGCGACTATGCGGCCGGCACCGGCTGCCGGATGGAGTTCCTGCGCCGCCAGCTGGACGACGAGCAGGCCGCCCCGTGCGGGCGGTGCGACAACTGCGCCGGGCCGCTGCACACCCCGGACGTCTCCGCCGAGACGCTGGCGGCCGCCCGGGCCGCGCTCGGCCGCCCGGGCGTGACCTTCGAGCCGCGCCGGCTCTGGCCGACCGGGATGGACGCGCTCGGGGTGCCGCTCAAGGGCCGGATCCCGGCGGGCGAGCAGGCGGAGACCGGCCGGGCGCTGGGCCGGCTGTCCGACATCGGCTGGGGCAACCGGCTGCGCGCTCTGCTCGCCGAGCAGGCGCCGGACGTGCCGGTGCCCGGTGAGGCGGTGGACGCCCTGGTGGCGGTGCTCGCCGACTGGGCCCGCGGTCCGGGCGGCTGGGCCGGGCCCGCGACGACGGAGGGCGCCCGGCTGGAGCGGCCGGTCGGCGTGGTGACGATGGCCTCCTCGACCAGGCCCCAACTGGTCGGCAGCCTGGGCGCGCGGATCGCCGAGATCGGGCGGCTGCCGCTGCTCGGCCGGATCGAGTACGCCGGCGGTCTGGCCCCGCGCGGCGCGCGCAGCAACAGCGCCCAACGGCTGCACTCGCTGGCCGGCGCGCTGGTCCTGCCGCCGGAGGTGGAGCAGGCGGTGGCGGCCGCCGGCGGGCCGGTGCTGCTGGTGGACGACCTCGTCGACTCGGGGTGGACGGTCACCGTGGCCGCCCGGCTGCTGCGTCGGGCGGGGGCGGGAGCGGTGCTGCCGCTGGTGCTGGCCGTGCAGGGGTGACGGGACGGCGGAAAGCCTCCGGAGACGTCCTCCCGCTCACCCGAATGGCCTAACAGAAAGGATCAGGCGAGGCGATTTCGATCACACCGGTCGAGCGACCCGGGAAAGGAGTGGCCACCGTGTCGATGGCGGTTCACCCTGCCCTGCGGGCTTTGTGATCAAGGCCTGGAGGCGCGCCCGCGGCGCTCGGTCCACGGTGGAACATATCCGGCAGACCACGGGCTATCGGATGGCGTTCATCATTCCATCATTGCCGCTCCGCCCCCGATGCCCCGAGAATTGGGAGGTACCCGGAACCCGGTCCGCTGGACCCGTCCTTCGGCGCACCCAGGCATCCGCCTGCCCACGGGTCAGGAAGGAGGATCGTGATCAACGGTATCGACCGAGGTCGGAATCTCTTCTCCGGGAGTCCGGACCCCAGACGGGTGCTGGACCTGGAGACCTGGACCGCCTCGGGGATCCCGTTGCTGCGCGACCCCCGCGAGTTCGTGCTGGAACTGCACCAGCGCCACCTGCCCCAGCCGGGCACCGTCGTGGTCGCCGTCCTGGACGCGCTCCACCGCCTCGTCGCCTCGGCCTCGTTCACCCCCTGGCCGCACGACACCGACGGCTGGCAGCACCGCAACGCGCTGCTGACGCACCTGCGCCGGATCATCCCGCACGACCTGCGCCTGCCCGAGCCGGTCCGGACGGCCGTGCTGCTGCGCTGCCGCGACGGCGCGCCCGGCTGGACGGAACAGGACGGCGCCTGGATGTGGGCGCTGAGGGACGCGTCCGCGCTCCACGGACTGCGCTGCGGCTCGTACATCGGGCTCACCCTGGCGGGCTGGCAGGTCCTCGGGGACGGGCGGAGCGGACGCAAACCGCACGCGGGCTCGTGGGCCGACGGACCGGTGCACACCGTGACGGAACTGCCGCCGCGCTCGGCGCTGGACGCCCCGCGCGGCCAGCGCTCCCGCCAACTGACGGCCGACCAGACCACGCACGGCGACGGCGCGGCACGCGCCCGGCAGTCCGAGCCCCCGTGGGCCCAGGCCCGGGTCACGGCGGCCGAACCGAACCGCCGCACCGGCACGCGCTGAACCAGCGGCGGCCGTCGGCCCACCGGCCATCGAGTGCCGCTCGTCGACGACCGCGCGACAGCCCTCGGGCCGGACCGCAGGCGAACCGACCTCGGGACAGGCCTCTGGGCCAGGCCTCTGGGCCAGGCCTCGGGCCGAACGTCGGGACGGACCTCGGGCCCGGCGCCGTACGGCGGCACCGGGCCCGAACCGGACGGCTGTGGTCAGGCCTTGACCGGGCGGCCCGGCGCGGCGCCGGCCGCGCCCGCGCCGGCGGCACCGGCGTCGCCGCAGACCACCAGCAGCGCGGTCGCGTGGTCGAGCGCCTTGGTGTACGCCTCGGCGGCCTTGGCGGACGGTCCGCCGTTGACCACCAGGACGACCGCCTCCCGGCGGACCGGACGGGTCAGCGCGGCGTCCGCGTAGAACACGTCCCCGCCCTCGGCGAGCTGCGCCCAGTAGTGCTCCTCGCCGAAGGAGAGTTCGTGCTGCTGCCAGGGGTGCGCCTCGCCGACCGTCAGCACCAGGATGTCGCCCGGGTTGCGGCCGGACTCCAGCAGTCGGTCGACCGCGCCGTCGGCGAGCTCCACCGCCTGCGCCGGGGTGGCGGCGATCCGCCGGACCTCCACCTGCGGTGCGGCGGGGGCCGGGCGGCGCGGTGCCGGCCCCGGCTTGGGGATCAGTCGCGGCGGGCCCGGACGGGCGGCGCGCGGCGGGGCCGGACGCGGGGGCGCCGGGCGGGGGCCGGGCACCGGCGCCGGGGCGGCGACGGTGGTGGGTGCGGTGGCGGGGGCTTGTGCGTCCGACTCGCGGAGGAAGGGAACGCCGGGGCCCGGGATGCTCTCGTGAATCTCCGGCTCCTCGGGGAAGACAGGCATACCCGGATATCTATCAAATGCCGGTCGGACGCGCACGGGCGCCCCACCCATTGGGCACAGGCCTCCCGCCGCCCCCTCCCGGGGCAATTCCAGACGGACCGTCAGAAACCGAGCGTCAGCTGTTCGTCGGCGGCCCCCTGGCCGACCCCCGCGACCTCCCGGACCCGCTTGAGATGACGCCACTTCGGCAGTGCGTCCAAGTACGCCCAGGAGAGCCGGTGGTGCTCGGTGGGGCCGAGCTCCTCCAGCGCGGCACGGTGCACCGGGGACGGGTATCCGGCGTTGTCGGCGAATCCGTAATCCGGGAGCCCCTCGCCCAGTTCGGCCATCAGGCCGTCGCGGTGGACCTTGGCGAGAACCGAGGCGGCGGAGACGCAGACGCAGGACTGGTCGCCCTTGATCACCGTGCGTACCCGCCAGGGGCCGCCGAGGTAGTCGTGTTTGCCGTCCAGGATCACCGCGTCGGGTTCCACGGGCAGCGCCTCCAACGCGCGGACGGCGGCCAGTCGCAGCGCCGCCGTCATGCCGAGCTCGTCGCACTCCTGCGGGGAGGCCTGCCCGAGCGCGTACGCGGTGACCCAGTCGGCGAGGACGGGGGCGAGCGCACGGCGGCGCAGTTCGGTGAGCAGCTTGGAGTCGGTCAGCCCCTCCGGCGCCTTGCGCAGCCCGGTGACGGCCGCACCCACGGTGACCGGCCCGGCCCAGGCGCCGCGCCCGACCTCGTCGAGACCGACGACGATCTTGGCGCCGGCCCGGCGGAGCGAGCGTTCGACGGAGTGCGTCGGGGGGACGATGGGCATGGCGGTTTCCGTTCAGCGGGGGCAGCCTCCAGCCTAAGCCCGCCCCACGTCTGCCGGATCCGCCTCCCGGACGGGAGGAGACCTCCGGCAGTCCGGGCGCGGCGCGCAGGCGCGTGCCCGGGCCCGCTGCGGCGGATCCAGGCCCAGCACAGCCCCGACCCGGCGCTCCCGGGCCCGACACTCCCGGCCCGGCGACGGCCGGCTCAGGCCCGGATCATCGGCTCCAGCACCTCGTCCACCAGCCGGTCGGCGAAGCCCTGCCCCATGCTCTCCAGCCCGCGGATCTTGACGTGGTACAGCAGCACCGCCGGGATGACGTCCGCCACCAATGGGGTGGCCGCGCCGGGCCGGACGTCGCCGCGCTCGGCGCCGCGGCGCAGGATCTCCAGGATGGTCCGCGCGGTCGGTTCGATGACCCGGTCGGTGATGAACGCCTTGAAGACCTCGGCCCGCTCGTGGTCGATCTCGCCCATCAGCGCGTTGAGCGCGGAGCCCACCCGGGAGGCCATCGCCTGCGTGAAACCCTCGATGAGCTGGCGGAGTTCATCACAGGCGGACCCGAGGTCGGGGGTGTCGTAAGGCCGTGGGAGAGTGGCGTCCAGGGCGTCGATGACGAGTTCGTCCTTGGACGTCCAGCGCCGGTAGAGCGCGGCCTTCCCGGTCCGCGCCGCACTGGCGACCCCTTCCATGGTCAGCCGCGCGTATCCGCCGGAGGTGAGCTGGTCGAGCGCGGCCTCGAAGATCGCGTTCTCCAATTCCTTCCCCCGGCGTCGCGCCGGCCGCGTCAGGGCCTGGTGGGCGGCCCGCACCGGACAGAAGCCCTGTTCGGCGGCACGCTCCGCGCCTGTCCCGGCATCCGGCTCCGCACCCGCGCCGGCGCTCGACCCCGCGGCCACCGTCCCGGCGCCCGGCCCCACGGACCGGACAGCCCCGGACCGGACAGCCCCGGGCCGCTCGGCCCCGGACCGGTCCGCCACCAGGCGCCGCACCAACCGCTCCATCGCCACCATCCTTAAGGAACGCTTGCGTTCACAATCGCGACCAGGATATCGTCCCGATTAGTGAACGATCCCGTTCCTTCCCGGCCTGCGCAAGGGCGCAGCGCCATGCCCGGCCCGGCGACTCCGCCGGACCCCGCACCACCGAGCACATAGCCAGCAGGGGGCACATTCGTGGCTATCTCCGACACGCTCAGCAAGACCTCACCACCACGCACGAGCCAGGGGCGGGGCAAGGGCATCACCCTGACCGTCATCGCGGCCACGCAGCTCATGGTGGTCCTCGACGCGACCATCGTGAACATCGCGCTGCCGCACATCAAGGACGCCCTGAGCTTCTCCACCACCGACCTGTCGTGGGTCATCAACGCCTACACCCTGACCTTCGGCGGGCTGCTGCTGCTCGGCGGTCGCGCGGGTGACATCCTCGGCCGCCGGCGGGTGTTCATCTTCGGCACCCTGCTGTTCGGCCTGGCCTCCCTGCTCGGCGGTTTCGCGCAGGACAGCACCCTGCTGCTGGCCGCCCGCGCGCTCCAGGGCATAGGTGGCGCGATCTGTTCCCCGACCGCCTTCGCGCTGATCGCCACCAACTTCGACGAGGGGCCGGAACGCAACCGGGCGTTCGGCGTGTTCTCCGCGGTGGCCGGTTCGGGCGCCGCGATCGGCCTGCTGGCCGGCGGTCTGCTCACCGAGTACCTCAACTGGCGCTGGGTGTTCTTCGTCAACGTGCCGATCGCGATCCTGATCGCGATCGCCGCGCCGCGCTACATCGCCGAGTCCCAGCGCCACCCGGGCCGTTTCGACCTGCCCGGCGCGCTCACCTCGACGCTCGGCCTGGTCGGCCTGGTCTACGGGTTCATCCGGGCCGCCTCGGACGGCTGGTCGGACAGCATCACGCTCGGTTCCTTCGCGGCCGGCGCGATCCTGCTCGCCGCCTTCCTCGTGGTGGAGAGCCGCACCGACCAGCCGATCACCCCGATGCACCTGTTCGCCGACCGCAACCGCACCGGCGGCCTGGTGATGATGCTCTGCCTGGCCGCGGCCATGTTCGGCATCTTCTTCTACGTCGTGCTGTTCGTGCAGGGCCCGCTCGGCTACAGCCCGTTGAAGGCCGGCGTCTCCTTCCTCCCGATCAGCGTCGCGATCATCATCGCCGCGCAGATCGCGTCCACCCTCCAGGCCAAGTACGGCCCGAAGCCCTTCATGGCGGGCGGCGCACTGCTGGTCACGGTCGGCCTCACCTGGCTGACCCAGATGAGCAAGGACAGCGGTTACCTGGACGGGGTACTCGGCCCCACGGTGGTGTTCGGCTTCGGCATGGGTCTGATCTTCGTCCCGGTGATGCTGATCTCCGTCGCGGGTGTCCCGGGCGAGGAGACCGGCGCCGCCTCCGGCCTGCTCAACTCGATGCAGCAGATCGGCGGTTCGCTCGGCCTGTCGATCCTGACCACGGTCTTCGCGCACTACGCCACGGCCGAGTCGGCCGTCCAGCTGCCGAAGTTCATGGCGAGCGCGACTCCGGAGCAGCTGGCCTACCTCCAGCAGCACCACGAGTTCCCGCAGGGCACGGACGCCGCCAACACCGTGCTCACCCAGGGCATTTCGCACGGCTTCATCGTGGGCGCCGCGCTCGCGGCGGTCGCCCTGCTGGTCGCGGTCTTCGCGGTCAAGGCCAAGGCCAGCGACCTGCCGAGTGACGCCTCCGCCGTCGCGATGCACTGACGCCGTCAGGGCGGGCCGACAGCGGCAGGGCCGGTCGGGAGCAGCACGCTCCCGACCGGCCCTGCCGCTGTCCGCAGGTCCGTCCGTCCTCAGGCTCGGCGGTTCCGCGGGCCCGGTGAGTCCGCGGGCCCGGGGGCTCCGCGGACTCGCCAGGAGCGGCGTCGACCAAGGACGGGCGGCCTACCGGGCGTCGTACGGCAGCCGGGCCCAGTCGCAGGCCGTGCGGTCGGACCCCTTCGAGTCCACCAGCGGCCGTTCCGCCAGGATCTCCCGGGCCCGGGCGGCCGCGCGGTTGGTCGCGTACCAGGGCTTCGACTCCTCGGCCAGGCCCCGCCCGATCAGCTGCAGCGCGCAGCTCCGCTGCGGCTCGGGGAGCCGGTCCAGGGCGGGCACCGCGTCCGCCGAGAGCCGGCGGACGTTGCGCAGGTCGATGTCCGCGGTGGGCGGGTCGGTCCGCAGGGCCCGCTCGTACCGGCTGACGTTCTGCTCGGCGACGATCGCGTCCGGGCCCATCAGCCCGTAGACCCCGAGGGTGAGCACCCCGCTGAGGACGACGACGCGCGGCAGCCAGCCGGTGCGGCGGGTCAGTCCGGCGGCGATCAGCAGCAGGAAGACGGCGCCCAGCCAGACCTCGACCACCAGCACCCAGAGCCGCAGCCGGGTGAGCCCGGAGGCGTCCACGTAGAACCACATCCGGCCGAGCGCCGAGGCGACCACGGCCAGTGCCAGCACGCAGAGAAGGCCGAGCAGGATCCGCGCCACCCGGTGGTCGGCGGGGGTGGTGCGCGGGGCCCAGCGCTTGGCGAAGGTCACCACGACGAGGGTCAGCACGGTGATCACGCTCAGCTGCCAGAAGCCCTGCCGGGCGTACTCGGAGCGGCTCATTCCGGTGTTGCGCAGCACGGCGTCCGCGCCGCCGAGCACCACCACGGCCTGGACCACCGCGAAGGCGCCGAACATCAGGTTGAGCGCGACCAGCGGCAGCGCCCACTCCAGCCGGCGCCGCTCCCGGCCCGGCCGGATCACCGCACGGTCCCAGCGGCGCGGGCCGGCGGCCATGTGCGCGAAGCCCAGCGCGACCACCGTCCCGATCGCGAACAGCGCGCCGCGCCCCGGGAGCTGGTCGAGGTCGACGTCCGGGCTGAGGTTGCCCAGCAGGTCCGCCATGGCGGCGTCGGCGCTGGCGAACAGCAGGCCGAAGACGGTCAGCAGGACGGCGGCGACCACGAGCGCCTTGAGCACCGGGACGATCCGGCCGCGGCCGGGCAGCCGCCGGCCGTCCGTGCTCTCCCAGGCCCAGACCGTCGAGGGCACCAGCTGCCAGAGGATGCCGGGCAGCGGGAACAGCACGCCCGGCCACCGGCGGCCGCCGTGCAGGGCCAGCGAGGCCAGTGCGAGCGCGCCGACGGCGGCCAGCGCCGCGGGCCAGCCGGCGTCCCACCAGGCCGGGACCACCAGGAGCGCCAGGGCGAGCAGGCTCCACACCGCCGTCCACGGGCGGATCCGGCGGTCGGCCGCCCGGGCGGCGATCCCGGCCCCGACGGCGGTGGTGCCACCGAGCAGCAGCAGGTTGGGCCCCAGGCCGTCGTAGAGCAGCCAGGCCGTCAGCACGCCGGTGAGCAGGGCCGCCAGGAGGATCCGGGGCGTGGCCGCCGCCCGGCGCCCGGGGTCGCTGCGGCGCAGCCACGCGGCGGCCGGGGGCACGGCCGCGCCAGGTGCGCCGGGCGCCCGGCCCGGGCCCCGACCGCCGCCCTGCGGGCCGGGGCCCGCGGGACGGCGGTCGGGGTCGTACGGGTCGTACGGATCGCGCGGCGCGGCCGGGCCGGGCGTTCCGGTCCCCTCAGCCGACTCGTTCGACTTCGGCGACTCGTTCCGCACGGTCGACTCCGGCGACTCGTGCGACTCCGGCAACGGGTTCGACACGGTCGACTTCGGCGACTCCGGCGACTCCTTCGCCTCCGGCGACGCGTTCGAATCCGGCGAATCGGACGAGGCAGGCATGGACGGGCCTGACATGAGTCCCCCTCAGTGGTCGGCAGGCATGCGGAAGCCACCCATCGGGCGATCCGCCGGCGGGCGCGCTCGGCGCCGCGGCCGCTGCCGACTGTAGACCATTCTGAACAGGTTCAAAAGTTGACTCTGAACGCGTTCAGAACACCCTCACCGCCCTGGGCTCCCCGGCTACCCCTTCACCGACCCGGCCAGCAGCCCCCGGACGAAGTACCGCTGGAGGCTGAAGAAGACGACCAACGGCACGATCGTGGACAGGAACGCCCCGGCCGTGAGCAGCTCCCAGCGCCCGCCCAGCGAGCCGGACAGCTGCGCCAGCCGAACCGTCATCGGCGCCACTTCCGGTGTGCCGCCCGCGAAGGTCAGCGCCACCAGCAGGTCGTTCCAGACCCACAGGAACTGGAAGATCGCGAACGAGGCCAGGGCGGGCGTGCACAGCGGCAGCACGATCGACCGGAAGATCTTGAAGTGCGAGGCGCCGTCCACCACCGCGGCCTCCATCAGGTCGCGCGGCAGCTGGGCGATGAAGTTGTGCAGCAGGAACACCGCCAGCGGCAGCGCGAACATGGTGTGCGCCAGCCAGACCGGCGCGTAGCTGCCCTTCAGGTCCACCGCCGGGATCAGCGTCAGCGGGCCCAGGTGCGCGCCGCCGGCGAACAGTCGCAGCAGCGGGATCAGCGCCATCTGGAGCGGCACCACCTGGAGCGCGAACACCGTGAAGAAGACCGCGTCGCTGCCCCGGAACCGCACCCAGGCCAGCGCGTACGCCGCCATCGCCGCCAGTGCCAGCGGGAAGACCGTCGCCGGGATGCTGATCGCCAGCGAGTTGACCAGGAAGGGCATCAGGCCGGTGGAGACGCCGGACCCGCCCTCGAACAGCACCGAGTGGTAGTTGCCGAGGCCGAGGTCCGGGTGGAGGAACGCGTTCCACCAGCCGCTGGCGCTCACGTCCCGTTTGGGCCGCAGCGAGGTCACCAGCAGGCCCAGCGTCGGGATCGTCCAGAGCACCGTCATCGCGACCACGAAAACCGAGGCCAGCGGGCTGCTGAAGGCCTTCCGCACCGGCTGCCGCACCGACTGCACCTGCCGAGCCGACCGCACGCGCCGCACCCGCGCCGGCCCCGCCGGCTTCACCGGCTCCCCCGGCTCCACCGGCCGCTCCCGGCCCCCCGTCCCGGTCACCGGACCTCACGCTCCTTCCGCAGCTGGACGATGTTGTAGGCCACCAGCGGCAGCACCGCGAGGAAGAGCAGCACCGCGAGGGCACTGCCCCGGCCGGAGTTGAACTGCACGAAGGACTGCGAGTACATCTCGTTGGCCAGCACCTGGGTGCCGAAGTTGCCGCCGGTCATGGTGCGGACGATGTCGAAGGCCTTCAGGGTGATGATCATGACGGTGGTCAGCACGACCATCACCGTGGCGCGGATCATCGGCACGGTGACGTACCAGAACAGCCGCACCCCGCTCGCGCCGTCCAGCCGGGCCGCCTCTACGACCTCGTCCGGGATCGCCTTGATCGCCGCCGACAGCACCACCATCGCGAAGCCGGTCTGCACCCAGACCATCACCGCCATCAGCAGGAAGGTGTTCAGCGGCTGCGAGAGCAGCCAGTTCGGCGGATCGTCCCAGCCCACCGCGACGGCGAGCTGGCTGAGCAGGCCGATCTGCGGCTGGCCGGGCCCGCGCGACTCGTAGACGAACTTGAAGATGATCGACGCGCCGACCAGCGAGATCGCCATCGGCATGAAGATCAGCGACTTGAACACCGACTGGCCGCGCATCCGGTCCACCAGCAGCGCCAGCACCAGCCCCAGTCCGGTCGCCACCAGCGGCGCGACCACCAGCCAGAGCAGCGTGTTGACCAGGACCTTCTGCACCGAGTCGGAGGTGAAGGCCCAGCCGAAGTTCTCCCCGCCGACGAACCGGGTGCCGTCGTCGTTCTGGAGGCTGAGGTAGACCGTGCGGATCAGCGGTACGACCAGGCCGACGGCCAGCAGCAGCACCGCCGGGCCGAGGAAGACCGCGACCGCCAGCGGGCGGGCCAGCCGGCCCCGGGCCCGGCCGGCGACCAGGAGGACCACCAACAGGATGCCCAGGAAGCCCGCGACGGCCCCGAAGGTGTTGCCGAACTTGACCGCCGCGTCGGTCCAGGCGCCGGCCGCGAGCCGCTCGGTGGCCAGCCCGTCGGCGGCCGACTCGACGACGGGGGCGGGAAGGGCGGGCGAGGGCAGGGCGAGCGGAGGGAGGACGGGTGAAGGGAATCCGGGTACGGACACGGCTGCGCGTCCCTTCGGTCGTGGTGGGAAGGGGGTGGGCGGTGCGGGTGGGTGGCCCCGCACCGCCCTCGACAGGTGGTCCTGTGACGCGCCGGAAGCGGCCCGGCGGGTCGGAAGCGGCTCGACGCCTCGGCTGGTCCGGCCCGGGGTCTCGACCGGTTCGGCCCGACGCCTCGGAAGCGGTCCGACGCCTCGGAAGCGGCCCGGCGCCTCGACCGGTCCGCGCCCGGCGCGTCGGCTACTGCGGCCAGGCGGCGTCGATGTCGGCGGCGGTCTTCTGGATCGACTGCCCCTCCGCGAACCAGGCGGTCAGCGACTTCCACTCCTGCCCGGCGCCCACGGCGGCGGGCATCAGGTCGGAGCCGTCGAAGCGGAAGGTCGCCGCCGGGTCGGTCAGGGCCTCGGCCGACAGCTTGTCGATCGGGTCGGTGTAGAGGCTCTTGTCCACGCCCTGGTTGGCCGAGACCCAGCCGCTCGCGGTCCTCACCCGGCTGCTCGCCCAGTCCGAGCTGGACAGGTAGTTCTGCACCGCCTGCACCTCGGGCCGGCTGGAGAAGGCCGCCAGGAACTCGCCGCCACCCTCGACCGGGTTGGCGATCGACGGGTTGACGGCGGGCAGGCGGAAGGCGAAGACGTCCCCGTCCGGGCCGACCTTGGTGCCCTTGGGCCACTGCGCCTCGTAGAACGAGGCCTGCTGGAGCAGCTGGCACTTGCCGCTCAGGATCGGTGTGCCCGCCTCCTGGAAGGTGGTGGTGGCGATGGACTTCACGTCGCCGAAGCCCGCGTTGACCCAGGCCGGGTTCTGCATCCAGTCGGCGACCGTCTTCATCGCGGTGGTGATCCGCTGGTCGGAGAACTTCACCTGGTGGCCGACCCACTGGTCGTACACCTCGCCGCCGTACGAGCCCAGCACCACCTCCTCCAGCCAGTCGGTGGCCGGCCAGCCGGTGGCCGTCCCGGAGGCGATGCCGCCGCACCACGGCTTGGCGCCGCCCGCCTTGGCGATCCTGTCGCTGAGCGCCATCAGGTCCGCCCAGGTCTTGGGCACCTCGTAGCCGGCCGCCTTGAAGGCCTTCGGCGAGTACCAGACCAGGGACTTCATGTTGGCGCTCATCGGGGCCGCGTAGAAGGTGCCGTTGACCGAGCCGTAGGTCTTCCAGATCGGGCTCCACCGGTCCTGGTTGGCGACGGTCTGGGCGGGCGGTTTCACCACCTTGCCGCTCTTCACCATCTGCGCCAGCAGGCCCGGCTGCGGGATGATCGCGAAGTCCGGGGCGTTGCCGCCGGAGACCCGGACCGGCAGCTGCGACTCGAAGTCGTTCGACCCCTCGTAGCTGATCCTGATCCCGGTGCACTTGCTGAACTCGGCCCAGGACTTCTCCAGGTTGTCCGACTCCGGGTTCAGGATCGAGGCGAACATCGTCACGGTGGTACCGGAATGCCCGGCGTACGGCTGGAACCCGGCGCATTCACCGGACAGCGACGCGGCCGATCCGCCTCCGCCGCCCGATCCGCCGGAGCTGTTGGAGCAGGCCGCGGTCAGGGCCAGCGCCGCCAGCAGGGCGGGCACGGCGGCCAGACGGCGGCGGGACCTCTGGTGCGGCGCGGTCGGGTTGAGGGTCAATGCGGTTCTCCTCGCCAAGGCGTGCTGCCGACGTTGGGCTGAACGACATTGCGCTGTACCGGAGATGGGCCTGCAGGGGGAATCGCGGACGGGATCACGAACGAACGGCGGCCGGACTGATCGAAGACGTTAACGCAGCCGCCGCCCCTCGCCAAGGTCCATGTTCGACCTTCACAAGCCGGTGTCCTGACCGTGACCCGCGACCAGGCACTTCCCGGAACGCCACCGCCAGAAGTCGAAGGCCCCGACCGGAAAACCGGCCGGGGCCCCACACCGTGACGGCATGTCAGAACAGTCGGACCGGCAGCTCCAGCAGACTGTTCACCACCAGCGAGGGGCTCGGCCGCAGCTCGCCTTCCGGCACCGCGAGCGACAGCCCCGGGAAGCGCTCGAACAGCGCGGGCAGCGCGATCCCCGCCTCCAGCCGGGCCAGCGGGGAGCCCGGGCAGACGTGCGGGCCGTGGCCGAAGGACAGGTGGCGGGTCGGGTCCCGGGTGATGTCGAAGACCTCGGCCGTCACCCCGTGCTGGAGCGGGTCGCGGCCGATCGCGTTGTACGACACCAGCACCGCCTCGCCGGCCGGGATCACCACCTCGCCGACCGGAACCGGCTCGGCGGTGAAGCGGAACAGGAAGTTGCTGGTCGGCGGCGTCCAGCGGAGCGACTCCTCCACCACCGCGTCCCAGGACACCTGGCCCGAGCGCACCAGCTCCAGCTGGTCCGGGTGGGCCAGCAGGGCCCGCACCGCGTTGCCGATCAGGTTCACCGTGGTCTCGTGGCCGGCCGCGATGATCACCCGCAGGGTGGCCGCCGCCTCCGCGTCGGTCAGCGCCCCGCCCTCGGTGTCGGCCGCCAGCAGCACGCTCGCCAGGTCCTCGCCCGGCGCCGAACGGCGCTGCGCCACCAGGCCGTTCACGAAGGCGTTCAGTCCGGCGACGGTCGCCTGGATGCCCTCCGGGTTCGGCTTGGTCCCGAAGAACCGCTCGTACAGGTCGCGCAGCAGGCCGTGGTCCGACTCCGGCACGCCCAGCAGCGAGCAGATCACCGTCATCGGCAGCGGGAAGGCGAAGGCGGTCTTGAGGTCGACCACCGGCTCGCCCGCCGCCAGGCCGTCCAGCAGCGCGTGGGTGATCTCCTCGACGCGCGGGCGCATCAGCTCCACCCGGCGCGGCGTGAAGGCCTGCGCGACCAGCGCCCGCAGCCGGCGGTGCTCGGCGCCGTCGGTGGTCACCATGCTCGGGCCGGGCACCGCCAGGCCGATCAGCGGCCAGGTCCTCGACACCTCGCCGCGCTGGTAGGCCGCCCAGTGCGCGGCGTCCTTCACCAGCCGGGCGTCCGTCAACAGGTCGCGCGCGGCGGCGTGCCGGGTCACCGCCCAGGCGGCGACCCCGCCGGGCAGCTCGACCGGCACCACCGGACCGGCGGCCCGCAGCAGCGCGCCCTCGGCCGCGTTGTCGCGGGCCAGCGGGTCGAGGACGATTCGGGCCGGGGCAGCGGTCATCGACAGCTCTCTTTCGAACGACGGGCGTTGGTGGGTCGGGCCGGGCGTCGGCCGGTCGAGCCGAGTACCGAGGGATCAGGCCGGGTGGCCCGGGGTGAACGAGACCGGCAGCGCCACCAGCCCGCGCACCCAGGCCGACGGCCGCCACACCAGCGCGTGCTCGGCCACCGCCAGCCGCAGGTCCGGCAGCCGGTCGAGCAGCACCTCGATCGCGGTGGTGGCGATCACCTCGGCCGCCTCCTGGGCCGGGAACGGGCAGCCGTGCTCGCCGTACGAGTAGCTCATGTGCGCTCGGTTCCCCTCCGCCGGCCGGCCGTCCGCCTGCCGGACCGCCGGGTCGGCGTTGGCCCCGGCGAAGCCGAGCAGCACCATGTCGCCCTCGCCGATCCGCTGGCCGCCCAGCTGGGTGTCGCGGACCGCCCAGCGGCCGGCGAAGATCTGGGTCGGGGTGTCCTCCCAGAGCGCCTCGTTCAGCGCCTGGCTGATGCTGCGCCGGCCGCCGGCCAGCGAGGCGGCGAACCGCTCGTCGGTGAGCATCAGCCGCAGCGCGTTGGAGATCCAGTACGAGCTCGGCTGGTGGCCGGCGATCAGCAGCACCCGCAGGTCGCGCATCACCTCGTCGTGGGTCAGCCCGGCCGGGTGCGCCAGCATCCGCGAGGCGACGTCGGCGCCCGGGTACTCGGCCTTCTCCTCGACCAGCGCGAGCATCAGCTCCAGCAGCCGCTGGGCGCCGGCCGGCGCGTCCGGACCGCCGTCCAGCATCGCCAGCAGCGCCGCGATCAGCTGCGGCGCCTGTTCCTCGTCCAGGCCGAGCACCCGGCACAGCACCAGCAGCGGCATCCGGTGCGCGTACTCGGCGACCAGGTCGGCCTCGCCGCGCCCGGCGAACTCGTCGATCAACCGATCGGCGATCTCCTCGGCGTGCTTGCGCAGCTCGTACGGGTCGATCCCGGCCAGCGCGTCGGTGACCGCGCGCGAGCGCCGGACGTGCTCCTCGCCCTCGGCGTAGAGGATCGAGGGGACGGGCGCCATCATCGGCTTCAGCGGCCAGTCCGCGGGCAGCGTCGCCCAGGCGTGCCAGCGGCTGGAGTCGCGGCCGAACAGCTGCGGCTGGCCGGTCACCTGCTGGAGCTCGCGGTAGCCGATGACCAGCCACGCGGGCACGCCGCCGGCCAGCTCGACCGGGGCGACCGGGCCGTGCGCGGCGCGCAGCTCGCGGTAGAGCTGGGACGGGTCGGTCTGGAAGCGCGGCCCGTACAGCGGCGTGGCGCCGGCGTGCGCCGGGCAGCCCGGGGGCGGGGTGGCGGCGGGCTCGGTCACGGGGTGCTCTCCTCGTAGGTCGCGGTGCGGGCCGGGGCGGGCTCCTCGACCGGGGCGGCCGCTCCGGCCAGGACACCGCCGTCGGCCGGGACGAGCCCGTCGGTCGGAACGAGCCCGTCGCTCAGGGCGGCCTCGTCGGCCCCGGCCAGGGCGGCCAGGTGGTGGACCAGGGTGATCAGCACCCGCTTGCCGGACTCCCGGTCACGCGCGTCGCAGTCCACCAGCGGCACCTCGGCCGGCAGGTCCAGCGCCTCGCGGACCTGCTCCAGGGTGTGGCTGGGCTCGCCGAAGTTGTTGCGGGCCACGATGAACGGCGTGCCGTGGTGCTCCAGCCGGTCGATCGCGTACCAGGACTCCTCCAGCCGCCGGGTGTCGACCAGGACGACCGCGCCCAGGGCGCCGCTGAACAGCCGGTCCCAGAGGAACCAGAAGCGCTCCTGCCCGGGCGCGCCGAACAGGTACAGCACCTGGCGCGCGGAGAGGGTGATCCGGCCGAAGTCGAAGGCGACCGTGGTGGAGCGCTTGCCCCAGGTGCCGGCCGGGTCGATGCCCTCGCCCGCCCTGGTCATCACCTCTTCGGTGTTCAGCGGGCGGATCTCGCTGACCGAGCCGACCAGGGTGGTCTTGCCCACACCGAAGCCGCCGACCACGACGATCTTCAGCGCGTTGTCGGCGGTCGCCCGCAGCGGGGTGCGCGCGCCGACGGGCCGGAGGTCAGAGCTGTTGGAGGCCATGCAGCACCTGCTTCAGCATGTCGAGGTCGGGCAGCCTGGCCTTGTTCGGCGCGAACCGGGGGTGGCGGGCGGTGACCGCCCCGGACTCCAGCAGGTCGCCGAGCAGGATCTTCACCACCGAGACGGGCAGCGCCAGCTCCGCCGCCACCTCCACGACGGCGGTCGGGGCCTCGCACATCCGCAGGATCCGGGCGTGCTCCGACTGCATGCCGGGCGCCGGCTCCCGCTCGGCGACGATCAGGGTGACCAGGTCGAAGGCGTTCTCCGGAGCACGGCTGCGGCCCCGGGTGATGGTGTAGAGGCGGTCCGGGTCGTCGTCACGGCCCGGCAGCGGCGGCGTCCCGCTCATATGGTCGCGCTCTCTTGAGCGGCCTCGCCTTCCGCGCCCCGGGCGGGCGCGCTGAGGTGGACCCCGATCTGCTCGATCAGGCCGTGCATGTTGTGGCCGACCACGCCGACGTCCGCCTCGTCGTCCGTGACGACCGCCAGGTGCGCGCCCTCGCCGGCCGCCACGATGCACAGGATGCCGCCGTGGAACTCGGTCATCGACTGCCGCACGCCGCCGCTGCCGTCGCCGAACTCGATCGAGGCGCCGTGCGCCAGGCTCTGGAGGCCGGAGGCGATGGCGGCCAGCTGGTCGGCCTGGTCGGTGCTCAGTCCGGCGGTGTGGCAGAGCTTGAGGCCGTCGGCGGAGAGGACCAGGGCGTGCCGGGTGCCGGGGGTCGCCGCCAGCAGGTTCTCCAACAGCCAGTCGAGGTCACGGTCGGTGGCACTGCTCATCAGGTGTCCTTCTCGGTGACGGGGGAGGCATCGGGCATGGTGTCGGGATCCGCGGCCGGCGCCCCGGCGGGGTCCGTGGTCGGCGCCCCGGCGGGGGACTGCGCGGCCGCCGCGGGCAGGGCGGCGGCCCGGCGGAACGCGCCGAACCGGGCGGCCGCGCTCGCCGCGTCGCCACGGACGGGCTTCGCGGTCCGGTCCGTCGCGGGCGCGTTGGCGGTCAGCGTCTGCCCCCGGCGGCGCTGCGGCAGGCCGCTGTCGGTCATCCGGGCGGGCGCGGACGGCAGCGCGGGCGCGGACGGCGTCCCGGTGACGGTCGACGTACCGGTGACGGACGGCGTCCCCGCAGCGGTCCGCTGCCCCTCGGAGGTCCGCTGCCCGACGGGGGTCCGCGGCGCGGCGAGCGCCGGAGGCAGCGAGGCGGGCGCGGGACGCGCCGAGGTGAGCGCGGGGCGCGTGGCCTCCGGCGGCGGCGCCTGCGCCGGGACGGACGCCTGGACGGGCGCCGAGGTGGCGGCCGGTGCGTGCGTGACCAGCTGCTGCGGGATCAGCATCACCACCCCGGTGCCGCCGCGCGCCGACGGCCGGAAGGAGATCTGCAGCCCGTGCTTGCGCGCCAGCACGCCGACCACCGCCAGTCCCAGCCGGGTACCGGCGGAGAGCGTGGTGAGGTCCAGCGGCTCGGCGGAGACGGCCCGCTCGGCCCGGCGCAGCCAGCTCTCGCCCAGGCCCAGCCCGCTGTCCTCGACGGTGACCGCCAGGCCGGCCGGCACCTCCTCGACGTAGACGTGCACCTCGGCCGGCGGGGCGGAGAAGTTGGTGGCGTTGTCCAGCAGTTCGGCCAGCGCGTGCATCACGCCCTCGGCCGCGTACCCGGCGACCGCGGCGGTGCTGGCGTTGTGCAGCCGCACCCGCTGGTAGGCGCCGATCCGGCCGAGCGCTCCGCGCAGCACCGACTCCACCGCGATCGGCTTGGCCCAGCGGCGGCCCGAGCGGGCACCGGTGAGCACCGCGATGCTGTCGGCCATCCGGCCCGCCTGGGCGGTCGAGTGGTCCAGGCTCAGCAGGTCGCCGAGGACCTCCTCGTCGTGCCGGTGCTGCATCTCGCGCAGTTCGGCGTGCATGCTCGTGGCCAGCGCCTGGACCCGGCCGGCGGCGGTCGCGCAGACCGCGAGCGCGGCGGCCCGCAGCCGCTCGCCGCGGCCGATCTCCTCGCCGACGGCCCGCAGCAGCGCGTACTGGGGGTGCTTGCGGTGGGCGGCCAGCGCGCTGTCCACGGCCGCGCCGGCCCGCAGCTTCGCCACCACCTCGGGCAGCACGCCCTCGGCGATCCCGGCCAGCTCGGCGCGCTCGGCCTCGGCCCGGGTCCGCTCGGTCTCCGCCCCGGCCCGCTCGGCGTCGAGTTCGGCCCGCAGCCGGGCCAGTTCGGCGTGCGCGGCGGTGACGTCCGCCTCGGCGCGGGCCCGCTCGGCCCGGGCGGCGTCCCGCTCGGCGAGCGCGGCGCCGGCGCGGTCGGCGGCGGCCGTCTCGGCCTGCCGGGCCGTGCCCGCGGCGACCAGCGCGGCCCGGGTCTCCTCGTGCTGCGCGGCCAGGTCCTCGGTCAGCGCGCGGGTGCGCTCGACGCCGGTCGCCGCGAGGCCGACGGCGATCAGCCAGAGCACCGTGACGGCGGCCACCGCGAGGGCGGTGAGCGGCTGGTGCGCGCCGAACGCCCGGACGATGCCGACCGGCGCGGCGACCAGCGCCAGCAGCACGGCCGCCGCGGTCAGGGCGACGGTGCGCGGCGCGGGCCGTCGGCGCGATCGGCCGTCGGGGCTGGTGGCTTCTCTCATCGGTGCGGTCCTCGGCAACGTCGGCGGGCGGCGGCGCGGGCGGCGGGTCGGCGACGGTTGCGGCCGCCGACAGCTGGTCGGGCGCATACCAGACCGCCCGGAGACGTGACGAAACGTCTCCGGGCGTCTGATCGGTTCACGCTTTCGGCCGATCATATCGATTCAGACATAGGCCTCAAGCGGCCAGTTGACGGCCAATCTCCTGCTTTCACTCCGTCCGCACCGCTCGGCGCCGGCGACGACGCCCCACCGCGGGCCCGACGGGCGCCGGGGCTCAGGCCAGTTCCGCCTCCACCGCCCGCCGTACGGCCTGGAAGTCCAGCCCGTGGTCGGCGACCACCCGGGCCCCGAGGCCCTCCCCCTCGCGGAGCACCCCGAGCAGCAGGTGGCCCACCGCGATCTGCCCCGACTTCAGCCGCAGCGACTCGCGCAGGGACAGCTCCAGCACCTTCTTCGCCCGGGCCGTGAACGGGACACGCCCGCCCTTGCCGCCGCCGGAGCGGAACCAGCCCCGGCGCTTCGACTCCTCCTCCGGCGGGGCGTCCAGCGCGCCCTCGCCGAAGACCGACTCGACCGCCTCCCGCACCGCGTCCAGGTCGACCCCGATCGAGGCCAGCGCCTGGCTCTGGTCCCCGTCCCCGGACAGGCGGCGCACCGCCTGCCGCGCCGTCTCCCGGTCGAGCCCGGCCCCGGTCAGCACGGCGGCGGCCGGGTCGTCCGTCCGGGCCAGGATGGCGAGCAGCAGGTGCTCCGTCCCGACGTGGCCGTGCCGCAGCTCCCTCGCCTCCTGCTGCGCCGCGACCACCACCTGCCGTGCCGCGTGGGTGAAACGCTCGAACATCCTCAGCCTCCGTCCTGGTCGCCGCGGGTACCGCGCTTCGCGTACTTCTTGTGGACCGCCTGCCTGGTCACCCCGAGGCAGACCGCGATGTCCTGCCAGGACCAGCCCTGCGACCGGGCGTTGCCCACCTGCAGGGACTCCAGGCGATCGGCCAGATCGCGCAGGGCGCGGACCGCCCGGAGCCCCACGGCGGGGTCACGACTGCTCGCGGCGGCCGCGAGTTCTCCGCTCTCACTCATGCCGTCAACTTTGGTTGACACGCGCGCGAATGTCAACCTTGGTTGACAGTCGCGGGGCTCAGCCGAACCGCCGCTCCAGCGCCTCCTCGAAGGTCCCGGTGCCGACCGCCCGCTCCGGCGTCAGGTTCCCGCCCGCCCGCAGCCCCCGGCCGACCGCCCCCGGCAGCCGCAGCGGCAGCAGCACCCGCCGCCTGCCCGCCGCCCGCAGGTACGCCTCGGCCAGCTCCCGGTACGTCCACACCCGCGGGCCGCCCACCTCCGGCGCGAACCCGGCCGGCTCCTCCCCCACCAGGTCCGCGACCGCCGCCGCCACCTCCCGCACGTCCACCGGCTGGAACCGCACCCCGCCGAACACCAGGAAGACCGGCAGCTTCACCGAGGCGTCGAAGACCTTCAGCACCAGGTCGTGGAACTGCGTCGCCCGCAGCACCGTCCAGCCCAGCCCCGGCTCCCGCACCACCCGCTCGCAGGCGAGCTTCGTCCGGTAGTACGCGAGCGGCACCCGGTCGATCCCGACGATCGACACGTACACCAGGTGCCGGACCCCCGCCTCCCGCGCCCGCGCCACGAGCGTCCGCACCCCCGCCAGGTCCGCCTTCCGCTGCGTGGTCGCGCAGTCCAGCACCACGTCGACCCCGGCCACCGCCTCCGCGATCCCGGCCCCGCTCACCAAGTCCCCGACCACCCACTCGACCCCGTCGCCCCCGTCCCGCGCCCGCCGGCTCAGCCCCCGCACCGCCACCCCGCGCGCCGCCAGCAGCCGCACCACCTCCCGCCCGAGCGTCCCCGTCGCCCCGGTCACCAGCACCGTCCCCATCACGCACCACTCCTTCTCGGCAGAACCCGTCACCCCCTACGGACCGGACACCACCCCCGGACGTGACATCGGCACCCCCGGGAACACGAAGAAGCGGGGCGAGGACCGGGAAGGTCCTCGCCCCGCTTCAGGGGGTCACCTCAGGAGGCGACCACCGGGGTAGGGCGTGGTCAGCTGCAGCCGCTGGTGGAGCCGCAGCCCTCGCAGAGGTAGCAGCTGCCGGCGCGGCGCATCTTGGTGCCGCAGGAGAAGCAGAGCGGGGCGTCGGCGTTGAGGCCGAGCTGGATCTCCATCAGCTCCGTGGAGTTGTGGGCCTGCTTCGCGGCCGGCTTGGGCGCCTCGACGGCCGGGGCCGGCTGGACGGGCTTGGCCGCGACGGGGGCGGACTGGGCGAGCGACTCGGTGTCCAGCTCCTCCTCGGCCTCCAGCGGCTCGTACGAGCCCGTCTCCAGGTGGCGCTGGCGCTCCTCGACGGAGTGGATGCCGAGCGCCGAGCGGGTCTCGAACGGCAGGAAGTCGAGCGCCAGGCGGCGGAAGATGTAGTCGACGATCGACTGCGCCATCCGCACGTCCGGGTCGTCGGTCAGACCGGCCGGCTCGAAGCGCATGTTGGTGAACTTCGAGACGTACGTCTCCAGGGGCACGCCGTACTGGAGGCCGACGGAGACGGCGATGGAGAAGGCGTCCATCATGCCCGCGAGGGTCGAGCCCTGCTTGGACATCTTCAGGAAGACCTCGCCCAGACCGTCGTCCGGGTAGGAGTTGGCGGTCATGTAGCCCTCGGCGCCACCGACCGTGAAGGAGGTGGTGATGCCCGGACGGCCCTTGGGCAGGCGCTTGCGGACCGGGCGGTACTCGACGACCTTCTCGACCACGGCGGCCGGGGCCTCCTCGGCCTTGGCCCCGGCGGTCTCGGAGTCCTTCTTCTTGGCCGAGAGCGGCTGGCCCACCTTGCAGTTGTCGCGGTAGATGGCGAGCGCCTTGACGCCCATCTTCCACGCCTCGAAGTAGATCTCCTCGATCTCCTCCACAGTGGCGGACTCGGGCATGTTCACGGTCTTGGAGATGGCGCCGGAGATCCAGGGCTGGATCGCGGCCATCATCCGAACGTGGCCCATGGCCGAGATGACGCGCTCGCCCATCGCGCAGTCGAACACCTCGTAGTGCTCGGGCTTCAGGCCCGGGGCGTCCACCACGTTGCCGTGCTCGGCGATGTGGGCGACGACCGCCTCGATCTGCTCGTCCTGGTAGCCCAGGCGCTTGAGGGCGCGCGGGACGGTGCCGTTGACGATCTGCATCGAGCCGCCGCCGACCAGCTTCTTGAACTTGACCAGGGCCAGGTCGGGCTCGACGCCGGTGGTGTCGCAGTCCATCATCAGGCCGATGGTGCCGGTCGGGGCGAGCACCGAGGCCTGGGCGTTGCGGAATCCGTTCTCGGCGCCGATGCGCAGCACGTCCTGCCAGGTCCTGTTGGCGGCCAGCCAGACCGGGGAGTCCAGGTCGTCGACCGAGACGGCGTCCAGCGAGGCGTCCGCGTGCTGCTTCATGACCTGCCGGTGGGCGGTCGCGTTGCGGGCGTAGCCGTCGTACGGGCCGACCACACCGGCGAGTTCGGCGCCGCGGCGGTAGGCGGTGCCGGTCATCAGCGAGGTGATGGCGCCGGCCAGGGCGCGGCCGCCCTCGCTGTCGTAGGCGTGGCCGGTGGCCATCAGCAGGGCGCCGAGGTTGGCGTAGCCGATGCCGAGCTGGCGGTAGGCGCGGGTGGTCTCGCCGATCTTCTCGGTGGGGAAGTCCGCGAAGCAGATGGAGATGTCCATCGCGGTGATGACCAGCTCGACGACCTTGGCGAAGGTGGCGGCGTCGAACGAGTCGTCGTCGCGCAGGAACTTCATCAGGTTCAGCGAGGCGAGGTTGCAGCTGGAGTTGTCCAGGTGCATGTACTCGGAGCAGGGGTTGGACGCGTTGATGCGGCCGGACTCCGGGCAGGTGTGCCAGTGGTTGATCGTGGTGTCGTACTGGATACCGGGGTCGGCGCAGGCCCAGGCGGCCTCGGCCATCTTGCGGAACAGCTTCTTGGCGTCGACGGTCTCGATGACCTCGCCGGTCATCCGGGCGCGCAGGCCGAATTCGGTGCCGTTCTCGACGGCGGTCATGAATTCGTCGTTGACGCGGACCGAGTTGTTGGCGTTCTGGTACTGGACGGAGGCGATGTCGTCGCCGCCGAGGTCCATGTCGAAGCCCGCGTCGCGCAGGGCGCGGATCTTCTCCTCCTCCTTCACCTTGGTCTCGATGAAGGCCTCGACGTCCGGGTGGTCCACGTCGAGCACGACCATCTTGGCCGCGCGGCGGGTGGCGCCACCGGACTTGATGGTGCCGGCCGAGGCGTCGGCGCCGCGCATGAAGGAGACCGGGCCGGAGGCGTTGCCGCCGGAGGAGAGCAGCTCCTTGGAGGAGCGGATCCGGGAGAGGTTGAGGCCGGCGCCGGAGCCGCCCTTGAAGATCATGCCCTCTTCCTTGTACCAGTCGAGGATCGACTCCATGGAGTCGTCGACGGACAGGATGAAGCAGGCGCTGACCTGCTGGGGCTGCTTGGTGCCGACGTTGAACCAGACCGGCGAGTTGAAGCTGAACACCTGGTGGAGGAGGGCGTGGGTCAGCTCGTGCTCGAAGATCTCGGCGTCGTCCTTGGTGGCGAAGTAGCCGTGCTTCTCGCCGGCCGCGCGGTAGGTGAGCACCACGCGGTCGATGATCTGCTTGAGGCTCCACTCGCGCTGCGGGGTGCCGACGGCGCCGCGGAAGTACTTGGACGTGACGATGTTGACGGCGTTGACCGACCAGAAGTCGGGGAACTCGACGCCGCGCTGCTCGAAGTTGATCGAGCCGTCGCGCCAGTTGGTCATCACGACGTCACGCCGCTCCCAGCGGACCTCGTCGTACGGGTGCACGCCAGGAGTGGTGTAGATGCGCTCCATCCGGAGACCGCCCTTCGGGGCCTTGGCGCCCTTGGCCGCGGCCTTCTCGGACTTCGACCCGCGTGCGGAACCGCTCGTGGTGTCTGTCACTTCTCGCTCCTCCTCCTGGGCAAACGCCCGAAGTGCCCCGAAAAGTCCGGGCACTGCTGGTTCGTTCTTCCGGTGTGCGGGCAGGCGGAGACCTCGCCTGCTTACGCACGGTTTGTAGTGTTCTGTGCCCATATTTCGGGCACGCGTGGGCCCCGTGGGGCCGTGGTGGTGCGGAGGGGCCCGTCGGGGCCCGGCGCCGGTGCCTCCTAGGGCGCGGCGGTGGAGACGGACACGCGGGTGTCGTCCGCCTCGGGGGTGTGGGGCCGCTCGGCGCGGAGTTCCGCGATGGCGGCCTCGAAGTCTTCCAGTCCGTCGTACGCCTGGTACACGGAGGCGAAGCGCAGGTACGCGACCACGTCGAGCTCCTTGAGCGGACCGAGTATGGCCAGCCCCACGTCGTGGGTGGTCAGCTCGGCGTTGCCGCTGGCGCGCACGCACTCCTCGACCCGCTGGCCGAGCTGGGCCAGCGCGTCCTCGGTGACCGGGCGGCCCTGGCAGGCCTTGCGGACGCCGGTGATGACCTTCTGCCGGGAGAACGGCTCGGTGACGCCGCTGCGCTTGATGACCATCAGCGCGGCCGTCTCCACCGTGGTGAAGCGGCGGCCGCAGTCCGGGCACTGCCGACGACGGCGGATGCAGCTGCCGTCCTCGGTGGTCCGGCTGTCGACAACACGGCTGTCGGAGTGCCGGCAGAAGGGGCAGTGCACCTCGGGATCCCTCCCTGGCAGAACGTTCGGACCGGTTGAGTCTATGCGATGCGCCCCCGGCCTCGGCAAGCTGATCATGCGGGGCGACCACTAGTACTGGGCACGGAGAGGACTGTAGCCACTACATGTAGGCCTCGGGGGGAGGTGAGCACCTTGGCGTGTCGGTGCCGATTAGACTGCCGTGGTCGAGTTCTGCTCGAACATTTACTCGATGTACAACAAAGCCTTGATCGAGTCAGTCAACTCCCGAATAATTCACTCGAACGTGTGTTTGGCGCAACCTTTCGATAGGAGGCGCGTTGGGCTGGAAAAGGGGAGAGGACAGCCGTCGAGAGGGGCCGCCGTGAACACGATCGAAAGCAACACCATCCCGGTGCAGGAACACTCCCAGTTCAAGGTGGGGCAGCGCACCACGAATCAGCAGGGTCTGGACATCAGCATGGACCGTAGCGAAGACCACCGTCTCCCCGGCGCGGCCCTTTCCGGCGCGCCCCGCGTTCCCGACCAGCCGATCGAACACTCCGCCGCCGTGGACGACGCCCACCCCTCCCCCGCCCGCGCCATGCCCGGCCGCCCCCCCGGCATCCGCACCGACGAGGCGGGTCTCACCGAGCGCCAGCGCCGGGTGATCGAGGTCATCCGGGATTCCGTCCAGCGGCGCGGCTACCCGCCGTCCATGCGCGAGATCGGCCAGGCCGTCGGCCTGTCCAGCACCTCCTCGGTCGCCCACCAGCTGATGGCCCTTGAGCGCAAGGGCTTCCTGCGCCGGGACCCGCACCGCCCGCGCGCGTACGAGGTCCGCGGCGTCGAGGTGGCCCGTCCGAACACCGCCGAGACGGCCGGCCGCCCGTCCACCTCCTACGTCCCGCTGGTCGGCCGGATCGCCGCCGGCGGGCCGATCCTGGCCGAGCAGACGGTCGAGGACGTCTTCCCGCTGCCCCGCCAGCTGGTCGGCGAGGGCGAGCTGTTCGCGCTCACCGTGCGCGGCGACTCGATGATCGAGGCGGCCATCTGCGACGGCGACTGGGTCACCGTGCGCCGCCAGCCGGTCGCCGAGAACGGCGACATCGTGGCCGCGATGATCGACGGCGAGGCCACCGTCAAGCGGCTCAAGCGCGAGGACGGCCGGATCTGGCTGCTGCCGCACAACCCGGCGTACGAGCCGATCAACGGCGACAACGCGACCATCCTGGGCAAGGTCGTCGCGGTCCTGCGCCGGCTCTGAGCGCCCCGGCGGCCGGCCGCCGCACACACCGGGGAGGGGCTCATCGCGATCCGCGAGGAGCCCCTCCGGCGTTTCCGGGGGCCGCTCAGCCCCGCTTCACCACCGGTCGCACCGGCGCCGCCGAGGCGTCGATCGCCGCCAGCGAGCGGCGCACCTGGTTGCGGTCCGTGGTGTACCAGAACTCCGGCATCGAGGACCTGAAGAAGCCCCCGTACCGCTTGGTCTCCACCCGAGGGTCCAGCACCGCGACCACGCCCCGGTCGTCGGCCGCGCGCACCAGCCGGCCCGCGCCCTGGGCCATCAGCAGCGCCGCGTGCGTCGCCGCGACGGCCATGAAGCCGTTCCCGCCGCGCTGTTCGACGTCCTTCTGGCGGGCGCTCATCAGCGGGTCGTCCGGCCGGGGGAACGGGATCCGGTCCATCACGACCAGCTGGCAGGCCGAGCCGGGCACGTCCACGCCCTGCCAGAGCGAGAGCGTGCCGAACAGGCAGGTGGTCGCGTCCGAGGCGAACTCCCGGATCAGCTCGCCCAGGGTGTCCTCGCCCTGGAGCAGGACGCGGTGGTCCAGCCGCTCGCGCATCGCCTCGGCGGCCGTCTGGGCACCGCGCATCGAGGAGAACAGGCCCAGCGTCCGCCCGCCGGCCGCGCCGATCAGCTCGGCCAACTCGTCCAGCATGTCCGGCCGTTCCGGGTCCCGCCCGGGGTCGGCCAGGTGCTTGGCGACGTACAGGATGCCCTGCTTGGGGTACTTGAACGGCGAGCCGACGTCGATCCCGCGCCAGTGCGGGACGGCGTCCTCCCCGAAGCCCGGTTCGGAGTTGTCCCCGGCGGTGCGGACGTCCGGCAGCCGCGCCTCGGAGGGCAGGCCGACCGAGGCGGCGACGCCGTTGAAGTCCCCGCCGAGCTTGAGCGTGGCCGAGGTGAGGACGACCGAGCGCTCCTTGTACAGCCCCTCGCGCAGCAGCCCGGAGACGCTCAGCGGGGCGACCCGCAGCGAGGCGGCGCCCAGCCCGTAGCGGTCGCTGCGCTCGATCCAGACCACGTCGTACTCGGAGTCCTCCAGCAGCCGGTCGGCCGTCTCGTGCAGCGCCTCGGCCGAGGCCATCGCCTGCTTGCGGACGGCGTCCTCGTCGCTGAGCCCCTTGTCCCTGGTCTCGCCCAGCGAGGTGATCACCTGGCGGGAGGCGTCGCGGATCGCGGTGACCGCGTACGCCAGGTACTCGGGCAGCTCCTCGACCCGGCCGGGCTGGGCCGTCTCCATCAGGCCGTGGTAGTTCTCGGCGGCGGCCTGGAGTGCGTCCACCGCCTTCTCGTTGGCCAGCCGCGCGGCCCGCTTCACGGCCCGGTTGACCGCCCCGACGGTCAGCTCCGCGGTGGCCGCTCCGGTGACCCGGTTGACCAGCTCGTGCGCCTCGTCGACGATCAGCAGCCCGTGCTCGGGCAGCACCGGCGCGCCCTCGATCGCGTCGATCGCGAGCATCGCGTGGTTGGTGACCACGACGTCCGCCAGCTTGGCCCGCTCCCGGGCCTTCTCCGCGAAGCACTCCTGCCCGTAGGGGCAGCGGGTGGCGCCCAGGCACTCCTTGGAGGTGACCGAGAGCTGGGCCCAGGCCTTGTCGGAGACGCCGGGGCTGAGGTCGTCGCGGTCCCCGGTGTCGGTCTCGTCGGCCCACTCGCGCAGCCGCAGCACGTCCTGCCCGAGCTTCCCGGTGGGCCCGCCGAGCGCGTCCACCGGATCGAACAGGCCCTCGCCCTCGTCGCTCGGGGTGCCCTCGTTGGCCCGGTGCAGGCACAGGTAGTTGGAGCGGCCCTTGAGCATCGCGAACAGCGGGCGGCGGCGCAGCACCGGGTGCAGCGCCTCGACGGTGCGCGGCAAGTCCCGCTCCACCAGCTGCCGTTGCAGTGCCAGGGTGGCGGTGGCGACCACCACGCGGTCGCCGTGGGCCAGCGCGGGCACCAGGTAGGCCAGGGACTTGCCGGTGCCGGTGCCGGCCTGGACGAGCAGGTGCTCACCGTGGTCGACGGCGTCGGCGACGGCCTCGGCCATCCGGGCCTGGCCGGGGCGCTCCACGCCGCCGACGGCCGCCACCGCGGCGTGCAGCAGCTCGGGGATCCGCGAGCGCGGGACGGCGACGGCTTCCTCGGCCTCGTCGCCGAGGTCCGCCGCCCGCTGGGATTCGGAGTCGTGGGATTCGGAGTCGTTCGTCATGACGCTCCCAGCCTACGGGGCGGGGGTGACAATCCGGTCCCGTTCTCCGGGCTGTCGCACGTCCACGGCGACCAGCGCGTTCGGCACGGTCCCGTACCGGGCGGCGTGCGGGCGGTGCGGGCGGTCCTGGTAGCCGTCCAGCAGCAGCCGGTTGCGGTTGAGGCAGAGCCGGTCGATCCGGGGGCGGAACAGGTCGAACAGCTCGAAGCGCTCGCGCAGCTCGGGGAAGCGGTCCTGGTAACGGAGCACCTCGGCGCGCAGCAGGGCCCAGAACTCGGTCTCGGGCAGCCCGGTCTGCGCCTCCAGCAGCGGGGCGAGGTAGCGGAAGACGCCGATGAACAGCCCTGAGTGGATGAACTGGCAGAGCCCCTGCGGGCTCTCCCGCAGCAGCACCTCGGCCACCTCGGGGGGCAGGCCGTGCAGTTCGGGCAGGCTCTGCGCGCTGAGGTTGACGTCGTCCACGAAGTCCTTGACCGCGAGCCGGACCGGTACGTCGGACGGGTCGAAGACGACGATCGCGTTCTCGCCGTGCGGGGAGAAGACGAGGCCGTAGCGGTAGAGGAAGTGCAGCAGCGGCGGCATCATCGCGGCGAACAGCCGGGCGGTCCAGTCTCCGGGGCGCAGGCCTGAGCGCTCGATCAGCTCGGCGGCGAGCGCCCGCCCGTCGGAGCCGGTCTGCAGCAGCGCGGCCAGGGTGCGGGCCCGCTCGCCGCCCTCCAGGAAGGGGCCGAGCGGCTGGCGCCAGATCGCGCCGAGCAGCTCCTTGTACTGGTAGGGGGCCTCGGGCAGCTCGCGGTAGAGCGGGTGGTCGACGGTGACGGAGGCGATCTCGCCGAGCAGGACGACCCGGCACTCGTCGCGCAGGTACGGGTCGGCGTCGCGCAGCCCGAGCAGCCAGGCGGTGACGGTGGGCGCGGCCAGCGTGCGCTCGACCGGCAGGCCGCGCCAGACCAGGGTGTTGAGGATGGACAGCGGCAGCTTGACGGTGCAGCGCTCGGGGTGGGCGGTGTTGAAGAAGGAGCGGATGGACTGCTGGGGCAGCCGTGGGTCGCCGTCCGAGGGCAGCGGGACGATCTCGCCGGAGGCGATCCAGGGGGCGAACAGCGGCAGGACCGTCTCCTCCCACTGCCAGGGGTGGACGGGCAGCAGCAGGTAGTCCTCGGCGTCCGGGCCGAGCGCGGCGCGCAGCGCGTCCACGTCGTCCAGCTCGCGGGCGTAGAGCTGCTCGGGCCGTTCCAGGTCGGGCACCCCGCGGTACTCGGCGAGCCGGCGGTGCACCGCGATCCAGGGCAGCGGGCGCGGGCTGCGGGCCTCCGGGGCCCAGCGGGCGGCGTCGGCGGCGGAGAAGCCGATCCGGCCCTTGTTGGGGACGATCCAGGGGTGGCCGGTCTGCCGGCCCTCAAGGGCGGTGTGGTCGAGGTCGGCGAGTTCGGCGGCGGTCAGCGCGGTGGCGAGCTGGCGGGCGTCGGCGGTCAGGGTGGCGCACAGCTCGCGGATCAGGTGGCCGGTGGTCTCGCCGCGCATGCCGAGGGTCTGCCGGGCGTACGGGAGGAAGCGCAGCGGGTCCAGGCCGTCGGGGCGGTCGCAGCGGACGGAGTCCGGGTCGACCTGCCAGCTGTCGTAGGCGCCGCGCCGGGCGGTGAAGCGGTACTCGGCCTCGGGCAGCTCCAGCCGGTACTCGCCGGGAGCGTCGCCGGGGACTGGCCGGAGCAGCTCCTCGTAGGCGAACTCGCCCAGCATCTTGGCCAGCAGGGCGCGGCCGGCCCGCTGCCAGTGCCCGGCGGTGAGGTGCGGGGGCAGGTGGAGCGGCGGTTCAGCGGCCGACGGTTGCGGCACGGGTCAACTCCTGGGGGCGGGGGACGGCGGGGGTCCGGTCGGGGGTCGCGGGAGCGGGGACGGGAGCAGCGGCGGCGGCCGGGGCGGGCGCGGAGGCGGCGGGCGGCGCGAAGCCGGTCCAGGCGGTGCGGTCGGGCAGCCGGTGGACGGTGCGCCCGGTGACGGCGTTGAGGATCACGGCGGCCCGGTGGGCGCCGAGCCCGAGGTCGGGGGTGCCGACGCCGTGGGTGTGCAGCTCGGCGTTCTGGACGTACAGCCCGCCGGTGAGCTCGGGCCGGGTGGCAACCCGGTGGTGCAGGTCGACCCGGTAGCGCCCGGCCTCGTCCCAGTCGATCAGTCCGGCGAGCGGTTCGAGCGCGGCCGGGCGGGCCGCCCGGTAGCCGGTGGCGAGCACCACGGCGTCGGTGCGCAGCAGGTGCTCGGCGCCGGAGTCGGTGTGCCGGCAGTGCAGTTCGAGGCCGCCGCAGGGGCCGGGGCGGGCCGTGTCGACGGCGGTGCCGGGGGTGATCTCGACCGGGGCGGTGCCGATCGGGCGTCCGATGGTGCGCTCGTAGAGGTGGTCGTGGATCTCGGCGAGGGTCTCGGCGCTGGCGGCCTTGTGCAGCTGCCACTGGGCGGCGACCAGCGCGTCCCGGACGGGGGCGGGCAGGCCGTGGAAGTACCGGGTGTAGTCGGGGGTGAAGTGCTCCAGGCCGAGCTTGGAGTACTCCATGGGGGCGAGCGCCCTGGTCCGGGTGAGCCAGCGCAGCCGGACGCCGTCGCCCTCGTGGCACCGGAGCAGGTCGAGGAAGACCTCGGCGCCCGACTGTCCGCTGCCGACCACGGTGATGTCCCGGGCGCCGGCCAGGTCGGCGCGGCGGTCCAGGTACTCGGCGGAGTGGAAGGCCCGCGGGTGGCCCGCCAGCGGGGCGAAGGCCTCCGGCAGTACCGGCCGGGTGCCGACGCCGAGGGCGATGTTGCGGGCCCGGGCCTCGGAGCGCCGACCGGTCGCGGTGTCGGTCAGCTCGACGCGGTACCAGGGCGCCTCCCAGCGCAGGGCGGTGACCTCGGTGCCGAAGCGGCAGTTGGCCAGCCGTTCGGCGGCCCAGCGGCAGTAGTGGTCGTACTCGCGGCGGGGCAGCTGGAAGCGCTCGGCGAAGTAGAACGGGAACAGCCGGTCCTGCTCGCGCAGGTAGTTGAGGAAGGACCACGGGCTGGTCGGGTCGACCAGGGAGACCAGGTCGGCGAGGAACGGCACCTGCATCCGGGCTCCGTCCACGAGCATGCCGTGGTGCCAGCGGAACTCCGGGCGCTGGTCGCAGAAGAGCGTGCGCAGGCCGGGGACGGGCTCGGCGAGCGCGGCGAGCGAGAGGTTGAACGGGCCGATGCCGACGCCGAGCAGGTCGTACGCGGGGGGTGTCGAGGTGTCCACAGGGGTGTCCTAGGCGGGGAGTCGGGTCTGCGCGGCGGGCCCGTCGGCCCGGTCGCGGACCATCAGGGCGGCGCGTTTGCCGGGCAGGTCGAGTTCGGCGGCGACCCGGAATCCGGCCCGCTCGAAGGCCCGGACGGACCGCCGGTTGCGGACGTCAGGCTCGGCCACCACCCGTTCGCAGCGCGGGTTCCGGCGGAGAATCAATTCTGCGAGCGCGGCCAGGAGGACGGCGCCCAGCCCGCGGCCGCGGCTGGCGGCCGGGCCGAGCAGCAGGTGCACGCCGGTGTCGTACGGCCGGGCCGGGTAGTGCGCGGCGAGCGGGTCGAGGTCGGCGCGGTAGACCTCCCAGTAGCTCATCGGCTCGCCGTCGAGCAGGCCGAGGCACGGGCTGCTGCGGCCGTCGCCGTCCAGTTGGGCCCGGACGTGCCGCTCGGTGGTCTCCGGCGGCCCGGCCAGCTCCCAGAAGGCGTCGACCTCGGGATCGTTCATCCAGCCGGCGAGCAGGGCGAGGTCGGCGGGCAGCCGGACCGGGGCGAGCCGGAACCCGCCGGCCGGGGTGGGGACGGCGCCCCACCCGGGCAGGTCGGGCGGCGCCACGTCACCGCGTTCGTCCGGGCGCGCGTCCTTCCGGTTCACGCTCCCCCAGCCTCCGGCCGGGGGAACCCCCACCGCTCGCCCGGGCACCCGGCCAGTGGGTTGGGGATGTCCACGTACACGGACTGGCTGGCGACCGGGCCGACCAGCTCGTCCATGCCGTTGATCCGGGTGAGCAGGTTGGCCTTGCAGGGCAGCGTGGGCGCGTCCAGCAGCAGCGCGGGCAGCGCCGAGCCGGTGGCGGCGGCCCGCGGGCCGGTCAGGAACCGGCGCAGCGCGGCCAGCAGCACCGTCTCGTCGGCGAGCCGCTGGGAGCCGAAGGCGCCGATCAGGCCGAGCACGTGGTTGATGCCGAGGTAGTAGGCGAAGTGGTGGTCGATCACCTCGTCCGGCAGGAAGGTGTCGCTGTCGGCGCCGAGCCCGGGCAGCCGGGCGGCGAGCCTCGCGGTGGCGCTCTCCCGGTAGTAGTAGCCCTGGTTGTCGCGGTAGCGGCCGCCGCAGGGCCAGCCCTCGGCGTCCAGCAGCACGAGGCTGTTCTGCTGGTGCGCCTCCAGGGCGATGCCGCCCCGGCCGTCCAGCCAGAGGATGGGCAGCACGACCGCGTCCAGGTAGCGCAGGAACCATTCGGCGGCCACGGTCGGCAGCGGGCGGGCGCAGCGGGCGGCGAGCGTCCGCAGGATGTCGCCGAGCCGGGAGGGCACGGTGTCGCCGGTGCCCAGCGGCTGTTCGGCGACCAGCCCGGCGACGCACAGGGCGCGGTCGGTGGGCGCGAAGGGCTGGGCGCGCAGCACGGTGTCCAGGCCGCCCGGGTCGCCGAGGGCGGGGTGGTCGACGCCGATCCAGGCCGGGTCGCGGACGATGTCGAAGCCGGGGTGGGCGGCCCGCCACTCGGCGGCCAGCCCGCTCTCCAGCAGCCGGTGCATCTCCAGGCCCCGGTGCAGTTCCTTGCGCAGGTTCTCGCGGCGGGAGTTGGTGATCCGCAGGCCGAGCGAGAGCTTGAGCATCCACGGGGTGCCGGGCCGGTAGACGGTGCGCACCGAGGAGGTGGGGTACCAGGGTTCGCCGGCCGGGCCGAGGTCGTGCAGCAGCCCGTCGGCGAGCAGGGCGGCGACGGCCGGGCGGTGGGCGAGTTCGCGGGCCTGCCAGGGGTGCAGCGGGAGGGCGGCGGTGCCGGGCGGCAGCGCCGTGCCGCCGTCGAGCAGGCCGGCGGTGAGCTGCTCGGCGCTCTCGGCGACGGCGGAGCCGGCCGCGAGCAGTTCGCGGTCCACGGCGTACCAGTGCAGTTGGAAGGAGCCGTGAAGTTCGGGCGAGTAGGCGGCGCTCTGGGCCGGGCCGAGGCCGTCGCGGCTCTTCGGCGTGGGGTGCAGCGGGTGGCCGAGCAGCAGGGACTGCTCGGCGGCGAGGAAGTGCGAGTGCTCCGGCCCGCCGGGGACGGCGGCGGTGCGGCGGTGGGCGAGGATCTCGGCGGTGCGCACGACCGAGTCGGCGACCCGGCCGGCCAGGTCGGCGACCTGTCCGGGGTCGGGCCGTTCGGCGGCCGCGGCGGCGAGCAGAGCGGCGGCGGTGACGGCGTCCACCGGGGCCTCGGCGGCGCCTTCGCCGGCCGCGAGGGTGGCGGGCCCGAAGCGGTGCCAGCCGCCGGGCGACCAGTAGCGGACCGGGGCGGTGAGCCGGGCGGCCCCGCCCAGGACGGCGATCCGCAGCCGGCCGTCCGGGCCGGGCCGGGCTCCGGTCTCCCGCGTCCAGCATCGCAACAGGGCCTCCAGCCCGGCCTGTTCGGCGGCGACGGCCGGGTCGGGGTGCAGCAGCAGGTCGTGGCCGTGGGCCGGTTCCGCGGTGGGCGGCGGTACGGGCGGGGCTCCGGTGAGGGCGGCGGTGCTCAAGGCTGCTCCTTGGGGCGCGTGGGGGTGCGGACGCGCTCTGTGGTGGAGGGGATCGGCGGGCGCTCGCACCGTCGCGTCAGGTAAGGGTTACCTATCCATGACGGGTGATCACAAGGACGGCTCACTCGTCCGGGTGAGAATCGGCGATTGTCCACATCTGGGACCGAATGCCCTGCTGAGCCGGTGGACCGGCCGGGCCGGGATCACGGATCGGTGACCTCCGGCCCGCACCGCAACCCGGGGGGCGGGCACCGCCGTCCTCGTCCGCGATGGAAGACTCCAGGGCGGGGGAGCGCCGCGCCGCGCACCGGCCGGGCACGCGCCGCCCGGGCGCGGGGCCACCGGCCCCGGCGCCGCCCGGCCGCCCGCTCCACCCGGCGAGCCGGCACCGCCGAGCTCCGCCCAGCACCGACCGACCGAGCACAGGGGGAAGCGCACAGATGCCATCGATCCACCGGTCAGCCCTGGCCGCCCTGGCCGCGGGCGCCCTGCTCGCCGTGAGCGCCTGCGGGCCGGACGGCCCGGCGGGCGGCAGGACCAGCCCCGCGCCGCCGCCCTCCTCCGCGGCGGCCGCGGGCTCGGGCGGCGCGATCGGCGGGATCACCCTCCCGTCCGGGCTGCCGACCAGCCTGTTGGAGGGGCTGCCCAGGAGCTGGGACGACCTGAAGAAGTGGAAGTTCGAGGACTGGGACAAGTGGGCGTCCAAGCACGTCTTCGACAACCCGGTGGTGAAGGACTTCTGGGACCCGGACAAGATGGGCGACTCCAGGCCCGCCGACCCGGCGCCGCCCGCCGCCAAGCCCGCCCCCACCACCCCCGCCCCCAGCACCCCCGGGCCGTCCGCTCCCGGGCCGTCCGCCGACGACGGCGTGACCGACCCCGATCCCCCGGTGGTCAAGGCCACGGCGATGCCCCGCCCGTACACCGGGCAGCCCTCCGGCAAGGTGTTCTTCTCCGCCAAGGGCGGCCGCGGCAACTGCTCGGCGACGGTGATCGGCGACCCGCGGCACCCGGGCCGGAGCAACCTGGTCTGGACGGCCGGCCACTGCGTGCACGAGGGCAAGGGCGGCGGCTTCTTCAAGGACCTGGTCTTCGTGCCCGCCTACAACAACTCGGGCGCCTCCAGCGGCGGCAAGCGGGCCCCGCTGTCCGAGCTGGCCCCGCTCGGCACCTGGTGGGCCGACCAGGTCACCACCTCGCCGCAGTGGATGGTCGAGGGCGGCGGCAGCGGCGACGCCGCCAACCAGTACGACTTCGCGGTCATGCGCGTGCACAACCAGAACGACACCGGCAAGTCCCTGGAGGAGACGGTCGGTTCGGCCGTCCCGGTCTGGTTCGACGCGCCGCGCGACCGGCTCGACGTGTCGGCCGCCGGCTACCCGCTGGTCAAGCCGTTCGACGGCCAGGAGCTGTACCGGTGCGACGGCGGCAAGCCGACCCGGCTCTCCTTCGACGCCAAGCGTCCGACGATGCTGACCATCGGCTGCGACATGACCCAGGGCGCCAGCGGCGGCGGCTGGTTCGCCAAGATGCCCGACGGCAGGACCGCCCTGGTCAGCAACACCTCGATCGGCACCCCGGAGCACACCTCGCTGAGCGGCCCGTACCTGGAGGCGGTCGCCCGGCAGGCGCTGGACTGGATCTCCAAGAAGTAGCCGGACCTCCGCGGCCGGCAGCCGCTCCGAGGAAGCAGCCGCCACCGGGGGGCGGTGACGGAACCACCAGCACAGCACGGGGGGACGAGCCCGCATGCCGAGAACCACCAGCCGGGGTCGCCGGGCCGCGACGGCCGGCGCCGCGCTGCTCACCGCACTCGCGCTGGGGGCGGCCGGGTGCGGGCCGGACGGCCCCGCCCGGCCCGCCACCGCGCCCCTCGCCCTGCCCCGGTCCGCACCCACCAGCCTGGGCGACCTGTCCGGCTGGAAGGTCGAGGACTGGGCGCGCCACGTCGCCGGCAGCGCCTTCGCCAACGACGCGCCGCCCGGCTCCTGGCCGGCGGCCCGGATGGACGCCGCCCGGGGCCGGCCCACCCCGGAGTACTCCCTGACCGCCCCCGCGGCGGACGGCGTCGAACGGGACGCCCCGCCCGCCGCCGTGCCGGCCGTGCCGCAGCCGCACCCGTACGGCCCGGTCGGCTCGGTGGTCGGCCGGCTCTTCGCGGCCACGCCGCAGGGCGACGCGGCCTGCTCCGCCACCGTGGTCTCCGACCCGGTCAACCCAGGCCGCAGCGACCTCGTCCTCACCGCCGCCCACTGCCTGCACGAGGGCAAGGGCGGCGGCTGGCTGCGGAACCTGGTCTTCGTGCCCGGCTTCAACCGGGACGGCCAGATGGTCCACGGCAAGCCGAACCCCGACCAGCGCGCCGCCCCGTACGGCCGGTGGACGGTGGTGCGCGCGCTGGTCTCGCCGACCTGGCTCCAGGAGAGCGGCGTCGGTGCCCACCACCAGTACGACTACGGCATCCTGCGGGTGCGCGGGGAGGACGGCTCCGGGAGGTCCCTGGAGGAGACGGTCGGCGGCTCGGTGCCGATCTGGTTCAACGCCCCGCGCGACCTGATCACCGCGGTCGCCGCGTACGGCTACCCGGCCGAGCGGCCGTCCGACGGCCTGCGGCTCGCCCACTGCGACTCCCCGGTCGCGCCCGGGCGGCTCACCTTCGACCGGAACCGCCCGCCGCTGTACGTGATCGGCTGCACCATGACGGCCGGCTCCGGCGGCGGCGGCTGGTTCGTCACCAGGGACGGCAAGCCCAACCTGATCAGCGTCGGAGCCCTCGGCGACCGCGACCCGGCCGGCTACCAGGCCGGGCCCGCCCTGCAGGACCAGGCGAAGCAGGCCTTCGACTACTTCGCCAAGAACGTCAGGTAGCCGCCACCGGGAGGACGGCGAAGGGCCCCGGGACGACGGTTCGTCCCGGGGCCCTTCGCCGCGCTACCGCTCAGCCCTGCAGGGCCACCGCGAAGTACTCCAGCTCGGCGGCCAGTTCGGCCGGCACCTTGGCGTGCAGCAGGGTGCCCTCGCCGGTGTGCTCGGTGGAGAGCAGCTCGCCCTCGGCGTGCACGCGGGAGACCAGCGCGCCCTGGGTGTAGGGCACCAGGGCCCGCACCTCGACCGCCGGACGCGGCAGTTCGTCGTCGATGAGCTGCAGCAGTTCCTCGATGCCCGCGCCGCTGCGGGCCGACACCACGATGGCGTGCGGCTCGCGGCGCAGCAGGCGCTGGAGGACGTGCGGATCGGCGGCGTCCGCCTTGTTGATCACCACGATCTCCGGCACGTTCTGCGCGTCGACCGAGACGATGACCTCGCGGACGGCGGCCAGCTGCGTCTCCGGCTCGGGGTGCGAGCCGTCCACCACGTGCAGGATGAGGTCCGCGTCGGCGACCTCCTCCATGGTCGAGCGGAAGGCCTCGACCAGGTGGTGCGGCAGGTGCCGGACGAAGCCGACGGTGTCGGCCAGGGTGTAGAGCCGCCCGCTCGGGGTCTCGGCCCGGCGGACCGTCGGGTCCAGGGTGGCGAACAGGGCGTTCTCCACCAGCACGCCCGCGCCGGTGAGCCGGTTGAGCAGGGAGGACTTGCCGGCGTTGGTGTACCCGGCGATGGCCACGGACGGCACCTGGTGGCGCTTGCGCTCCTGGCGCTTGGTGTCGCGGCCCTTCTTCATGTCGGCGATCTCCTTGCGGAGCTTCGCCATCTTCTCGCGGATCCGGCGCCGGTCCGTCTCGATCTTGGTCTCACCGGGACCGCGGGTGGCCATGCCGCCGCCCGAGGAGCCGGAGCCACCGCCACCCATCTGCCGGGACAGCGACTGACCCCAGCCGCGCAGGCGCGGCAGCATGTACTGCATCTGCGCGAGCGAGACCTGCGCCTTGCCCTCCCGGGACTTGGCGTGCTGGGCGAAGATGTCCAGGATCAGGGCCGTCCGGTCGACGACCTTGACCTTGACCACGTCCTCCAGGTGGATCAGCTGGCCGGGGGTGAGCTCACCGTCGCAGACCACGGTGTCGGCACCGGTGGCGGCGACGATGTCGCGCAGCTCCTTGGCCTTGCCGGAGCCGATGTAGGTGGCCGCGTCGGGCTTGTCACGGCGCTGGATGACGCCGTCCAGCACCTGGGAACCGGCCGTCTCGGCGAGCGCGGCGAGCTCGGCCATCGAGTTCTCCGCCTCCTCCAGCGTGCCGTCGGTCCAGACGCCGACGAGGACCACGCGCTCCAGGCGGAGCTGGCGGTACTCGACCTCGGTGACGTCTTCGAGTTCGGTGGAGAGGCCGGCGACCCGGCGCAGGGCGGCGCGCTCGCTGCGGTCGTACTGGTCGCCGTCGTAGTGGTGGCCGAGGTCCTCGTCGATGGCCGCGAGGTCCTCGTCCATGAGGGCTTCCGCCCGCAGACCGTCGAGGCGGCGCGGAGCGTCGGCGTGGTCGCGGGTGTCGAACGTGGAGGTCATTCTGTCCTTTGGCTCGCTGGTACGGATTGGCTTCGGGGACCGCGGTGGCGGTCCCGTACGGAGTCTGCCCAGCTGCCGCCCCGGCTACCGTCCGGGCGGGGTGAGCTACCCCTCAGGCCCCCGGGTTCCGCCCCGGGCTCCTGTGCCCGGAGAACGCCGTGGACCGGCCGTGAATTCCCCATGATGGTCGCACGCCGTGCGCGGGGCGGTCATCCCCATTTCCCCCGGGCCACCGGGCCGAGCGGCCGCTCCCCCGGCTCCCGGCCCGCGTCCGGGGCGTGCGGGCGGCTCACGTCGTAGACCCCGGAGACCTTGAGCATCGCCCGCATCAGCCCCGGCAGTGCGGCCGGCTCGGGCAGTTCCACGGTGTAGGTGTGCCGGACCCGGGACTCCTGCGGCGGCTCGACCTCGGCCGAGACGATGCCGACGCCCGCGCCGGAGATCGCCGCGGTGAGGTCGGCGAGCAGCCGGGGCCGGTTCAACGCCTCGGCCCGCAGGGTGGCCCGGTGCCCGGCCGCCGGCGCGCCCTCCGCCTGCCAGCGGACCTCCAGCTCGGCCCGCCCGTCCGCGCGCATCCGCTCCCCCGCCGGACAGCCGGTGCGGTGCACCGCGACCGCGCCGCCGCGGATCGGGTAGCCGGTCACCTCGTCCGGCGGCACCGGGGTGCAGCAGCGCGCCAGCCGGACCGACGCCCCGGGCCGTCCGGCCACCGCGACCGGGGCCACCCGCCGCTCGGCGGCCGGGCGCCCAGGCGGGGCGGGCTGGCCGCCGGCCGGGCCGGTGCGGACCACCGGCTGGCGGGCCGGGTGGTCGGCCAGCCAGCGCTCGATGGCCAGCCGGGCGGCCGGGGTGCGGGCGTGCGCCAGCCACTCGGGGGCGGGGCCGGAGGGCTGCCCGCCGCCGGCCGGGAGGGTCTCGGTGAGCACCGCGATCTGGTCGCCGTCCTCCAGCACCGTGGACAGCGCGGTGAGCCGCCCGTTGACCCGCGCGCCGATGCAGCGGTGGCCGGTCTCCTCGCCGAGCAGGTAGGCCGCGTCCACGCAGGTGGCGCCGGCCCTCAGCTGAAGCGTTTCGCCGCCCTCCGTCACCACGGTGATCTCGCGGTCGCCGGCCAGGTCGGCGGTGAGCGCGGACCAGAAGGCGTCCGGGTCGGGCGTCTCCTGCTGCCACTCCAGCAGCCGGCTGAGCCAGCCCGGGCGGGCCGGGTCGGTGCGGTCCAGCTCGTCGGCGTCCTGCACGGCGCCGGCCGGGGACGGATCGCCGAGCGCGACCACCCCGGTCTCGGCCACCTCGTGCATCCGCCGGGTGCGGACCAGCACCTCGACCACCGCGCCGCCGCTGAGCGCCACGGCGGTGTGCAGCGACTGGTAGAGGTTGAACTTGGGCGCGGCCACGAAGTCCTTGAACTCCCCGGGCAGCGGCGTCCAGCAGGTGTGCAGCTCGCCGAGCACCGCGTAGCAGTCGGCGTTCTCCTCGACCACCACCAGCAGCCGCCCGAAGTCGGCCGGCCGCGGTCCCTGCGGCCGCCCGTCCGGCCCGGGCACGGCGGCCCGCCGGAGCAGCACCCGGTGCAGCGAGACGCAGTGCCGCGGCCGGACGGTCACCTCGGCGGGCACCCCGGCCTCGGCCAGCTGGCGGGCCAGCTGCCGGGCGAAGGGCTCCAGCAGGGCGTCCGGCTGGTCCTCGTGACCGGCCATCAGGGCGCGGGTGCGGGCGTGCTCCTCGGGGTGCAGGGTGGCGAAGACGATGTCCTCCAGCTCCGCCTTGAGCACCTGGATGCCGAGCCGTTCGGCCAGCGGGATCAGCACGTCCCGGGTGACCTTGGCGATCCGCACCTGGCTGGCCGGCTTCATGTGCCGGATGGTGCGCATGTTGTGCAGCCGGTCGGCCAGCTTGATCACCATCACCCGGACGTCGTCCCCGGTGGCGACCAGCATCTTGCGGAAGGTCTCGGCCTCGGCGGCGGCGCCGAAGTCGACCTTCTCCAGTTTCGTCACCCCGTCGACCAGGTAGGCGACTTCGGGCCCGAACCCGGCACCCACCTGGTCCAGCGTCAACTCGGTGTCCTCGACCGTGTCGTGGAGCAGCGAGGCGACCAGGGTGGTCGTCCCGGCGCCGAGTTGGGCCAGGATCATGGTGACGGCCAGCGGGTGGGTGATGTACGGCTCGCCGCTCTTGCGCTTCTGGCCGCGGTGGCTGGCCTCGGCGAGCCGGTACGCCCGGGCGAGCAGGCCGAGGTCGGCCTGCGGGTGGTGCCGGCGGTGGACCCGGACGAGCGGCTCCAGGGCGTCCGGCACGGCCGGCCGGCCGGTGGCGAGCAACGCGGCCCGCCCGGCCCGGCCGAGCGCGGCCCGGCCGAGCTCCCCGAGGGGCCTCCTGGCCCCGGCCTGCCGTACGGTCGTCGGCTGCCCCGTGAGGGACTGCCCGGCTTCGATGGTCATCGGCACCTCCGGCAACGGTCACCGGGCGCCGCCCCTCCTGAGGGGGTGATCTTGCTACCCCTCCCCAGGGGTGATCGACCCGGTGGTCCATGCTACCGAGCAGAGCACGTTCCGCGACGCCCTGATTCCCGTCCGCGACCGGTATCACCCGATCGGGGGGATTCGTCACCGCACGAATTGGGCAAACCGGGCCGCCCGTCCCCGCCGGGCCTCAGCGCACCGACTCCCACCAGCGCCCGTCCAGCCGTCCCTCGGCGACGATCACCGCCGGACCGGTCATCTCCACCCGGCCGTCCGGGTGCTCGGTGATGACCAGCCGGCCGCCCAGCACGTCCACGGTGTACGAGACCGCCTCGCCGGTGACCGCCGGATCGGCACCGTCCCGACGGATGGCCGCCACCGCCACCGCGCAGGCGCCGGTGCCGCAGGAGCGGGTCTCGCCCGAGCCGCGCTCGTGCACCCGCATCGCGACGTGCCGCGGCCCGCGGTCCACCACGAACTCGACGTTGACGCCCTCCGGGTAGGCGCTCGCGGGGCTGGTGAGCGGCGCGGCGTACAGATCGCCGGCGTGCTCCAGGCTCTCCACGAAGGCCACCGCGTGCGGGTTGCCCATGTTGACGTTCAGGGCCGGCCAGCGCCGCTCGCCGACCGCGACCTCGATGCCGTCCGGCCCGGGCAGCCGGGCCCGGCCCATGTCGATGGTGACGTCGCCGGGCGTGCCGTCCGCGGCGGCCTCGGCGACCTTCGCCGTGAGCACCCCGGAGCGGGTGGCGACGGCCAGTTCGCCGGGCTCGGCCAGACCGGCGTCGACCAGGAAGCGGGCGAAGACCCGCAGGCCGTTGCCGCACATCTCGGCGACGCTGCCGTCCGAGTTGCGGTAGTCCATGAACCACTCGGCCCGGTCGGCCATCCCCGCGGCGGCCGGGTCGGCGGCGGCGCGCACCACGCGCAGCAGCCCATCCCCGCCGACGCCGGCCCGCCGGTCGCACAGCGCGGCGACGGTCTCGGGACCGATCTCCAGCGCGCCGTCCGGGTCGGGGACGATGACGAAGTCGTTCTGGGTGCCGTGCCCCTTGAAGAAGGCGATGCCGCCCTGCCGGGGAGAGGATGCGCTCACCCCTCCGATGGTACTGAGCGGCGATCCGCCCGCTCGGCGCAGGGAGGCGTTCACCGCCGGGAGGCGTTCAGCGCACGCTCAGCGCAGGTAGGCGACCCGCCAGACCGCGAGCGCGCAGGCGGCCACCGCGATCAGGGTGTAGACCACGATCGCCTTCCAGCCGGCCCGCTTGCCGGAGCCCCGGCGCGGCAGCCCCGGCCACTTGTAGCCGGCGTGCCGGGCGGCCATCGCGCCCCAGCCGACCGAGGCGGCGGTGAACAGCAGCCCGAGCATCCCGACCATGGTGGCGCGCGCCCCGGCCGAGCCGAAGGCGAGCGGGAAGGCGAACATCAGCGAGCCGAGGGTGCCCAGCAGGGCGATCGGCAGCGTCTGCCACCAGCGCAGCCGGCGCAGCGGGCGGATCTCCCGCTCGTGCACCGCGGCGTCGGGCGGGGTGCGGGTGTCCAGGGCGGGCACCGCGACCGCGTAGGAGGTCGGCGCCTCCAGGCCGGTCAGCACGGGGAGGTCGCCCATCGTCGACTCGTCGAACTCCTCGGCCGGGGCGGTGACGCTTCCGCTCTGGCCGGATTCGGGGCCGGTACCCGTCGACACACGGCCTCCCCTGACAGTTCGACACGAGCGGACTCGCGGCCGGGCACGGTCGGCCCGTCCGGCCGACCCCTACGGCATCGATGATGGCATGTCCAGGGAGGCGTTCCGGGCCTGACCGGGGTCGACGGGTGATCCGTGGCCATCACGTGATCGGGCCGTGACCGTCGGTTCGTCCTGCACGGTCGCCTGCGCGCGCAGGTGCACCGCCGGATTGGCCGGAAACCCTTCCTACGCGGCCGGAACTCCCTGACGGCCGATCAGCTCGAGGGACCGTTCCAGCAGCTCGACGGGGTCGGTTCCGGCAGGCCGGGAGAGCCAGTTGATCCGGTCGTCGCGGCGGAACCAGGACTCCTGACGGCGGGCGAAGCGCTTGGTGGCCCGGACGGTCTCGGCCCGCGCCTCCTCCTCGGTGCACCCGCCGGCGAAGTGGTCGAGCAGTTGCTGGTAGCCGAGCGCCCGGGAGGCGGTCCGCCCCTCCCGCAGCCCGGCCTTCTCCAGTTCCCGCACCTCGTCCGGCAGTCCGGCCTCCCACATCCGGTCGACCCGCAGCGCGATCCGCTCGTCCAGTTCGGGCCGCGGCACGGCGACGCCGATCTGCACCGCCTCGTAGACGGCGGTGTTGCTCGGCAGGTTGGCGGTGAACGGCTGCCCGGTGATCTCGATGACCTCCAGGGCGCGGACGATCCGCCGGCCGTTGGTGGTGAGGATCGCCTCCGCGGCGGCCGGGTCCAGCTCGGCCAGCCGCCGGTGCAGCGCGTACGGGCCGGCCTGCTCCAGCTCGGCCTCCAGCCGGGCCCGCACCGCCGGGTCGGTGCCCGGGAACTCCATCTCGTCGATCGCCGCCCGGACGTACAGCCCGGAGCCGCCGACCAGGACGGGAGGGCGGCCGGCGGCGAGCAGCCGGTCGATCTCGGCCCGGGCCAGCCGCTGGTACTCGGCGACGCTGGCGGCCTCGGTGACGTCCCAGATGTCCAGCAGGTGGTGCGGCACTCCCCCGCGCTCGGCCATGGTGAGCTTGGCGGTGCCGATGTCCATGCCCCGGTACAGCTGCATCGAGTCGGTGTTGATCACCTCGCCGTCGAGGCTGCGGGCGATGGCGACGGCCAGGTCGGACTTGCCCGCGGCGGTCGCGCCGACGACGCAGATCACACGGGGAGGGGCGACACGCGGGGTACTGGAGCTGCTCACCGCTCCAGTCTCGCACCGGCCCGGTCCGGGAGGGCCCGGGCCGGTGCGGACCGGGCTGCCACCGGCCCGCTGCTGCGCGACGATATGACTGTTTCCTGGATGTTTTCCGGACATTTCTCCGATCGGGTCCGGTTTGCGAACGCTTCGCCGGGCACGGTCGTTGTCCGGGGGACAGCGGATGAAGGAGATCGCCATGGGTCTGATGGACAACCTCAAGGGCAAGGCCGAGGAGCTCAAGGGCAAGGCCGGCGAGTTCGCCGGCAAGCACAGCGACCAGATCGAGAAGGTCGTGGACAAGGCCGGCGGCGCGATCGACAAGGCGACCAAGGGCAAGTACAGCGACAAGATCGAGCACGGCGCCGGCAAGGCCAAGGACGCGGTCGACGACTTCGCCCACAAGCCGAAGCCGGGCGACGAGGGTCAGCCGCCCCCGCGCTCCTGAAGCCCTAGGACCAGGACGCCACGAAGTACCCGACCCCGTACGGCGCGTCCTGGTAGCCCAGCCGTCCGGTGAGGCCGGCGCCCTCCGCGGCGCCGGCCAGCACCTGCCAGGGCGCCCGGCCGTCGGCCTTGAGCTCGGCGGCCAGGCCCGGGTCCAGAGCGGCCAGGGCGGGCAGGTCGGCCGTGCCCAGGGCGGCGGCCAGGGCGGTGTCGTAGCCCTCGGCCCGCTCGTCCAGGTAGCCGGGCGACTTCACCGTGCGGCAGGCGCTGCCGTCGCCGAGCACCAGCAGCGCGACCCGGTCGGCCAGACCGGCCAGGCCCTGGCCGAGGCCGAGCATCCGGTCGGCGGGGGCGTCGGCGGGCACCGCGCAGGCGTGCGTCGGCAGCGTCACCCCGGCGCGCTCCAGCAGCCAGGCGCCGACGGTCAGCGAGGGGGCCAGCTCCGGCCCCTCGACCCGGCCGCCGGGCAGTTTGGCGACCAGCGGCACCCCGTAGCGGTGGAAGGAGCCGGCCCCGCCCTCGGTCCACACCTCGGCCGCCGGCCCGGTGCCGACCACCACGACCAGCTGCGGTCCGGCCGCGACCAGCGCCGCCAGGGCGTCGTCGCAGGCCGCGCGCAGGCCGTCCAGCTCGGGCGCGGCCCCGGCGGCGACCTCGGGGACGAGCAGGGGCGGACAGGGGCACACGGCGGCGGCTACCAGCATGTGGATCACTCTAGCCAACGACGGCGGCCCGGCCCGCTGTTCGCCCGCCCGCCCCCGAACCGAAGCGGCGCGGCCCGGACCGCCCGGGCCGCCGTCACGGGCGGTGGGTCAGTCGCCGCAGCAGGCCCCGCCCGCCGGCACGGCCTGCGGCAGCTCCGCCGGGGCGCCGATCTTCGGCAGGCCGAGCATCACGCCGGCCGGCTTGGCGGCGGCCGCGGCCTGGCGCTTCTCCCAGGCGTCGCCGGCCCGGGTGCGGCGCACCGCGAGCGCCGGGCCCTCGGCGAGCAGGTGGTGCGGGGCGGCGTAGGTGATCTCGACGGTCACCATGTCGCCCGGCCGCACCGGCTCCTCGGGCTTGCTGAAGTGCACCAGCCGGTTGTCGGGCGCCCGGCCCGAGAGGCGCTGGGTCCGGTCGTCCTTCTTGCCCTCGCCCTCGGCGACCAGGATCTCCAGGGTCCGGCCGACCTGCTTCTTGTTCTCCTCCCAGGAGATCTCCTCCTGGAGGGCGATCAGCCGGTCGTAGCGGGCCTGCACGACCGCCTTCGGCACCTGGTCCGCCATCTCCGCGGCGGGGGTGCCGGGGCGCTTGGAGTACTGGAAGGTGAAGGCGTTGGTGAAGCGGGCCTCGCGGACGACGTGCATCGTCTCCTCGAAGTCCTCCTCGGTCTCGCCGGGGAAGCCGACGATGATGTCGGTGGAGATGGCCGCGTCCGGCATCGCCTCGCGGACCTTGCGGATGATCCCGAGGAAACGCTCCTGCCGGTAGGAGCGGCGCATCGCCTTGAGCACCCGGTCCGAGCCGGACTGCAGCGGCATGTGCAGCTGGTGCATCACGCTCGGGGTCTCGGCCATCGCGGCGATCACGTCGTCGGTGAAGTCGCGCGGGTGCGGCGAGGTGAAGCGGATCCGCTCCAGGCCCTCGACCTGGCCGGCCGCGCGCAGCAGCTTGGAGAAGGCCTCGCGGTCGCCCAGGTCGGAGCCGTAGGCGTTGACGTTCTGGCCGAGCAGGGTCACCTCGATGACGCCCTCGTCCACCAGCGCCTCGATCTCGGCGAGGACGTCGCCGGGGCGGCGGTCCTCCTCCTTGCCGCGCAGCGCGGGGACGATGCAGAAGGTGCAGGTGTTGTTGCAGCCGACCGAGATGGCGACCCAGGCGGCGTAGGCGGACTCGCGGCGGGTCGGCAGGGTGGAGGGGAAGGTCTCCAGCGACTCCAGGATCTCGACCTGGGCCTCGCGCTCGACCGCGGCCCGCTCCAGCAGCGCCGGCAGGTGGCCGATGTTGTGGGTGCCGAAGACCACGTCCACCCAGGGGGCGCGCTTGACGATCGTCTCCCGGTCCTTCTGGGCCAGGCAGCCGCCGACGGCGATCTGCATGCCCTTGTGGCGGGTCTTGACCGGCGCGAGCTGGCCGAGGTTGCCGTACAGCTTGTTGTCGGCGTTCTCGCGCACCGCGCAGGTGTTGAACACCACCAGGTCCGGGTCGCCCTCGGGCCCGGCCTTGACGTACCCCGCGTCCTCCAGCAGGCCGGACAGCCGCTCGGAGTCGTGGACGTTCATCTGGCAGCCGTGCGTGACGACCTTGTAGCTCTTCAATCCGCTCTCACCGCTCACCAGACCAGGGTACGGGCAGTGGCGAAGCGCTTTTCCCGGAGCTTCCACCCCCCGTTCCACTCCCGTTCCGCCGGAGCGCCTGGCAGTATCCCTGCCATGGCCCCCACCACCCCGTCCCGTCTCGGCGCCGCCGTCCGCACCGCGGCCCGCAGCCCGTTGTGGCGGACGGTGCTGGTGGTGGTGCTGCTGGTGGCCGGTTTCGGCGGCTGGTGGCTGTCGGCGGGCCGCTCGCCCGGGTACCCGCGCGGCGAGGTCCGCTTCGCCACCGGGGTGCAGCGCGGCGTCTACGACCGGTACGGGCAGCTGCTCCAGGGCCACGTCTCCCGGGCGATGCCGGGCGTGCGGCTGGCCCTGGACAACTCCGAGGGCTCGATCGACAACCTCGCCCGGGTGATCGACGGCCGGGACACCTTCGCGATAGCGACCGCCGACGCGGTGGCCGACTACCACGGCGCCGGCAAGGAGAAGCTGCGGGCGATCGCCCGGCTGTACGACGACTACCTGCAGCTGGTCGTCCCGGCCGCCTCTCCGGTGCGCCGCACCGCCGACCTCAAGGGCCTGAAGGTCGGTGTCGGGCTGCCGCAGTCCGGGGTGAACCTGGTGACCAAGCGGCTGCTGTCCGCCGCCGGGCTGGACCCCGACCACGACATCGTCCCGGTGCCGAAGGGGATCGGCGAGGCCGCCGACGACCTGCGCGCGGGCAGGCTGGACGCGTTCTTCTGGTCCGGCGGCCTGCCCACCAGCGCACTCACCGACCTCTCCGAGCACGTCCGGATCCGGATCGTTCCGCTGAGCGACCTCTCCGAGGCCCTGCACCTGGCCGAGGGCGGCGGCACCGACGCCTACCGGGCGGCCACCATGCCCAAGGGCACCTATCCCAACGCCGAGCCGAAGGACGCCGTCGCCACGGTGGCCGTGCCCAACCTGCTGATCACCCGGGACGACGCGGACCCGCGCCTGGTCGAGGGGATGACCCGCGCGGTGATCGACAGCCGGGACCAGATCGGCGCCCAGGTGCACGCCGCCCAGCTGGTCGACCTGCGCACCGCCGTCTACACCGACCCGCTGCCGCTGCACACCGGCGCGGCGCGCTACTACCGCTCCGTGAAGCCGTAGCGGCCGGTCCTCGGAACCCCGACCGCGGGCCGGCGCCGGCGCGCGCCTCCGCGGGCGGACGCCGGTGCACGCGCCCCGGCGGCTACTTCTCCGGCCGCGGCACCGCCAGCGTCACCGCGAGCCCGGTCGGCTTGACCGGCGCGAAGCCGAGCGAGCCGCCGCCGGCCGCCAGCAGGGTGCGGGCGATGGACAGCCCCAACCCCGACCCGTCCACGTTCTGGTGCCGCGGGCTGCGCCAGAACCGGTCCCCGGCCCGGGACAGCTCGTCCTCGGTGAGGCCGGGCCCGGCGTCGGTGACGGTCACCGCGACCTCGTCCCGGCGCACCGCGACCCGCAGCCGCACCTCGCTGCCGGACGGGCCGAACTTGAGCGCGTTGTCCAGCACGGCGTCCAGGGCCGAGCCGAAGCCGATCGGGTCGGCCATCCCGATCGCCAGCGCCGGGCCCTCCCAGCGCAGCGCGATGCCGCGCTGCTCGGCCACCGGCCGCCAGGCGTCCACCCGGGCCAGGGTGAGCTCGGCGAGGTCGGTGCGCTCGGGTTCGGGGCGGGCGTGCTCGGCGGTGGCCAGCCCAAGCAGGTCGTCCAGCACCCGGGCCAGCCGGACGCCCTCCTCCCGGACGCCGCTGAGCTCCTCCTCGTGGCCCTCGGGCAGTTCCAGGCCGAGCACCTCGACCCGCAGCAGCAGCGCCGACAGCGGGTTGCGCAGCTGGTGCGAGGCGTCCGCGACGAACGCCTTCTGCTGGTCCATGGCGAGCACCACGTGGTCCGCCATCTCGTTGAACGAGCGGGCCAGCCGCTGGAGTTCGGGCGGCCCGCCGCCGGGGGCGACCCGGGCGGCCATCCGGCCGGTGGCGATGTCGTGGGTGGCCCGGTCCAGGGTGCGCACCGGGCGCAGCACCCACTCGGTGAGCCGGACGGCGAGCAGCACGGCGACGATCATCGCGGCGGCCTCGCCCGCGCCGATCACCAGCCACTTGCGCAGCATCCGGGCGCGCAGCGCCTCGGTCGGGGACTCGCTCAGCACCACCGCGACCACGTCGCCGTCGCGCACCACCGGGGCGGCGACGGTGATCGTCCGGTCCGGCGTCCACGGCCAGACCTGCGGCGGGTTGTGGCTGCGCCGCCCGTCCAGCGCCTCCTGGAAGGCCTGGGCGCCCCAGCCGCCGGAGGGCACCCGCCAGTCGGCCGGGGCGGCGGCGATCGCCTGGCCGTCGCGCTGGAAGATGCCCAGGCGCACGCCGTACAGGTCGTGGTAGCGGCGGACCTCGGCGTTGATCGCGCGCTGCCGGCTGAGGTCGCCCGGGGCGGGTTCCGGGTCGCCCTTGCGGGCCGAGTCGGCGGCGCCGGAGGTGGGCAGGTCCTGGGCGAGGCGGGCGGCGTCGTCGAGCCGGTCGACGACCACCTTGGTCTGCTCGGCCGCCGCGACCGCCGCCGCGAGCGGCAGCCCCAGGGCGGCCAGGACGCAGAGCATGAGGGCGATCAGGATGCCGAGCAGGCGGGTGCGCACGTGCGGTCAGTGCTCCGCGGGGGCGGGCGGGGCCGGTTCGGTCGCGGCGGGGGCCGGACGGTCGGGGATCAGCCGGTAGCCGACCCCGCGCACGGCCTCGACCAGGCCGGGCAGCGCCAGCTTGTTGCGCAGCGAGCCGATGTGCACCTCCAGGGTGCGCCCGTTGCCCTCCCAGCCGCTGCGCCAGACCTCGCTGAAGATCTGCTCGCGCCGGTAGACCACGCCCGGGCTCTGGGCGAGCAGCGCGAGCAGGTCGAACTCCTTGCGGGTGAGCGGCACGTCGCGGCCGTCCACGCTGACCCGGCGGCGCTCCCGGTCGATCCGGATGCCGCGGGACTCCAGCGGGCCGCGCTGCTGCGGGACGGTGTCGGGCGCGGGCACCGCCACCGCGGAGGGGGCGGCGCCGCGGCGGGCCACGGCGTGGATGCGGGCGAGCAGCTCGCCCATGTCGTACGGCTTGGTGACGTAGTCGTCGGCGCCCAGGTTGAGGCCGTGGATCCGGGAGCGGACGTCGGCGCGGGCGGTGACCATGATCACCGGAACGCCGCTGCCGGCCCTGATCCGGCTGCACACCTCGAAGCCGTCGCGGTCGGGCAGCCCGAGGTCGAGCAGCACCACGCGGTAGGGCTCGTTGCCGTCCGGCACCAGGGCGTCCAGCGCCTCGTGCCCGCTGCGGGCGTGCCGGACCTGGAAGCCGTGCCGGCCCAGCACCGCGACCAGCGCGGCGGCCACGCGTTCGTCGTCCTCGACGAGTAGCAGTCGCATCCTGTTCTCCTCCTTCCCCCACCTGATCACCGGTGATCACCGGGCCGATCGGTCAGGTCCCGGTCCTGCGCAGTATGGGCCAGGGAACGGCCCGGCGCCAGGCTCGACCGCGCTCCGGGCTCCTGGGGGACGGGGAGCACCGGCGCGGATTCCCGCTGTGACATGCCCCTCCGGCGCCCTCGCGAACAGCACGTAGGCACCGTGTGGCCGTTTCGTGATCCTCAAGTTCCGCTCAGATCGGCTGACGGCGCGCGGTCGCGGCTCCTAAGGTCGGCCCACCGGGGGCTGCGGCTCCGCCGGCCGCGGCTCCCGGATTCGTACCACCATTGCCTCCCAAGGGAGTTGAGACTTCTCGGGCAGGCTTGATTCGACGACAGCAGGGAGCAGGCGCGATGACCGAGAGCCCGGTCGAGGACTCCACCCCCGCAGCCGCCCCACTGGTCGTGCTGAGCAACGTCAACAAGCACTACGGCGCGCTGCACGTGCTGCAGGACATCGACCTCGAGATCGCCCAGGGCGAGGTGGTCGTGCTGATCGGCCCGTCCGGGTCGGGCAAGTCGACGCTCTGCCGGACGATCAACCGGCTGGAGGCGATCGACTCCGGCACGATCACCATCGACGGCCGGCCGCTGCCCGACGAGGGCAAGGAGCTGGCCCGGCTGCGCGCCGAGGTCGGCATGGTGTTCCAGAGCTTCAACCTGTTCGCGCACAAGACCGTGCTGGAGAACGTGGTCATCGGCCAGGTGAAGGTGCGCAAGGTGCCCCGCCCGCAGGCTGAGAAGACCGCCCGGGAGCTGCTGGAGCGGGTCGGCGTCGGCGCGCAGGCGGACAAGTTCCCGGCCCAGCTCTCCGGCGGTCAGCAGCAGCGCGTGGCGATCGCCCGGGCGCTGGCGATGAAGCCCAAGGTGATGCTCTTCGACGAGCCCACCTCGGCGCTGGACCCCGAGATGGTCAACGAGGTACTGGAGGTCATGCGCCAGCTGGCCGCGGACGGCATGACGATGGTCGTGGTCACCCACGAGATGGGCTTCGCCCGCTCCGCCGCCAACCGGGTGCTGTTCATGGCCGACGGGAAGATCGTCGAGCAGAACACCCCGGACGCCTTCTTCACCGCGCCGCGCTCCGACCGCGCCAAGGACTTCCTCTCGAAGATCCTCCACCACTGACGCTTCGAGACCAGCGGGGCCGCCGCCGGCAACGGCGCCGGCCGGCCCCGTCCGTGCACGCCTTCCAGACTCCAGAGCCCGGTTGACACCGCGGCCCACCCCCAGGAGAACCCTCATGAGGACGTCCCGCACCCTCGCCGTCGCGCTCTGTGCCGTCGCGCTCACCGCCACCGCCGCCTGCGGCAAGGACGGCACCCCCGGCTCCACCGCCGCCAGCAGCGGCGCCAACGCCCCCGCGCTGCCGACCTACGCGGTCAAGACCGACGTCAAGGTCGACTCCCCGGTCCTCGCCGAGGCCAAGAAGCGCGGCCAGCTGATCATCGGCGCCAAGGCCGACCAGCCGAACCTGGGCTGGGAGGACGTCGCCAGCGGCGACCGCAGCGGCTTCGACATCGAGATCGCCAAGATGATCGCCGCCGACCTCGGCTTCACCCCGCAGCAGATCAAGTGGCAGACCCTGGTCTCCTCGCAGCGCGAGCCGGCCATCGCCAAGGGCCAGATCGACTTCTACGTCGGCACCTACAGCATCAACGACGAGCGCAAGAAGTCCGTCTCGTTCGCCGGCCCGTACTACATCGCCGGCCAGGACCTGCTGGTGAAGGCCGACAACAGCTCGATCACCGGCGCGGAGAGCACCAGCGGCAAGAACGTCTGCACCGCCACCGGCTCGACCTCGATCAAGAACATCCAGCAGTACAACCCGAAGGTCACGCAGTTCGACACCTACTCGGCCTGCGTCGAGAAGCTGATGTCCGGCGAGGTCGACGCCGTCACCACCGACGACGCCATCCTCAAGGGCTACGCCTCCAAGTACGCCCCCAAGCTCAAGGTGGTCGGCAAGCCGTTCACCAAGGAGAACTACGGCGTCGGCCTCAACAAGGACGACAAGGCGCTGCGCGACGCGATCAGCGACGCCCTCAAGGCCCACGAGGACAACGGCGACTGGAAGAAGGCCTACGACGCGACCCTGGGCGCCTCCGGCTCCCCCGCGCCGGACGTCCCGGCCCTCGAGCGCTACTGATCCACCCGCCGTACGTCGGTTTCCCGACCATGAACTGAGAGGAGGGCCGCCGGATGGGGTTCCTGTTCGAGGAGGACAACTTCGGGTTGTTCCGCGACGGCTTCCTACAGACGATCGAGGTGAGCGCGCTCAGCGCTCTGCTCGCCCTGCTGCTGGGCACCCTGCTGGCGGCCTTCCGGGTCTCCCCGGTGCCGGTCCTGCGCGCCTTCGGCACCACCTGGGTGACGCTCTTCCGCAACACCCCGCTGACCCTGCTGTTCTTCGCCGTCACCTTCGGCCTGCCGCCGCTGGGCGTGCACTTCAGCCACCTGGTGTTCGCGGTGCTGGCACTCGGCGGGTACACCGCCTCGTTCGTCTGCGAGGTGATCCGCTCCGGCATCAACACCGTGCCGCTCGGCCAGGCGGAGGCCGCCCGCAGCCTCGGCATGACGTTCGGCCAGACCCTCACCCTGGTCGTCCTGCCGCAGGCCGCCCGGACCGTCCTGGGCCCGATGAGCAGCGTGTTCATCGCCCTGCCCAGGAACTCCGCGATCGCCGGCGCGTTCAGCGTCTCCGAGCTGTACAGCGCCCAGCAGACCTTCTCCGAGCGCGGCTACTCGATCTTCGCCATCTTCTTCTGGGTGGCCTGCGCCTACCTGCTGATCAGCACGACGGTCGCCACGTTCTTCCGCTTCCTGGAATCCCGACTGGCGGTGGCCCGATGAGCATCTTCCAGCGCCAGGCATCGGCCAGCGTCCTCTACGACACCCCCGGCCCGCGGGCCCGCACCCGGTACCGCGCCTTCGGCGTCCTCTCGGTGCTCGCCATCGGCGGCCTCCTCTGGTACGTCTTCAGCGCACTGAACGACAACGGCCAGTTCGACGCCGGCCTCTGGGACGCCTTCCAGTACACCTTCGTCCAGCAGCAGATCGTGGACGGCCTGGTCTCCACCCTGGAGGCCTTCGGCCTGGCCGCGCTGTTCTCGCTGGCCCTGGGCTCGCTGCTGGCGGCCGGTCAGCTCTCCGACCACCGGCCGGTCCGCTGGGCCTGCACGGCCTTCACCCAGTTCTTCCGGGCGATGCCGCTGCTGATCCTGATCGTCGGGCTCTACTACGCGTTCTTCGCGCAGCAGCCGATGTGGGCGCTGGTGCTCGGCCTCACCCTCTACAACGGGGCGGTCCAGGCCGAGATCATCCGCAGCGGCGTCAACGCCGTCCCGCGCGGCCAGGGCGAGGCGGCCTACGGGCTCGGCATGCGCAAGACCCAGGTGATGACGTCGATCCTGGTGCCGCAGGCCGTCCGCTCGATGCTGCCCTCGATGATCGGCCAGCTGGTCGTCACCCTCAAGGACACCTCGCTCGGCTTCGTCATCACCTACCACGAGCTGCTGTTCGTCGGGAAGAAGCTCGCCAGCCAGCCGCTCAACGCCGCGGGCTTCCCCTACATCCCCGTGGTACTGGTGATCGGCCCGATCTACATCGCGATGTGCCTGTTGCTGACCGCGCTCGCACGCTGGATCGAAGCACGCGGCCGTCGCGGCGCGAACCGGCGCACTTCGGCTTCTGCTTGACGGACACGCAGGCGAACTGTTGCATTGCTCTTCGTGACACCTCCCGGGAGCATCCACGCGGCATATGCGGCAGCGGTAACTGACGCCGGCCGATCGGCCGGTTCGTGCCCGGAGGTTCCCTCATGGACCCGGTGATCGTGGTCGGGGCCGGACCGGTCGGTCTGGCCCTGGCCCTCACCCTCGCCCGGCACGAGGTGCCCACCATCGTCCTGGACGAGGGCTCCGGGCTCTGCCCCGAGGGCCCGCGCAGCCTGGTGCTCGGCGCCGACACCGCCGCCTTCCTGACCCGGATCGGCTACCCGCGGGCCGTATCGGACTCCGCGCTGTGGGACTCCTTCGCCATCTGGCGCCGCCGCCAGGAGGTGCTGCGGATCGACCTCACCGACTCGCCCACCTTCCACCTGCCCCAGCACCGCCTCCAGCGCGGGCTGCGGGACGCCCTGACCGGGACCCCGCTGATCAGACTCGTCCCGCTCAGCCGGGTCGTCGAGCTCGAACAGGACCGGGACGGCGTCAGCGTCCGCACCACGGGCACCCAGGACGGCTCCACCACCTGGTGGCGCGGCAGCCACCTGGTCGGCTGCGACGGCGCCAGATCCATGGTGCGCAGGCTCCTGAAGATCCGTTTCCCCGGCCGCCCGGCGGTCGACCGCAACGCCATCGCCACCGTCCGGGTCGACCTGCCCTTCGACGGCGCCCGGCTGCACCGCGAGCCCCCGTGGCGGGGCGACCGCGAGGCCTCCGCCCGACCGCTGCCGGACGGCGTCTGGCGGCTCGACTGGCGGCTGCCCCCCGGCCGGCCCGCCGCCACCGAGACTGTCGACCCGCACGCCACCTGGCCCGGCATCGTCACCGGCGACACCCTGCTCACCCGGGTCACCTCCACCCTCACCGGCTGGTGCGGCGAGCTGCCCCGCTTCGAACTGCTGGCCGCCGCCGACCACACCGCGCAGCAGCGGCTCGCCGCCCGCTTCCGGGTCGGCCGCTGCTTCCTGGCCGGCGACGCCGCCCACCTGCACGGCGCGCTCGGCATGCAGAACCTCACGGACGGGCTGCGCGACGCCGACAACCTCGCCTGGCGGCTGGCCCTCGCCTGGCACCTCCACTCCGGCGGACCGCAGCCCGGCGGTTCGCTGCTGGACGGCTACGAGGCCGAACGGCGCGGGGCGGTCGGCGCCCGGCTGCGCGCGGTCGACCAGTCCATGCCGCTGCTGCGCCCGCTGCGCGGCTGGCAGCAGACCCGGCGCTCCCTGCTGGCCGGCGGCTTCCGCAAGCACGCCCCGCTGCTCGCCGACGGCCAGCTCGGCACCGGCCGGTTCGGCGGCGCCCCCGCCTACCCGGCGGCGCCCTCGGGCGTGCCCGGCCGGGTCCCGGTGCAGCGCGGCGCGCGCGGCACCACCTCGCTCAGCGAACTGCTGCCCGCCACCGCCCCCGGCGTGCTCGTCCCGGACCTCCCGGTGCTCGCCGACGACGGCACCCCCGACCACCTGCACGCCCGGCTCGGCACCGCCTTCCTGCTGCTGCTGGTCGCCCCCGGCACCGCCGTCTGGTCCTCCGAGCACTGGCTCGGCGCCGGGCTGATGCCCCGCCTCGCCGAGGTCGCCGCCGCACTGCCCGTCCCGGCCGAGGTGCTGGTCACCGAGGAGTACCCGGGCGCCGGGCCGCACACCGTCCTGCTGATCCGCCCGGACGGCCACCTGGTCGGCGTCACCCAGGGCGCCGTCGCCGAGGACCTGCTCGCCCTCGCCGACCGCGCCCGCGGCGGCCCGGCCACGCTCACCCCGGCCCCCGACCCGGCCGAGCAGCCCGCTCCCCAGCAGGTGGACACCCCCAGCCAGGGCGTCTCCTGAAGCTTGTTCCAGAAGGTCTGGTGCGGGGCTCAGCCCAGGACGCCTACAGAACGGCCACTACTCCCGACCCGACGGTTCGCTCCGCTCCTCCTCCAGCGCGCTGCGCACCACCCGGAACGCCAGCCCCTCGGAGTAGCCGCGCCGGGCCAGCATCCCGACCAACCGCCGGGTGCGCACCTGGGTGTCCAGCCCCCGGGTGGACCGCAGCTTGCGCTCGACCAGTGCGCGGGCCGCGTCCGTCTCGTCGTCGTGGTCGAGTCGGGCGACGGCCTGCTCGACCAGGTCGGCGGCGACGCCCTTGGTGCGCAGCTCCTGGGCCAGCGCCCGCCGGGACAGGCCCCGGACGGCGTGCCGGGACTCCACCCAGGCCGCGGCGAAGGCCGCGTCGTCGATCAGCCCGACCTCTTCGAGCCGGGTGAGCACCTCGTCGGCGACCTCGTCCGGGATCTCCCGCTTGCACAGGGCGTCGGCGAGCTGCTTGCGGGACTTGGCGGCACCGGTCAGCAGCCGCAGGCAGATGTCCCGGGCACGGGTCTCCGGATCGACCGACTCCTCGGCCTGCCTCCGGGAGGTACGGGCGGAGCCCTCCTCCCCGGACGGCCCGGCGGATCGGCCCCGACGCGTGCCCCGACGGGGGCCCGAGGCGGGCGCACCCCCGTGACCGGCCGCGCCGCCCCCGGCTCGGCCGCTCTCGGCCTCCGCCGCGGTCGGAGCGGGCCGGGCGGCCTCGAAGCCCTCGGCCGCCACGGCCGAGCGGCGCCGGCGACGGCCGGTGGGCAGTTCGGAGGCGGAGACCAGACCGAGCTCCTCGATCGAGGCCTCCGCCGGCCCCGGCCCGGGCGCCGCGCCGCGCACCGCCCGGGCCGGAGCCAGGTCGAACTCCGGCTCGGGGCCGGATGCCCACTGCGTGGTGGACCGGCGGCCGCGCCGGGAGCGCGTTCCCCGGGACCGCTCGGCCACCGGTTCGGGTTCGGGCTCATCCGCGACCGCGGCGAACCAGTCCGGCGGCCCGTAGTCGTCGTCCTCCGGGCCCGCCGGGCCGCCGCCCACCGTGTCGTGCTGCGTCAACGGCTCAGGCCTTGGCCGCCGCCGTCTTCTTCGCCGCGGCCGTCTTGGTGGCGGTCGCGGTGATCGGCTTGGCGGCGGCACCGTCGGTAGCGGCGACCGCGGCCTCGGCGCCGCCCTCGGCCGGCTCCTCCACCTTCGGGCCGATGCCCAGCTTGCCCTTGATCTTCCGCTCGATCTCGTCGGCGAGCTGTGGGTTGTCCCGCAGGAAGTTGCGGGCGTTCTCCTTGCCCTGGCCCAGCTGGTCGCCCTCGTAGGTGTACCAGGCACCCGACTTGCGGATGAAGCCGTGCTCCACGCCCATGTCGATCAGGCCGCCCTCGCGGCTGATGCCCACGCCGTAGAGGATGTCGAACTCGGCCTGCTTGAACGGCGCGGCGACCTTGTTCTTGACCACCTTGACGCGGGTGCGGTTGCCGACCGCCTCGGTGCCGTCCTTCAGGGTCTCGATCCGGCGGATGTCGAGCCGGACCGAGGCGTAGAACTTCAGCGCCCGGCCACCGGTCGTGGTCTCCGGCGAACCGAACATCACGCCGATCTTCTCGCGCAGCTGGTTGATGAAGATCGCGGTGGTGTTCGACTGGTTCAGCGCACCGGCGATCTTGCGCAGCGCCTGGCTCATCAGTCGGGCCTGCAGACCGACGTGCGAGTCACCCATCTCGCCCTCGATCTCGGCGCGCGGGACGAGCGCCGCGACCGAGTCGATGATCACCAGGTCGATCGCGCCGGAGCGGATCAGCATGTCGGTGATCTCCAGGGCCTGCTCACCGGTGTCCGGCTGGCTGACCAGCAGGGCGTCGGTGTCCACGCCGAGCTTCTTGGCGTACTCCGGGTCGAGCGCGTGCTCCGCGTCGACGAACGCGACCGTGCCGCCGGCCTTCTGGGCGTTGGCGGCCAGGTGCAGGGTCAGGGTCGTCTTGCCGGAGGACTCGGGGCCGTAGATCTCGATCACCCGGCCGCGCGGGATGCCGCCGACCCCGAGGGCGACGTCCAGGGCGGTGGACCCGGTGGAGATCACCTCGACCGGCTCGTTGGCCTTCTCGCCGAGGCGCATCACCGAGCCCTTGCCGAACTGCCGCTCGATCTGGGCGAGAGCGGTCTCTAGTGCCTTCTCGCGGTCCGTACCTGCCATGGCTTTTTCCCTCGGGTTCTGTGCTGTGCGCTTCATCGTCCTCGACGCTAGCGCGTCCCACTGACAAACGAGCCCGACCGGGCTCAGCCTGTGGAAAACTCTTGGCCGGAGAGTACAAAGAACATCTGTTCGATTCAAGCGTCGCACGTCCGCACGGTGCCGCCCCCGAGGAATCCCCGGGGGCGGCGGCCCGGGTCACTCCCCGCGCCTTCCCCCGTCCCCGCCGACCATCCGGCGCAGCCGCCGGGCCGCCTCCCGGCGCAGCTCCCTACGGGCCCGCCGCTGCTCGCCCCGGTCGATCCGCGGGTCGGTGGCCACCTCGTACCGCCGCACGTACGTCCCCACGAAGCCCTGGAGCGTCGCCGCCGCCGGGATCGCGATCACCGCGCCCACCGCGCCGAGCAGCGCCGCGCCCGCGATCACCGAGCCGAAGGCCAGCGCCGGGTGCACGTCCACCGTCCGCGCGGTGATCCGCGGCTGCAGCAGGTAGTTCTCGATCTGCTGGTACACCACCACGAAGCCCAGCACCCACAGCGCGTCCACCGGCCGCACCGTCAGCGCCACCAGCACCGGCAGCGCCCCGGCCAGGTAGGTGCCGATGGTCGGCACGAACTGCGACATGACGCCCACCCAGACCGCCAGCGCCGCCGCGTACGGCAGGCCCAGCAGCTGGAACATCACCCAGTGCCCGACGGACGACACCACCGCGAGCAGCGCCCGCGAGTAGAGGTACCCGCCGGTCTTGGCGATCGCGATCTCCCAGGCCCGCAGCACCTCGCCCTGCTTGGCCGGCGGCAGCATCGAACAGACCGTCCGGCGCACCCGGGGGCCCTCGGCGGTGAAGTAGAAGGTGAACAGCCCGACCGTGAAGGCCTGGAAGAGCCCGCCGATCAGGGTGGAGGAGACGCCCCAGACGTTGTCGGCGGCCTGCTGGACGTAGTTCTCGATGGTGCCGGAATCCTTGAGCAACCGATTCTGCAACTCGCCCAGCGAGAGGTCCTGGTGGAAGGTCCGGTTGATCCAGCCGATCAGGTTGTCGACCAGGTGGGGCAGGTCGCCGGCGATCTTCGCCACCTGGTCGACCAGCAGCGTGCCCAGCGCGGCGAGGAAGCCCACCAGCGCGACCAGGACCGCCACGAACACCAGGAAGGTCCCGACCCCCCGGCGCACCCCCCTCGCCGCCATCCGGTCCACGGCCGGCTCCAGCGCCAACGACAGGAAGAACGACACCAGCAGCATCACGAACAGGTCGATCAGCTGCCGGAACGCCCAGTCGGCGAGTTGGAACGCCCCCACCAGCACCAGGAACAGCACCATCGCCCGCGGCAGCCAGCGCGGCATCCCGCCGCCCCACAGCCCCCCGCCCGCCGAAGCGCCGCCGGCACCCCGCTCGTCCGAATCCTTCTGTTCCGCGCTACTTGTCACCCGAACAGTCTGTCCCATGCCCCCGCGAGCCGGCACTCAGCGCAGCACGCCGGAGATCCCCTGGGTGTCACAGACCACGCGCCAGACGTCCTTGGCCTCCCAGCCCGACTCGAGCGCCTGCCGCACCGTCCGCCCGCCCAGCTCGCTCATCACGTGGTCGGTCGCGAACGACTCCGCGTACGCCTCGCCGAAGTGCGCGTACATCCGTCGCCAGAACTCCGTCAGCCTCATGCCCCAAGTATCCCGGACCGGGCCCGCCACTCCCCCGCCGTCACCGCGTACTCGACCTCCCCGTGCTCGCTCCCGGCGATCATCTCCGGGTAGTCCTCGTGGAACGTCCGGACGTACGACAACCCGCTCTTCTCCATCACCCGCCGCGAGCCCGCGTTCACCGCCATCGTGTACGCCACCACCCGCTCCACCCCCGACTCGACGAACCCCCGCCGCACCAGCGCCCGCGCCCCCTCCGTCGCGTACCCGCGCCCCCACCCGGCCCGCCGCAACCGGTACCCGAGCTCGACCTCCCCACGCTCCCCCTCCCGCGTGGGCCGGAACTCGAACCACCCCAGGAACGCCCCGCCCACCCGCTCCTCCGCCGCCCACCAGCCCAGGTCCCCGTACCGCCGGTAGTGCTCCAGGTACTGCGGCAACAGCTCCCCCTCGACCCACTCCCGCGCACTCGGCCTCCCCCCGGTCAGGAACCGCATCACCTCCGGATCCCCGTCCAACTCCACGAGCCGCTCCACGTCCCCCATCGTGAAACGCCGCAACACCAACCGCCCGGTCACCAGGAACACGCCCCCATCACTCATCCCCCGATCCTCACCCCGCCCCCACCACCCCGTCACCCCCATTTCCCACCCCCCACCACCCCCAGCGGGCCCACAGCGCAGAGCCCGCGCGCCCACAACACACCCACCCCCAGCACCCACGCACCCGCCCACCCACGCACCCCCGCACCCCTCCCTCCCTCCCTCCCTCCCTCCCTCCCTCCCCCAGCGAGAGGGACGCGCTGCGGAAGGGGGCGGCGCAGGGGGTGGGTGCGGAGAGGGGCGTGACGGGTGATTTTCAGACTGCCA
>NZ_JBIAVL010000023.1:0-106008 GCF_042894165.1 Kitasatospora sp. NPDC001547 | reverse complement strand
CACGCTGTTGAGTTCTCAAGGAACGGACGCTTCCTTCGAGCCGCCTTCCAGCAGGCCCTCCGGGCTTCGTTCTTTCGTGTTTCCAGCTTATCAGATGTTTATCGCTCCGTTTCCGGGGCTTCGTCCATCCAACTCGCCGGTGTCTTCCGGGGTTTGACGCCCCGTCCGACGTTTCAAACTCTAGCCGATCCCCGCTCCGAAAAGCGAATCCAGCCGCAACCCAATTAAACGAGCACGCCGAATTAGCACCGGGCCGTCGCGCGGAAAAGCGAAACGACCGGCACGAACCGAGAAGTGGTGTTTCGGAGGATTGGCTGCCCCGGGACCGTCCGCGCAGACGCGTGTCCGGTGCTCCCTGCCGGGCAGCTCGAAGAACTGTACGCGCTTCTGCGAGCGGATGCAAACGTCGTGCAAAGACGGCCGGCCGGACCCCGGGGAGAGGGGTCCGGCCGGTGGAGCCGTGCGGCTCAGCTGTTGGTGGGGAAGCCCAGGTTGATGCCGCCGTGCGACGGGTCCAGCCAGCGCTGGGTGACGGCCTTGCCCCGGGTGAAGAACTGCACGCCGTCCTGGCCGTACGCGTGGGCGTCGCCGAACAGCGAGGCCTTCCAGCCGCCGAAGGAGTAGTAGGCCACTGGGACCGGGATCGGCACGTTGATGCCGACCATGCCGACCTCCACCTCGAACTGGAAGCGCCGGGCCGCGCCGCCGTCGTTGGTGAAGAGCGCGGTGCCGTTGCCGTACGGGTTGGCGTTGATCAGCGCCACGCCCTCCTCGTACGAGTCGACGCGCACGACCGAGAGGACCGGGCCGAAGATCTCGTCGTTGTAGACGGACATGCCGGGCTTCACGTGGTCGAACAGCGTGGGGCCGAGCCAGAAGCCGTCGGCCGTCGGGGAGCCGTTCCGGTCCTCGGCGGTGACCGGGTGCTTGCGGCCGTCCACGGCCAGCTCGGCGCCGTCGGCGACGCCGGACTCCACGTAGGAGGTGACCTTGTCCCGGTGCTGGCCGGTGACCAGCGGGCCCATCTCGGAGTCGCCGTTGCAGCCCGGACCGACCTTCAGGGTGGCGATCCGCTGCTTGATCTTCTCGACCAGCTCGTCACCGATCGGGTCGACCGCGACCAGCACGGACACCGCCATGCAGCGCTCGCCGGCCGCGCCGAAGCCGGCGTTGACGGCGGCGTCGGCCGCGAGGTCGAGGTCGGCGTCGGGCAGGACCAGCATGTGGTTCTTGGCGCCGCCCAGGGCCTGCACGCGCTTGCCGTAGCGGGTGCCGGTCTCGTAGACGTAGCGGGCGATCGGGGTGGAGCCGACGAAGCTGACGGACTTGACGTCCGGGTGCTCCAGCAGGCGGTCGACGGCCACCTTGTCGCCGTGCACGACGTTGAAGACGCCGTCCGGCAGACCGGCCTCCTTCCACAGCTCGGCGAGGAAGTTGGCGGCGGACGGGTCCTTCTCCGAGGGCTTCACCACGACGGTGTTGCCGGCGGCGATGGCGATCGGGAAGAACCACATCGGCACCATCGCCGGGAAGTTGAACGGCGAGATGATCGCGACCGGGCCGAGCGGCTGGCGGATCGAGTAGACGTCGACGCCGGTCGAGGCCTGCTCGGTGAAACCGCCCTTGATCAGCTGCGGGATGCCGCAGGCGTACTCCACGACCTCCAGGCCGCGGGCGATCTCGCCCAGCGCGTCGGAGTGCACCTTGCCGTGCTCCGCCACGATGATCGAGGCCAGCTCGTCGCGGCGGGCGTTCAGCAACTCGCGGAAGGCGAAGAGCACCGTCGTCCGCTTGGCGATCGAGGCGGTGCGCCACTCGGTGAAGGCCGAGGCGGCGGCGGCCACCGCCTGGTCGACCTCGGCGATCCCGGCGAAGTCGACCTGACCGGAGACCTGGCCGGTGGCCGGGTCGAAGATCTCGCCACGACGGGGGGCCGCACCGGCGGTGGCGACCGGCTTGCCGCCGATCCAGTGAATGATGTGCTTGCTCAAGGTCCGTCTGCCTCCGAAGTCCCGGGCGGCGTCCTGCCACCGGTCCGGTCTGGCGCCGCCCGCGGTGGGCCGGTCGACGGGAATCACGGGGCTACCGCGCTCGTCTCCCAGTCTGGTGGCCGCTTCGGCCCGGCTCAACGAACAGGCTGACGGGGATCATGGATTCAGCCTTACAGGTCGTCCGGTCACTCGGTCGGACGAACGGGGGCCTCCGCCCGGCCGGGGTCAGGAGTCCCCGTCCTCCGGCTCCTCCAGGTACGGGTCGTGCAGCCCGTCCGCCGCCTCCTGGGTCTCCAGCAGGTCCAGCCGCAGGTCCTGCGCCCAGGCCAGCGCCCAGCGCTTCCGCTCGTCCACCCCGTCGGCGGGGACACCCCGGGCGCGGAACCGGCCGTCCGCCGCCTCGGCGAGCGTCTCCAGCCGGTCGGCCAGCGCCGCCGGCTGGAAGTCCGGGTCCAACTCCCCTGCCAGCGCGAGCAGTTCACCTTCTCGGTAACAGCGGGTGAGGGCGTGCACGTCGATCAGGTCGCGCGGCATGCCCCGGTCCACCAGCAGCGCGGTGGTCAGCGCGGCCGCGTCCTCCAGGGCGACCACGGGCAGCATCACCGGCGGCTCGTCCGGTCCGGGCGCACCGAGGTCCAGCCGGACCGGGCGGTGGCCCAGCGGCTCCTTGCGCAGCTCCACCGTGTGCGACCGCCCGCCCAGCGCCAGCCGGACGGCGAGCTGCTCCAGCCGCGGTGTCCCCGGCCGCTCGGCGACCCCGCCGCCCGCCGCCCGGTACGCCTCGCCCAGGGCGGCGGCCACCTCCGGCAGGTCGGCCCCGCCGGTCACCAGGGTCAGCCCGTCCTGCGGACAGGCCGCGACGCCGTGGGCGCGCAGCGCGTGCCCACCGGCCAGCGCGAGGCCGTACCGGTCGCATACGGGTACGGCCGACGCGGCCAGGCGCAGCTGGGCGGGGCCCGGGCGGAGGGACGCGTCGACGGCGTGCGGGACGGTGGTCACGCCTCCAGTCTGCCGCGCCCGCCCGCTCCGCGCCCCGGCACCACCGGGCCCCGGGCACCGGACACCGCGGGGCTCACCAGCCGCCGAGCCTCGCCGCCGCCTCGTGCAGGACGAGCTCCAGCAGCACCGGGTCGTTGAGCCGCCCGGAGCCGTCCGGCGGGACCAGCCAGCGCACGCCCCGGCTGGTCCGCTCGGGGTGCGGGACGACGATCCAGGTGCCCTCCCCCGCAGCGCGCACGCCGGTGCCGATCCAGCGGGCGGCGGTGCCGACGGGCACCAGGAAGCCGACGTGCTCACCCGCGGCGTCGGTGAGGACCGGGCCGCTGGTGCACGGTTCCATGATCTCCAGCGCCGGGCGCCCGAGCCGTCCGGGGACGGAGAGGACGTCCCAGCGCCGGCCGGCCGGCAGCAGCACCAGGCCCAGCCCGGTGCGCTCCCACTGCTCCCGGAGGGCTTCCGGGTCCGGTGCCACCTGGGCGAGCCAGTGCAGTCCGGTGGTCTCCATGTCGTGTCCCCGCTTCTCGCCGTTCGTACTGTTCGGAGACGGCGGGAGGTGCGAGACCCGCCGTCACCAAGGAGAGGCGGACGACGGGTCCCGATTACACGACTAGGAGCACCCGACCGGGGATTCGCGCTTCAGCTGTCGAAGCCCAGCCCCAGCCGGTCGAGGGTGCGCAGCCAGAGGTTGCGGTGGCCGCCGGTGCGGTCCGCCCGCTCCAGCGACCGGGTGGTGAGCTCGATCCCGGCCCAGCGGACCGGCTCGGGCGGGAACGGCAGCGGCTTGCTGCGCACCATGTCCAGCGAGGTGCGCTCGGTGCGCTCGCCGGCGAGGAGGTCGAGCATCACCTCGGCGCCGAAGCGGGTCGCGCCGACACCGAGCCCGGTGTACCCGACGGCGTACGCGACCTTGCCCCGGTAGCCGGTGTCGAAGAACGCCGAGAACCGGCTGCAGGTGTCGATGGCCCCGCCCCAGGCGTTGGTGAAGCGCAGGCCCTCCAGCTGCGGGAAGCAGCGGAAGAAGTGGTTGGCCAGGGTGCGGAAGGTCTCCGGCCGCTGGTCGTACTCGTGCCGGACGTGGCCGCCGAAGTGGTAGACCGCGTCGTAGCCGCCCCAGAGGATCCGGTTGTCGGCGGAGAGCCGGAAGTAGTGGAACTTGTTGGCGCTGTCGCCGAGGCCCTGCCGCCCGCGCCAGCCGATCGAGGCGAGCTGCTCGGCGTCGAGCGGCTCGGTCATCAGCGCGTAGTCGTACACCGGGACGATGTACGGGCGGACCCGCTTGAGCAGCGACGGGAACACGTTGGTGCCGAGCGCGACCTTGCGGGCGAGGACCCGGCCGTACGGGGTGCGGACGGCCATGCCGCTGCCGTGCTCCCGCAGGTCGGTGGCCCGGGTGTGCTCGAAGATCCGCACGCCCTGGCCCAGGCAGGCGTCCTTGAGGCCCCAGGCGAGCTTGGCGGGGTGGACCATCGCCACGCCCTCCTTGTCCCAGAGGCCGCCGAGGAAGGTCGGCGAGTTCACCTCGGCGCGCAGCTGGTCGGCGTCCAGGACGGTGATGTCGAAGCCGTACCGGGCGACCGCCTCGGCGATCTCGTGGAGCTCCTCGACCTGGTGGGGCTGGGTGGCGACGTCGATCTCGCCGGTGCGCTCCCACTCGGCGTCGATGCCGTAGCGCTTCAGGGTGGCCTCGATGCCGTCGAGGTTGGCGGCACCGAGGCGTTCCAGCTGGGCGAGTTCGGACGGCCAGCGGTCCAGGCCGTTGCCGAAGCCGTGGGTGAGGCTGGCCGCGCAGAATCCGCCGTTGCGCCCGGACGCGGCCCACCCGACCTCGTTGCCCTCGACCAGCACGACGTCCAGCGAGGGGTCGCGCTCCTTGGCGATGAGGGCGGTCCACAGACCGGAGTAGCCGCCGCCGACGACCAGCAGGTCGCAGGTGGTGTCGCCGACCAGGGCGGGCAGCGCCGCCGGCCGGCCGGGGTCCTCAAGCCAGAAGGGGGTGGGCCTGGCGTCACTGAGCGCGCGGGCGGAGTCCATGCATTATCAGCCACTTTCTACGAATAGATGACGTTCTTACGTGCCACCGCTGCCATTCCGCTGTCGGCCGTTGTCAGCCGTGTCGACTACTGCCGACCGTATGTCAGGCGGTGGCCTTCCGGCGGTTGCCCAGCCACTGGCCGACGACGGTCAGCGCGACGGCGGCCAGGAACATCGCGGTGCCGATGACGTTCACCTGCACCGGGATGCCGCGCTGCGAGGCGCCCCAGACGAACATCGGGAAGGTGACCGTGGTCGGCCCCGAGTTGAACTGGGTGATGATGAAGTCGTCGAAGGAGAGCGCGAAGCTGAGCAGCGCGCCCGCCGCGATGCCGGGCGCCGCCAGCGGCAGGGTGACCCTCAGGAAGGTCTGGGTGGGGGTCGCGTAGAGGTCCTGGGCGGCCTGTTCGAGCCTCGGGTCCATGCTCATCACGCGCGCCTTGACCGCCGTCACCACGAAGCTGAGGCAGAACATGATGTGCGCGATGAGGATGGTGGTGAAGCCGAACGGGATGCGCATGTTGAGGAAGAGCGTCCCGAGCGAGGCCGCCATGACCACCTCGGGCATGGCCATCGGCAGGAAGATCATCGCGGTGGTGGCCGAGCGGCCGCGGAAGCGGTAGCGGGCCAGCGCGAAGGCGACCATGGTGCCGAGCACGGTGGCGCCGACGGTGGCGAGCACCGCGATTTGCAGGCTGAGCGAGAGCGACCCGCACATGTCGGCCACGCCGCAGGGGTCGGTCCAGGCGTCGGTGGAGAACTCGTTCCACTCGTAGTTGAACTTGCCCACCGGCTTGTTGAACGAGAAGGCGAGCACGACCAGGTTGGGCAGCACCAGGTAGGCGAGGGCCAGCAGGCCGGCCAGCACCACCAGGTGGGCGCGGATCCACTTGGACATACGGGACATCAGACCAGATCCTCCGTCCCGGCCTTGCGCATGTAGACCGTCACCATGCCCAGGATCAGGGCCATCAGGATGAAGCTCAGCGCGGCCGCCGTGGGGTAGTCGAGCACGTTCAGGAACTGCTTCTGGATGCCGTTGCCGACCATCTGCTCGCTCGGCGAGCCCAGCAGCTGGGCGTTGATGTAGTCGCCGGAGGCCGGGATGAAGGTCAGCAGGGTGCCCGCGACCACGCCCGGCAGCGAGATCGGGAAGGTCACCTTGCGGAAGGTGGTGAACGGCCGGGCGTAGAGGTCGCCGGCCGCCTCGTGCAGGCGCGGGTCGATCCGCTCCAGCGAGGTGTAGAGCGGCAGGATCATGAACGGCAGGAAGTTGTAGGTCAGGCCGCAGACCACCGCGAGCGGCGTGGCCAGCACCCGGTCGCCGTCGGTGAGGCCGAGCAGGTTGGTGACGTCCAGGACGTGCAGCGCGTTCAGCGCGCCGACCACCGGGCCGCCGTCGGACAGGATGGTCTTCCAGGCCAGCGTGCGGATCAGGAAGCTGGTGAAGAACGGCGCGATGACCAGGATCAGGATGACGTTGCGCCAGCGCTTGCTCGCCTTGAAGGCGATCGTGTACGCGAGCGGGTAGCCGACGGCCAGGCAGAGCACGGTGGCGACGGCCGCGTAGGAGAACGAGCGCAGGAAGTGCCACCGGTACTCGACCAGGGCGTCCCAGTAGGTCGAGACGTGCCAGGTGACCTTGAAGCCCTCTTCGAGCGAGCCGGTCTGCAGCGAGGTCGACGCCTGGTAGACCATCGGGACGGCGAAGAAGACGACCAGCCAGGCGAGGCCGGGCAGCAGCAGCCAGTACGGGGTGAGCCTGCGCCTCGGTCTGCGCTCCGCCGGTTCCAGCGGGACGACTTGCGGCGGCGCGGCCGGGGTGGTGGCGGTCATGCGGCCTCCTCCGCGGTGCCCGCGTCGATCGCCTGGGCGGCGTCCAGGGCGAAGGAGTGCGCCGGGTTCCAGTGCAGCTGGACGGCGGCGCCGGGGACGATCCGGGCGTCGCGCTCCATGTTCTGCTCGAAGACGGTGACCTCCTGGCCGCCGTCGGTGCGCACCACGTACTGGGTGGAGACGCCGATGAAGCTGGAGTCGAGCACCGTGCCGACCAGTCGGTTGCGGCCGTCGGCGACCTGCTCGGAGGCGTGGGTGATGGTGATCTTCTCCGGGCGCACGCCCAGGTGGACGCGCGTGGCGTCGGTGGCGCAGCGCGCCTTCGGCACCGCGAGGCGGGCGCCGGCCGCGCTGAGCAGCAGGTCGCCGCCCTCGGTGCCGGTGACCTCGGCGGGCAGCAGGTTGGACTGGCCGAGGAAGTTGGCCACGAAGGTGGTGGCGGGGTTCTCGTACAGCTCGGCGGGGGCGCCCAGTTGCTCGACCCGGCCGCCGTTCATCACCGCGATGGTGTCGGCCATGGTCATGGCCTCCTCCTGGTCGTGGGTGACGTGCACGAAGGTGATGCCGACCTCGGTCTGGATCCGCTTCAGCTCCAGCTGCATCTGGCGGCGGAGCTTGAGGTCGAGCGCGCCGAGCGGCTCGTCCAGGAGCAGCACCTGCGGGTGGTTGATCAGCGCGCGGGCGACCGCGACGCGCTGCTGCTGGCCGCCGGAGAGCTGGTGCGGCTTGCGCCGGGCGTACGGGCCGAGTTCGACCAGCTCCAGCATCTCCTCGACCTGCTTCCTGACGTCCTTCCGGCCGCGCCGGCGCAGGCCGAAGGCGACGTTCTCGAAGATGTCCAGGTGCGGGAAGAGCGCGTAGCTCTGGAAGACGGTGTTCACCGGCCGCTTGTACGGGGGCAGGGCGGTGACGTCCTGGCCGCCGATCAGGACGGTGCCGGTGGTGGGCTCCTCCAGGCCGGCGATCATGCGCAGGGTGGTGGTCTTGCCGCAGCCGGAGGCGCCGAGCAGGGCGAAGAACGAGCCCTGCGGGACGGTCAGGTCGAGCGGGTGGACGGCGGTGAAGGAGCCGTAGGTCTTGCCGATGCCGGTGAGCCGGACGTCGCCGCCGACGGCCGCGTCGCGCTGCTGGTCTGTCATGGGGTGGTGTCTTCCTGGGTCTCTCTGCCGGGAGTGGGGTCAGGCGCCGATGAGCTTGGAGAACTTCTGCTCGAAGTCGCTCTCCTCGCTCTCGGAGAGCGTGCGGAACACGTGCGCCCTGACCGCCATCTCGGGGGTGGGTACGACCAGCGGGTTGGCCGCGGTGTCCGGGGCGATGCCGGCGAGCTCGTCCTTCATCCCGGTGACGGCGGAGACGAAGCCGATGCCCGCGACCAGCTGCGCCGCGATCTTCGGCTGATAGTAGAAGTCGATCAGCTTCTCCGCGTTCGCCTTGTGCTGCGCCTTGGCCGGGACCAGCATGTTGTCGGTCGAGGCGATGTAGCCCTTCTCCGGGATGACGAACTCGATGTCCGGGTTGTCGGCCCGCAGTTGGATCAGGTCGCCGCCCCAGGCGATGCAGGCCGCGATGTCCCCGGCGGAGAGCTCCTGGCCGTAGTCGTTGCCGGTGAAGCGGCGGATCTGCTTGTTGTCGACGGCCTTCTGCAGCCGGGCGACCGCGCCGTCGTAGTCGTCGGCGGTGAACCTCACGGTGTCCTTGCCCTGGTCCAGCAGGACCATCCCGATGCTGTCGCGCATCTCGGAGAGGAAGGTGACCCGGCCCTTGAGGTCGGGGTCGTCCAGCAGCTGGGAGACGCTGGTGACCTCCTTCCCCCTGGTCGCCTTCCGGTTGTACGCGACGACGGTCTGGATGCCGGCCCACGGGTAGGAGTACAGCCGCCCCGGGTCCCAGTCGGGGGCGCGGAAGCGGGCCTCGATGTTGGTGATCGCGGTGGTGACGTTCGCCGGGTTGAGCTTCTGCGCCCAGCCGAGCCGGATCAGCCGGGCGGCCATCCAGTCGGTGAGCACCATCAGGTCGCGGCCGGTGTCCTGGCCGGCGGCGAGCTGCGGCTTGACCTTGCCGAAGAACTCGACGTTGTCGTTGACGTCCTCGGTGTACCTGACCTTGATGCCGGTGGCCTCGGTGAAGGCGTCCAGCGTGCCGTGCCGCTCCTTGTCCTTCTCGTCCGTGTCCACGTACAGCGGCCAGTTGGAGAAGTCGACCTCCTTCTGCGTCTCCGAGAGGTCCTTGGCGGCGTTCGCGGTCGAGTCCCCGGTCGCCCGGGGGGCCGCCGGGATGCCGCAGGCGGCCAGGGTGCCCGCTCCGGCGGTCAGCGCGGCGGCGCGCAGCAGGGTGCGGCGGCCGAGCGCGGCCCGGCCGCTGGTCAGGCTGCGTTCCCAGGCCCTTCGGACCGGTTCGGGCAGACCGTCGGTGAGCTCGTTGAACGCCATGGAACGGGCCTCCTGGGGGGAGATGGGGTGTGGGGGCACCCGCTGGGGCCTGGGGGTTATCTGTCTCCGAAGACGGTGCGGTGCCAGTCCTTGCGGGCCACCGCGGTGGTGTCGAACATGACGTGCTTCACCTGGGTGTACTCGTCCAGCGAGTACTGGGACATGTCCTTGCCGTAGCCGGACGCCTTGTAGCCGCCGTGCGGCATCTCGCTGATGATCGGGATGTGGTCGTTGACCCAGACGCAGCCGGCCGCGATCTCCCGGGTGGCGCGCAGCGAGCGGTGCACGTTGGCGGTCCAGGCGGAGGCGGCCAGGCCGTACGGGGTGTCGTTGGCCAGCCGCAGGCCCTCGTCGTCGCCGTCGAACGGCAGCACGACCAGCACCGGGCCGAAGATCTCGCCCTGCACGACCTCGCTGTCCTGGGCCGCGCCGGTGATCAGGGTGGGCCGGTAGTACGCGCCGCGGGTGAGGTCGGTGCCGTCGTGGCCCTTCTCCGGGGCCCGGCCGCCGGTGACCACGGTGGCGTACGAGCGGGCGCGCTCCACGAAGCCGGCCACCCGGTCCCGGTGGGCGTGGGAGACCAGCGGTCCGAGGTCGGTGCGCGGGTTCAGCGGGTCGCCGATCCGGATCGCCGCGTACAGCTCGGCCACTGCGGCCACGAAGGCGTCGTACAGCGGGCGCTGGACGTAGGCGCGGGTGGCGGCGGTGCAGTCCTGGCCGCCGTTGATCAGCGACGCCGCGACCGCGCCCTGCACGGCGGCGTCCAGGTCGGCGTCGTCGAAGACCACGAACGGGGCCTTGCCGCCGAGCTCCAGGTGGGTGCGCTTGACGCCCGCGGTGGCGATCTCGGCGACCCTCCTGCCGACGCCGGTGGAGCCGGTGAAGGAGACCATCGCGACGTCCGGGTGCCCGACCAGGTGCTCGCCGGCGGTGCGTCCGGCGCCGGTGACCACGTTGACCACGCCGTCCGGGATGCCCGCGGCGGTGCAGGCGCGGGCGAACATCAGCGAGGTCAGCGGGGTCAGCTCGGCCGGCTTGAGCACGATGGTGTTGCCCGCGGCGATCGCCGGGAGGATCTTCCAGGCGGCCATCTGCAGCGGGTAGTTCCACGGCGAGATCGAGCCGACCACGCCGACCGCCTCGCGCCGCACGTACGAGGTGTGGTCGCCGGAGTACTCGCCGGCCGCCTTGCCCTCCAGGTTGCGGGCGGCGCCGGCGAAGAACGCGGCGTTGTCGACGGTGCCGGGCACGTCGAACTCGGTGGCGAGCTTGACCGGCTTGCCGGTCTGCGCCGTCTCCACCCGGGCCAGGTCCCCGGCCGCGCCGGCCAGGACGGCGGCTAGCCGGGTGAGCGCCTCGGAGCGCGCGCCGGGGGTGGCCGAGGACCAGCCGGGCAGGGCGGCCCTGGCGGCGGCGACGGCGGTGTCCACGTCCCCGGTGGTGGCCAGCGCGACCTGCTCGACCACGCTGCCGTCGGCGGGGTTGACGACCTGGAAGGGTTCACCGCTCCCCCTGGTCTGCCGGCCCGCGATGTACTGCGCGCCCGGGCCGAAGTCGGTCAGGTCCATCTGGTTCCTCCAAGTGCCGTGGTTCGACCGCTGCGGGGTCACGCGTCCGCGGTTGGGGGTCTGCGGTCCCGCTGACCTTGCCCGCTGCGGGGCGGGGGTGACAAGGGTCACTTCGGCAGTCTCGGCACGAAGGGCCTTACAGGGTGCAAGGGTGCGGGCAGGGCGACAGGTCGTTCGGCCGATGGATGATTTACCTGACACTCTGACCACCCCGGAGCCCCCGCTCCGGTCCCCACGGCTCCGGAGGCCCGCGATGCTCCCCACCGTCGCCCGAGTCCTCGACCTGGACGTGATGCGCCGCGGCCTGCCCCAGGTGGTGGCCGGCGCCGACCACCTGGAGCGGCCGGTCCGCTGGGTCCACGTCAGCGAGCTGCCCGACGTCGCCGGGATGCTCCGCGGCGGCGAGCTGGTGCTGACCACCGGGATCGCGCTGCCGGAGGACCGCGAGGCCCTGGCCCGCTACGTGCGGGAGCTGGACGAGGTCGGGGTGGCCGGCCTGGTCGTCGAGTTCGGGCGGCGCTACTTCGACTCGCTCCCCCGCGCCCTGGTCCACGCCGCCGAGCAGCGCGGGCTGCCCGTGATCACGCTCCGCCGCGAGCTGCGCTTCGTCGCCGTCACCGAGGCCGTGCACGCGCTCGTGGTCAACGCCCAGCTGGAGCAGCTGCGGGTCTCCGAGTCGGTCCACCAGGTCTTCAACGAGCTGGTGGTGGAGGGCGCGGAGCCGCCCGAGGTGATCCGCCAGGTGGCCCGGATGGCCGGCGCCCCGGTCGTCCTGGAGAACCTGGCCCACCAGGTGCTCGCCCACGACACCGCCGGACGCCCGGAGGCCGAGGTGCTGGAGGACTGGGAGCGCCGCTCGCGCGGGGTGCGCCCGGCCGGGCGCACCGGCCACGACCCGCGCAGCGGCTGGCTGGTCACCACCGTCGGCGCCCGCGGCCAGGACTGGGGCCGTCTGGTGCTGGTGCAGGAGCCCGGCCCGCTGCCCGAGGGCGAGGCGCACCCGCACGCCATGCTGCTGGAACGCGGCGCCTCCGCGCTGGCGCTCAACCGGCTGGTGGTGCGCGACCGGGAGAGCCTGGAGCGGCAGACCCACCGCACCCTGCTGTCCGGCATCCTCACCCACGCGCTGACCGTCTCCGAGGCCGCGCTGCGCGCCCAGGCCCTGGGCGTTCCGCTGGAGGGCCGCCGACTGGTCGGCGTGGTGCTGCGGCAGCGGCGCGGACCGATCCCGGCCGCGCTGGAGGCCCAGGCCCGGCTGCGCGACTTCACCGAGCTGGCCGCCGGAGCCGTCCGGGCCTGCCGGCTGTCCGCCCTGGTCGGGGCGCTGGACGACGAGGCCGTCGGCCTGCTGATCGCGCTCGGCACCCAGCAGGACGAGCACGCCGCGCTGGACGCCCTCTCGGCCGCGCTGCGCCGGATGTCGGCCGAGCCCGGGCGGGAGGGCGGCGACCCGGCGGGCCCGGTGGTCGCGGTCGGCTCCTCGGTCGGCTCGGTGCGCGACGCCCGGCGCACCCTGCTGGAGGCCACCCAGGTCGCCGACGCCGCCCTGCACGACGCGCCCGGCGGACGCAGCTCCTCCTACTACCGCCTGCCGGACGTCCGGCTGCGCGGCCTGCTCCACCTGCTGCGCGACGACGCCCGGCTGCAGACGTACGTGGAACGGGAGTTGGGCCCGCTGCTGGCCCACGACGCCGAGCACAACGGCCAGTTGGTGCAGATGCTGCGGATCTACCTGGAGCAGGGCCGGAACAAGTCGGCCGCGGCGGACGCCGCGCACCTGTCCCGTCCGTCCTTCTACGACCGGCTGCACAAGGTCGAACGGATCCTCGGCGTCGACCTCGACCAGGTGGAGTCCTGCCTCTCCCTGCACGTGGCGCTGCTCGCCCTGGACGCCGTCCGGCGCTGAGCGCCGTCCGTCCCGCCCCGGCGCTCCTCGACGCCCCCGTGCTCACACCCCGGTGATGCGGCCCCAGACCTTGTGCAGCTCGGGCCGCTCGGCCGAGGTGACGTCGCGCATGGTGTGCAGCCGGGCGCGCATCTCCTCGGTCGGGAAGACCAGCGGGTTCTCGGCGAGTTCGGCCTTCTCCTTGTCGCCGCTGGCCGCCAGCACCTCGCGGGCGGCCGGCACCGGGCAGATGTACTGGACGAACGCGGCGAGTTCGGCGGCCACCTCGGGCTGGTAGTAGTGGTCGACCAGCAGCTCGGCGTTGCGCTTGTGGGCGGCCCGGTTGGGGATCATCAGGCTCTCCGCCCACAGCTCGCCGCCCTCCTCCGGCACCACGAACTCGATGTCGGGGTTCTCGGCGGTGAGCTGGACGGCGTCGCCGGAGTAGGCCTGGCAGGCGAGCGCCGCCCCGGAGGCGAGGTCGCTGGTGTAGTCGTTGCCGGTGAAGCGCCGGACGTGGCCGCTGTCGACCCACTTCTGCACCAGGTCCATCGCCCGGTGCGCGTCGTCGTCGCCGAACTTCGCGATGTCCGCGCCCTGGGAGAGCATCAGCAGCCCGAGCGCCTCGTCCAGCCCGGCGAACAGGGTGACCCGGCCCTTGAGGTCGGGCGCCCACAGGTCGGCGGTGGACCTGATCTCCCGGCCGAGCGCCTTGCGGTTGTAGGCGATGCCGGTGATCCCGGACTGCCACGGCACGCTGCGCCTGCGCCCGGGGTCGAAGGCCGGGTCGGCGAGCTGCGGGTCCAGGTTGGCCGTGACGTTGGGCAGGTTGTCCCGGTCCATGGCCTGCACCCAGCCCAGCGAGACGTACCGCCCGGCCATCCAGTCGCTGACCACCATCAGGTCCCGGCCGGGGGCGGCGCCCTGGGTGAGCACCGGGCTGATCTTGCCGAAGAACTCGTCGTTGTCGTTGATGTCCTCGGTGTAGGCGACCTCGATCCCGGTCCGCTCACTGAAGGCGTCCAGGGTCGGGCGGCCGCCCTCGTCGTCGGTGTCGATGTACTGCGTCCAGTTGGAGAAGACGAGCCGCTTGTCGCTCTCCGAGCGGTCCGGTGCCGAGCGGCGGTCCTCGGCCACGTACGCGGACGGGATGCCGCAGCCGGTCAGCGTGCCGGCGCCGAGCAGCGCGGCCCCGCCGAGCAGGGAGCGTCGGCGCAGCGCGGGGGAGTCGGCGGGGCGGCGGGTCGGGGTGGTTCGGCTGGGCATGGCGGGCCTTCCGGAGCGTGGCACGGCCCCGGGCACACGCGGGTGTCCGGGGCCGTCCTGGTAGGTACGTCAGACGGTGTGCGCGTCGGTGAGCGACAGGACCTCGTCCAGCACCGCGAGGCCGGTCTTGGCCTCCTCCTCGGTGACGGTGCACGGCGGGACGACGTGGAAGCGGTTCATGTTGACGAACGGCCAGAGGCCGCGCTGCTTGCAGGCGGCGGCCAGCTCGGCCATCGGTGCGTTGTCGGCGCCGGCCGCGTTGTACGGCACCAGCGGCTCGCGGGTCTCCCGGTCGCGCACCAGGTCGAGCGCCCAGAAGACGCCGAGGCCGCGGACCTCGCCGATCGACGGGTGCCGCTCGGCCAGCTCGCGCAGGCCGGGGCCGAGCACGGTCTCGCCGATGTGCCGGGCGTTCTCGACGATGCCCTCCTCCGCCATTGTGTTGATGGTCGCCACCGCGGAGGCGCAGGCCAGCGGGTGGCCTGAGTAGGTGAGCCCGCCGGGGAAGGCGCGCTCGGCGAAGGTGGCCGCGATCTCGGCACTGATCGCCACGCCGCCCAGGGGCACGTAGCCCGAGTTGACGCCCTTGGCGAAGGTGAGCAGGTCCGGGGTGACGCCCCAGTGGTCGGCGGCGAACCACTCGCCGGTGCGGCCGAAGCCGGCCATCACCTCATCCAGGATGAACACGATCCCGTAGTGGTCGCAGATCTCCCGCACCCCGGCCAGGTAGCCGGCCGGCGGGACCAGGATGCCCGCGGTGCCGACCACCGTCTCCAGGATGACCGCCGCGACGGTGCCCGGCCCCTCGAACGCGATCACCTGCTCCAGGTGCTCCAGCGCGCGCTCGCACTCCTGCGCCTCGTTCTCGGCGTGGAAGTTGGAGCGGTACGGGTACGGGCCCCAGAAGTGCACCACGCCGGAGACGCCGCTCTCGTTGGGCCAGCGCCGCGGGTCGCCGGTGAGGGCGATCGCGTTGGCGGTGGCGCCGTGGTACGAGCGGTAGGTGGAGAGGACCTTCTGCCGGCCGGTGTGCAGCCGGGCCAGCCGGATGGCGTTCTCGTTGGCCTCGGCGCCGCCGTTGGTGAAGAAGATCTTGTCGAGGTCCCCGGGGGTGCGCTCGGCGATCAGCCGGGCGGCCTCGCTGCGCGACTCGACCGCGAAGCCGGGGGCGATGGTGCAGAGCTTCGCCGCCTGCTCCTGGATCGCGGCGACCACCTTCGGGTGCTGGTGGCCGATGTTGGTGTTGACCAGCTGCGAGGAGAAGTCGAGGAAGCGGTTGCCCTCGTAGTCCCAGAAGTACGAGCCCTCGGCGCCGGCCACCGCGAGGGGGTCGATCAGCGCCTGGGCGGACCACGAGTGGAAGACGTGCGCGCGGTCGGCGGCCTTGACGGCCTGGCCGGCGGCTGAGTCAGCGGTGGGGATGCTCATGCCGGTAAGGCTAGGGCCGCCGGTCCCGGAAGGGCAGTTCCATCGTGTCAGCCGGTCGCGCCGACCGCCGACAGGGTGCAAAGACCCACGGGCCCGGGTCGAGAGGACCCGGGCCCGTGGTGATCGGCTGGATGATCAGATCGCGGTCATACGGCGCCGATGGTCACTACCCGCTCAGATCGCGGTCATACGGCGCCGATGGTCACGACCCGCTCAGATCGCGGTCATGACGTGCTTCACGCGGGTGTAGTCCTCGAAGCCGTACGACGACAGGTCCTTGCCGTAGCCCGACTTCTTGAAGCCGCCGTGCGGCATCTCGGCGACCAGCGGGATGTGGGTGTTGATCCAGACGCAGCCGAAGTCCAGGCGGCGCGACATCCGCATGGCGCGGGCGTGGTCCTTGGTCCACACCGAGGAGGCCAGCGCGTACTCGACGCCGTTGGCGTACTCGACGGCCTGGTCCTCGTCGGTGAACTTCTGCACGGTGATGACCGGGCCGAAGACCTCGTTCTGGATGATCTCGTCGTCCTGGTTCAGGCCGGAGACGACGGTCGGGGCGTAGAAGTAGCCCTTGTCGCCGACCCGGTGGCCACCGGCCTCGACCTTGGCGTGGGCGGGCAGCCGCTCGATGAAGCCGGAGACCTGCTTCAGCTGGTTGGCGTTGTTCAGCGGGCCGTACAGCACGTCCTCGTCGTCCACGCCGCCGGTCTTGGTCTCGGCCGCGGCCTTGGCCAGCGCCTCGACGAAGGCGTCGTGGATCGACTCGTGCACCAGCACGCGGGTGGCGGCGGTGCAGTCCTGGCCGGCGTTGAAGTAGCCCGCCATCGAGATGCCCTCGACGGCCTCGGCGATGTCGGCGTCCTCGAAGACCACGACCGGGGCCTTGCCGCCCAGCTCCAGGTGGACGCGCTTGACGTCCTTGGAGGCGGACTCGGCGACCGAGATGCCGGCGCGCACGGAACCGGTGATGGAGGCCATCGCCGGGGTCCGGTGCTCGACCATCAGCCTGCCGGTCTCGCGGTCGCCGCAGATGACGTTGAAGACGCCGGCCGGCAGGTCCAGCTCCTTGAGCACGCCGCCGATGATCTCGGCCAGCAGCACGGTGGAGGCCGGGGTGGTGTCGGACGGCTTCAGCACCACGGTGTTGCCCGCGGCGATGGCCGGGGCGAACTTCCACACCGCCATCATCATCGGGTAGTTCCACGGCGCGACCTGGGCACAGACGCCGACCGGCTCGCGGCGGATGATCGAGGTCATCCCGTCCATGTACTCACCGGCGGCCTTGCCCTCCAGCAGGCGGGCGGCACCGGCGAAGAACCGGATCTGGTCCACCATCGGACCGATCTCCTCGGAGAGGGTCAGCGCGCGGGGCTTGCCGGTGTTGCGGACCTCGGTGTCGACGATCTCGTCGGCCCGGGCCTCGACCGCGTCGGCGATCTTGAGCAGCAGCTTCTGCCGGGTGCTCGGGGTGGCGTCGCGCCAGATCGGGAACGCGGCCGCGGCGGAGGCCATGGCGGCGTCCACGTCCGCGGCACCGGACAGCGGCGACGTCGCGTACACCTCGCCGGTGGTCGGGTCCACGATGTCGAGCGTGCGGCCGTCGGCCGCGTCGACGAACTCACCGTTGACGTAGTTGCGCAGCGTGCGAAGGTCGCTCACGGATCTCTCCTCGGTCTGGGCCTGCGGCGTTGCAGATTCCGGCGCCATGGTACGTCGGCGGATCCGGCGTACGAAGGGTCCCGAGTGGCCACACCCGGAGGGGCGCGGTCCACTGGTGGCGGTACGTGCGCCGCCCCCGGGGGGACGCGCGCGCACGGTGCCAGGGTAGCCGCACGACTGCCGGTATCGACAGGCCGAGTGTCGTTGAGCAATGAAATCCGCATGCGTTTTCCAAGATCACGACGAAATCAGCAGTTTCCACGCTTGCGAACACGGGAACGATCAGGCACAGTGGCCGCGTGGCCAACCGCGACCGGAACGCCAGCGTTCCCCTCGACGCCGCCTCCAAGGCGATCATCGAGCAACTCCAGGAGGACGGGCGCCGCCCGTACGCCGCCATCGGCAAGGCCGTCGGCCTGTCCGAGGCGGCCGTCCGGCAGCGCGTCCAGAAGCTGCTCGACCAGGGCGTGATGCAGATCGTCGCCGTCACGGACCCGCTCACCGTCGGCTTCACCCGCCAGGCGATGGTCGGCATCCGGGTCGAGGGTGACATCGAGCCCGTCGCCGACGCGTTGGCCGCCCTCGACGAGGTCGACTACGTGGTCTGCACCGCAGGCTCGTTCGACCTCCTGGCCGAACTGGTCTGCGAGGACGACGAGCACCTGCTCGAACTGATCAACAAGCGCATCCGCGCCCTTCCCGGCGTGCGGAGCACCGAGAGCTTCGTTTACCTGAAGCTCCGGAAACAGACCTACACCTGGGGCACCCGATGACAGCCGACCCGGCGCAGAAGGACCTTTCCAAGACCGCCTACGACCACCTGTGGATGCACTTCACCCGCATGTCGTCGTACGAGAACTCCCCCGTGCCGACCATCGTCAGGGGCGAGGGCACCTACGTCTGGGACGACAAGGGCCGCAAGTACCTCGACGGCCTGGCCGGCCTGTTCGTCGTGCAGGCCGGTCACGGCCGCGAGGAGCTCGCCGAGGCCGCCGCCAAGCAGGCCAAGGAGCTCGCCTTCTTCCCGGTGTGGAGCTACGCCCACCCGAAGGCCGTCGAGCTGGCCGAGCGCCTGGCCCACTACGCCCCGGGCGACCTGAACAAGGTCTTCTTCTCCACCGGCGGCGGCGAGGCCGTCGAGACCGCCTGGAAGCTCGCCAAGCAGTACTTCAAGCTGACCGGCAAGCCGACCAAGTACAAGGTCATCTCGCGCGCCGTCGCCTACCACGGCACCCCGCAGGGCGCGCTGTCCATCACCGGCCTGCCGGGCCTGAAGGCCCCGTTCGAGCCGCTGGTGCCGGGCACCCACAAGGCCCCGAACACCAACATCTACCGCGCCCCCGCCTTCCTGGAGGGCCCGGACGGCACGGTCGACCCCGAGGCCTACGGCCGCTGGTGCGCCGACGAGATCGAGGTGGCCATCCTCAACGAGGGCGCCGAGACCGTCGCCGCCGTCTTCGTCGAGCCGGTGCAGAACGCCGGCGGCTGCTTCCCGCCGCCGCCCGGGTACTTCCAGCGCCTGCGCGAGATCTGCGACCGCCACGACGTGCTGCTGGTCTCGGACGAGGTCATCTGCGCCTTCGGCCGCCTCGGCACCATGTTCGGCGCCGACAAGTTCGGCTACCAGCCCGACATGATCACCTGCGCCAAGGGCATGACCTCGGGCTACTCCCCGATCGGCGCCACGATCATCTCGGACCGCCTCGCCGAGCCGTTCTACAAGGGTGACAACACCTTCCTGCACGGCTACACCTTCGGCGGCCACCCGGTCTCCTCCGCGGTGGCGCTGGCCAACCTCGACATCTTCGAGCGCGAGGGGCTGAACCAGCACGTCCTCGACAACGAGGCCGCCTTCCTGGGCACCCTGAACAAGCTGCGCGACCTGCCGATCGTCGGCGACGTCCGCGGCAACGGGTACTTCTACGGCATCGAGCTCGTGAAGGACAAGGTCACCAAGGAGTCGTTCAACGACGACGAGGTGGAGCGCGTGCTCTACGGCTTCCTGTCGAAGGCGCTCTTCGACAACGGCCTGTACTGCCGCGCCGACGACCGTGGCGACCCGGTCGTCCAGCTGGCCCCGCCGCTGATCTCCGACCAGTCGACCTTCGACGAGATCGAGCAGATCCTGCGGACCAGCCTCACCGACGCGTGGGCGAAGATCTGATCCCCTGAGCCTTCTTCCCCACCCTCCGCCGAAGGGCGGCCCCGCTCCCCGCGGGGCCGCCCTTCGGCGTCCCCGGACCGCCGCACCCCGCCCCGCAACATCACAGTCGTACGACCAAACATGCCTGAATGCGGGTGATATGCCCGTGATGGACCAGTGCGCCGCCACCGCGACCGGCCCCCGTCGTTCTAATCTGACGACTGTCATATCCCTGCGGCCACCCAGGATGGATCCTCATGTCAGCGGCACCGCCTGACAACGACGTGCTGTGGGCCCGAGGGATCGTCAAGTCCCACGACGGCACCCCCGCCCTGCGCGGCATCTCGATCGGCGTCCGCGAGGGCGAGGTGCTCGCCGTCACCGGCCCACGCGGCTCCGGCAAGAGCACCCTGCTCGGCTGCCTCTCCGCGCAGCTCCCGGTCGACGAGGGCGAGGTCTGGTTCAACAGCGCCCCCGTGCACACCCTCTCCCGGGCCGGCCGCGAACGGCTGCGCCGCGACCGCTTCGGCTTCGTCGGCTCCGAGCCGCACCTGGTGCCCGAACTGACCGCCCGGGAGAACGTCGCCCTGCCGCTGCTGCTCGCCGGGGCCGGCCACAAGGCCGCCTACACCGCCGCCGACGAGTGGCTGGAGCGCCTCGACGTCGGCGACTGCGCCCGCCTGCGCCCCGAGCGGCTGGTCCAGAGCCGCCGCCAGCGGGTCGCCGTCGCCCGCGCGCTGGCCCCGCTGCCTCCCGTCGTCTTCGCCGACGACCCCACCGCCCCGCTGCACCGCGAGGCCGCCGACCAGGTCATGCGGATACTGACCAGCGCGGCCCGGTCGCACCAGCTCACCCTCGTCCTGGCCACCCACGACCCCGAGCTCGTCCGGTTCGCGGACCGCACCGTCGCCCTCGTCGACGGACGGCTGACCGCCCCCGTCGCCCCCGTCCCCCGCGGCACCGCCGCCCCCGGGGCCGTCGCAGCGCCCGCCGTCACGGCCACCCGCCGCTGACGACGCCGGGCCCGCGACGACGCCGAGCCGCTGAAAGAGTCGACGTGTTCTATCTCCGTCTGGCCCGGGGCTACCGGGTGCCCGACCTCGGCCGCTGGCTGCTCACCGCGCTGGCCGCCACCGTGGTCGCCGCCTTCCTGCTGCGCTCCCTCGGCCGGGCGATGAGCGACCCGGCCGGCGGCGCCGACCCGCTGGTCCGGCTGCTCTGGTGCCTGCCCCCGCTCGCCGCCGTCGCCTGGTTCGCGGCCGTCGCCGCCCGCGCGGTGCCCGCCCGGCGGCCCGAGCGGATCGCCGGGCTCACCGCCGCCGGGGCCGGCTCCCGCCGGATCAGGACGCTGATCGCGGGCGAGGTCGCGCTCGCCTGCACCCTCGGCAGCGTGCTCGCCCTGCTGGCCTTCCTGGTCCTGCGCAACAACGTCGCCGGGCCCTCGCTCGCCCCCGACCTCGGCATGGGCGCGCCGCTGCCGGCCGCCGCCCCGGTCGCCCTGCTCGCCCTGGTGCCGCTCACCGCCGGCACCGCCGCCGCCTGCGCGGTGCCCGTCATCGACGCCCTGCCCGGCGGCCGCACCCAGGCCCCGACCGGCTTCGGGGTCTGGCGGATCGCCCTGGGGGTCGGGCTGGGCGTGATCGGCGCCGCGCTCGAACTCATCGCCCTGCGGCCCGGCGCCGCGGTCGACGGCCGCCCGATCCACCTGCCCGCCGGGCTCGGCTCCACCAGCACCGCCGCCCTCGGCGGCTGGGCCGCCAGCGCGCTCGGCCTCGCCCTGCTCACCGGGCCGCTGCTGGCCTGGGCCGGACGGCTGCTCGCCCTCGGGCGGCCCACCCCGCTGCGGCTGCTGGCCGGGCGCGGGCTCACCGCCCAGGCCCGCCGGCTCGGCGCGCCGCTGGCCGTGCTCACCCTCGCCGTCGCGCTGGTGCTCACCACCATCCGCTACTGGATCGGCACGCCGGACAGCGCCGACGCGCTGCCCGCCGTCGAGGCCTGCCTGGTGCTCGGCTGCGCGGCCGCCGCGGTGGTCACCCGGCTCGCCGAGGTCCGCACCGACCGCCGGGAGGTCACCGACGCGCTGCTGCGCCTCGGCACCTCGCCCCGGCTGCTGTTCGGCGCGGTCGCGCTGCGCACCCTCGCGGTGGGCAGCACGCTGCTGCTGACCGGCGGGGCGACCGCCGCGCTGGCGGCCGCCGGACTCCGGTAGCGAACTCCCCCGGTGGGCCTCAGCCCGCCGCGGCGAGCTGGCCGCAGGCGCCGTCGATCTCCTGGCCGCGGGTGTCGCGGACGGTCGTCGGCACGCCGTGCGACTGGAGGCGGCGGACGAACTCGCGCTCGTCCTCGGGCCGGGAGGCCGTCCACTTGGAACCGGGCGTCGGGTTCAACGGGATCAGGTTGACGTGCACCCGATGGTTCTTGATCAGCCGGCCGAGCAGGTCGGCCCGCCAGGCCTGGTCGTTGATGTCCTTGATCAGCGCGTACTCGATGGAGACCCGGCGGCCGGACTTCTCGGCGTAGTTCCAGGCGGCGTCCAGCACCTCGGCGACCTTCCACCGGGTGTTCACCGGCACCAGCTCGTCGCGCAGCTCGTCGTCCGGGGCGTGCAGCGACAGCGCCAGACGGCAGCTGAGGCCCTCGTCCGCGAACCGGTTCATCGCCGGGACGAGGCCGACGGTGGAGACCGTGATGCCGCGCTGGGACAGGCCGAAGCCGTCGGGCGCCGGGTCGGTCAGCCGGCGGATCGCGGCCAGCACCCGGTTGTAGTTGGCCAGCGGCTCGCCCATGCCCATGAAGACCACGTTGGACAGCCGCGCCTCGCCGCCCGGGCCGCTCCCGTCCTGGGGGGCCCGCGCGCCGAACTCCCCCGCCTTGAGCGAGCGCATCCCGGCGGCGATCTGCTCGACGATCTCGGCGGTGGACAGGTTGCGGGTCAGCCCGGCCTGGCCGGTGGCGCAGAACGGGCAGTTCATGCCGCAGCCGGCCTGCGAGCTGATGCACATGGTGACCCGGTCCGGGTAGCGCATCAGCACGGACTCCACGAGCGTGCCGTCGAAGAGCTTCCAGAGCGTCTTGCGGGTGGCGTCGTCGTCGCAGGAGACGTGCCGGACCACCGACATCAGCTCGGGCAGCAGGCTCTCGGTGAGCTTCTCCCGGCTGGCGGCGGGGATGTCCGTCCAGCTCGCCGGGTCGTTCGACATCCGGCCGAAGTAGTGGTTGGAGAGCTGCTTGGCGCGGAACGGCTGCTCGCCCAGCTCGGCGACGGCCTCCTTGCGCTCGGCGGGGCTGAGGTCGGCGAGGTGTCGCGGGGGCTTGGCGCCGCGCGGCGCGACAAACGTGAGTTCTCCGGGCTTAGGCATGGTTCCTCAAGTGTCGCAGACGCGCGAGGGCCCCGGACGCCAGGCGTCCGGGGCCCTCCCGGGTACGTACGTCTCCCGTCCGCGCGGGTCAGCTGCCCACGAAGGCGGCCAGCAGCAGCCAGACCACCGGGGCGGTCGGCAGCAGCGAGTCCAGCCGGTCCATGATGCCGCCGTGGCCGGGCAGCAGCGTGCCCATGTCCTTGATCCCGAGGTCGCGCTTGATCATCGACTCGCCCAGGTCGCCCAGGGTCGCGGTGACCGCCGCGCAGCCGCCCAGGATCAGGCCCTGCCACCAGCTGCCGTCGTCGATGATCAGCTGCATCAGCAGCGCGCCCGCGAGCATCGACAGGGCGATGCCGCCGGCCAGGCCCTCGCGGGTCTTGCCGGGGCTGATCGTCGGGGCCAGCTTGGTCTTCCCGAACTTGTAGCCCACCGCGTAGGCGCCGGTGTCGCTGCAGATCGTCACGATCAGGAAGAGCACGATCCGCTGGGGGCCGTCGTCGGCCGCCAGCATCATCGCCACGAAGGTCGCCAGGAACGGCACGTAGAACGCCGTGAAGACACCCGCCGTTATGTCCCGCAGGTAGTCCTCCGGCGGCTCGGCCATCCGCCAGACCATCACCGCCAGCCCGGTCAGCGCGAGCGAGGCGGCGGCCCACTGGACGCCGGCCCAGTAGCCGGTGGCGACCATCGCGAGGCCGCCCACGACCAGCGGCACCAGCGGCGCCTTGATCTGCTTGCGCTCGGAGAGCCGGCTGGTCAGCTCCCAGACGCCGACCGCGACCGCGGCCATCACGACGACCAGGAACAGCGCCTTCACCACGAACAGCGAGGCGACGATCACCGCGCCGAGACCGACGCCCACGCCTATGGCGGCCTGGAGGTTACGGCCACCGCGCTGCTTGCGCGGCTGCGGCTGCGGGGCGGGCTGGGCGGCCACGGGTGTCTCCTGCCCTGGATGGGACGACGGCGAGAACTGGGGCTGCCCGGCCGCCAGGTGGTTCGCCGGCGGCGCGGGACGCACCGGTGCCCCCGGGTGCGGCGGGGTGCCGTGACCGGGGGCAGGGGTGGCGTCGTCGGATATCGCGCGCAGCACGACCGTCTCCGTCACACCCGGCGGCGCCGGCTCGGGCCGCTCGTCCCGGAACAGCGGGCCGCTCAGCCGGCCGGACGCCCCGGCCTGCCCCTCGGCGAGCTCGGACGGTCCACCGGTGGCGGGCCGCCCGTGAGCCGCGGACCGGTCCTCGGCCGAGGGCCGGCCGTGGGCCGCGGGTCGGCCGTGGCCGACCGGGCGACCGGGGTCGGGCATGCCGGGCGGCGGGCCGGGCTCGGCCGGTACGGGAGGCATGACCTGAGTCTCCTCCGCGTCGCCGCCCCAGTACACCGGAGGCTGCTGCGACTGACCCGAACGGTGGCCCGGCACCCCCTGGGCGGCACCCGGCACGCCCGGGGGCACGGCGTGGCCGCCCGGGTGGCCGGGGTGTCCCTGGGCCGGCGCCGCCTGCGGACCGTACCCCGGCGCCGGGTGGGCCCGGGCACGGGCGGCCTGCGGCTGCGGCGCCGGAGGGTGGGGCTGGAACTGCTGGTCGGACGGGCCCCAGTAGCCGGGGGCGTCAGGGGCGTCGTTCATCAGACCTCGAGCAGCTCGGCTTCCTTGTGCTTCAGCAGCTCGTCGATCTGGGCCACGTACTTGGCCGTGGTGTCGTCGAGCTCCTTCTCGGAACGGCGGCCGTCGTCCTCGCCGACCTCGCCGTCCTTCACCAGCTTGTCGATGGCGTCCTTGGCCTTGCGGCGCACCGAACGGATCGAGACCTTGGCGTCCTCGCCCTTGGTGCGGGCGACCTTGATGAACTCCCGGCGGCGCTCCTCGGTGAGCTCGGGCAGCACCACGCGGATGATCGAGCCGTCGTTGGACGGGTTGACGCCCAGGTCGGAGTCGCGGATCGCCTGCTCGATGGCCTTCAGCGCGGTCTTGTCGAACGGCGAGACGACCGCCATCCGCGGCTCCGGCACCGAGAACGAGGCCAGCTGGTTGATCGGGGTCTTGGCGCCGTAGTACTCGGCGACGATCTTGGCGAACATCGCCGGGTGCGCGCGGCCGGTGCGGATGGCCGCGAAGTCGTCCTTGGCGTGGAGGACGGCCTTCTCCATCTTCTCCTCGGCCTCGAGGAGGGTCTCTTCGATCACTGTGGTCTCCCTGTCCGGTTCATCTGCTGTCGTTCCGACCGGTGTCGGGCGGTCGCCGGTCGCGGCGCCCGCCCCGTTCCGTACGGCTGGTTACTGCTCAGGCCCGGACAGAATCCTGGCTGATGAGTGTGCCGATCTTCTCACTCTTCACCGCGCGCGCGATATTGCCCTCCGCCAGCAGTTCGAAGACCAGCATCGGAAGGTTGTTGTCCTTGCACAGCGTGATCGCGGTGAGGTCGGCCACCTTGAGGTCGCGCGCGATGACCTCGGAGTACTCCAGCGCGTCGAACTTGACCGCGTCCGGGTTGGTCCGCGGGTCGGAGTCGTAGACGCCGTCCACGCCGTTCTTGCCCATCAGCAGGACGTCCGCGTGGATCTCCAGGGCGCGCTGGACGGCCGTGGTGTCGGTGGAGAAGTACGGCATGCCCATACCGGCGCCGAAGATCACCACGCGGCCCTTCTCCAGGTGCCGGACGGCGCGCAGCGGCAGGTACGGCTCGGCGACCTGGCCCATGGTGATGGCGGTCTGGACCCGGGTCTCGATGCCCTCCTTGACCAGGAAGTCCTGGAGCGCCAGGCAGTTCATGACGGTGCCGAGCATGCCCATGTAGTCGGAACGGGCGCGGTCCATGCCGCGGACCTGGAGCTCGGCGCCCCGGAAGAAGTTGCCGCCGCCGATGACCACCGCGACCTCGGTACCGGCGCGGACGACCGTGGCGATCTCCCGGGCGATCGCGTGCACGACGTCCGGGTCGACGCCGAGCCCGCCGCCACCGGCGAAGGCTTCACCGGACAGCTTGAGCAGCACCCGGCGGCGCGAGCCGGCCCTGGGGTCCTGCGCGGTCTCCTGCGTCTCCTGCATGGACTTCTCCTTTTTGCACCTACTGGTCACAGGCGCGGGTGTGCGGATGCCCCGCCTGCGTGTACACGAGAGGAGGCCACTGCCGCGGGAACCGGTTCGGTGTCCTGCACGGCAATGGCCTCCTCGTCGTTCATGGTGCCGACGCGAGCCCGCCCGTTGACGGTGGGCGCGGGGTGAGCCCGTTCGGCGTTCCTCCCGCCCGGGTCAGCGGGCGGGGGCGGTTCCCAGCGTAGAGGGGCCGGGGACCAGGTGGAACGTGGCTCAGGCGCCGACGCGGAAGCGGGCGAAGCGCTTGAGGGCGACGCCGTTCTCCTCGAGGACCTTGGCGACGGTCTTCTTGTTGTCCTTCGCGAAGGCCTGCTCCAGGACGGAGTTCTCCTTCACGAAGCCGGTGACGCGACCCTCGACGATCTTCGGCAGGGCGGCCTCCGGCTTGCCCTCCTCGCGGGCGGTGGCCTCGGCGACGCGGCGCTCGTTCTCGAGCTCCTCGGCCGGGATCTCCTCGCGGGACAGGTACTTCGGCGCGAAGGCGGCGATGTGCTGCGCGACGTCCTTCGCGACCTCGGCGTTCTCCTTGTCCAGCTCGACCAGGACGCCGACGGCCGGCGGCAGGTCGGGGCTGGTCTTGTGCAGGTAGACCGCGACGAAGCCGTCACCGTCGAACTGGGCGAAGCGACGGAAGACGATCTTCTCGCCCAGGGTCGCGTTGGCCTCGTCCACGAACTGCTGGACGGTCTTGCCGGCCTCGATCTCGGAGGCCAGGGCGGCGTCCAGGTCGGCCGGGGCGGTCTTGGCGACGTGGGCGGCGATCGCGTCGGCGACCTTGACGAAGTTGTCACCCTTGGCGACGAAGTCGGTCTCGCAGTTCAGCTCGACCAGAACGCCGGACTTCTTGTCCTCGGCGATCAGCGAGGCGACGGCGCCGTTGGAGGCGTCACGGCCCTCGCGCTTGGCAACGCCCTTCTGGCCCTTGATGCGCAGGAGCTCGACGGCCTTCTCGACGTTGCCCTCGGCCTCGTCCAGGGCCTTCTTGCAGTCCATCATGCCGGCGCCGGTGAGCTCACGGAGCTTCTTGACGTCCGCGGCGGTGAAGTTCGCCATGGTGTGAATCTCTTCTCGCGTCTCGCGTGTCTGCGTGGAGTGGCGCCGGGACCGGTGGTTCGGTCCCGGCGCTGGAGAGAGGGGCACCTGCCGGTTTCGTACCGGCGGGTGCCCCTCACCCTGGGTACGTCAGGCCTGCTCGGCCGGCGCCTCGGCGGCGGGGGCCTCGGCGGCGGGAGCCTCAGCGGCGGCGGGGGCCTCGGCGGCGGCGGGAGCCTCCTCGGCCTTCTTCTCGCCCTCGATGAGGTCCTTCTCCCAGGCGGCCAGCGGCTGGTCGGCACCCGGCTCGGCCTTGGCGTCGCCCTTGGCGACACCGGCGCGGGACTTCAGGCCCTCGGCCACGGCGTCGGCGATCACGCGGGTCAGCAGGGTGACGGAGCGGATCGCGTCGTCGTTGCCCGGGATCTTGTAGTCGACCTCGTCCGGGTCACAGTTGGTGTCGAGGATGGCGACGACCGGGATGTTGAGCTTCCGGGCCTCGCCGACCGCGATGTGCTCCTTCTTGGTGTCCACGATCCAGACGGCGCTGGGAACGCGCTGCATGTCGCGGATACCGCCGAGGGTCTTCTCCAGCTTGTCGTGCTCGCGCTGGAGGACCAGGAGCTCCTTCTTGGTCAGGCCGGAACCGGCCACGTCCGAGAAGTCCAGCTCGCCGAGCTCCTTCAGGCGCTGGAGGCGCTTGTAGACGGTCGAGAAGTTGGTCAGCATGCCGCCGAGCCAGCGCTGGTTCACGTAGGGCATGCCCACGCGGGTGGCCTGCTCGGCGATGGCCTCCTGAGCCTGCTTCTTCGTGCCGACGAAGAGGACGCTGCCGCCGTGGGCAACGGTCTCCTTGATGAACTCGAAGGCGCGGTCGATGTAGTTCAGCGACTGCAGGAGGTCGATGATGTAGATGCCGTTGCGCTCGGTGATGATGAAGCGCTTCATCTTCGGGTTCCAGCGGCGGGTCTGGTGACCGAAGTGGACGCCGCTCTCCAGCAGCTCCCGCATCGTGACGACGGCCATTGCCGTGCTCCTTGGTGTTACGGCCCGGCAGCGGCACTGCGTCGCAGCGGTAGCCCACAGCCGGGTCAGGCTCGGTTTGTCCGTGGCGGCCAGGTGACAGCCACGCCTGACGCCCCGAACGTGCCGAGCCGCTTTCCCCTCACGGCCCGGGGGCCGGTCGGGCTCGGCGGACCGAGCGGCACTCGCACCTGGCGGGGCCGCGGACGAACCGCGTCCGACCGCCGGTGGCGGGGCGTGCGAAGTCGACCCGGCGGACCGGGTCGCGTGTGAAGTGTACGGGAAGCGCCGAGGGGCGAGCGACTCCACGCGTGGCCGGGGGCCCGCCGGGGACCTGGGCGGAGCCCGGGCAACGGCCGGGGCGGGCCGGTTCCGGCGGGCCGGCGGGAGTGGGGCCGGGGGTGGAGCCGGGAGTGGGCGTGGGGACGCGTGGGCGGACGCGGGAGGGTGGCGCGGGCTGGTCGGCCGCTTGCCCGGGGGCCCCGGAGGTATGCCGTTTGTACACCGGATGGCGGCGCCCGTACACCCGTCCGAGGGACGGCGCTCGGGAGTGGGGGTGGTTTGTCCACAGGAATCCGGATGTGGGTGGTGCGGGGGCGCCGGGGCGGCGAGCCTGCGGGCATGACTGGTCGCGGCGGGTTCGGCGGGGTGTCGGTGTCGGTGGTGGCCGTAGTGGTGGCGGTGGCGCTCGTGCTGTCGGGGGCCTTGGGCGCCCCGATGGCCTCGGGCGTCTCGGGGATCTCAGTGACTTCGGAGGCTTCGGGGGTCCCCGGGGTTTCCGGGGCCTCGGGCGGTAGCGGTGTGGACGGCGCCACCGGCACGGGTCGCGGGGCCGGGTGGGGTGGCGCGCGGGCCTGGCCGGTGGGCGGGCCCCGCGGGCTGCTGGGCCGGTTCGAGCCACCGGCGAAGGTCTGGGCCGCCGGGCACCGGGGCGTGGACCTCGCCGCCGTCCCCGGGGGCGAGGTCCGGGCGGCGGCTCCCGGAGTGGTCGCCTTCTCCGGGCTGGTCGCGGGACGGCCGGTGGTGACCGTCTCCCACCCCGGCTCGGGCTCTCCCCCGCTGCGGACCACCTATCTGCCCGTCACCGGCACCGTCCCGGTCGGCACTCCGGTGAGCGCCGGGCAGCCGGTCGGTCTGCTCGCCGCGGACGGGCGGCACTGTGCGGGGCGCGACTGCCTGCACTGGGGGCTGCTGCGCGGAAGCCGCTACCTGGACCCGCTGGCCCTCTTCGGCGCGGGCACGGCGCGACTGCTGCCGCTGGCGGGCGGGGACGGGTAGGGCGCCCCGCCGTACGCCCGCGAATGGCGATCCGGGCCGGGCTCAGCCGCGGACGAGTCCGTGCAGCACCATCGCGACGGCGGCGTCGGCGATCTCCTCGGCGCTCTCGGTCGCACAGCCGGTGCGGCCTCCGGCGGCGGCCTGCTCGGACCTGCGGGTCGCCGCCTCCACGACGCCCTGGACCAGGGCCGCGGCGAGCCGGGGCTGCTGGTGGCCGAGGTCCTCCAGCGTGCGGCCGACCAGGCCGGCCAGCCTGCCGTGCGCCGCCCTGATCCGCTCGCGCGCGGCCTCGTCGAGCTCCAGCGCCGAGATGGCCACCACCGCGCGGTGCCGGGGGTGGGCGGCGAGCGCCAGCTGGCCCCGGACGTAGGCCTCGATCCGTTCGACGGCGGTGTCGCAGCTCTCCATGCCGGCCTCGATCTCGGCCGCCCAGAGCGGGAGGTCCACCTCGCAGAGCGCCTCGACCACGGCGGCGCGGGAGCGGAAGTACTCGTAGACCGAGGAACGCGCCAGCCCGGTGCGCGCCGCGAGCGCGGGGAAGGTCAGGGCCTCCATGCCGCCCTCGGTGAGCAGGACGCGGGCAGCATCGAGGAGGGCTGCTCGCTGGAGCTGGCGATGCTCGGCCACCGTGGCCGCTCGGATCTTCGGCACGCACCCACTGTACGGAGCCATACCTCCGGCCGGTACGGCGCCGCGCATCCGAAGGAGGCACGGACCCGACGGGCGGCTTCCGACGGCCGGCTTCCGATGGCTGGCTTCGGGCTGCTGGCTTCCGATGGCGGGATTCGGGCTGCTGGCTTCGGGCAGCTGGCGGCCGACGCCCGGCTTCCGACCACTGGCTTCGGACAGCCGGCGGCCGACGGCCGGGGTGCGACGCCCTATCGGATGTCCGACAGCTTGGCGCGCAGTTGGAGGACGGACTTGGTGTGGATCTGACTCACCCGACTCTCCGTCACCCCCAGCACCTGTCCGATCTCGGCGAGGGTGAGGCCCTCGTAGTAGTAGAGCGTCACCACCGTCTTCTCCCGCTCGGGGAGGGTGTTGACCGCCTGGGCCAGCAGCCTGCGCAGCTCGCGGTCCTCGGCCACCTCGACCGGGTTGTCCGCGCCGTGGTCCTCCAGGGTGTCCATCAGGCTCAGCCGGTCGCCACCCTCCCCCGCCGGGTGGAGCAGTTCGTCCAGCGCCACCACGTTGGCCAGCGACAGCTGGCTGAAGATGGCGTGCAGGTCCTCGATCGCGATGCCCATCTCCGCCGCGACCTCGGGCTCGTGCGGCGTCCGGCGCAGCCGGGCCTCCAGTGTCGCGTACGTCCGCTCGACCGCCTTCGCCTTCTGCCGCACCGAGCGCGGGATCCAGTCCAGGGCGCGCAGCTCGTCGATGATCGCGCCGCGGATGCGGCTGATCGCGTACGTCTCGAACTTGATGGCGCGGTCGATGTCGAACTTCTCGATCGCGTCGATCAGCCCGAAGACCCCGGAGGAGACGAAGTCCGCCTGTTCGACGTTGGAGGGCAGGCCGACCCCGACCCGCCCCGCCACGTACTTGACGAGCGGTGAGTAGTGCAGGATCAGCTGCTCGCGCAGCCGCTGGTCCCCGGTCTCCTTGTAGGAGCGCCAGAGTGCTTCGAGCGCGGTGCGCCCCTGGGCCGCGGCCTCCCTGGCCTCCTGCCCCTGATCGCCGCCCGGCGCCCTCTCCCGGCGGGGCGCGGACAGCGGCGGGGCGGGCACCGACGGGGCGGGCACCGGCGAGGTGAGGGCCGGGGAGGTGGCGCCCGGGGTCGGCGCGCTTCCGGATGGCCGGGGCGCGCCGTCGACGACCGCGCCGGGGGGCGCGCCGGCGGGCGTACCGACGGGCGCGCCCGCAGGACCGGCCGCGTCGACGCCCTGGGCCGGTTCGGCGTCTCGGGCCGCATCCACGGGCTGGGGCACCACCGTCGGCCGGCCGCCCTGGCGCGACAGGCCTCCCATCGCCCCCGCCGGCTTCGACGGGTAGTCGGGCGCGGAACGCCGGTCGGTCCGCGGCCCTCCCGAGGACCGAGCACCACCGGTCACTCTGTGTCCGGGAATGTGTGTGGGCATGCGTTGGTCTGCGCCGTTCTGCCGAGTCATGTGCTGATAGGGAAGGCATGTGGAGCGTAGCGTGACCGACTCACTGCAAAGCGCTACCGCCACTCGGTCGTCCCCCGATCCGGTGGCGTTCGCACACCGGATCCAGGCGACGAACAGGAGCACGGATCGGCAGGTCAGCAGGGTGGCTCCGACGTGCGTCCCCCCGGCGCGCTGGGTGCGGGCGTGTGGCCTCCGCTCCGGTGCTCACCTCCTCCGCACCACGCGCCAGTGCGCGCCGTGCCGCTCCACGTAGCCGAGCGAGCCCAACTCGTAGAGGCGTTGCAGGACTTCGTCCGGCGGGAGACCGGACTGCCGGGCCAGCCGCTCGATCGGCGCTCCCTCCGCCGTCGCCGGTACGGCCTCCAGCACCCGGGCGACGGCCGGCTCCAGCAGGTCGCGCGGGAGCACCGGGCCGCTGCGCTGCGGCGCCAGGTCGTCCCCGATCGCCCCGATCAGCTCGGTGATCTCGGCCGCGTCGGTGACCAGGGTGGCACCGCCGCTGCGGATCAGGGCGTGCACCCCGGCGGAGAGCTCCGAAGTCACCGGGCCCGCGACGCCCATGGTGTGGCGGTTGAGGTCCCGCGCCCGTCTGGCCGTGCTCAGGGCGCCGCTGCGCACCGCCGCCTCGACCACCACCGTTCCCCGGGTGAGCGCCGCGATGACCCGGTTGCGCAGGACGAACCGGAAGCGGTTCGGGTGCTCCCCGGGCGGGAGTTCGCTGACCAGCAGGCCCTGGACGCCGATCCGCCGGATCAGTTCGGCGTTGCCCTTGGGGTAGGCCACGTCGACGCCGCAGGCGAGCACGGCGGCGGTCGTCCCACCGACCGCGAGCGCCCCGCGGTGGGCGGCGGCGTCGATCCCGTAGGCGGCTCCCGAGACCACCACCCAGCCGCGCTCCGCCAGTTGGGCCGACAGCTCCCCCGCGACATGGGCACCGTAGGCCGTGCAGGCGCGCGAGCCCACCATCGCGACCGAGCGGAGCGCGAGCAGCCGCAGCGAGCCGGTGCCCGTCACCCAGAGCCCGATCGGACGTCCGTCGCCCAGGTCGTCGAGTTGACTGGGCCACTCCGTGTCCCCCGGAATGATGAACCGTCCACCGACGGCCCGTACCCGTTTCAGGTCCGTCCGCGGGTCCAGCCCGGGGAGCCGCGCCTGGTACCCGGCCAGCCGGGTGGCGTCCAGCCCGGGGTGGTCGGGCACCGTTCCGTCCCGGATCGCCCTGACCACGTCGACGGCGGGGAGCTGGCCGAGCCACCGGCCGACCACCGCGTCCCCCGGTTCGCTGATCCGGCCGAGCAGCACCCGGGCGAGGCGCTCGGGCTCGGACCCGGCGTCGGTGGTGGTTCCGCCCCCGGCCTCGGCCGCCGTGGGGATCCGAGGTTGCCTCAGCAACTGGTTCATGCCTCACCCTCCTGGTTCCGCGCCTTCGTGTCCGGCGCCTCGGGCTCCCCGGGCCGGCCGTCCTCCGGGCTGCCGCGCTGCGCCGGGATTCCACCGAGCCGGCCGAAGACCCGCTCGGTCAGCGGCAGCCCGTGCTCCACGCCGGTGCGCAGGACCAGGGCCGTGCGGACGTCCCGCTGGTCCGGCCGGTCGCGTCCGGCGAGGTCGGCGACCGTCCAGGCGACCCTGAGCACCCGGTCCAGGCCCCGGGCGGTCAGCAGCCCCCGCTCCAGCTGCCGCGCGGCGTCGTTGAGCGCGCCGGCCGCGAGCTGCCAGCGGGTGCGCAGCTCGTGGCCCGGCACCTCCGCGTTGGTCCGCCACGGGGTGTTCGCCAGCCGGGCCGCCGCCCGCTCCCGCGCGGCCAGCACCCGGGCCGCGACGGTCTCGGTGGTCTCCGCCGTGGTGTCCCGCTCCATGAGCTCGACCCTCGTCACCGGGGCCACCTGGACCTGGAGGTCCACCCGGTCCAGCAGCGGCCCGGACAGCCGCCCCTGGTAGCGGCTGACCATGGCCGGGGTGCACTCGCAGCCCTCGCCCCGCCGGGAGTACCGGCCGCACGGGCAGGGGTTGGCCGCCAGGCAGAGCAAGAAGCGGGCCGGGAGCCGGAGCGATCCGGCCGAGCGGGCGATCACCACCTCGCCCGACTCCAGCGGCTGGCGCAGCGCGTCGAGCACCCGGACCGGGAACTCCGGCGCCTCGTCCGCTTTTCCGCGCGGACGAGTGTCAGCGTCGTATCTGACGTGCGGAAATGCGTGACGGTCATGTTCGCGACGTGGGGTGGGTGGGTTCCAAGGGCCGGAGTTGCCCATCAGGTCACCGAAGTTCCGGGTCGGTTCCTCTGTTCTGGGCGGCCGGGCGAGCGTAGCCTCTGCGTCGATGAAGCCCAGAGAGTATGCGGCCGCCAGGGCTGCCGTCCGACGCATTCGGGCGGCTCTGGAGGAGTACGAGTCGTTGGTAACGGGCCGTCCTCAGGGCTCGCTGTCGTTCGACGAGGTGGTCAGGCGCGAGGATCTGGTTCGCCTGCTCTGCAAGGAGACGCGGCAGCAGAACCGCGCTTCCGCGATCAGGAGGGCCCGGAAGATTGCGGCGGACCCCTCGGTGTATCGACCCGAGCGCGTCAAGCCGAAGAAGCCGAAGCTCATGGGGGCGGCGACGGTGACGCGCGCCGATGTGGTGGCGGTGGCCGGGTTCAAGAGCTCCCCGCGCGCCTTCGACGCGGATCACGTGCGCAAGGTCGTCCCGACCGCCGTCGAGAGCAGTCGACGGCACTGACTGAGGCGATCGCTGCCGACTTTCAGCTGAGCTCCGTCGGCGATTTGGCTTCGAGCAGCGCGGTCTCAAGGTCGGCGATGCGTTTGTCGAGGAAGCGGTTGTTCTCTCGCGCCGCAGTGAGCCGGTCTTCAAGGGTTCGGTTCTCCTGCGTCTGCTGCCGCAGCCGAACCTTCAGCGTGGTGTTCTCGCTGACGAGTCGTTGGACTGCATCGGCGGGAAGGTGGCCTTCCAGGTCGCGGACGCGGCCGAGCAAGGTCGCCAGCTGACGACGCTGTGAGCGGACCTCGTCGCTCATGGTCTTCACGAGTTCCTCCGCGTTGAGCGCGCGCTCGCGCCAGGCGGCGTCGAGCTGGGCGGCCTTGGCCGACTCGTCCTTGGTGAACTGGCCTGCGGCCTCTGCCCCAGCGTCTTCGACGGCCTTGCGGGCATCGTCGTTCTGGTAGAGGAACGTGCGGGACACGTCCGCGCGTCGTGCGACAGCGGCGTAGGTGATCTTTGCGCGTTCGCGGCGCATCTGTGTGAGCGCTTGCCGGACCCGGACGTTCATGAGGTCAGTGGTGCGGCGGCGCGCGGCGATCGCCGCGGCAGTCTGGTCGGGCCTCATGGTCATGCCGCTCCGGAGATCTCTGGCTCGTTGGCGGGTTCGGGTTCGTCGGCGAGCCTGGCCAGGTCGGCTGCGCGGAAGGCGGTGCTCCAGACCCGTTGGAAGTAGTCCTGGGGGCGTCGCAGGTCCAGCGTCAGGGCTTCCTCCAGCAGGCCCATGCCGGCAAGGGCCCGTTCCAGGCCGTCGATCGCGCGGGCGGTCGGCTCGAACAGCTTGTGGAGGTAGTCCGCCGTGGTGTCGTCCGGTGCGCGCTCGGCGATGGAGCGCCACTGCTGCTGCTTGCGGCGCCAGTAGACGAGGTCAGCTCCGGACAGGACGAACTTGTCGCAGTTCTCGCAGTCCAGGTTCCAGGGGCAGGCACCGCCGTCGACGACCGGCTGGAAGGTGCAGAGTCCGCCTTCCGCGGGGGTGCTGCGACGGCTGAGGTCCAGGGCCAGGGCCATGGCCTCGTGCTGGGTGAGGGGCTGGTCACCGGTCAGCAGTTCGCCTGGGGAGGATGAGCCGGGGCCGGCCACCCAGACCGCTTGCAGGACGTCTTCGAGGTCGGAGTTGGCGACCTTCGCGTAGTGCTCTGCCATGCGGTCGGAGACCTGGCCGAGGTAGCGACGGATGTGGGCGAGGGAGGCGCCCTGGCGAAGGAGTTTGGTGGCCATGGTGTGCCGGGCCTGGTGGGCGACGACGGCGCCGAGGTCGAGGGTGTCGACCCAGCCGGAGAAGCTGATCTGGAAGTGTCCGTAGGACAGTGACTTCTGGCGATTCGCGTTACACACCGGCGAGGGAAACAGGGCGAGCTTGGTGCGCTCGTCCCGGGTCGGCATCCGCCCGTGGTGTTCTTCGAAACGCTGGAGCGTCTTGGTCTGGCGCTGTTCCAGCTTCTCGAAGAGGTATTCCGGGATCCGGATCGCGTCGTTGTAGTTCCTGACCTTCGTCTGGTCGTGCCAGAGGAGCGGGAGGCCGCCGTAGCGCCCGATGCAGTCCAGGCGGAGCTTGACCACCTCGCTGCAACGCCGGCCGGTGAAGACGATGGTCTCCCAGATGTCGCGCAGGCCGAAGTCCTGGGAGTCGAAGCGGAACGCGAACTGCTGGAGGTTCTCCTCGTCGGCCAAGGCCCGGGCGACGTCGTCGGTGAACGGGTTTCGGGAGATCTTGGGATCCGTTCCGCCGGTGGGCATGGCGGTGATGAAGATCCGGGGCAGTCCGATCGCTTCCGATTGCCCGGTTTCCAGGGCCCAGTAGAGGAGCTTGTGGAGTCCGTTGAAGGTCATCCGCCGCTGGGTGCTGGTAACGATCGTCGCCTTGCCGGTGGCGGACTGGAACAGCCCCAGCGAGGGGAGCCCTTCGCGTTCGCGGTGGCGCATGTCCGCCACAAACGCCTCGGTGTGCTTCTCAGTCAGGACCTCCGGACCCGAGTCGGCTTGCGGGACCTCGGCGGCGAGGAAGGTGCCGAGCTGGATGACCGAGCGGCGAGCGGTGTCGAAGGGGCCTCGGGTCCGCGGGCATTTCTGGGATCTCAGCTGGGCTGCCATGTACTCCCAGAGCAAGTCGCGGAGCCACCGCTGCGGAATGGACGTGAGGTCCATGTAGCTGGACGCGCCTTGAAACTGGCGCCCGAAGTGGACTGTCTCGATGAAGCCGACTTCCTTCGTGTCGTCCTGGGTGAAGTAGATCTTCCGCAGGCTCTCACGGATCTCCCGGATGATCATCCTCTGGTGCGACGGCAGGCTGGCGACCTTCGGGTGCTCCCGCTCGGCGAACGACTTGATGCCGAGGTTCATGCAGGCCCGGACGGTGCGCTGGATGGAGCCGATGGTCCAGCGGCTGGGCTGAGCCTGCTGGTAGTGGTCGAACAGGCCCCACTGCAGTTCCGCGGCGGCGAGTTTGGGCAGTCCTTCCAGGCTGATGCAGCCGGTGACCAGGACTGGCCTGGACTTCTCGCACCATCGCTGGAACTGGCTCTCGTCGTCAAAGCAGACGACTGGCGGTCGGCCAGTGCGCGCGTAGTCAATTGCCCAGCTCCTGGTGAGGCGGGCGCCGCCGGGCCGGTTGCTCTCCATGTAGCGGCCGTAGTGGCGGTAGCACAGGCCCAAAGGCGACGCGGCCGGCTCCTCACAGATCACGACCTTGCAGGTGCCGTAGCCGGCGCCGGGGCGCTGGGTCATGCACCAGTCCTCCAGTGGAGGCATGTCGGCGTCCACCCATTTGGAGTAGTGCGACCCGCAGAGGGGAGGCTCCTGCCTGATGGTCCCGCGATCGGGGCAGATCAGGCACCGTTGCCGCTGTTGTCCGACCGCGACTGGCGCCGGGGTCGCCTCCAGGAGGAACTGCGGCTTGCTGATGCCGGCCGCCTTGGCCTGCCGCCACTCCTCGTAGTGCCGGTTGCAGAGGAGGCTGCTCTCGTTCTTCGTGCGCCCGCACTGGGGGACCTGGCATCCCCATCCGAGGTGGGGATGGTCGCGGGGCAGACGCAGGACGTCGCCCCGCAGAGCAGGGTCGAAGTTCGGTGCGCTGATCAGCGCTTCGAGCAGTTCGAGCCGGTCACGCCACTCACGGGCGGGGACGTCGTGGCTCAGCAGCTTCAGGCGCGGTTCCGCCGGCTTGTCGTGTTCGCTCGCCAGGCGCGTCCGGGCGCTCGTCACAGACCCCACGTCCTCTCCAGCGCGGCAGCGAAAACCGGATCATGAACATCGACATGGCCGTAGACCTCGTCGACCATGGCCGCAGACCTCCAGCCGCCGGCCTCCTTGGCGATCATCGCGTTGCCCTTCGCCGCGTCCAGCACCTCGGACGTGAAGGTGTGCCTGAACTCCTTCGGCAGGACCTTGTCGAACTTCAGGCGGATACCGGCGTGCTTCAGCATGCTGCGGACGGCCGCGGTAGCCAGCGGGTCGCCGGCCTTCGGGCCCTGGAGCTGGACCAGCAGCATGCCGTGGCGGGCCTGGCGCGGGTACTGGGTGGTCATGTAGTCGAAGTGGGTATGGATCATGCCGGGGCTGGCGCGGCGGACGGTTCCGCCGCGCACGATGCCGTTGTTCACCTCCCAGGCGTCCTTGACTTTGACGCGGCTGCGGTTCGTGTTCGTCTCGCGATGGCAGATGTGGACGTGGGGTTCCCTGCACTCACCGCAGTCCGCGTTCTTGCGAAGGTGCAGGTCAACCAGGTGGAGCCCGCAGAGCTCGCCAACGCGGAAGCCTCCGTCACCCAGCCAGCTGACGATCATCCGGTCGCGCGCCCAGCGGAGCGTCCCGGGCAGGCTCTGCTTCGCGCCCTCCGGCAGCATCTTGGGATGGCGGCGGCGCACCTTCCCGTTCGGCGCGATCGGGTTGGCGGGCATCGACGTCAAGGTGTGCCCAAGGAAGGCCCTTCGCCGATCGGCCGTTGTCGGAAGCCGATTCCGGTCCAGGGCTTCACCGAGTTCCGTGTTCACTCCCCGGTTCGCCAGGTGCACGTAGAAGCCCTTCAGGCAGGCGGCCGCGACCTCCAGCGTGCTCTGGCGGTACGGCTTCTTGTCCGAGCGCCAGGGCTGTCCGAACGGGCCCGGATACTCCGCCCCGACCGCCCCCATGTATCGCTCAAGGTCAGCGAACGTGATGGTCGGGAAGTCGAGGCACTCCATCACCAGCCACCGAAGGTGATCGACGAGCAGGTAGGCGTACGTCCGGCTGGTACCGGCGGTCAGTGACCTGAGGTAGGCGTCCGGGACCTTGTGGATCGCTCCGTCCGGTTCCAGGACGGTGTACTCGACCCGGCCATCACCCCGGATCACCTCCTGTACACGGATGTCCCCGATGACCAGTCCCTGCCGCACCCGAGGTCCCTTCGCTCACGTGCCGTACATCAGCATCGTGTGCGGTTAGCCGAGCAAAATGCCGCTAGAAACGATCGAAAACGAACATTCCATACACATGGACTACAGGTTGATTAAGTCCAGGAAGAGCACGCCCCGGTGGGCCAGCGACACCGCCCCCGGTCTCGGCAGACCGCTGCCGCCGCCGACGATGGCCGGCATCGTCGTGGAGTGGTGCGGGGCGCAGTAGGGAGCGGTGTCGATCAGTGGGCGCCCGGCCGGGAGCAACCCCGCCACCGAGTGGACGGCGGTGACCTCCAGGGCCTCCTTCTGGGTCAGCGGCGGGAGCAGCGCGGGCAACCGCTCCGCCAGCATCGTCTTGCCCGCGCCCGGTGGGCCCTTCAGGTAGAGGTGGTGTCCTCCGGCGGCGGCGATCTCCAGGGCCCGCCGGGCCTCGTACTGGCCGGCCACGTCGGCCATGTCGAGCCGGGCCGTCCGGTCGTCGGGCAGGCCCCGCACACCCGCGCAGGGCAGCATCAGCCCGGCCATCAGCGGATCCGGCCGGCCGCCGATCGGGTCGGGCGGCTCCTCCGGTGCCGTCGTGCCGGTCAGGATGGCGACGAGCTGGCGCAGGCTGCGGACGCCGATCACCGTCACCCCGGGGACGAGCGAGGCCTCGGGCGCGGTCTGCTCGGCGACCACGACCCGCTCGTAACCGGCGTCGGCGGCGGCCAGCACCGACGGCAGCACCCCTCTGACCGGCCGCACCCGGCCGTCCAGCCCCAGCTCGCCGATGACCAGCAGGTCGGCGATGGCGGAGGGGTCGAGCCGTTCGGCGGCGGCCAGCACGGCGCAGGCCACCGCGAGGTCGAAGCCGCTGCCGCTCTTGGGCACCGAGGCGGGGCTGAGGCCGACCGTCAGCTTGCGCTGCGGCCAGGCCTCGCCGCTGTTCACCACCGCGGCACGGACCCGGTCGCGGGCTTCGGTGAGCGCCTTGTCGGGCAGGCCGACCAGGGTGAACGCGGCCACCCCGGGCTCCAGATCGGCCTGGACCTCGACGATCACTCCGTCGACGCCGACCAGCGCGACGGAACAGGTGCGGGCGAAGGCCATCTCAGACCACCCCCCGCAGGTGGTCGACCAGGGCCGCACCCCGCGCCCGGTTGACCACCGCGACCAGGTCGATCCGCACCCCGCCCGGTGGGGCGGGCGGCCATTGCGGATCAGTGGGCCCCGGGTCGTAGCCGGGCCCGGCCAGTTCGGCGAAGTGACCGGGCCAGCGCTCGGCCATCCAGCGCTCGGCCAGGCGTTGCAGCCGGGCGGCCTTGGCCCGGTCGATGGCCTCGGTGGGCTGCTGGAAGCCCCGCTCGGAGCGGGTCTTCACCTCGCAGACCGCCACGGTGTCGCCGTCGAGGGCGACGATGTCCAGCTCGCCCTCGACGCAGCGCCAGTTGCGGTCCAGGATGCGGAGCCCGGCCTCCGCGAGTCGGCGGGCGGCGACCCGTTCCCCGTAGCGGCCGAGCCCGTTCTTGGTGCTGCGGTCCGGGATCGCCCGCGGGGCCTTCCCGGCTGCGGCCGCGTCCGGTACTGCCCGGTCCGGTACGGCCTGGTCCTGCACGACGGTGTGCTGCATGGTGACCACCTCCGCGGAGGAGGCTGCACCAATGCGCACGACGAGGCCCGGGAATTACCGTCCCCTGTGGATAACCCCAACTTGTCGACAATTCTTGTCACCCGCAGGGGTGAAGAGGTCCGTTCCCGCGAAATTCGGCTGGACAACGCGGGACGGAGTCGTCCAACGTCAGCTCCCGAAGCCGGACTCGTCCGAGGGCAGCTCCAGATCGCTCTTCGCGAGTTCCTCGATGTTCACGTCCTTGAAGGTCAGCACCCGGACCTTGCGGACGAACCGGGCCGGCCGGTACATGTCCCAGACCCACGCATCCGCCATCGACACCTCGAAGAACACCTCGCCCTGGACCGAGTGCACCTGCAGCTCGTAGTCGTTGGTGAGGTAGAACCGTCGCTCGGTCTCGATCACGTACTTGAACAGGCCGACGACGTCCCGGTACTCCCGGTAGAGCTTGAGCTCCATCTCGGTCTCGTACTTCTCGAGATCTTCGGCACTCATCCAGGCGTCCCCTCATTTGTCACGTCCACCCATTGTGGACCACCGCACCCACGGTCAGAGCCGTACCGGATCCACCGGCGGGCCCTCGGCCAGCAGCCGCTCCAGGAAGTCCACCAGTCCGACCGGATAGACCGTCTCCGCGGTCCCCCTCAGTTCCTCGACCGTCCACCAGCGCGCCGCGAGCAGCTGGGCGTGCTCGTCCGCGCCCATGCCCGAGTGGTCCAGGCCCGTCTCCGTGGTCCGGGCCAGGTGGAACCACTGCTCCTGCTCGTAACGCTGTCCCTGAAAGGAGAACGACACCGTGCCGTACGCCACCAAGGGCCCCAGGTCCACACCCCGGAGGCCGGTCTCCTCGGCGAGCTCCCGCTCGGCGGCCGCGCGCACGTCCTCCCCCGACTCCAAGCCGCCCCCGGGCGTGAACCACCACGTCTCCTCCGGGGTGACCGGGTCGGCCCCCTGGAAGAGGAGGATGCGGTCCAGCCCGTCCAGCAGCAGGATCCGCGCCGCCCTGCGACGCCGTGCTGTCATGGCAGCGCTCCACGCTCCTTCCGTTCGCATCGGTGGCGCTACCGATCCTGCCACCCGGCGCGGCCGTCCGGGGCGATGTTCGGCAGAGCGGCCGGCCGGGCGACGGTCCCGCTCAGGAGCTGCGCCTCCGGATCCGCCGGGCCAGGCCCGCCACCCCTCCCACCGCCGAGGTCACGAGGATCAGCGCCGCGCCCGCGACGGAGGCGAAGGCGAAAGGCCCCAGCGGCCCCGGCTGCGAGGCCTTCGGGCCCGCGAAGCCGTCGAAGTCCGTGACCCGGTCGAGCAGGCCCGTCCGGTCGAAGGGCAGCACGGTGGCTTCGACCCTGGCCTCCACGGCGTCGGCCGGGACGGTCCCGCCGTCGACCTCCAGGTGGGTCCGGGAGTCCAGCGAGCCCACCCGGTTGTCACCGAGCAGGAACAGCCGGCCCTGCGGCACCGTCACGCTGAACGAATCGCCCTGGCGGCCCTGCGTCGCGAGGTAGGGCTCCTCCACCGGCTGCCCGTTGACCGTCAGCCGGTGCTCGGCCCCGGTGGTGGCGACGGTGTCCCCGCCGACCGCGACCACCCGCTTGACCATGAGTTCGCTGCCCCAGGCCTGGTCCCGGAAGACCACCACGTCGCCCCGCCCGACGTCGCCGCCGCCGACCTTGCGGGCGAGCACGGTGTCCCCGATGCGCAGCGTCGGGTGCATCGAGGCGGTGGGGATCTTGTACGGCCGGTAGTCGATCGCGATCAGGGCGAAGCCGCCGATCATCAGCACCAGTCCGAGCGCCAGCGCGACGCCCTGCAGCACCGCGGCCGGCCGGCGGCCCGCACGGGCGGGCGCGCTCGGGTGGTCGACCGTCTGCTCCACGACACCGCTCATCAGAACCGTCCACCTCTGGCCGACCGGAGATCACCACTGGCACGCCGGAGGCACGGGCGGAGAAGCCGACGGGCCGTGGCACGTCCGAGCAGATTACTCGTCGGTACCACGGCCCGCGCAAGAGCCGGGGGCAACCCGGTGGAACACGATCCGGTGGAGCTCAGGACTCCTTGCGGCGCTCCGCGCGACCCCGCACCCGACGCACCAGCGGGAGCAGGGCGACGGCCCCCACCGCACCGGCCACGGGGGGCGCCATCGGCGCGGCCGCCGCCAGGCCCTTCTGGTCGAAGGTGTCCGGCACCGGCAGCGTCGACCAGTGGCCGACCGGCCAGGCCACCACGAAGGCGCGCCCGATCACGTTGTCCACCGGGACGGTGCCGCCACCCGGCTGGTCCATGTGGAAGCGGGAATCCAGCGAGTTGGCGCGGTGGTCGCCCATCACCCAGATCCGGTCCTTGGGCACCTTGACCGGGCCGAACGGACGGTCGCCGCAGGGGGTGTTGCCCTGGTAGACGTACGGCTCGTCGAGCGCGACGCCGTTGACCTTGACCGGCCCCTCGCCCTCGCACTCGACGGTGTCCCCGCCGACCGCGATGACCCGCTTGATCAGGTCCTTCTCGTTGGCCGAGGGCATCAGGCCGACGAAGCTGAGCACGTCCTGCACGCCGCGCAGGACGGAGTTGCTGCTCTGCTGGGTCGGCTCGTCGTTCAGCCAGCCGCCCGGGTCGTGGAACACCACGACCTCACCACGCTCGGGTTCGGCCCCGAACCAGGGGGTCAGCTTGTCCACCAGGACGCGATCGCCGACCTGCAGCGTGTTCTGCATCGACTCCGACGGAATGGAGAACGCCTGGACGAAGAAGGTCTTGATCACCAGCGCGAGGACCAGCGCGATGCCGACCAGGATCGGCAGTTCCTTCCAGAACGACCGCGGCTTGCGCGGCTTGGCCGGAGCCTCCGACTCCGACCCGTCCGCGGGCTCGGCCCCCGGGTGCGGGGAGTCCGGGGGGTCCTCCGAACCGGTGCCACCCTGCCCGTCGGCGGTCTGCGCCGCCGCGTCCTCGACCGAGGCCGAGGAGGACGCGGACTCGGCGGACCGGTCCGCCCGACGGCCCGGACCCTCGGGCTCTCCGGCGCCTGACCGGGCGCCGATCACCAAATCCCCCACAACGTCTCCTCCCTGCTGTGCGGACGCCCGCGCGCCCGCGCTCAGAGTGCCGCACAGCGGGCACCACGCTCACCTCGACCATGAACGCCTCAGGGCTGCCCACCGCGGACTCCCCTGACACCAGCACAGCCTCGGCCCACGGCCGGGAGCACTCCCGGCCGCACCTGCACTTCTCTATCACTCCGAGGCATCCGGCTCGCGGTCCCACACGCGAGGCCTGTCCGGTCGGCGGCCGGCGCGGCTCACTCCGGAGGCCGCCCGGACCGGCGAACCACGAGCGGAAGGATGCCCAACACCCCCATAACGAGCGGTGGTTCCACAGGAACCGGCCCAACGCCCACCGATCCCGCGGCAGTTCCACCGGCCTGCGGCATCCGTGAGAGAGAGGAGAGTGAACTCGGCGCATCGAGTTGATGGAAGCGGTCCAGCGGCCAGGCGATCACGAACGCGCGACCGACCACGTCGCCCAACGGGATCGTCCCCTGTCCCGGATTGCCCATGTGGAAACGGGAGTCGGCGGAGACGTCCCGGTGGTCGCCCATGACCCACAGCCGCCCCCGCGGCACCAGCACCTTGAAGGTCTGCCGGGACGGCGGGTTGCCCGGCGCGAGGTAGGGCTCCTCCACCGGACGGCCGTTGACGCTGAGGCGCCCCTGCGCGTCGCAGCACTCGACGGTGTCCCCGCCGACGCCGATCACCCGCTTGATCAGGTCCTGCTCGTCGTCGGAGGGCAGCAGTCCGACGAAGGTCAGCACCTGCTTGGTCACGCCCAGCACCGGGCCCTCGTCGGACGGCTCGTGGTCGCGCTCCAGCCAGCCGCCCGGATCCTTGAACACCACGATGTCACCGCGCTGCGGCTCACTGCCGAACCAGGGGGTCAGCTTGTCCACCATCACCCGGTCCCCGATCAGGATGGTCTGCTCCATCGAGCCCGAGGGGATCACGAACACCTGGACCAGGAAGGTCTTCAACACCAGCGCCACCAGCAGGGCCACCAGGACGATCAGCGGCACCTCGCGCACCAGCGAACGCTTGCGCCGGCGGGCCGCCTTGCGGGCACTGCGCCGTCGCTCGGCCCGGCCACGGGCCGGCCGGGCCCCGGTCGGGCCACTGCTTGCCGCGCCGCCCCCTCCCGTTCCCCTCGCGGACGGTCCCCCGGCGGCCCGCCGGCCGGCACCCGACGGCTCCGCGGCGGGACGGTCGGCGAGCCGTCCCTTACCCCTGCTCCCCATGACCGCCCGTTCCCCCCATCACGGCGAAGGCCGCGGGCCGTTCCAGACTGGTCCAGCGCGAGAACGGGTAGACCACCCAGTCCGCCCGCCCGATCACCTTCTCCTCGGGCACGAAGCCGCCACCGGGCTCGCCGAGGTGGTCGCGGGAGTCCCGGGAGGCGCTGCGGTGGTCACCCATCACCCACAGCTCGCCGGCCGGCACGACGACGTCGAACGCCACGCGCGACGGGTCGTCGCCCGGGGACAGGTAGGAGGTCTCGTCGACCGGCACGCCGTTGACGGTGATCGGCGCACCCGGGCCGGTGCTGGTCACCCGGTCCCCGCCGACGCCGATCACCCGCTTGACGTAGACGGTGTCCCCGGCCGGCGCGAGGCCGAGGTCCTGGGCGAAGGAGCGCAGGCCGTCCCAGAAGCCCGACGGCTTCGCCGACTCGCGCAGGAAGGAGCCCGTCCCGTCGAAGACCACGACGTCGCCCCGCTGGGGGTGGCCGCCGAAGGCGTAGGCGAGCTGGTTCGCGACCAGCCGGTCGCCCGGGCGCAGGGTCTCCTCCATCGACCCGGAGGGCACCGCGAACGGACGCGCGACGAAGGCGTTCACCAGCAGCAGGGCCGTCAGGCAGATCCCGACCAACAGCAGCAGGTCCCGCGAACGCGAGTGCCCCGGATCCTCGTCCTGGTCCGGGCCGTCCTCGCCGGAGCCGTCGGTCTGTTCCGGATCCTCGGCGTGCTCGGGCCCGTCGCCGCGCTCCGGGCGCTCGACGCCGTCCGCCGCCGCATCGCCGCCGGCCCCACCGGAGACGACCCCACCGGAGACGGTCGCACCGGAGACGGCCGCGGGATCGCCCCCGGTAACGACCGCGGACCGCGACAGCGAGTCCGCACCGGTGGGTGCGGGACTGCCGTCGCGGTCCGCGGGTGGTTCATGCGTGCTCATCGGGGGGTGAGCTTACCTTGCGGCCGTTCGGCCCCCTCCGAGCGTTCCGATCCCCCGGCGAGGCCGGGGGCCGGTGGATCAGCGGTCGCGCTTCTCCTTGATCTTCGCGGCCTTGCCGCGGAGGTCACGCAGGTAGTACAGCTTGGCGCGGCGAACCGCACCGCGGGTCACGACCTCGATCTTCTCGACGACCGGGGTGTGCACCGGGAAGGTGCGCTCCACGCCGACGTTGAAGCTGACCTTGCGGACGGTGAAGGTCTCACCGATACCGGCGCCGTGGCGACGGATGACGACGCCCTGGAAGACCTGGACACGGGAGCGGTTGCCCTCGATGACCCGGACGTGAACCTTCAGGGTGTCACCGGCGCGGAAGGCCGGAATGTCGCTACGCAGCGAGGCCGCGTCGACAGCAGCGAGCTTGTTGCTCATGTTGCTCTCCATCGCGGGCGCCACGGGCCGCCCACGGAAAGTCGTCTCAATGGGATGTGCTGCGGGCCGCTTCGGCTGACGACGATCCCCCCGTGGCGGGGGCGCCGGTCCACGTGCCCCCTACGGAAGGGGACCAGCGACAGACAACAGCGGCCTATTCTTCCACATCACCGGCCACGGACCGAAATCGGCCGAGCCGCTCGTCCCAGGCCAGGCCGAGGATGCTCAGCGCCTCGCGCTCCTTCTTGTCGAAGGAGCCGTACTGCCAGCGCTCGACCAGGTCGGGCCGGTTGGCCAGGGTCCGGGCGAAGGCCTGCTCGCGGCGCCAGCGGGCGATCTTGCCGTGGTTGCCGCTGAGCAGCACGTCCGGCACCGTGCGGCCGCGCCACTCGGCGGGCTTGGTGTAGACCGGGCCCTCCAGAAGGTCGGCCATCGCGCCCGGCGCGAAGGAGTCGTCGCGGTGGGACTCGGCGTTGCCGAGCACCCCGGGCAGCAGCCGGGCGATCGCCTCGACCATCACCAGCACGGCGACCTCGCCGCCGGCCAGCACGTAGTCGCCGATCGAGGCCTCGACCACCGGCATCCGGGTGGCCGCCTCCTCGATCACCCGGCGGTCGATGCCCTCGTACCGGGCGGGAGTGAAGGCCAGCCAGGGGCGGCCGGCCAGTTCCTGGGCGAGCTCCTGGGTGAACGGGCGCCCGCTCGGGGTCGGCACGACCAGGGTGGGCACCTGCCCCTCGGGGCCGGCGGCGACCACCGCGTCCAGCGCCTCGCCCCACGGCTCGGGCTTCATCACCATGCCGGGGCCGCCGCCGTACGGGCTGTCGTCGACCGTGCGGTGCACGTCGTGGGTCCACCCGCGCAGGTCGTGGATGTGCACGTCCAGCTGGCCGCGGGCGCGGGCCTTGCCGACCAACGAGACGTCCAGCGGCTCCAGGTACTCGGGGAAGATCGTGACGACGTCGATCCGCATGCCGCTCTGCACGCCGCCGGAACCGGCGCCGCCGGACACCGCGCCGCCCGAACCGGCCGCGCCGCCGGAAACAGCCGCGCCGCTCGAACCAGCCGCGTCGCCCGCCCCGGCGTTCTCCTCGACGGTCACTTCGACTCCTCCGAGCCCTCGGCGTCCTCCGAGCCCTCGGCCCCCTCGGCCGAGGAGCTCCCCGCGACCTCGGCCCGCTCCGGGTCGATCAGCCCGGCCGGCGGGGTGATCACGGCGCGCTGGTTCTCCAGGTCGATGGTCGGCACGATCTGGGTGACGAACGGCACCAGCACCTCCGTCCCGTCGGCCTTCCGGACGGTGAGCAGGTCCTGGTACGGCAGGTGGACGACCTCGGTCAGCTCGCCGACCGGGGTGCCGTCGAGCAGCACCACGTCCAGGCCGATCAGCTGGTGGTCGTAGTACTCCTCCGGGTCCTCGGGGCTCTCCTCCGGGTCGACCTCGGAGATGAGCAGGGTGCCGCGCAGGGCCTCGGCCGCGTTGCGGTCCTTGACACCGGCGAAGCGCAGCAGCAGCCGGCCGCTGTGCACCCGGCCGGACTCGACGGTCAGCGGTCCGACGGACGCGGGGTCGGTGAGTACGACGGCACCGGGGCCGAGCCGGAGTTCCGGCTCGTCGGTGCGGACCTCGACACTGACGTCCCCCCTGATGCCGTGGGCACGGCCGATCCTGCCGACGACGAGCTGCACGGTGATCGTTCTCCTGGAGTTCCTGAGCCGAAACGAAAAGCGACGGGCTGCGAAGCGATGGTGCGACGGAAATGCGAACGGAAATGCGAAAAGGCCGACCGGGACGACATGCGTCCCGGTCGGCCTCACAAGCCCTGACGGCTGAACGAGCAGCAGCGTCAGCGAATGTTGTCCACGTCGACCAGGTCGACCCGGACGTTGCGACCGCCGAGGGCGCCGACCACGGTGCGCAGAGCGCGCGCCGTACGGCCGCCCCGGCCGATCACCTTGCCGAGGTCATCGGGGTGCACCCGCACCTCGATGGTGTTACCCCGACGCAGGTTGCGCGAGCGCACCTGCACCTCGTCGGGGTGCTCGACGATGCCCTTCACCAGGTGGTCGAGGGCGTCCTCGATCACGATCAGGCCTCGGCAGCGGCGTCGGCCTCAGCCTCGGCCTTGTCCGACTTCTTGGCCTTCGGGGTGATGGCGACGCCGGTGGTGGCGTCCTCGAAGCCGGCGACGGCCTTCGCGAACAGGTGCGAGAAGTCCTCGACCTTCGGCTCGGCGACCTTCAGCGGCGCCGGGGCCGGCAGACCCTTGAACTTCTGCCAGTCGCCGGTCAGCTTCAGGATGGCGAGAACCGGCTCGGTCGGCTGGGCGCCGACGGACAGCCAGTACTGGGCGCGGTCGCTGTCGACCTCGATCTTCGAGGGGTTGTAGGTCGGCTGGTAGATGCCGATCTCCTCGATCGCGCGGCCGTCACGCTTGGTGCGGGCGTCGGCGACGACGATGCGGTAGTGCGGGGAGCGAATCTTGCCGAGACGCTTCAGCTTGATCTTGACTGCCACGGGAGTGGATTCTCCTGGTGTTGACGTGGGTGAACGGGCTCGCCATCGCGTGGGGTTGCGCGGCGGACCGTTCAAGGGACACGCCAGCCGTAGGAGAGAGGGGTCCTGCTCGGCTGCCGAGTACTCAGCTGTCCATTCTGCCACATCGGCGAGAACCGCCTGTACGCGGGACCGGGCGCCCGGTCAGGGCTCGACCGGGAGCCCCCGCTCCCGGTCCAACCCGAAGACATCACCGCTGTCCTGCCGTACCACTCACTCTTCACTGCCCAGGAGCTCCCAGGCTCGAGAGTTCAAGAGCCCAAGGGCCCAAGCCGCGACGCCGTGCCGCTCATTCCGGCGGGACGGCTGCCCGCACAGCAGCCCGCCGGGACGTCGGCGCCGACTACGCGATCTTGAACGGCTGCTGGCACGCCCCGCAGACGATGGACGCCTGCGCGAGCACCGACGGGACGACCCGGACGTTGCGCCCGCAACCGCAGACCGCCTTGACCCGCACGCCGCCCCCGGAGGAGCCGTGCCGGGCCGCCGGGCCGCGGAAGGCGCGCGTCGCGCCGTCGCCGGCCACCGCCTCCTGGTGCGCCCCGAGGGCACGGTCCAGGCGCTCGATGGTCTCGGCGTACCGCTCCTGGGTCTCCTTGAGCATGGTCACCTGGGAGAAGCCGCTGCTCGCGTGCGGTTCGACCGGGTGCGCCAGGCCCAGCTCGGAAGCGAGCATCAGGAAGCGCCGGTTGTGGTAGCGGCCGGCCCGCGAGGTGTCCCGGATGTCCCGGGCCGCGGCCAGACCGTGGGCGGCCTCGTGGAGGAGGCGCTCGAATCCGAGCCGCGTCCCGCAGGCCGAGGAGGACTCTCCGATCAGCGCCTCGGGCGAGGCGAGGTCGGGGAGGTCCTGGTGGTAGGCCTGGATGTCGCTCCAGGCGGCGGCCAGTTCGGCCGCGAGAACGAGGGGCTGTGTCGTGCTCACGCTAGACCAACGATGGAGTGCGAGCCGATGTTCCGCATGTTCTCGTTCCCGGGGAATTCACAGGGAACTCCCAGGAATGCAAGGCCGCGCGCGAATTGCGCGTTCCGGATCTGACGCAAGACCAACCCCCTGCCGGTTTCGGCCCGTCGCAACGCCGACGGGCCTGCTGAATTCCGTCCGGGGGGCGGGCTGTCGCCACCCAGGACGTACGGCCCGTGGGCCTGCCGGATTGACAGGGCCACGGGCCGTACACCGTACCGCTATTCCGTTAATACCGGGAGTTGACCGGCCAGTAGGGATGTCCACCGCAGGGACACGCCTGAACAGTTACCGGATTCTTACCCATCCGCATTCCGGGCAAATGTCGCCGGTGACGGTCATTACCCGTGGACGACGGACGTCCGGCGGACGCCGAGGGGACATCCGCCGGACACCGGGACGGAGGTCAGTACGCGCGGGCGACGATCGCGACGTTGCCTTCCTGGTCGTCCGCCTGCGGCACCGAGCCGTCGGCCGCGACGATGCAGCGCACCGTGACGCCCTGCTCGGCCAGCTTGGCCTCGCCCTCCGCGCCGAGGTCGGCCCAGGAGATCCGGCCCCAGCCGGTCGCCGAGGCCTCGACGGCCTCGTCGACGGTCTTGACGTCGACCGTGCGGGACTCGCGGCGCTCGCGGGACTGGCGCAGCAGCAGCGCCTGGTCCTCCTCCAGCACGCCCGGGAGCAGCGCGGCCAAGGCGTCGATGGAGACCGGCTCCTTGCCGCCCGGGATGCGGCGGGCCAGCATCGCGGTGCCGTTCTCCAGGTCGCGCGGGCCGACCTCGATGCGCAGCGGAACGCCCTTGAGCTCCCAGTCGACGGCGCGGCGGCCGAACGGGGTGTCGGTGCGGTCGTCGACCACGACCCGGATGCCGGCGGCCTCCAGCTGGGCGCCGATCTCGCGGACCTTGGCGATGACCGCGTCGTCGCCCTTGATCGCGAGCACGACGGCCTGGACGGCGGCCAGGCGCGGGGGGACCCGCAGGCCGTTGTCGTCACCGTGGGACATGATCAGGCCGCCGACCATGCGGGTCGAGACGCCCCAGGACGTCTGCCAGACGTGCTCGCGCTCGGCGCCCTGCAGCTGGTAGGTGGTGTTGAACGCCTTGGCGAAGTTCTGGCCCAGCTCGTGGCTGGTGCCCATCTGCAGCGCCTTGCCGTCGCCCATCATGCCCTCGAGGGTGAGGGTGTTGATGGCGCCGGCGAAGCGCTCCTTGGCGGTCTTGCGGCCGAGCACGACGTCGATGCCGAGCACGTTGGTCATGAAGTCGCCGTAGACCTGGGTGTGGATCATCGACGCGTAGTCGCGGGCGTCCTCGTAGGTGGCGTGGGCGGTGTGGCCCTCCTGCCAGAGGAACTCGGTGGTGCGCAGGAAGACGCGCGGGCGCAGCTCCCAACGGACCACGTTGGCCCACTGGTTGATCAGCAGGGGCAGGTCGCGGTGGCTCTGCACCCACTTCGAGAAGTACTCGTTGATGATCGTCTCGGAGGTCGGCCGGACGACGACCGGCTCCTCCAGCTGCTTGCCGCCGCCGTGGGTGACCACCGCGAGCTCGGGGGCGAAGCCCTCGACGTGCTCGGCCTCCTTGGTCAGGTAGGACTGCGGGATGAACATCGGGAAGTAGGCGTTCTGCGCGCCGGCCTTCTTGATCCGCGCGTCCATCTCCTGCTGCATCCGCTCCCACAGGCCGTAGCCGTACGGTCGAATGACCATGGTGCCGCGCACCGGACCGTTGTCGGCCAGCTCGGCCTTGTTGATGAGGTCCTGGTACCAGCGCGGGAAGTCTTCCGCCTGAGGGGTGAGAACGGGTGCCTTAGCCATGGGGCGAATGGTACGGGGCCCGGGGCCCCGGTTTCGAATCGGTATCACCGGACGGGGGCGCGCCGCACCGCCGGGCGGGGGCGCACCACCGCGACACCCGCGCACCACCCCGCACCCCTCTGGACGCCGGGCCCGACCCGCTGTTCGCTGGTGTGGGGCGGGACTTTGGGGGAGCCGTAGCAGCACACCGAAGGACCGGATGGGAGGCCGCCATGGCTTCAGCTCGGACGACCGGCACGACCGCACGACCGACCGGCGCACGACCGCACCACCCGCGGACCGGGTCCGCCCGTTCCGCGTGGGCGCGCGACTGGGCGGAGATCCAGGAACGCATGCTGGTACCGCTCTACGAGGCGGTCTACGACCGGCTGGAGGTCGGCCCGGCGACCAGCGTGCTGGGCCTGGGCTGCCGGTCCGGACTGGCCCTGCTGATCGCGGCCGGCCGGGGCGCCCAGGTCGCCGGGCAGGAGCCGCGGGACGAGCTGCGCGAGCTGGCCCACGACCGTCGGCTGCGGGTGTGCGCCGGGTCCGGGACGGCCGCCGCCGTCCCCCGCTCGGCCCATTCGCTGGTGACGGTTTTCGAGCGGCTGCCGGGCGGCGCCGGGTCCGCTCCGGTGGTCGCCGAGGCCGCCCGGCTCACCCTCCCGGGCGGGCACGTGGTGCTGGCCGCCTGGGGCCCGCCGGAGCGCTGCGAGAGCGCACCGGTGCTGGACGTGGCCCGGCGGATGGCGGGCCGGACCACCGCGCGCGACCCGTTCGAGCTGAGCGTGCCCGGCGCGCTGGAGGACCTGCTCGCCCCGGCCGGTCTGCGCCCGGCCGGCAGCGGCCGGGTGAGCTGCCCGTTCGCCTACGCCGACCTCGACAGCGCGGTGCGCGGCCTGCTCTCCACCGGCCTGTTCGAACCGGCCGAGGAGTTCTCCGGCGCCTCGCTGGTGGTCAAGGAGCTGGAGGAGGCGCTCCAGCCGTACCTGCGCGCGGACGGCTCCGTGCGGATGGAGAACCTGTTCCGGTACCTGGTCGCCGAGCGGCCACGCTAACCGGGGGCGCCCGCCACCATGGCGAGCGCCCCCGGCACCCTGCTTCACGCCTGGTCGATCGACTTCCCGTCGGCCCCGTCGGGACCGCCAGGTCCCTCGGACCCGCCAGGTCCCTCGGACCCGTCGGAGCCCGCAGACCCGTCGGAGCCCGCAGAGCCGTCGGAACCCGCCGAGGCCACCTCCCGCGGCACCCCCGCCGCCCGGTACGCCGCCTCCTCGTCCAGCGTCTCCGCCTCCAGCAGCGCCGCCGCCAGCGCGTCCAGCCGGTGCCGCTGCTCGGTCAGGATCCGCACCGCGTCGTCGTAGCACTCGGAGACGATCCGCCGGGCCTCCTCGTCCACCGCGTCCAGGGTGGTCGGGGCGGCGGAGAGCCCGTACGCGCCCTGCGGGTCGGAGGGCACCGCGGTGAGCCGGCCGACCCGCTCGCTCATCCCCCAGCGCCCGGCCATCCCGCGGGCGATGTTGGTGACCTGCTCCAGGTCGCTCTCCGCACCGGTGGTGATCACCCCGTAGACCACCTGCTCGGCCGCCATGCCGCCGAGCGCGCCGATGATCCGGCCGCGCAGGTAGGGCTCGGTGTACGAGTAGCGGTCGTTCTCCGGGGTGGAGAGGGTGACGCCGAGCGCCCGGCCGCGCGGCACGATGGTGATCTTGCGGACCGGATCCGCGCCGGGCTGGAGCATGCCCAGCAGCGCGTGCCCGCTCTCGTGGTAGGCCGTCCGCTCGCGCTCCTCCTGCGGCATCACCAGCGGCCGCACCGCACCGAGCTGGACCTTCTCCAGGGCGTCCGAGAGGTCCCGCTCGTTGACCGCGTCCTGCTTGCGCTTGACGGCCAGCAGCGCGGCCTCGTTGACCAGGTTGGCGAGCTCGGCGCCGGTCATCCCCGGGGTGACCTTGGCCAGCTGGTTGAGGTCGGCGTCGCCGGACAGCGGGACGCTGCGGCTGTGGATGCGCAGGATCGCGGCGCGGCCCTCCCGGTCGGGCGGGCTGACGGTGATCCGCCGGTCGAAGCGGCCGGGGCGCAGCAGGGCCGGGTCGAGCACGTCCGCCCGGTTGGTGGCGGCGATCACGATGACGCCCTCGGAGCCGGTGAAGCCGTCCATCTCGGTGAGGATCTGGTTGAGGGTCTGCTCGCGCTCGTCGTGGCCGCCCATGCCGCCGCCGGCGCCGCGCTGGCGGCCGATGGTGTCGATCTCGTCGATGAAGATGATCGCCGGGGCGACCTTGCGGGCCTCGGCGAACAGTTCGCGGACCCGGCTGGCGCCGACGCCGACGATCATCTCGATGAACTCGGAGGCGGAGGCGGAGAAGAACGGCACGTTCGCCTCGCCGGCCACGGCCCGGGCCAGCAGGGTCTTGCCGGTTCCGGGCGGGCCGCTCAGCAGCACCCCGCGCGGCATCTTGGCGCCGAGCCTGCGGTACCGCTCGGGGTTCTTCAAGTAGTCGACGACCTCGGTGAGTTCGGCCTCGACCTCGTCGATGCCGGCCACGTCGGCGAAGGTGGTGCGGCGGCCCTCCTCGGCGGTGACCGGCTTGGGCGGCGCCTTGCGGCCGAGCGGCCCGCCGCCGAGCCCGCCGGCCATCCGGCGGGCGAGCAGCACCCAGATGAAGACCAGCAGCAGCATCGGGGCGAGCGAGAGCAGCAGGTTGGTGAGGAAGCTGCGCTGCTGGACCGGCGAGGTGGCGGTGACCTCGACGCCCTGCTGCTGCAGGGTGGTCCAGAGGTTGTCGCCCGCGAAGGAGGGCCGCTGGGTGTCGAACTCGGTGTACTCGCCCTTGCCGCCGTCCGGCTTGGGCTGGGCCGACTTGAGGGTGCCCTCGATCGCGTCGCCCTTGGCGTAGATCTTGGTGATGTTGCCCTTGTTCAGCTGGTTGTTGAACTCGGTGTACGAGATCGTGGTGGCACCGGCGGGGCCGAAGAAGGACAGCAGCAGGTCCGAGATCAGGAACACCACGAGGGCGGTGAGGGCGAGGCCCACCCATCCGCCGGGCATCCGGCGCTTGGGCGGCGGCGGAGGTGGAGCGCCCTCCGAACGCCAGGGCTGGTCGGGTGTCTGACGTGGCGGCACGGGTTCGGTCACCCGTCGGACAATACGGACAGGCGCTCGGGCGAGCCAATCGCAACGCCGCGCCCGGACCTCCGCACGCCCCCGCCCGGGCCGCCCGACCAGCGGCTATGCGGTCCCACCAACGGCTATGCCGTCGCGCCCGGCCACTCCTCGGCGGTCAGCGCGAACCGCTCGTGGTCGCGCCAGTCCCCCTGGAGGAACAGCATCCGCGGGGAGAAGCCCTCGTGCCGGAACCCCAGCCGCCTGGCCATCGCGACCGAGCGCTCGTTGTCCGGCTGGACGTTGATCTCCAGCCGGTGCAGCCCCAGCCCGTTGGCCGACTGCGGGGCGAAGCAGCGGTCCACGACCAGCCGCATGCCCTCGGTCATCCGCCCGGTGCCGTTGAACGGGAGGTACGAGTCGTAGCCGAGCGTGGCGTTGCAGAACCGGCTCATCACGATGTTGGCGACGTTCACCTTGCCGACCAGTCCGCCGGTGTCCCGGTCGAGGATCAGGAAGGTGCGCAGCCCGGACCCCTGGCGCTTCAGCAGGTCGGGCAGTCCGTCCGGCTCGACCGGGTTCCACCGGCCGATGTGTTCGGCGGACCGCCGGACCGCCTCGGCGTACGCGGCCGTGTCCTCGGCCCTCGGGGCCCTGATCATCACTCGCATGCCCCCATCATCGGACACGCGATCGGCCCGCCGCCCGGAAACACCGGGCGGCGGGCCGACCAAAATCGATCAAGGCCGATCGCCGTCGATCAGAGGATGATCGGATGGCTATCGGATGGTGATCAAGGACTACAGCATGTCCTTGAACTCCTTGGGCAGTTCGAAGTCGGCCGGGCCCTTGCCCGCGCCGAGGCCGAACGCGCCGCCGTCCGCCGGGGCCTGGCCGGCGCCCGGGCCGAGCGCGCGGCGCTGGGCGGCCTCGGCCTCCTCCTGCGCGCGCTTCAGCGGGTTGCCGCTCTTGCGCTTGCCCTTGGCCTGCGGGGCCTTCTTGGCGGACTTCTTCCCGCCGCCGCCCATGCCCGGGATCCCCGGCATGCCGGGAACGCCCTTGCCGGAGGCCATCGCGGACATCATCTTGCGGGCCTCGAAGAACCGCTCGACCAGGTTCTTCACCTCGCCGACCTGGACACCGGAGCCCTTGGCGATGCGGGCCCGGCGGGAGCCGTTGATCAGCTCCGGCTCGGCGCGCTCGGCCGGGGTCATCGACTTGATGATCGCGCCGACCCGGTTGACGTCCTTGTCGTCGATGTTGTTGATCTGGTCCCGGATCTGGCCCATGCCGGGCAGCATGCCGAGCAGCTTGGAGATCGAGCCCATCTTCTGGACCTGCTCCAGCTGGGACAGGAAGTCGTCCAGGGTGAACTGCTTCGGGCCGCCGCGCAGCTTGGCGGCGATCTTCTCCGCCTCGGCCTGCGAGAAGGTCTGCTCGGCCTTCTCGATCAGCGAGAGGACGTCACCCATGCCGAGGATGCGCGAAGCCATCCGGTCCGGGTGGAAGGCGTCGAAGTCGTCGACCTTCTCGCCGTTGGAGGCGAACATGATCTGCCGGCCGGTGACGTGCGCGACCGACAGGGCCGCACCACCGCGGGCGTCGCCGTCGAGCTTGGAGAGCACCACACCGGTGAAGTCGACGCCGTCGAGGAAGGCCTGCGCGGTGGTGACCGCGTCCTGGCCGATCATCGCGTCGACGACGAACAGGACCTCGTCCGGGTTCACCGCGGCGCGGATGTCGGCGGCCTGCTGCATCAGCTCGGCGTCGATGCCCAGGCGGCCGGCGGTGTCGACGACGACGACGTCGTACTGCTTCTGCTTGGCGTACTCGATCGAGTCCTTGGCCACCTGCACCGGGTCGCCGACGCCGTTGCCCGGCTGCGGGCCGTAGAAGGCCACGCCGGCGCGCTCGGCGACCACCTGGAGCTGGTTGACCGCGTTGGGGCGCTGGAGGTCGCAGGCGACCAGCAGCGGGGTGTGCTTCTGCTTCTTCAGCCAGTGGCCGAGCTTGCCCGCGAGGGTGGTCTTGCCGGCGCCCTGGAGACCGGCGAGCATGATCACCGTCGGGCCGCTCTTGGCGAACCGCACCCGGCGGGTCTCGCCGCCGAGGATCGCGATGAGCTCCTCGTTGACGATCTTGATGATCTGCTGCGCCGGGTTCAGCGCACCGGAGACCTCGGCACCGAGCGCCCGCTCCTTGACCTGCTTGATGAAGGCCCGGACGACCGGCAGCGCGACGTCCGCCTCCAGCAGCGCGATGCGGATCTCGCGGGCGGTGGCGTCGATGTCCGCCTCGCTCAGGCGGCCCTTGCCCCGGAGGTTCTTGAACGTCGCTGCGAGGCGATCGGAAAGGGTGTCGAACACGTCGTCGCGGGTCCTCTGCGGCATCGGTATCGGTACGGTCGTCGCCCCCCAGGGTATCCGGCCGCCCCGGGTACGGTCTCCACCCCCGTGCGGAACCCCGGTCCGCGGCCCCCGCCCGGGTCCCGTCCACGGCCCCGCACCAGGCCCGGAGTGGCGCTCGGCCCAGCGAGGATCCGGTGTTCGGCCCGGCGCGGACCGGCGCTCGGCCCGCCCCGGACCGATGCTCAGGCCAGCGCGGCCCGGACCGCCGCCGCCACCTCGCCGGCCCGCGCGGCGGTCAGCGGGCGGCCCGCCTCGTCGGTCAGGTAGAACGAGTCGACGGCCTCCGCGCCCAGCGTGGAGACGTGCGCCGTGCGCACCCGGACGCCCGCCCCGTCCAGCGCCCGGCCGATCCGGTGCAGCAGCCCGGGGGCGTCGTGCGCGCGGACCTCCAGCACGGTCGCGGTAGCCGAGGCCACCGCGGGTGCCACCGCGACCAGCGGCGGCGGGGTGGGGATGCCCCGGCGGCGCGGGGCGGCGGCGTCCCGCTCGGCGAGACGGCGGGCGACGTCCAGCGAGCCGTCCAGCGCCCGGCGCAGGTCGGCCCGCAGCCGGGCCGCCTCGGGCAGCTCGCCGTACTCGGCCGCCACCCGCCAGGACAGCAGCAGCACCGGCCCGGCGCCCGCCGGGTCCAGCTCGCGCAGTCCGGCCGAGCGGACGGCCAGCCGGTGCAGCGCGAGCACCCCGGCCGCGGTGCCGAGCAGCCCGGGACGGTCCGGGACGGCCAGGTTCAGCTCGACTCCCATCGGCTCGGCGCCCGGCTCCGCCCCCTCCGACCGGGCCAGCAGCGACAGCGCCGGCTGCCCGGTCCGGGCGGCCTCGACCGCGAGCCGCTCCTGCTCGGCGGTCGGCGCCGCCTCCACCGGCGGGACGCCCGCCCCGGCCAGCCGGTCCGTCGCCCGGGCCACCAGGCCGTCCACCAGCGAGGCCCGCCAGCCGCTCCACGCGGCAGGGCCGGTGGCCAGCGCGTCCGCCTCGGTGAGCGCGTGCAGCAGTTCCAGCTCCGGCACGGTGGTGACCACCTTGGTGATCGCCTCGACGGTGGCCGGGTCGTCCGGATCGCGCCGGGTCGCGGTGTCCACCAGGGTCAGGTGGTGGCGGACCAGCACCGCCAGGGTCTCGGTGTCCTCGGGGCCGAAGCCCATCCGGGCGCCGAGGTCGCGGACGATCACCTCGCCGGCCTCGCTGTGGTCCCCCGGCCAGCCCTTGCCGATGTCGTGCAGCAGAGCGGCGACCAGCAGCAGGTCCGGCCGGGCCACCCGGCGGGTCATCGCGGCGGCCCGCACCGCCGTCTCCACCAGGTGCCGGTCCACCGTCCAGCGGTGCACCGCGTTGCGCTGCGGGCGGCAGCGCACCCGTTCCCAGTCCGGCAGCAGCCGGCGGACCAGCCCCTCCGCCTCCAGCGCCTCCCACACCGGGACGGCCGACTCCCCCGCGCCCAGCAGGGTGACCAGCTGCTCGCGCGCCTCGTCCGGCCAGGGCACCGGCAGCGGGCGGCACTCGGCGGCCAGCCGGCGCACCGTGGCGTACGAGACGGTCAGCCCGTTCTGCGCGGCGGCCGCCGCGGCACGCAGCGGCAGCACCGGGTCGGCGGCCGGGCGGGCGCCCTGGGCGAGCACCGCCTCGCCGTCCTGCTCGACCACGCCCTCGGCGAGCGGCCGCCGCTCGACCGTGCCCCGGGCCACCGCGCCGGTGCCGCGTCCGGCGCCGCCGAACGGGATGCCCAGCCGGCGCACCCGCCGGCCCCGGTCGCCGCGGGCCGCGAGCACCCGGTCCACCGCCCGCCAGGTGACGTCGCCCGCGTACGCGACGGTGCGGGCGGCCTCGTAGACCTGGCGCAGCAGGGTGTCGGCGTCCAGCACCCCGAGCCGCTCGGCGACCTGGTCCTGGTCCTGGAGGCTGAGCCGGTCGGTGGCCCGGCCGGTGGCCAGGTGCAGGGCGTCCCGCACGTCGGCCAGCCGCTGCGCGGCGGCGTCCAGGCCGTCCCGGGGCGCGTCGGCCAGCCAGGTGGCGGCGATCGCGTCCAGCGCCACGACGTCGCGCAGGCCGCCGCGGGCCTCCTTGAGGTCGGGTTCCAGCAGGAAGGACAGCTCACCGTGCCGTTCGGCCCGCTCGCGGCCCAGCTCGCGCAGCTCCGGCAGGCGCGCGGGCGCGCTCGCGCGCCAGTCGGTGAGCACCGCGGAGCGCAGCGCGTCGGTGAGCGCCCGGTCCCCGGCGAGGTGACGGGCGTCCAGCAGGCCGAGCTGGGCCTTGAGGTCGGAGGCGGCGACCGCGCGGGCCTCCGCGACGGTGCGCACCGCGTGGTCGAGCTTGGCGCCCGAGTCCCAGACCGGGTACCAGATCCGCTCGGGCAGCTCCCGGGCGATCGGGCCGTCGTGCAGCAGCAGGACGTCCAGGTCGCTGCGCGGGGACAGCTCGCCGCGCCCGTAGCCGCCGACCGCGACCAGCGCGACGCCGGGCGGGGCTCCGGCGGCCGCGAGCAGCCCGGTCAGCCAGTCGTCGGTGAGCCGGGCCAGCGCCCGGCGGCGGGGCCGGCCGCCCGGGCCGGGGCCGGCGAGCAGCGCGGCCCGGGCGGCGCAGTGGCCGGCGGGGTCGGCGGGGTCGGAGGGGGCGGTCTCGGTGGTCATGCGCGTGGGTCCCGTCCGTCGTGCTGGTGAACCGTCCTGCTGGTGAACCGTCCTGCCGGTGCGCCGTCCCCACGGGATGGGCGTCCGACCGGGTGGAGCGGCCGGAGGTGGAGCGTGGCGGGGTGGAGCGTGCGGGGGGAGCGGCCGGGTGCGGAATGAAGGGCGAGCGCACCCCGTTCCGCCGCCCGGACGACGCCGGTACGCCGTCGGGCGGACCCGCACCCTTCCGGGTGAACGGGCCCGCCGTCCGCTGCGGGCTGTCGGCCGTCGGGCTACAAGGCGTCCGGGCCGCGCTCGCCGGTGCGGACCCGTACGGCGGTGTCGACCGGCACGCTCCACACCTTGCCGTCGCCGATCTTCCCGGTCCGGGCCGCCTTCACCAGGACGTCGATCAGGTCCTCGGCGTCCTCGTCCTCGACCAGGACCTCGATCCTGACCTTCGGTACCAGGTCCACGGTGTACTCGGCCCCCCGGTACACCTCGGTGTGGCCGCGCTGGCGGCCGTAGCCGCTGGCCTCGGTGACGGTCAGGCCGTGCACCCCGAAGGCCTGCAGGGCGGCCTTCACCTCGTCGAGTCGGTACGGCTTGATCACGGCGGTGATGAGCTTCATCGGGCGTCGACCTCGGTCTTCTTCTCGGCGGGCTTCACGGCGGACCCGGTGGTGGGGGCCCGTTCGGCGGCGGGCGTCGCGGCGACCGGCTCCGCAGCGGCGGCCTGTTCGGCGGCGGGCGTCGCGGCAGCGGCGGCCAGGCCCGGCAGGGCCCGGGCCAGACCCGCCCCCACGGCGCTGAAATCGTAGGCGGACTCGGCGTGTTCGGCCTGGTCGATGCCGGCCACCTCGACCTCCCCGGCGACCCGGAAGCCGACCAGCCGGTCGACCGCCTTGGCCAGCAGCCAGGACAGCACGAAGGAGTACGCCGCGACCACCGCCACGCCCATCGCCTGCTTGCCCAGCTGCCCGATCCCGCCCCCGTAGAACAGGCCCTTGACCTCCTGGCCGACCCCACCGGTGGCGAACAGGCCGACCAGCAGCGAGCCGACCGCCCCGCCGACCGCGTGCACGCCCACCACGTCGAGCGAGTCGTCGAAGCCCCAGCGGTACTTGAGCGACACGGCGGCGCAGCAGACGGCGCCCGCGACCAGCCCTATCGCGACCGCGCCGAGCGGGCTCACCGAGCCGCAGGCCGGGGTGATCGCGACCAGTCCGGCCACCGCTCCGGAGGCGGCGCCCAGCGTGGTGAAGGCGCCGTGCTTGAGCCTCTCGTAGACCAGCCAGCCGACCAGGGCCGCGCCGGTGGCGACCTGGGTGTTGACCATCGCCATCGCGGCGACGCCGTTGGCGGCCAGCGCCGAGCCCGCGTTGAAGCCGAACCAGCCGAACCAGAGCAGCCCCGAGCCGAGCATCACCAGCGGCAGGCTGTGCGGGCGCATCGGGTCCTTCTTGAAGCCGATCCGCTTGCCCAGCACCAGGCAGAGCGCCAGCCCGGCGACGCCCGCGTTGATGTGCACGGCGGTGCCGCCGGCGAAGTCGATCACGCCGTTGCGGTCGCCCAGCCAGCCGCCCCGGCCACCGTCGAAGAAGAACACCCAGTGCGCGACCGGGAAGTAGACGATCGTCACCCAGAGCGCGATGAACAGGCCCCAGGCGGCGAATCTCGCCCGGTCCGCGACGGCGCCGCTGATCAGCGCCGGAGTGATGACCGCGAACATCAGCTGGAAGAGCGCGAAGGCGGTGACCGGGATGGTGCCGGTCAGCTCGTCGATGCCGAGGCCGCGCATCCCGAGGTGGTCCAGGTCGCCGATCAGGCCGGCGAAGGAGTCGGACCCGAAGCTGAGCGAGTAGCCGTAGAGGACCCACAGCACGCTGACGATGCCGAGCGAGAGGAAGCTCATCGCCAGCATGTTCAGCGTGCTCTTGGCCCTGACCATGCCCCCGTAGAAGAAGGCCAGCCCTGGGGTCATCAGCATGACCAGGGCCGCACTGATGAGTACGAAGGCGGTGTCGCCCGCACTGAAGCCGTCCGGCATCGGCGTCTCCTCTGCGTCCAGGCCGATCCGCACCCGGGGACCCGTCCCGTGGTGTCACCGGGGCGTCGGCGTTGAGGAGGAGCGTGCCGAAGGCTGGTTTCGGCCGGTGCGACCGGTTGTTTCACCGCCGTGACGCGTGCGACGCGCGGGTTACGGCTGCGTGAACCGCCGCCGCGCCGCCGGGCACCGGAGCCGCCGCCAACCGCCGCCGGACAGGCCACCGACCGTGGCGGCGGCGGCCGCCACGGTCGGTGGAGCTTCCTCGGAGGGCCCCCGGCCGGGCCGGTCAGACCACCGAGACGAACTCCGGGATGTCCTGGACCACCCGCTCCTTGAGCCGGCTCACCGCGTCCACGCCCTTGAACCGGGCCGCCGCGGCCTCCGTGGTCTTGCGCACCCGGGAGTTCAGCCGCTCCGAGCGCACCTTGGTGGCGATGTCCACCGCCTGCTCGGCCATCACCGCGGCCTGCTCGGCCTCCTTCTGCAGCAGGTGGACGCTGGCCATGCCGATCAGGTTGAAGGCGTACGAGCGCACGTGGTCGGCGTCCTGGCGGAACAGGTCGACCGCGCGCTCCATCACCGGCGCGGACATCGAGGCGTAGAGCTCGGCGTTGTCCGAGTGGTACGCGAGGTCGCGGAAGGAGTGCGCGTTCTCGGCGTTCAGCTCGGCCGGCGAGAAGAACTTCAGCCAGTCCGGCTCCTGGTCCCCGTCCCGGATGTCGGTGAAGGTGTCCTCGGCCAGCCGGACCGCCCGGGCGCAGCGGTTGACCTCGCCGATGGTGGCGTAGGCGCGCGCCTCCATCGCGTACAGCAGGGACTGCTGGCGCGGGGTGGCGGCGTCGCGGCTGCCGTACTGGGCGAGGTGGATGAGCTCCAGGGCGTCCTCGCCCCGGTTGAGGTGGATCATCTGGCGGCTCATGTCGGTGAGGATCAGCGCGCCGAACGGGCGGTCGCCGGCCTCCTTGGCCGCGTGCAGGGCGAGCACGTAGTACTTCTGCGCGCTCGGGTGCATCCCGACGTCGTACGACATCCACCCGGCCAGGTGGGCGAGTTCGGCGGTGAGCCGGAACAGCCGCTTGGTGGTGTCCTCGCTGTACGTCTCCTGGAGCAGGTCGGTGACCTCGTGCAGCTGGCCGACGACGGCCTTGCGGCGCAGCCCGCCGCCGTTCTGCGCGTCCCACTGCCGGAACATGACCGTGGTCTGCTCGAGCAGTTCGAGCTCCGGTTCGGAGAGCCGGCCGGTGAACGCCTCGCCGCCGTTGGCCGCGGTGAGGATCGGGGTGGGCACGCCGGTCGGGCCGGGGGCGAGCCAGCGCTGCATCGGCTCGATCAGCGCGGCGCCCGCGGTCAGCGCGAGAGAGGTACCGAGGAAGCCCCGGCGGTTGAGCATGAGGTCGCTGCGGGAGTAGTCGCTGATCAGCTGGACGGTCTGCGGGCCGCTCCACGGCAGGTCGACGCCGCCGCCCACGGTCGAGACCGGGATCGCGGCGCGCAGGCCGAGGTCCTCGATCGAGACCACCGAGCCGAACCGTTCGGAGAAGAGTTCCGACATGATCTTGGGAATCGGCTCGCGGGGCTGCTCGCCGTCGAGCCAGCGGCGCACCCGCGAGGTGTCGGTGGAGACGTGGTGGGCGCCGATCTGCCGGGCCCGGCGGTTGACCTGGCGGGCCAACTCGCCCTTGGACCAGCCGCTGCGGGCGAACCACGTGGTCAGCTTCTCATTCGGTTGCTTCTCTGCCATGGGTAACGTCCCCATCCCGCCCGGCCCCTAGCGGGGCCCCCGATCGTGACCGCCCGACGGTTGCGGGCTCTTGCCAGACGTGCCGTGCCTGAGGTGCTGCCGTGCCGCGGAGCTGCCGGACCCGCGGCACCCTCGCACTGGTGTGCCATCGTTGCGGACGATCCGTCAGGTTCCCAACTCCCGCTCCTCGACGGCCCGGAACAGACTCCTCGACGACATCCGCGTGCTGAACGTAATGCCCCGCGAGGGGCCCGTGGGAGCGGCCCTGGCGAAACGCCACCTTTCGCCACCCCCAGGAGTGAACCGAAGCCCGGGGGCACACGCTTCACTTAGGGAGTCCCGACGGTCCGGCATATGCGGGCCGCCAAGTCCCCCGGCGCCTCCCGGAGGACCCGGCGGAGTCCACAACCCACCGCAGCCACAGGCGAGTTCACCGTCCACTCGGGACGGCGACAGTCTCACGAACACGACGATCCGGCATCGGCGCCGCCCCCACAAGGCGGCGCCCGAGGCGCACCGGCGGAACAGGCGCACATCGCGCGCTGCGCGCCGCCACCGCACTACGCACCACACAGCTGACAATCAACACACAGTCACCGTCCCGTAACCATCGGCAACGAGAACCTGTTGGGGGAGGCATGGACAACCTGTTCGGCGAACTTCGACTGGGGCACCTGCGGCTGGCACCGCTGGGCGCGCGCCGCCGCACCAAGGTCACCGCGTCCCAGGCCGCCGCGGAGTACACCGGCCGCTGGGGCTGGGCGGTCACGACCGGCGACCCGGCCGCCGGCACCCCGGTCACCGGCGCCACCGCCCCGACCCGCTGTCCCTGCGGCTCCCCCCGCTGCGCCGCGCCCGGCCTGCACCCCGTGCCGGGCGGCGGCGGCCGGGCCCGCGCCGCCCGCGCCGAGACCTCGGTGCTGTTCCCCACCGGCCGCGCCTTCGACGTCCTGGACGTCCCCGAGCAGGCCGGCCTCCAGGCGCTGGTCCGGCTGGAGCGGATGGGGACGCAGGTCGGCCCGGTGCTCGCCGCCCCCACCGGCCGGCTCCAGTTCCTGGTCGCCGCCGGCACCGCCCGGCGCCTGCCCGACCTGCTGTACCGGATGGGCTGGGACGACGCCGCGCTCGACCTGACCTGCCACGGCGAGGGCAGCTACGTCGCCGCTCCGCCCACCGTCCTCGACGGCCTCGGCCCGGTCCGCTGGCTGCGCCGCCCCACCCGCGACAACGCGGGCTGCCCGCCGGAGGCGCGGCTGCTGCTCGGCACCCTCGCCTACGCCTGCCACCGCAGCCGGGAGCGCACCGCCGAACCGGCCTGGATGGCCTCCTGACCGGCCCGCCGGTCCCGGGGCGCACCGACCCGCCCGGCCACGGGTACGCGAAAGGGCCCGCCCCGGCAGGGGGCGGGCCCTTCGTACGGCCTTCGCGCGGGCTGCGTCAGTCCCCGATCAGCGCGTCCACGAACGCCCCCGGCTCGAACGGAGCCAGGTCGTCCGCGCCCTCGCCCAGGCCGATCAGCTTGACCGGTACGCCCAGCTCGCGCTGGACCGCGACCACGATGCCGCCCTTGGCGGTGCCGTCCAGCTTGGTCAGCACGATGCCGGTGATGTCGACCACCTCGGCGAACACCCGGGCCTGGATCAGGCCGTTCTGGCCGGTGGTGGCGTCCAGCACCAGCAGCACCTCGTCCACCGGGCCGTGCTTCTCGACGACCCGCTTGACCTTGCCCAGCTCGTCCATCAGGCCGGTCTTGGTGTGCAGGCGGCCGGCGGTGTCGACCAGCACGGTGTCCGCGCCCTCGGCGATGCCCTCCTTGACCGCGTCGAAGGCGATCGAGGCCGGGTCGCCGCCCTCCGGGCCGCGCACGGTGCGCGCCCCGACCCGCTCGCCCCAGGTCTGGAGCTGGTCGGCGGCGGCGGCACGGAAGGTGTCGGCGGCGCCGAGCACCACCTTGCGGCCGTCGGCGACCAGGACGCGGGCCAGCTTGCCGGTGGTGGTGGTCTTGCCGACGCCGTTGACGCCGACCACCAGGACCACCGCCGGGCCCTCCTCGTGCTTGGTGGAGCGCACGGCGCGGTCGGAGTCCTTGCCGACCAGCTCGACCAGCTCCTCGCGCAGCAGCGCGCGCAGCTCGTCGGGCGTCCGGGTGCCGAGCACCTTCACCCGGGTGCGCAGCCGCTCGACCAGCTCCTGGGTCGGCGCGACGCCGACGTCGGCGGTGAGCAGCGTCTCCTCGATCTCCTCCCAGGTGTCCTCGTCCAGGTGCTCCCGGGAGAGCAGCGAGAGCAGGCCCTTGCCGAGCGAGTTCTGCGAGCGGGAGAGCCGCGAGCGCAGCCGGACCAGCCGGCCGGCGGTGGGCTCGGGGACCTCGACGGCGGGCGCCGCCTCGGCCTCGGCCGGCGCGACCTCGACGGCCTCGGGGGCCTCGGCCTCCGCCGGGAGTTCCACCTCCTCGATGGTGCGGCGGGGCGCCTCGGTCGGCGGCGCGGACTCCTCGCCGACCTGGGGCTCCCGCGGGGTGGGCTTCGGCGCCGTGATGACCGGCGCCTGCGACTTCGGGGGCAGCTGCTGGCGTCGTCTGCCGGAAACGACGAGGCCCGCGATCGCGCCGACGGCGACCACGGCGATGACTACGGCAAGGATCACGTATTCCATAACCGCTCCAGTATCCGCGACCGGAGCCCGGATGGACCGCAGCCGCTCTACACCGATGCGGTTCGCGCGGCCCGGGGCCGCGCTTCCCGGTGCCCTGCCCCGGCCTGGCGGCCGGGAGGTGTCCCCGTGCGCAGCCGCTGGCTGATCACCTGCGAGATGCCGTCGCCCTTCATGGTCACGCCGTAGAGGGCGTCGGCCGACTCCATGGTGAGCTTCTGGTGGGTGATCACGATCAGCTGGGAGCTCTCCCGCAGCTCCTCCATGATCCCGACCAGCCGGCGCAGGTTGGTCTCGTCCAGCGCCGCCTCCACCTCGTCCATCACGTAGAACGGGCTGGGCCGGGCCTTGAAGATCGCCACCAGCAGCGCCACCGCGGTCAGCGAGCGCTCGCCGCCGGACAGCAGCGACAGCCGCTTGACCTTCTTGCCCGGCGGGCGGGCCTCCACCTCGACCCCGGTGCCGAGCATGTCGTCCGGGTCGGTCAGCACCAGCCGGCCCTCCCCGCCCGGGAAGAGCCGGGCGAAGACGCCCTCGAACTGGGCGGCGGTGTCGTGGTACGCCGAGGTGAACAGCTGCTCGACCCGCTGGTCCACGTCCCGGACGATGTCCAGCAGGTCGCGCCGGCTGCGCTTGAGGTCGTCCAGCTGCTCGCCGAGGAACCGGTGGCGCTCCTCCAGCGCGGTGAACTCCTCCAGCGCCAGCGGGTTGACCTTGCCGAGCTGCTGGTACGCCTTCTCGGCCGCCCGCAGCCGCTTCTCCTGCTCGGCCCGGACGTACGGGTACGGCGCCCCCGGCTCCCGGCCTTCCGCGCCTTCCGCGCCTCCCGCGCCGGCGGCGTCGGCGCCCTCCGCCGCGGACGACGGCGGGACGGGCTGGTCCGGACCGTACCCGGCGACCAGCTCGCCGCCGTCGATGCCGAACTCCTCCAGCGCACGGGCCTCCAGCTGCTCGATCCGCAGCCGCTTCTCGGCGCGCAGCACCTCGTCCCGGTGCCCGGCGTCGACCAGCCTGTCCAGCTCCTCCTTGAGCGCGCGGCCGTGCTCCCGGTGCTCGCGCAGCTCCTGCTCGCGCTCGGTGCGCGCCTGTTCGACGGCCGCCCGCCCGGCGTCCGCGCGGGCCAGCGACACCTCCAGGCAGGCCAGCAGCTGCCGGGCGCCCGCCGCGACGGCGTTCGCCACCGAGGCGTCGTGCTCGGCGCGCCGGCGGCGCTCGGCGGTCCGGGCGCGCGCCTCGCGCTCGGCGCGGGCGGCCCGGTCCAGCTGGTCGGCCCGGCCGGTCAGGGCGCGGACCCGCTCCTCGTGGGTGCGCACCGCGAGCCGGGCCTCCAGTTCGGCCTGCCGGGCGGCGCCGGCGGCCTCGGCCAGCCGCTGCTGCTCGGCGGTGTCCGGCTCGTCCTCCCCCGCCTGCGCCGACTCCTCGGCGGCGGCCAGGCGCTGCGCCGACTCCTCGGCGCTGTCGAGCAGTTCGGCCAGCCCCTGCGCGGCCCGCGCGGCGGCGGCCGACAGCCGCCCGGCCTCCCCGGCGGCTGCCCGGGCCTGCCCGCCGAGCCGGCCGAGCGCCCCGGCGACCTGGGCCCGCTCCTTCTCCTCCTGCCGTCGCAGCTCGGCCAGTTGCTCCACCTCGGCGGCCGTCTCCCGCCGCAGCTCGGCGAGTTCGGCCAGCCGCTCGGCCGACTCGGCGCAGCGGGCGGTGAGTTCACCGATCGCCCGGGCCGCCTCGTCCACCGCCGCCTGGGTCTCCAGCAGGCTCGGCGCGCCGCCGGAGCCTCCCTGGGCGAAGCCGGCACCGAGCCTGTCCCCGTCGGCGGTGACGGCACAGAGTCCGGGGTGCGAGGCCACCAGCCGCAGCGCCCGGTCGAGGTCGGCGACCACCGCCACCCCGGCCAGCAGCCGCCGGACCGCACCGATCAACTCGGCTGGGCCGTCCACCAGTTCGGCCGCCCAGCGGGCACCGTCCGGCAGCGGCTCACCGGCTGTCTCCGCCGGGTCGGCGGCACCGGCGATCAGCAGCGCGGCCCGGCCGGCGTCCTCGGCCCGCAGCAGCCGCAGCGCCCCGGCGGCGGCGGACGGCGAGTCGACGGCCACCGCGTCGGCCGCCGCACCGAGCGCCGCGGCGAGCGGCACCTCGTACCCGGCCTCGATCCGCAGCAGCGCGGCCGCCGGGCCGAGCAGCCCGCCCAGCCGCTCCCCCGCGTCGAGCAGCGCGCCGGTGCCGTCCTTGCGGCGCAGCCCGAGGGAGAGCGCCTCGTGCCGCGCGGTCAGCCCGGCCCGCTCGCGCTCGGCGGCGCCGGCCGTCTCCCGGGCCGCGGCGAGCTCCGCCTCGACGGCGGCCAGCCGTTCGCGCGCCCGCCGGTACCGGTCCTCGGCCTGTTCGTCGGCCCCGGCCAGGCCATCGACCTGCTGCTGGAGCTCCTCCAGTTCGCCCTGGGCGGCCTCGGCGCGCAGCAGCGCCTCGTCCCGGGCCTCGGCGAGCCGGCCGGTCTCGGCCTGCGCCGCGGCGGCCCTGGACCGGGCGGCGGCGGCCTGTCCCTGCAGCCGGGCCAGGCCCTCCCGGCGGTCGGCGATCGCCCGGGCGGCGTCCCGCAGCCGGCGCTCCTCGGCGGCCAGCTCCCGCTCCACGCCGTCCTTGCGCTCGACCGCCTCGGCCAGCGCGTACCGCGCCTCCTCCAGCGCCTCGGTCAGCGCGGCCTCCTCCTCGCGGACCCGTTCGGCCTCCCGCTCCAGCTCCTCCGGATCGCGCCCGCGCCGCTCCTCGCCCCGGCCCCCGGCGACGGCGTGCCGGGCTCGGGCCTCGGCCAGCCCGATGGTGCCGCGGGTGCGCTCGGCGAGCGCGGAGAGCCGGTACCAGGTCTGCCGGGCGGTCTCCAGGCCGGGCCCGAGCTGCTGGACCTGCGCCTCCAGGACGCGTTCGCGCTGCACCGCGCGGGCCAGCTCCTGTTCGACGGTGGTGCGGCGCAGCCGCAGCGCCAGTTCGTCCGCGATCTCGGCCTCGACGGCCCGGCGGAGCGCGCACAGGTCGTCGGCGAGCAGCCGCAGCCGGGCGTCGCGCAGGTCGGCCTGGATGCCGGCGGCCCGGCGGGCGATCCGGGCCTGCCGGCCGAGCGGTCCGAGCTGGCGGCGCAGTTCCGCCACCAGGTCCTGGACCCGGTTGAGGTTGGCCTGCATCGCGTCCAGCTTCCGCAGCGCCTTCTCCTTGCGCTTGCGGTGCTTGAGGACGCCGGCCGCCTCCTCGATGAAGGCGCGGCGGCCCATCGGGTCGGCGTGCAGGACGGAGTCGAGCTGCCCCTGCCCGACGATGACGTGCATCTCGCGGCCGATGCCGGAGTCGGAGAGCAGTTCCTGGATGTCCAGCAGGCGGCAGGTCTCGCCGTTGAGCGCGTACTCGCTGCCGCCGTTGCGGAACATCGTCCGGGTGATCGTCACCTCGGAGTAGTCGATCGGCAGGGCGCCGTCACCGTTGTCGATGGTGAGGCTGACCTCCGCGCGGCCGAGCGGGGCGCGCCCGCTGGTCCCGGCGAAGATGACGTCCTCCATCTTGCCGCCGCGCAGCGACTTGGCCCCCTGCTCGCCCATCACCCAGGACAGCGCGTCGACCACGTTCGACTTGCCGGAGCCGTTCGGGCCGACGACGCAGGTGATGCCGGGCTCGAAGCGCAGGGTGGTGCTGGAGGCGAAGGACTTGAACCCGCGCAGCGTCAGACTCTTCAGGTGCACGCGGCCGGTTCCCCTCTATCGCTCACGACGGGAACCGACTGTATCGGGAGCCGGACACGACGAAGGGACGCCACATCCGGGCGTCCCTTGCAAGCTGCGTCCCTTTCGGGGCGGCTCAGTGCACAGCGGCGTCGATCTGCGAGGACCGGGCGGGACTCAGGTGAGAGCCGGCTCCCGCTGATCCAGATCGATGCTGTTGAGCAGCGAGTGCTCGCCGGCGACAGCGGTCAGTGCGTCGTTCTCAGCCTGCATCCGAAGGAGCTCGGCTTCAAGATCCTGGACGCGCTGCTGAAGCCGTCGCATCTCGGAGAGCATTCGCGGGTCGGGGCCGCCGACGTACCCGAGAAGCGCCTTTGCCATGATGAATGGTCCTCCACGCTGAGTGACCGAACCGGAACGGTCCAGGTCTAGGGGGAAGGGGGACGCACGCGCGGCGCGTCACCGGAAGTGCTGGCTGGGCACTACGGCACAACCACCGTGAGCTGGGCTCACGAGGGCATGCGCCTACCGGGAGAACGCGGTCGTGTGCGCGGGCTTCCAGCGTCTCACCAAAGACGGAAAGGGTCAACACGATCACCGCACGCTACCGCGTCCCTGTCACCTGCCCGGCGGTGTCGTCACGCCTGGGGGGTTCCGGGACGGGTCCACCACGTGCTCGTGGATCATCGTTCGATGCGGAGTCAACCACGAGTCTGCCCGGATGGCAACCTCGTGACACCGCCGGTTCCCGATCTTTTCCCGGAAGCCCGTGCGGCGGGCCGCCGGTGGTCCGTCGACGGGTGCGCCCCGGGGCGGTCCGGAGGCGGCTCAGCGGATCTCGAAACCCTCGTAACCGGCGCCGACGGCCGTCCAGATCTCGGTGACCCCGCTGACGTTCCCCGGGGTCCCCGGGCCGCGCAGCCGGGCCAGCAGCTGTTCGCAGTCGGGGGCGAGCCCCTCGGCCACCACCTGCACCCGGCCGTCGCCGAGGTTGCTGGCGTAGCCGGTCAGTCCGATCTCCAGCGCCCGCGCCCTGGTCCACCAGCGGAACCCGACCTGCTGGACCTTCCCCCGGACCCAGGCGGTCACCCGGACCGGTTCCTCACTGTGGGCGTCGCGACCGTGCATGCCCCGACCTTAGGACACGCCCCGACCCCCCGCGCGCCCGGCCTCGACCCGCCCCGCGCCGCCGACCGGGGACGCCGTCCGCACCCGCCGACCGGGGCACGCCCGCCCGCGCGGAGGAACGGCAGCGGCCCCGCCGGAGCACCGGCGGGGCCGCTGGAGCGGACGGTCGGTCCGGCGGGCTACCAGTCCCCGCCGCCGAAGTCGCCGCCACCGCCGAAGTCGCCACCGCCACCGAAGTCGCCGCCACCACCGAACCCGCCGAAGTCGCCGCCGTTGAAGTCGGCGCCGGTGAAGTCACCGCCCTCGTTCTGGTCCTGGTAGCCGTGGCCGCCGTCCATCATCGGCCCGACCGCGTACGCCGGGGAGCTCATCACCGAGCCGAGCATGGTGCCGACCAGCAGGGCCGGCAGCAGCCCGCCGCCGAAGCCGCCGTAGTAGCCGCCCGCGTACGGGGCGTACGCCGGGCCGGCGTTCCAGTACGGCTGCGGGCCGTGCTCGGTGTCCACGGTGCGGACGGCCGGGTCGAGGCCGGCCGCCACCCGGTCCGCGTCGGCCTGGCAGACCGGCACGGAACGGACCGAGCCGCCGGCCGGGGACCAGTCGACGTCCTTGACGGACGGGCCGTGCCGCGGGTCCATGAAGCACGGGGGACGGCGCTCGGGCAGCGGGCGCCCGCCCCGCCGGGCGCTCAGGGCGGCCAGCGCGAACCGGCCGTCCTCGATCGCTTCGGTGACCTGCTTGACGTCCTCCGGCCGCTTGGCCTCGTCCATCAGCCGCTTGGACTTCTCGTACGAGTCCAGGGCGTGGGTGTAGTCGGTGCGCTGGGCGTCGTCGGCGTCGGCCGCGGCCGGGTTGAAGTCGAGCCGGTCCAGCTCCTCGCCGAAGGCGGTGATGTCCTCGTCCACCACCCGGCGCAGCTGCTCCAGCTCGGCCCGGGCCTGCTCCTCCTTGCGCTTCTTGGCGCGGCGGAAGAGCAGGAAGACACCGGCGCCGGCCAGTGCGACCAGCACCACCGGGACGACCACCCAGGCGATCGAGGTGCTGTGGTTGACCCCGGTGCCCTTGGTCTGCGGGGCGGCCTGGTCGACGAACTCGTTCAGGGTGGCGTCGATGTCGCCGTTGTTCGAGCGGAAGGCCGCGCCGGCGATCCGCTCCGGGAGGCCGGCGCCCAGCGCGCCCCGGTCGGCCCGGGCGGTGAACTGGTCACCGCGCCAGACCGCGTACACCCCGTCGATGCCGACCTTGGTGCGGAGGTCCTTGAAGACGGTCTCCTTGGCGTAGGAGGGCGAGTCGGGGACCACCGCGACGAAGATCGGCTTGTCGGCCTTGTCGATCTTCTTGGTCAGGGCGTCGGCCTGGGCCTGGCTGAAGCGGCCCGTCATCGCCGGGTCGACGTAGACCTGGCCCTTCTTCAGGGTGGCCGCGGCGTCGCTCAGCCCGGCCGCGGAGGCCGCCGGCGCCAGCAGGAGCAGCAGCCCGAGCAGCGCCGCCACCAGGGCAAGCGGCCCGGCGCCCCGGGAAGGTCGTGCAAGGGTTCTCATGCCCCCGACGCTACCGCGACCTGCCCCCGAGCACGCCATACCCTTCGCATACTGGTGTTGACAAGAGTCCCCGCCGACCGCCGGGGCCGCTCCCCTCCTCGGGGATGATGTTTCCCCCAGCCGTCCCTGACCCGCGGCCCGCCCGGGAACCGCGGGAGGCCGCCGGTCGTACGTTCCGGCAGGCCCGGCCCGGTTCCGGGGTACTCCGGGGGGGCGCGCCGACCGTACCGTGCGAACCGGCATAGTGGTCCCGGACCACCGGTCCCATTGCCTTTTCTTTACTCAGCCCGTTCCTGACCCAACTCCCGATCGGAGCGCTCGGTGATCATCGGCCTCGTCACCGCCGTGGCGGCATCCGCCTGCTACGGCACCGGCTCGGTCCTCCAGGCCGTCGGCTCCCGCCGCTCGGCCCGGGAGGAGGCGGCCAAGGGCGCCACCAGCTCGACCACCGAGCACGGCGGCCCCAGCCTCTCCTCGACCGCGAAGGCCGCCGTCACCTGGGAGTTCATCCTCGGCACGGTGCTCGACCTGATCGGTTTCGGGCTCGGCGCGCTGGCCGCCCGGCTGCTGCCGCTGTTCCTCTCCCAGACCATCATCAGCGCCAACCTGGTGATCACCGCGGTGCTCAGCATCAAACTGCTGGGCATCCGGCTCAAGCAGCTGGAGTGGGCCTCGATCGCGGTGCTCTGCTCGGCGCTGGTGCTGCTGGCCGTGTCGGCCGGGCCGGAGGGCGGCCACCACGCGGCGATGTCCTTCCACTGGTGGCTGCTGATCGTCACCACCGTGCTGCTGGTGGGCGGCAGCCTGGTGGTGCGGCGGATGGGCGCCAACGGCGCGATCGTCGCCGGCCTGCTCTCCGGCCTCGGCTTCGGCGCCCTGGGCGTCGGGGTGCGCGTCCTCAACGGCATCGAGCCGTTCGACCTCGGCTCGCTGCTCACCGACCCGGCGCTCTACGCCGTCCTGGTCGGCGGCATCGGCGGCATGTACATCCACACCGTGGCGCTCCAGATCGGCTCGGTGAACGGCGCGACCGCCGCCCTGGTGGTCGGTGAGACGGTGCTGCCCGGCGCGGCCGGCGTGCTCTGGCTCGGGGACTCCACCAAGGCCGGCCTCGGCTGGCTCGGCGCGGCCGGCTTCCTGCTGGCGGTGGTCGCCGCGGTCGGGGTCGCCTACTTCGGCCAGGACACCCACGGCGCGCCCGGGGAGGCGTCCGCGGAGGAACCCGAACTCGCCCGCAAGTAGCCCGGGGCGTGGCCCGTGGGTACCCGTCGGATCCGGCGGGCACCCACGGGCCGCGCCCTGTCTCAGGCCCCGGTCCGGGTGCGCGGCACGCGCTGGCAGCGGGGGCAGAAGTAGCTGGAGCGGTTCATCCAGGCCGCCCGCCGGATCGGCGTGCCGCAGCGGCGGCAGGGCTCCTGCTCGCGGCCGTAGGCGTCGAGGTCCCGGGAGAAGTAGCCGCTCTCGCCGTTCACGTTGACGTAGAGGCTGTCGAAGCTGGTGCCGCCGACGGCGAGCGCCGCGGTCATCACGTCCCGGGCGTTGGCCAGCAGCAGCAGGGCCTGCGGGCGGGTGAGGGTCGCGGTCGGGCGGTCGTAGTGCAGCTTCGAGCGCCACAGCGCCTCGTCGGCGTAGATGTTGCCGACGCCGCTGATCAGGGTCTGGTCGAGCAGGGCGCGCTTGACGGTGGTCCGCCTGGCGCGCAGCGCGGCCGCGAAGGCGGCGTCGTCGAAGCGCGGGTCCAGCGGGTCGCGGGCGATGTGCGCGATGGAGACCGGGGTGCCCTCCGGGTCCCCCTCCTCGGCCTCCTCGACCGCCAGGCCGCCGAAGGTCCGCTGGTCGACGAAGCGCAGTTCGCGCCCGCCGTCGGCGAAGCGCAGCCGCACCCGCAGGTGCGTCTCGTCGGGGACGGACGGGTCCTGGACGAGCAGTTGGCCGCTCATCCCGAGGTGGCCGATCAGCGAGAATCCCACGCCGGTACCGGCCAGCGGCACCCACAGGTACTTGCCGCGCCGCTGCGCGGTGCCGAGGGTGGTGCCGGTCAGCCGGGCCGCGAAGTCCGCCGCGCCGGCCGGCTGGCGGCGCACCGCGCGCGGGTGCAGCACCTGGACGTCGGAGACGGTCCGCCCGGCCACCCAGTTGGCCAGACCACGGCGGACGACCTCGACCTCGGGAAGTTCGGGCACCGGAACACGCCTCCTGCTCGGTAGGGATCAGCAGGAGTGAAGGCTACTCGGACGCGTCGCCGCCCGGAGGGGTGCCCAGCGGGCCCGCGCTACGCCCCGGCGGGCAGCCGGTCGGCGTACTTCTCCTTGATCGCGCGCCAGGCGCTCTCGGCGGCCTTCTGCTCGGCTTCCTTCTTCGAGCGGCCGACGCCGCTGCCGAAGTCCTCGCCGGCCACCCGGGCCGCCGCGGTGAAGGTCTTCTCGTGGTCCGGGCCGGACTCCATGACCACGTACTCCGGCACTCCGATGCCCACCGAGGCGGTGAGCTCCTGGAGGCTGGTCTTCCAGTCCAGGCCGGCGCCCAGCTGAGAGGACTCCTCGATCAGCGGGTCGAACAGCCGGTGGACGAACTCGGTGGCCGCGTCCAGGCCCTGGTCCAGGTAGACGGCGCCGATCACGGCCTCGACGGTGTCGGCGAGGATCGACGACTTGTCGCGGCCGCCGGTACCCTCCTCGCCCTTGCCGAGGCGGATGAACGCGCCGAGCTCCAGGCCGCGGCCGACGTCCGCGAGCGCGCGGGAGTTGACCACCGCGGCGCGCAGCTTGGCGAGCGTGCCCTCCGGGACGTCCGGGTGGACGCGGTAGAGGGTGTCCGTCACCACCAGGCCCAGCACCGAGTCGCCGAGGAACTCCAGGCGCTCGTTGGTGGGCAGCCCGCCGTTCTCGTACGCGTACGAGCGGTGGGTTAGGGCACGTACCAGAAGGGCGCGCTCGAGTGTGTACCCGAGGCGCCCTTCCAGGACGTCGTATTCGGTCGAAGCCGGCCCGCCGGCCTTGCCTCCGCCTGAAGAGGAACCCTTCGGGGCGGTGGACGCCTTGCGGGTGGAGTTACCGTCCGACATCGATCCGTACACCCCGCCGATCAGACCGAGAGGACCTGGCGACGGTTGTACGTGCCGCAGCTCGGGCACGCGATGTGGCCGAGCTTCGGCTCGTGGCAGCGGTCGCAGGCCACGAGGGCCGGAACGACGGCCTTCCAGTTGGAACGGCGGTGGCGCGTGTTGCTGCGCGACATCTTCCGCTTCGGAACAGCCACGGCTACTTCTCCTGGTTCTCGGCGAGACCCTCACGGGTGTCGCTGTTCTTAGATCCGTCACCCTCGTCGCCGGGGGCGGCGGAGAGTCCCTGCAGAGCCGCCCACCTGGGGTCGACGGCATCGTGGTGGTGCGCCGGGTCGTCACTCAGGCGCGCTCCGCACTCGGAGCACAGGCCCAGGCAGTCTTCCTGGCACACCGGCTGCAGCGGCAGTGCGAGCACCACCGCGTCACGCAGCACCGGCCGGAGGTCGAAGAAGTCGCCCTCCAGACGGTAAGTCTCTTCTTCCGAGTCCTCGTCGAGGTCCTCGGCCCCGGCCGTCCGGGCGCGGTGGCGCTCGTCGGACTCCGGGTAGTAGTACAGCTCCTGGAAGTCCACGTCGACGTCGAACTCGACGGGCTCCAGGCACCGGACGCACTCGCCCTCGACGTGGGCCCCGGCGGTACCGGTGACCAGCACGCCCTCGACCACGGACTCCAGGCGGAGCTCCAGCTCGATCGGGCTCTTCTCCGGCACGCCGATCACGTCGATGATCCCGAAGCCCTCGGGGGCCTCCAGGGTCCGGCTCACCTTGCGCATCGAGCCCGGGCGACGACCGAGCTCGTGCGTGTCGAACACGAGGGGGTCGCGGTGGTCGAGGCGGTTCACGGTGTCCTGACTTCCATGGGGAATCTTCGATTGCGTCTCCGTACCGGACGGCGTTGCGAGGGCAAGCCGACAGCCGGACATGGAGAGGCCGGAGTGGTCAGACTACCGGAGTCTCCCGCCAGGCCCAACTTCGGTCCCGTCAGGAGCCTCCCGCGACGTGCTGCTCAGCGCCCGCCGAGCTCCCGCAGCCTGGTCATGTCGATCATGCTGGTGTCGAAGAAGCTGGTCTCGTCCAGGCCCTGCCCCTGCCCCTGGCCCTGGGCCTGGCCCTGGCCCTGCTGCTGGTGCGGCACGGCCGGCGGGGCGGCGGGCGGCTGGGGGTAGGTGTAGCCGTCGTACGACTGCGCCGGGTAGCCCTGCTGCTGCTGGGGATAGCCGTAGCCGCCCTGCTGCTGGTCCGGGTAGCCCTGCTGCTGGTAGCCGCCCTGCTGCTGGCCCCACTGGGAGTTGTACGGGTCGCCCTGGCCGGCCGGGTCGTAGCCGCCGCCGTACACCTCGGCGTACTGCCCGCCCGGCTGCTGGGCCGCCGCGTACTGGTCAGTGCCGGGGGCCTGCCAGCCGGCCGCGGCCGGGGCCTGCTCCGGCCAGGTCTGCTGCTGCGGGACGTCCTCGCGGTACCAGGCGATGTCCGCGCCGTCCGCGTCCTGGGCGAAGCCCGCCGCGACCGCCTCGGCCCGCTCCTTGGCCTGCTGGGCCTGGTCGGCGGCGGCCAGGTAGGCGCCCAGCTCGTCGATGGGCCGCTTGCCGAGCAGCTTGTCGCGGCCCTTGCCGACCGCCTCCAGGGTGGCGCCGAGCACGTTCTCCAGGGTGGCGAGCTTCACATCGACGTACTCGTCGACCTCGGGGCTCGGGCTGATCCGCTGCGGGCGGAACTCCTCGCCGTCGGCCTCGCCCTCGGACTCGGTCTCGAAGACGCTGGAGTCGCCGCGCAGCTTGGTGCGGCCGCGGCCGACCGCGCCGAGCGTCTTGGTCAGCACGACCTCGAAGTTGGCGAGCTTGCTGTCCACGTAGTCGTCGGCCTCGGCCCGCTTGGCGTCGACCTCGGCGCGCGCCTCGGCGAGGATCCGGTCGGCCTGGGCCTGGGCCTGGCGGACCACCTCGGTGTCCGAGATCAGCGAGCCGCGCTCGGCGTGCGCGCCCTGGATGATCCGCTCGGCCTCGGCCTGGGCGTCCGCCACCACCTGCTCGTGGTCGGCCATCACCGACTGGGCCTGGGCGAGTTCGGCGGGCAGGGCCGACCTGAGGTCGTTGAGCAGGCCGATCAGCTCGGCCCGGTTCACCACGCAGGAGGCCGACATCGGCATCGAGCGGGCGTTCTCGACCGCCGCCACGATCTCGTCGACCTTGTTCTGCACGTCCACGGGGCTTCGTCTTTCCGTGTGCCGCCGACGGTCCGGCGGAGGCAGGCCCGACGCGGTGGACCTCACCGCGGGGCAGGAATACAGACTGTACGGCCAGTGCGCTGCGGGGTCACAACGCCTGAGCCGAACCGGTCTCCCGCCCCCGGGACAATCCATGACGAACCGGCAGAAAGGGACAGGCAGCGGACTACTGCTGGGCCTTGCGCTCCGCGATCCGCTCGACCAGCCGGCGGTGCACCGTCTCCGGCAGCAGGTGCGAGACGTCGCCACCGTACGAGGCGACCTCCTTGACCAGCGTCGAGGAGAGGAAGCTGTACGTCGGCGAGGTCGGCAGGAAGAGCGTCTCGACACCGGTCAGGCCGTGGTTCATCTGGGCCATCTGCAGCTCGTAGTCGAAGTCGCTGACCGCGCGCAGGCCCTTGACGATGGCCGGGATGTCCCGCTCGCGGCAGAAGTCCACCAGCAGGCCGAGGTGCGCCTCGACCACCACGTTCCCGTACTGGGCGGTGGTCTCCTCGATCAGCTCGATGCGCTCCTCGACGGTGAACATGCCCTGCTTGTTGCGGTTGATCGCCACCGCGACGTGCACGACGTCGTACAGCTTCGAGGCCCGCTCGATGATGTCGAGGTGGCCGTTGGTGATCGGGTCGAACGAACCGGGACAGACGGCTCGGCGCATGGCGTTTGTGCTCCCTCGTGGGGTGACGACTGCAGCGGGCCGCGGCCCGCTATTCCTGCTCGCCGGCCGCGGCGGCGGCGCGACCGTACCAGAGCGTGCCCTCGCCGTAGCGGCGGGAGCGCAGCCCCTCGAAACCCTCGGGCCAGTGGAACTCGCCGCCACGGGTGCTGCGCTCCACGGTGACGAGTGCGTCCTCCGCGAGCCAGCCCGTAGCCAGGAGTGTGATCAGCATCTCGCGCAGTTCCGCGTCCGTCACGGCGTACGGCGGATCGAGGAAGACCAGGTCGTACGGGGTCTGCGGCGGCGGGCCGGCGATCACCTTCTCCGCCCTGGCGGCCCGAACCTCGGCTCCCGGCAGGCCGAGCGTCCGGACGTTCTCCCGGATCACCCGGGCCGCCTGGCCGTCCGCCTCGACCAGCAGGACGTGCTCGGCGCCGCGCGACAGCGCCTCCAGCCCGACCGCGCCCGACCCGCCGAACAGGTCCAGCATCCGGGCCCCGTGCACGGTGCCGCGCAGCGCCTCCAGGGTGGAGAACATCGCCTCGCGGGCCTTGTCGGAGGTCGGTCGGGTGCCCCGGCCGGGCGGTACGGCCAGCCGGCGGCCGCCGGCCGCCCCGGCGATCACGCGGGTCATGGTGGTGGGAGGTCCTTTCGTCGCTGCCCGACCACGCTATCCCGAGCCGGCGGGTGACGGCCGTGGCCCCTGCCGGTTCGCCCGGCAGGGGCCACGGTCGCGCACTCGGGTGGTCAGCTCGCCTCGGAGCCCGCCGCCGGGGCCGGGGTGCCCGCGCCGAGCAGGGCCGGCGAGGCGTAGCGGGACCAGGACAGGCAGCCGTCGGGCGGGCAGAACTCGGGGCGGCGCGGGTCGTGCCCGAGCTCGCGCAGCTTGGTCCGGACGGAGTCGGGCGTGCGGCCGAAGCGGGCGGCGATCCGGGCGATGGTCTCGCCGTCGTGGAAGCGCCGGACCAGCTCCTCCTCGTGCTGCGGCACCCAGGGGGCGCCGTGGCCGGGGTACAGCTCGCGCAGCACGTCGCGGTCGGGGATGGGCTCGGAGACGTCGGCGACGATCGCCAGCGCCCGCAGCGCGCGGTTGAGCGCGATCCGCAGCGAGGCGACGTCCTCGACCGGCAGGCGGAGCTTGCCCGAGGCGAGCGGCGCGGCGGCCGCACCCTCGCGCCAGCCGGTCAGGGTGAGGGTGACCTCGCGGTCGTCGTCGCTGGCGAGTTCGATCCGGAAGACCTTGTCGCCCAGCGGGAGCTCGTTGAGATGACGGAATGCCATGGCTTGACCCCCAAGTGTCGCGCCAGGTACGCACCTTGGGGGTGCGCCCTGAACACCTTCATTCTCTCCCGGGGGTCTGACAATCCGGCCTGTCCGGGACCGCTCAGCCCTTCTCCATGTAGGCCGCGCGATCCTCGTCGAGCAGGCTCTCCAGCGCGGTGCGCAGCTCCGGGTGGGCGGTCAGCTCCGGGTCCTCGGCGACCAGCCGGGTGGCCTCGGTGCGGGCGGTGAGGATGACCTCCTCGTCCTCCAGCACCGAGAGCACCTTGAGCGAGGACTTCACCCCGGACTGGGCCTGGCCCAGCACGTCGCCCTCGCGGCGCTGTTCGAGGTCGATCCGGGACAGCTCGAAGCCGTCCAGGGTGCCCGCCACCGCGTCCAGCCGGGCCCGCGCGGCGCTGCCGCCGGGCATCTCGCTGACCAGCAGGCACAGGCCCGGTGCGCTGCCGCGGCCGACCCGGCCGCGCAGCTGGTGGAGCTGGGAGACGCCGAAGCGGTCGGCGTCCATGATGACCATCGCGGTGGAGTTGGGGACGTTGACGCCGACCTCGATGACCGTGGTGGCGACCAGCACGTCCACCTCGCCAGCCGCGAACCGGCGCATCACCTCGTCCTTGGCCTCCGGCGCGAGCCGGCCGTGCAGGATCTCCACCCGCAGGCCGCTCAGCGGGCCCTCGACCAGCTTCCCTGCCGTCTCCACCACCGAGAGCGGGGGCCGCCGTTCGTCACTCCCGGCGCCCGCGTCGGCGACCTCCTCGAAGCCGTCCTCGACGGCCCCGCGGCGCTTCTTCTTCGGGTCCGCGGCGGGCTCCTCGTCCCCGATCCGGGGGCAGACCACGTACGCCTGGTGGCCCTTGGCGACCTCCTCGCGGACCCTCTCCCAGGCCCGGGTGAGGAAGTTGGGCTTCTCCAGTGCCGGGACGACGTGGGTGGAGATCGGCGAGCGGCCGGCCGGCAGCTGGTCCAGGACGGAGGTCTCCAGGTCCCCGAAGACCGTCATCGCGACGGTGCGCGGGATCGGGGTGGCCGTCATCACCAGCAGGTGCGGCGGCTGTTCGCCCTTGGCGCGCAGCGCGTCCCGCTGCTCGACGCCGAAGCGGTGCTGCTCGTCCACCACGACCAGGCCGAGGTCCTGGAACTGGACCTTGTCCTCGATCAGCGCGTGGGTGCCGATGGCGATCCCGGCGTCCCCGCAAGCCATGTCGAGCAGCGCCTGGCGGCGGGCGGCGACGCCCATCGAACCGGTCAGCAGCACCACCCGGGTGCCGAGGTCGGAGCCGCCGAGCATGCCGCCCTCGGCGAGGTCCCCCATCATCTCGACGATCGAGCGGTGGTGCTGCTGGGCGAGCACCTCGGTGGGCGCCAGCAGCACCGCCTGGCCGCCCGCGTCCACCACGGCGAGCATGGCGCGCAGCGCGACCAGCGTGTTGTGCGTCACGGTGAAGTTGTCGGTGACGTAGGCGGAATCGGGGTGCCCGACCCGGATGCACTGCACCGGCTTGCGGCCGACGTACTCGACCTGCCGAATGCCGCGCCGGAAGGCGTTGTACTTGGGCCGGTCCGCGACCCGTTCGGCCTTCCGAGAGAGGCGAAACGGCGGGAACTCGTCAGGCAGCCCGACCGACACCACGAACGCGGCCTTCCTCGGAAGCACCCGCGCTCGCCCGCCGAGGGACCGCACCAGCCAGGCCAGGTCATCCGCCAGGCGGCGTGAGGCACTGCAGAACGAGACGTCGTAGCCGTTGCGCCCAACGGTGCCGTCTGTGTCCATCAGCCCCTGCAGTAGCGAAAGTCGCTGCTTGATCGAGGCATTCTTGTAGACCTCGGGCACGAACTTTCCATGGGAGGTCAGGTCCCAGAGGCCAAGCTCGCGAAGTGCCTGGATCACCGGGTTCCGCCGTGTCCCACCACGTGGGCCGGGCAGCCTGATCAGGTAGTCGAAGGGCCTGCTGAGCTTCCGAGTGACCACGCAGTCCGGCGGAATGGCCGCCTGGACCGCATCCAGGATCTCGGCATCGGCCGTCGAGAACCCCAGCTGGTGGCGGAACGTCCCGTCCCCCAGAAGCACGCCCATCAGGTAGGGATCGAGCGGCTGCTCGCCCGTCCCCCCGAGATCGACGGGCGCCGCCTGCGGCAGGTACCACTTGGACGTTCCGTTGCGTTTCCAGGTGTCGTTACGGATCTCCCGCGTCGTAAGGATCTTGGGCTCGTCACCGCGATGCCAGGCGCAGCTGGTTGCGACGATCCACAGATGCTCGTCATCGCACTCGACGGAGCTGCCGTCCGACAGGACGAGCCGCCAGACATCGCGCTCACCCTGAGGAAATACGCCCTCAACGGGTGCCAGATCACCCGACGGCGTCACCACCAGATCCCCGACGCGAATGTCACCCATGGCCTTGAAGCCGCCCGGTGTCAGCACCAGCGCATCGAGCGGCTGAGCTTTCCCCGATCCGACCTCGCCCTGGAGCAGCCGGTGCATCGGGTGGTCGGTGGCGAGGTCGGCGGCGATCTCGGCGGAGACCTTCCGCTGGCCCTCGGTGAGGGTGAACGGCAGCCGGGCGTCGAAGGCGTCCAGCAGGCCGCCCTCACGGGCCCGGCGCGGCTTGGCGGGCAGGGCGGAGTCGGCGGCCCGGCGCTGCGCGAGGGCGACCTGGAGCACGAAGGCCTCGTCCCAGCGCAGCCGGCTCTGGGCGCGCTCGCGGTCGGCGTGGCCGCGCGGGCGGTGGATCAGCTCCAGCGCCTCGGGCAGCGGGATCAGGTCGTGCCGCTCGCGCAGTTCGGCGGGCAGCGGTTCGCCGACGTCGCCGAGGTGCTTGGCGAGCGCGGTCTCGACGCAGATCGACAGCTTCCAGCTGGGCATCTGCGCGCTGGCGCCGTAGACCGGGATGAGCCGGCCGGCGAACCGCTCCGCGGCGTCCGACCCGGCGTCCTCGTCGAGCAGCTGGTAGTCCGGCGAGACCAGCTGGCGGGTCCGGTTGAAGACCCCGACCTTGCCGGCGAACAGGCCCTGGGCGCCGGCCCTGAGCTCCTTCTGCCGCCAGCCCTGGTTGAAGAAGACCAGCGACAGCCGGCTGCGGCCGTCGGTGACGACGACCTCCAGCCGGTCGCCCTTGCGGCCGCGGAACGGGATCAGGGTGACCTTCTCGATCCGGGCCAGCACGGTGACGTGCTCGTCGACCTCCAGCTCGTCCAGGCTGGTGAGCTGGCCGCGTTCGACGTAGCGGCGCGGGTAGTGGTGCAGCAGGTCCCCGACCGTGCGCAGCTTGAGGCTGTCGGCGAGCACCTTCGCGGTGCGGTCGCCGACGAGCTTGGTCAGTGGTTCATCGAGAGCGCCCATCAGGCCCCTGTTTACACCAAGGCACCGACGAAGCGGCCCTACTCCACCCCGATGAGCAGCGGCGCCGGCTCCTGCCCGCCGTGGAAGACCACCGCGTCCACCTCGGGCCGCCGGTGCCGGACGTGGGCGACCAGCCGTTCGGCGAGCTCCTCGTCGGCGCCCTCGCCGAGGATCAGGGTGACGAGTTCGCCGCCCGCCCCGAGCATCCGGTCCAGCACGCTCTCGCCGACCTCGGCGAGGCCCGTGCCGATCACCGCGACGTCGCCGTCGATCAGCCCGAGCACGTCCCCGGCCTGGCAGACTCCGGCCATCGTCCAGGACTCCCCCTCGGCGACGGCCAGTTCGGCGTACCGGGTGGCCCCGGCGGCGGAGGTCATGGCGACCACGTCCTCGTCGAAGCGGCGGCCGCCCTCGTGCACGGCGAGCGCCGCCAGCCCCTGCACCGGCGAGCGGGTGGGCAGGACGGCGATCCGCACCCCCTCCTCGCGCAGCTGGTCGGCGGCGGCCCCGGCGGCGGCGCGCAGCTCGGGGTCGTTGAGCAGCAGGACGACCTCGCGGGCGGCCGAGCGGCGCACCGCGGCGGCGAGTTCGGCGCTGGCCGGCGGGCGGTCCGGGTCGGCGTGCAGGACGACGGCGCCGGCCTGCTCGCAGAGCTCGGCCAGGCCCCCGCCGGAGACCACCGAGAGCACCGCGCGGGCCCGGTCCTCGCGCTCGCCGGTCTCGGCGGCGGTGCCGGCCCGGGCCGCGGCCTCGGCGAAGTGGGTGATCCGGATCTGGTGCGGGCGGCCGGCCCCGACCCCGGCCTCCACGGCGGCGCCCGCGTCGTCCACGTGGACGTGCACGTTCCACAGGCCGTCGCCGCCGCCGATCACCAGCGAGTCGCCGAGCCCGGCGAGCCGCTCGCGCAGCGCGGGCAGCGCCTCGTCGGGGGCGTCCAGCAGGTAGATGACCTCGAAGGCGGGGTGGCCGGGGCCGGGCGGCCTGAGGTGGGTCTCACAGCTCTCAATGGCCCGGACGTCCCCGCGCAGCGCGACCGGCCCCATCGGCTGCTGTCCGGCGACGGCGTCGGCGAGCGCGCCCAGCACGGCCACCAGGCCGCGCCCGCCGGCGTCCACCACCCCGTTCTCGGCCAGGACGGCGAGCTGCTCGGGGGTGTGCCGCAGCGCGTCCCGGGCGGCCCGGTAGGCGGTGTCGGCGACCTGCGCGAGCCCGTCCCCGGCCCGGACGGCCTCCCGGGCGGCGACCCGGGCGACGGTCAGCAGGGTGCCCTCGACGGGCTCCGCGACGGCCTGGTAGGCGGAGTCGGCGGCCCGCTGCAGGGCGGCCCGCAGCTGTTCGGCGCTTCCGCCGTCGGCCAGCGTCTCGGCGGTGCCGCGCAGCCACTGGGCGAGGATCACCCCGGAGTTCCCGCGGGCGCCGACCAGCGCGCCGCGGGCCATCGCCCGGACCGTGTCGGCCAGCCCGGGGGCCGGGTCGACGGCGGGGTCGGCGAAGCGGCTCTCCACCTCGGCGGCGGCGGACTCGACGGTCAGGTAGAGGTTGGTGCCGGTGTCGCCGTCCGGGACGGGATAGACGTTGAGCGCGTCGATCTCCTCGCGGGCCTGGCCGAGCGCGCGCAGGGCGAGCTGGCACCAGGTGCGCACGGCCGGGGCGTCGAGCGTGTGCAGCACCAGGTCTCCTCCGGATGGGACGCCGCGGTCGCCCGAGGGGCAGCGGCACGTTCGGGGCCGACGGCGAGGGGTGATACCGGCAGGTTATCGGGGGCCGGGGAGGGCCGTCCGGACCGGCGACCGGAGCGATCACTCGGCCGGTCATGGTAGTTTCGTGGGACGGAAGCAAGCGTTGTATGCTCTTCCGGTTGCCTGGAACCGTCCAGGCTCACCCCCTTGACCGGTCTGGTGCACGTGAGTGTTCTGGTGGCTGAGCGGGGTTTTCGAAAGTATCTGATCTGAAGTCTTGGAGTGACTCCTGTGGCTGCCAACTGCGACGTCTGCGGCAAGGGGCCGGGCTTCGGCAACAGCATCTCCCACTCTCACCGCCGTACCCCCCGTCGTTGGAACCCCAACATCCAGACGGTGCGCGCTGTGATTGGGCGGACGCCGAAGCGGCTCAACGTCTGCACCTCGTGCATCAAGGCCGGTAAGGTCTCGCGCTGACGCGCAGACCGGCATGCCGGTCCTCCAGTGAGCCGGTTCATCCTCGGATGAACCGGCTTCGCTGTTTCCGTGGCCGGGTACGCCGTTTTCCGGACTCACCAGTGGTGGGCGGACTCCTCCCAGGAGCCCGCCCACCACTGTTTTCCGGGCCGTCCGGCTTCGGCGCGCCACCCGGGCCCCTCCGGGCCGTCCGGCCTCCCGGCCGTTCAGCACCGGGAGCCGCTCAGCGCCGGCGCCAGGCGTGGTCGACCGGGCCGATGCCGGCGCCCAGCGCGAAGCCCCCGGCGATCGCGCCGGTGACGTACTCCTTGGCCGAGGCCACGGCCCGCGGCAGCGGCTCGCCCTTGGCCAGGCCGGCCGCGATCGCGCTGGCCAGGGTGCAGCCGGTGCCGTGGGTGTGCCGGTTGTCGTAGCGCGGCGCCCGGAACCAGTGCACCTCGTCCGGCCCGCCGTACAGCAGGTCGGCGGCCTCGCCCGGCAGGTGGCCGCCCTTGACCAGGGCCCAGCGCGGCCCGAGGTCGACCAGCGCCTTGGCGGCGTCCAGCATCCGCGACTCGTCCTCGACGGTCAGCCCGGTGAGCTGGGTCACCTCGTGCAGGTTGGGGGTGGCCAGGGTGGCGACCGGCAGCAGCTTCTCCCGGACGGTGGCGACGGCCTCGGCGACCAGCAGCGCGTCCCCGTGCTTGGAGACCCCGACCGGGTCGACCACCACCGGGGCGTCCACCCCGGCGAGCAGTTCGGCGACGGTCTCGACGAGTTCGACGGAGGCGAGCATGCCGGTCTTCACGGCCTGCACCCCGATGTCGTCCACCACGCTGCGGAACTGCGCCCGGACGGCTTCGGCGGGCAGTTCCCAGTAGCCCTGGACGCCGAGCGAGTTCTGCGCGGTGACGGCGGTGATCACGCTCATGCCGTGGACGCCGAGGGCGAGCATCGTCTTGAGGTCGGCCTGGATGCCGGCGCCGCCGCCGGAGTCGGAGCCGGCGACGGTGAGCACGCGGGGAGGTGCGGTGGAGGACATGGTCCCCAACCTACCCGCGGTGGTTCAGAGCACCGCCTCGGACTCCGCCCAGCGGTCCCGCGGGACCGTCTTCAGCCGGGTCACCGCGTCGCCGATCGGCAGCAGTTCGACGCCGGTCCGGCGCAGCGCCGTGAAGTGCCCGAACGCCCCCTGGTGGACGGCCTCCACCGCGTGCCAGCCGAACCGGGTGGCGAGCACCCGGTCCCGGGCGGTCGGGGTGCCGCCGCGCTGGACGTGGCCGAGGATGACCGGGCGGGCCTCCTTGCCGAGCAGGTCCTCCAGCTCGTGGGCGAGCCGGTTGCCGATCCCGCCGAAGGTCCGGTGGCCGTACTGGTCGACCTCGCCGTGGTCGAAGCGCATGGTGCCGGGCACCGGGCAGGCGCCCTCGGCGACGGCGATGATGGCGAACTTCTTTCCGCGCGCGAAGCGGTCCTCGATTATCCGGGCCACCGCCTCGATGTCGAAGGGCTTCTCCGGGATCAGGATGCCGTGCGCACCGCCCGCCATGCCCGCGGTGAGGGTGATCCAGCCGGTGTGCCGCCCCATCAACTCGACCACCATGACGCGCTGGTGGGACTCGGCGGTGGTCTTCAGCCGGTCGATCGCCTCGGTCGCGACGTGCACCGCGGTGTCGAAGCCGAAGGTCACGTCGGTGGCGTCGATGTCGTTGTCGATGGTCTTCGGCACCCCGACCACGGGCAGTCCGGCGTCGCTGAACAGCTTGGCGGCGGTCAGCGTCCCCTCGCCGCCGATCGCGATCAGCGCGTCGATGCCGACCTCCCGGGCCAGCTGCTTGGCGTTCTCCACCGCCCAGGCGATCCGGTCCCGCCGCACCCTGGCCGAGCCCAGGACGGTGCCGCCGAGGGTGAGCAGGCCGGTGACGTCGTCGTGGGTGACCGTCCTGGCGCGGCCCTCGATCAGCCCGAGGAAGCCGTCCAGGATGCCGACGATCTCGTCCCCGTGGACGTCGGTGCCCCGGTGCACCACCGAGCGGATCACCGCGTTGAGGCCGGGGCAGTCGCCGCCGCTGGTCAGTACACCGATGCGCATGTCTGGTGTGCTCCCGCTCGCAGGGGGTTCGGACCACCCGCGTCGGACGGGCGGGCCGGGATGCCGCAAAGCCTACGCACAACGACCGCGCGAAGCCCGTCCCCCGCACGCACCGGAGCGTCACGCGCCGCCCACCGTACGGGGATCGGTGCGGGCCGCGCGCTACTCGGCGAAGTGGTCCCAGCCGCCGACCCGGTCCCAGGGCGCGCCGTCGACCGTCACCCGGCCGCTGCGGCTGCCCGTCGGGCGGCCGGTCACCTCGCCCACCACCCGCCAGCGGGCGGGGAGTTGGACCCCGCGCGGGAAGGTGGCCACGATCGCGTGGTCCTCGCCGCCGGAGAGCACCCAGACCAGCGGGTCCACCCCGACCGCCTGGCCGATGTCGGCCATCTGCGCCGGGACGTCGAAGTCGGCGGCCCTGAGGTCGATGTCCACCTCGCTGGCCCGGGCCACGTGGCCGAGGTCGGCGACCAGCCCGTCGCTCACGTCGATCATCGAGGTCGCGCCCAACTCGGCCGCCGCCGGGCCCGCGTGGTACGGCGGTTCGGGGCGGCGGTGCGCCTCGACGAAGGCGCGCGGGGAACGGAAACCGCGCTGGAGCACGGTCAGGCCGGCGGCCGACCAGCCGAGCCAGCCGGTCACCGCGACCACGTCGCCGACCTGCGCGCCGGAGCGTGTCACCGCCGCACGCCCCTGGAGGTCGCCGAGCGCCGTGATGGCGAGCGTGACGGTGTCGCCGCGCACGACGTCGCCGCCGACCACCGTCGCCCCGGCCACCTGGCACTCGTCGCGCAGCCCGTCCATCAACTCGGTGGCCCAGGTGGTCGGCAGGTCCGCGGGGGCGACCAGGCCGAGCAGTATGGCGGTCGGCACCGCCCCCATCGCGGCCACGTCGGCGAGGTTCTGGGCGGCGGCCTTGCGGCCCACGTCGTAGGCGGTGGACCAGTCCCGGCGGAAGTGCCGGTTCTCGATCAGGACGTCCGTGGTCGCCACCACCCGGCCGTCCGGGGCCCGCACCACCGCGGCGTCGTCACCCGGGCCGAGGTCGACCGCGTCGGTGAGCGGTACCCGGGCGGTCAGCTCCCTGATGAGGCCGAACTCGCCGAGCTCGCCCACGGTCCCCTGCATCTGCCGTCCTCTCGCGTTTCCATCCGGTTCGCCCCCGTCGCGCTCCCCCGCGCGCAGCGTACGCCCTTCCCGGGCCCCGGGGTCTCCCCTCCCCGGCCCGCTGCGCGGTAGCGTGGTGATCAGACTGCCGGTGAGCCCGTCCCACCCAATGCGCCTGACCGGGCGATCACGGCGGCGATCCCCCTAACCGCCCGCCGGGAGGTCCCCGTGGTACAGGCATACATCCTGATCCAGACCGAGGTCGGGAAGGCCACCGCCGTGGCCCGGACCATCTCCGAGATCCCCGGCGTGCTCTCCGCCGAGGACGTCACCGGACCCTACGACGTGATCGTCAAGGCCGAGGCCGAGACGGTGGACGAGCTGGGCCGCATGGTGGTGGCCCGGGTCCAGAAGGTCGAGGGCATCACCCGCACCCTCACCTGCCCCGTGGTCCACCTCTGAGCCGGCGCACCGGCAGGTCCCCGGCCCCCGGGCCCCGGTTACCATCGGCGGGTGGCCAGAGAACTGCGCGTCCCCAAGGCGCTGACCGCCCTGCCGGCCCCGGTCCGCTGGCTGGCCCTGCCCGTCGCGCTGACCTGCACGGTCGTGGTGCTGCTCGGCAGCTGGGGCCCGGCCGACCCGGAGGTGGAGGTCCCGCAGCCGAGCGGCCGGGCGGCCGGGTACTGCCGGTCGCTCGCCGCCGCGCTGCCCGCCGAGCTGCTCGGGCACGCCCGCCGGGACCCGTCGCCCGCCTCGCCGTACGTGGCCGCCTGGGGCGGTTCGCCCCGGACGGTGCTGCGCTGCGGCATCGACCGGCCGGAGGAGCTGGACGGCGACCACGCCGCGGACTGGTCCCCGAGCGTCGACGACGTCACCTGGTGGTCGCAGCAGCTCGCCGACGGCGGCTACCGCTTCGTGACGACCATGCGCGCCGCCTACGTCGAGGTGACCGTCCCGGCCGGGGCCGCGCGGAACCCCTTCGACCCGGCGGCCGCCCTGAGCGGCGTGGTCAAGGCCAACGTCCCGGGCTGAACCGGGTGTCGGCCGCCGGCTGACGGGACGTACCGAGGGCGGGCCGGGAGCTTCCCGGCCCGCCCTCCGCCGCGGACGCGGTCAGCGCAGTCCGGTCGAGCGCCGCAGCGCCGTGCCGAGCAGCCGGTCGATCAGCTCCGGGTACGAGACGCCGCTGGCCTCCCACATCTTCGGGTAGGCCGAGATCGGGGTGAAGCCGGGCATGGTGTTGATCTCGTTGATCATCCAGGTGCCGTCCTCCAGCAGGAAGAAGTCCACCCGGGCCAGGCCCTCGCAGCCGAGCGCCTCGAAGGCCTCGACCGCCTGGCGCTGGATCTCGGCGAGCTCCCCGGCGGTCAGGTCCGCCGGGATCCTCACGTCCGAGGAGTCGATGTACTTGGCCTCGAAGTCGTAGAAGTCGAAGCCCTCGCCGACCAGGATCTCGCCGGCCACGCTGGCCCGCGGGCCGTCCTCGAACTCCAGCACCCCGCACTCGATCTCGCGGCCGGTGACGCCCGCCTCGATGATCAGCTTGGGGTCGTGCCGGCGGGCCTCCTCGATCGCGGCGTCGAGGTCGGCCAGGTCCTTCACCTTGGTGATGCCGATGCTGGAGCCGGCCCGGCAGGGCTTCACGAACAGCGGCAGGCCCAGCTCGGCGGCCCGCTCGCGCACCGCCGCGCGGCCCGCCTCGGAGTCCCACTCGCGCGGCCGCACGATGGTGTACCGGCCGACGTCCAGACCGTGCGAGGCCAGGATCCGCTTGGCGAACTCCTTGTCCATGCCGGCCGCGCTGGCCAGCACGCCGTTGCCGACGTACGGGACGCCGGAGAGCTCCAGCAGGCCCTGGAGCGTGCCGTCCTCGCCCCACGGGCCGTGCAGCAGCGGGAACACCACGTCGACCTCGCCGAGCGCCTTGGGGGCGCTGCCCGGCTCGGTCAGGACCACCTCGCGGCTGCCCGGGCCGACCGGCAGCGCGACCTGGCCGTCGACGCCCTCGGCGACGTGCGCCACGTCCGGCAGCCTGCCGTCGGTGATGGCCATCCGGGCCGGCTCGTCGCTGGTCAGCGCCCAGCGGCCCTCGTGCGTGATGCCGATCGGCAGCACGTCGTACTTGTCGCGGTCGATCGCCCTGAGCACACTGCCCGCGGTGGAGACCGAGATCGCGTGCTCGGAGCTGCGCCCGCCGAAGACCAGCGCGACGCGCGGCTTCCGGTCAGGCCGGTTCGGGGAGGTCTGTTCGATGCTCATATCGGGTTTGAGACTACCGTGCGGGATGTTTCCGGAAAGTCAGCGGCGCCGGGGAACCGGGCGTGCGCCGACCCCGGCCCGCGACCGCCGGCCCGGACGGTGACCGGCCGGGCTCAGCGTCGCTCCGCCTTCGCCGAACGCGACATCAGCGCCCGCAGCACCTCCTGGGTCGGCCGACCGTTGTGCACCACGTCCACCACGGCCTCGACGATCGGCATGTCGACCCCGCTGCGCCGGGCCAGGTCGAGCACCGACTCGCAGGACTTGACGCCCTCGGCGGTCTGCCGGGTGGCCGCGACGGTCTCCGCCAGCGACATGCCCCGGCCCAGGTTCATGCCGAAGGTGTTGTTGCGCGACAGCGGCGAGGAGCAGGTGGCCACCAGGTCGCCCATCCCGGCGAGGCCCGCGAAGGTGTGCGGGTCCGCGCCCAGCACCTCGCCGAGCCGGGTGGTCTCGGCCAGCCCGCGGGTGATCAGGGTCGCCTTGGTGTTGTCGCCGAGCCCCATGCCGGCCGCCATGCCGACCGCCAGGCCGATCACGTTCTTGACCGCGCCGCCGAGTTCGCAGCCCACCACGTCGGTGTTGGTGTACGGCCGGAAGTACGGCGTGTGGCAGGCCGCCTGGAGGCGCTTGGCGACCGCCTCGTCCGAGCACGCGACCACGCTGGCCGCGGGCTGCCGGTTGGCGATCTCCTTGGCCAGGTTGGGCCCGCTGACCACCGCGACGCGCTCCGGACCGACCCCGGTGACCTCGTCGATCACCTCGCTCATCCGCTTGGCGGTGCCGAGTTCGATGCCCTTCATCAGGCTCACCAGCACGGTCTGCGGCTCGATCAGCGGCGTCCAGGCGGCCAGGTTGTCGCGCAGCGTCTGCGAGGGCACGACCAGCACCGCGAAGTCGGCGCCGGCCAGCGCCTCGGCGGCGTCGGTGGTGGCCCGCACGGTGTCGGGCAGCCGGACGCCGGGCAGGTAGTCCGGGTTCTCGTGGGTGGAGTTGACGGCGTCCACCAGCTCCTGGCGGCGGGCCCACAGCACGACCTCGCAGCCCGCGTCGGCGAGCACCATCGCGAACGCGGTGCCCCAGGAGCCGGTCCCCATCACGGCGCAGCGGGTCACTTGCCGGCCTCCTCGGTGCCCTTGCCCCGCTCGCCCTTGGCGCGCCGGCGCTCGGCCAGCGCGGCGGCGGCCCGCTCCCGGGCGGCCCTGCGCATGTCGTAGCGCTCGGCCGGCGGCTCCTCGCCCCGGACCTCGGCCAGCACGGCGGTGATCGCCGTCATGATGTCCTCGGTCGCGTCGGCGAGCACCTGGGCGGTGAGCTCCTGCCCCTGGTACTTGCTCAGGTCCACCGCGGGCCCGGCCGCGACGGTGACCCGGTGCCGCGGGAAGAGGTTGAACCTGCCCTTCCCGAAACCGGGCCGGCCGTACGGCGGGATGATCTCGTGGGCGCCCCAGTGCGCCACCGGGATGACCGGCGCACCGGTCATCAGCGCGACCCGGGCGACCCCGCTCTTGCCGGTCATCGGCCACAGGTCCGGGTCCCGGGTGAGCGTGCCCTCCGGGTAGAACTGCACGCACTGACCGCCGTTGACCGCGTCGATCGCGGCCCGGAACGCCTGCGCGGCGTCGGTGGACTCGCGGAACACCGGAATCTGGCCGGTCTTGCGCAGCATGAATCCGATGAAGGGGATCGAGAACAGCGAGGACTTGCCGAGAATCCGCGGCGGACGTCCGCTGTTGTACTGCCAGTGCGCGTAGATCACCGGATCGATGATCGAATTGTGGTTCACCGCGGCGATGAAGCCGCCGTCCTTCGGAATGTGCTCCCAGCCCCGCCAGTCGGGCTTCACCAGGGCGGTTGTCACCGGTTTCACCAGCACGGCCGCGAAGCGGTACCAGATGCCGTAGTCGGCGTTGCCGAACTTGGCGTACGAGCGGCGGGCCACCCCAGCTCCTTCTCATCCGACGCGGCACGGATTACCGCGGTCATGGCGTCCCGGTGCCGCGCACCGTTCCGACCGGTGCCCGGGCCGCGGGCGCGGAACAGTGTCGCCCGCCCGCTCACCGGCTGTCGAGCAACCGCGCCAACCCGCCCGGCGGGCGTGATCAAACGCACGTCCGCACAGCTCGGACGGCCTGGCGAGGGCTCCGGGACCGGCGTCACAATGACGCCGATGACCCAGGACACCGTACGCCCCAGCGGGCCCGTCGCGCCCCCCGCACCCACGGCCGGCTGGTCGCTGGTGCTTCCGCTCAAGCCGCTCGCCCTGGCCAAGAGCAGACTGGCCCCGTACGCCGGGGCGCACCGGGCCGACCTGGCCCTGTCCTTCGCCCTGGACACCGTCACCGCCGCCCTGGCGACCCCGGGCGTCGACCGGGTCCTGGTGGTCACCCGCGACGCCGCGGCCGGCGCCCGGCTGGCCGCGCTGGGCGCCCTGGTGGTCGCCGACGAGCCCGGCGGCGGCCTCAACCGGGCGCTGGCGCACGGCGCCGCGAGCGCCCTGGCCGTGGCTCCGCGCTCCCCGCTGGCGGCGCTCTCGGCGGACCTCCCGGCACTGCGCGCGGCCGAACTGGCCCGGGTGCTGGGCGCGGTGCCGCCGGGCGGCCGGGCCTTCCTGGCGGACTCCCCCGGCCTCGGCACCACCCTGCTCGCCTGCGCCCCCGGCCGCCCGCTCTCCCCCGCCTTCGGGGACGGCTCGCGGGCCCGGCACGCGGCCGGCGGGGCGCTCGAACTGCGCCTCGCGGACGTGGAGTCGGTGCGCCGGGACGTGGACACCGGGACGGACCTCGGCGAGGCCGCGGCGCTCGGCCTCGGCCCGCACACCAGCGCGCTGTTCGCCCGTCTGAGCCTGTCCTGAACCCGTCCTGAGCCCGTCCCGAGCGCCTTCCGAGCGCGTCCCGGGCGCGCCCGCGCCCGACCGCGACCTGATCCCCGGCCGGGACCGGCCCGCTCGCTATGCTGCTCGCATGCAGGCCACCGCGTTCACCTTCGACCCCGCCACCCGGGCCGGCTCCGTGCTGCTCGACGACGGGACCCCGGTGCCGTTCGACGCGGCCGCCTTCGACGCCGGCGGCCTGCGGCTGCTGCGCCCCGGCCAGCGGGTGCGGATCCGCACCGAGGGCGCCGGCGAGGCCCGCCGGGTGGTCTTCGTGACGCTGCAGACCTTCCCCGATCCCGCCGAGGGCTGACCGCCCCACCCGCGCGCCGCGGCCCGGCGAGCGCCGCCGCACGCCCTCGAATCCTGACTAAGCGCCCGGAAATCGAAAGAGCCGCGGCGACCGGTCTCCGTGGGTTCACGGGAGGGGGTGCCGCGGCTCTCAGCCGAAGGCCGTCCTGGGACGGTCGCGCGGGGACCTTACTTGGCAGAGGTCTTGCGCGCGGTGGTCTTGCGGGTGGCGGTCTTCTTCGCCGGCGCCGTCTTCTTGGCCGTGGCGGTCGCCTTCTTGGCGGTGGCCGTGGTCTTCTTGGCGGCGGCCGTGGTGGTCGCCTTCTTCGCCGCGGCGGTCTTCTTGGTCGCGGCGGCCTTGGTCGCGGTCGCCGTGGTCTTCTTGGCGGCGGTGGTCTTCGCGGGCGTGGTCTTCGCGGCGCTCTTCTTGGCGGTGGCCGTGGTCTTCTTGGCGGCGGCCGGGGTGGCGGTCGTCTTCTTGGCGGCGGCCGTGGTCGCCGTCTTCTTGGCGGCGGCCTTCTTGGTGGCCGGAGCGGCGGCGGCAGCGGCGGAGCGCTTGGTGGCGGCACGCTTGGCGGCCGGGGTGGCGGCGACGCCGCTCTTGCCCGGGGTGAGGGAGCCCTTGGGGGCCTTCTTCACCGAGGGGCCCTCCTTCGGCAGCTTCTTGCTGCCGCTGACCAGGTCCTTGAAGCCCTGGCCGGGACGGAAGCGCGGGACCGAGGTCTTCTTGACCTTGACCCGCTCGCCGGTCTGCGGGTTGCGGGCGAAGCGCGCGGAGCGCTCCACCTTCTCGAAGGTGCCGAACCCGGTGACCGAAACCCGGTCACCGGCCACAACGGCACGGACCATGGTGTCGAGCACTGCGTCGACGGCCTCTGCGGCAGCCTTGCGACCGCCCAGCTGCTCGGCCACCGCTTCGACAAGCTGAGCCTTGTTCACGTCTTCCCCTTCGGAAACGGGCGCCGGATGATTCCATCCGTTCTTTTCGCACGTTAGGTATGTATCTGCGGACTTTCAATTACCAAACGCGCGAATCACCCTAGTGTCGCAATGGATTTGCGCGTCGGCGACCTCAGTCGAGCGGCGGGGGCCGCTCGTCGAGGTCATGTACAAAGCGACTCAACCGCCTTGCCGCCTCCGGAAGATCGCGCTTGGCGGCCTCGGTGACGATGAGGAGTTGACGGGTGAGAGCGGTCTTTGCATCGGCAGACACGTTCAGCGCATGCACGCGGTCGTGAGCTTGCTTCAACCGCTCGGCCACGAGCGCGTAGAGCGCTGCGACTTCCTGGTCGTCCGGCCCCTCAGCTGGCGCGGAGGTGACGTCCGGCCGGTCGTCAATTCGGCGTTCGGATGGCCGGCCCATGGAGTCCTCAGCCGCGGGTTCGCCGCCCGCGTACGGAGGTTCATGGTGCCGGTGCATGTACTGATTGTGCCATCTACCCGCAGTTGTACTTGCGCGGGGCCCTCTTCCGCAAAGCCAAATGGGCAATCCGGGGCGGCCCCCGGCGCTAACTCGTGCTCCGGAACGACGGATGGCCCGGCCCCCCCGAGGGGGGCGCGGGCCATCCGGCGGATCGTCAGAATGCTTGTTCTGAAGGGAACTCAGGGGACCGGCAGAGTACGGGGCTTGAACGCCGGACGGGTCGCCTCGAAGGCCGCGATGTCGGCCTCGTTCCGCAGCGTGATGCTGATGTCGTCCAGGCCGTTGAGCAGCCGCCACCGGACGTTGTCGTCCAGTTCGAAGGCCGCCGTGACGCCCTCGGCACGCACTTCGCGCGCCTCCAGGTCGACGGTGATCTCGGCCGAGGGGTCACTCTCAGTGAGCGCCCAGAGCCGCTCGACGGTCTCCTGCGGCAGGACGACCGTCAGCAGGCCGTTCTTCAGCGAGTTGCCCCGGAAGATGTCGGCGAAGCGGGACGAGATGACCGCGTGGAAGCCGTAGTTCTGGAGCGCCCAGACGGCGTGCTCCCGGGAGGAGCCGGTGCCGAACTCGGGGCCGGCCACCAGGACCGTGGCGCCCTGCCGCTCGGGCCGGTTGAGGATGAACGACTCGTCCTTGCGCCAGGCCTCGAACAGGCCGCCCTCGAAACCGGATCGGGTGACCTTCTTGAGCCAGTGGGCGGGGATGATCTGGTCGGTGTCCACGTTGCTGCGGCGCAGCGGGACGGCCCGGCCGGTGTGGGTGGTGAACTTCTCCATGGCTCAGGCCTCCACGGCAGCGACGTCGGCGGTCAGGTCGGCGGGGGCCGCGAGCCGGCCCAGGACGGCGGTCGCGGCGGCGACCTGCGGGGAGACCAGGTGGGTGCGGCCGCCCTTGCCCTGCCGGCCCTCGAAGTTGCGGTTCGAGGTGGAGGCGCAGCGCTCCCCGGGGGCGAGCTGGTCGGGGTTCATGCCCAGGCACATCGAGCATCCCGCGTGGCGCCACTCGGCGCCGGCCGCGGTGAACACCTTGTCCAGGCCCTCCTCGACGGCCTGGAGGGCGACCCGGACGGACCCGGGGACCACCAGCATCCGTACGCCGTCGGCGATCCGGCGGCCCTCCACGACGGCCGCGGCGGCCCGCAGGTCCTCGATCCGGCCGTTGGTGCAGGAGCCGACGAAGACCGCGTCGACCTTCACCTCGCGCAGCGGGGTGCCGGCCTCCAGGCCCATGTACGCCAGGGCGTTCTCGGCGGCCAGGCGCTCCTGCGGGTCGGCGAAGGAGGCCGGGTCCGGCACGTTCGCGCCCAGCGGGGCGCCCTGGCCGGGGTTGGTGCCCCAGGTGACGAACGGGGTCAGCTCGTTCGCGTCGATGAAGATCTCGTGGTCGAAGACCGCGTCCTCGTCGGTGCCCAGGGTCTTCCAGTACGCGACGGCGGCGTCCCAGTCCTCGCCCTTCGGGGCGTGCGGGCGGCCCTCCAGGTAGGCGAAGGTGGTCTCGTCCGGGGCGATCATGCCGGCCCGGGCGCCGGCCTCGATCGACATGTTGCAGACGGTCATCCGGGCCTCCATGGACAGGCCCCGGATCGCCGAACCGCGGTACTCCAGGACGTAGCCCTGGCCGCCGCCGGTGCCGATCTTCGCGATGACGGCCAGGATCAGGTCCTTGGCGGTGACGCCCTCGGGCAGTTCGCCCTCGACGGTGACCGCCATCGTCCGGAACGGCGCCAGCGGCAGGGTCTGGGTGGCCAGCACGTGCTCGACCTGGCTGGTGCCGATGCCGAACGCCAGCGCGCCGAAGGCGCCGTGGGTGGAGGTGTGGGAGTCACCGCAGACCACGGTCATGCCGGGCTGGGTCAGGCCGAGCTGGGGGCCGACGACGTGCACGACGCCCTGCTCGACGTCGCCGAGCGAGTGGATCCGGACGCCGAACTCGGCGGCGTTCCTGCGCAGGGTCTCCAGCTGCACCTTGGAGACCGGGTCGGCGATCGGCTTGTCGATGTCCAGGGTGGGGGTGTTGTGGTCCTCGGTGGCGATCGTCAGGTCGGTGCGACGGACCTTGCGGCCGGCCAGCCGCAGCCCGTCGAAGGCCTGCGGGCTGGTGACCTCGTGGAGCAGGTGCAGGTCGATGAAGAGGAGGTCGGGTTCGCCCTCCGCGCGCCGCACGACGTGGTCGTCCCAGACCTTCTCTGCGAGTGTCCGTCCCATCGGATTCCCTCCAGCCGGCCGCGTTGCCGGCCTTCTCGTGTGTCGAGGTCAAAGCGTGTGCGCCGCCCTGAGACTCCCGGGCCGCTCCCGTCCAGGGTGGCGCTTTTCGCCGGAGATTGAACTTGTGTCTCGCGGAGTGAGATCTCGGTCTTAGCGCATGGACAGCGCGGAGGGCGTGCCCGAGCGGTGCCCCGGCCCCCGGCCGGCCGCCCCGCGGCACGCCCCGGGAACGCCGAAAGGGCCCCACCCGTGACCGGGTGGGGCCCTTTCGAGGGCCTTCGACGCAAAACGAAAAAGGCCCCGGAACCGGGGCCTTTCCAATTTCTGGCTGGGGTACCAGGACTCGAACCTAGACTAAGTGAACCAGAATCACTCGTGCTGCCAATTACACCATACCCCAACACAAAGCAAGGGCCGATGGGCGAGCCCATCGGCTTCCTGCTCTGAAGTACCCCCGACCGGATTCGAACCGGCGCTACTGCCGTGAGAGGGCAGCGTGCTAGGCCGCTACACAACGGGGGCTTCCTGGCGATCCCTTGCGGGATCAGTACCCCCGACCGGATTCGAACCGGCGCTACTGCCGTGAGAGGGCAGCGTGCTAGGCCGCTACACAACGGGGGCTTTCCAGGTGATCCCTTGCGGGATCAGTACCCCCGACCGGATTCGAACCGGCGCTACTGCCGTGAGAGGGCAGCGTGCTAGGCCGCTACACAACGGGGGCTTGATCTTCTTTTGTGTGCCGTACTGACGTACTGCGCTGGGGTACCAGGACTCGAACCTAGACTAAATGAACCAGAATCACTCGTGCTGCCAATTACACCATACCCCACCAGAGTTGAGCCCCTGCGGGCCCTTCTCAGGCGTTGCGCCTCTCGGTCGGTCCCTTCCGAGGGGCTCTCGCTCCCTCGTCCGTTCCCTCCCGGGCGGCGCAGAAAGAACATTACCCGACGTCGGCCCTGGCTCCAAAATCGATAACCCCAGGCAGCGGCCGGGAGGCCCGGCGATGACCTCCGGGTACGCCGCGGGCCCGGCACGAAGCCGGGCCCGCGGCCTGCTCGGCGACCCGCTCAGGCGGCCGGCAGGGCGTCCAGGGCGGCGCGCAGCCTGCGCAGCGTCTCAGGGCGTCCCAGCAGCTCCATGGACTCGAACAGCGGCGGGGAGACCCGGCGGCCGGTGACGGCCACCCGCAGCGGCGTGAAGGCGAACTTGGGCTTGATGCCCAGCCCCTCCACCAGCGCCGCGCGCAGCGCCGCCTGGATCGGCTCCGGGGTGAAGTCCGCGAGCTCCTCCAGCGCCTTGACGCTGGCCTCCAGCACCGGGCGGGCGTCCGCGGTGAGCACCTTGGCCGCGTCGTCCGGGTCCAGGGCGAACTTCTCCGGCGCCACGAACAGGAAGCCGGCCATGTTCACGATCTCGCTCAGCACGACCATCCGCTCCTGGGTGAGCGGCGCCACCTTGGCGAGCAGGTCCAGCTGCTCGGCGGTGGGCTCGGCCGGCAGCAGCTCGGCGCCCTGGAGGAACGGCACCAGGCGGCGGACGAAGTCCTCCGGGGCGAGCCGGCGGACGTGCTCGGCGTTGATCGCCTCGCACTTCTTCAGGTCGAAGCGGGCCGGGTTGGCGTTCACCTTGGTGACGTCGAACGCGGCGACCATCTCGTCCATGTCGAACAGGTCGCGGTCCTCGGCCAGCGACCAGCCCAGCAGGGACAGGTAGTTGAGCAGGCCCTCGCGGATGAAGCCGCGCTCGCGGTACAGGTTCAGCGAGGACTGCGGGTCGCGCTTGGAGAGCTTCTTGTTGCCCTCCCCCATCACGTACGGCAGGTGGCCGAAGCGCGGGGTGGTGCCGTTGCCGACGCCGATCTCGGCGAGCGCCGCGTACAGCGCGATCTGCCGCGGGGTGGAGGACAGCAGGTCCTCGCCGCGCAGCACGTGGGTGATGCCCATCAGGGCGTCGTCCACCGGGTTGACCAGGGTGTACAGCGGGGCGCCGTTGGCCCGGACGATGCCGTAGTCCGGCACGTTCTCCGGCTCGAAGGTCAGCGTGCCGCGGACCAGGTCGTCGAAGCTGATGGTCCTGTCGGGCATCCGGAAGCGCAGGATCGGCTCGCGCTTCTCCAGCTTGAAGACCGCCAGCTGCTCCTCCGTCAGCTCACGGCAGTGGCCGTCGTAGCCGGAGGGCTTGCCGGCCGCGCGGGCGGCCTCGCGGCGGGCGTCCAGCTCCTCGGTGGAGCAGTAGCAGTGGTAGGCGTGGCCGGCCTCGTGGAGGCGGCGGGCGACATCGGCGTAGATGTCCATCCGCTGCGACTGGCGGTACGGCGCGTGCGGCCCGCCGACCTCCGGGCCCTCGTCCCAGTCCAGGCCGAGCCAGCTCATGGCCTCGAGCAGCTGGTCGTACGACTCCTCGGAGTCGCGGGCGGAGTCGGTGTCCTCGATCCGGAAGACCAGCGTGCCGCCGTTGTGGCGGGCGTAGGCCCAGTTGAAGAGGGCCGTACGGACCATCCCCACGTGGGGGTTGCCGGTCGGGGAGGGACAGAAGCGAACCCGGACGGCCGGGTCAGTGTTAGCCACGCTTGATCACCTTGTTGGTGAGAGTGCCGATGCCTTCGATGGAGACGGCGACCTCGTCGCCGACGTTGAGGGGGCCCACCCCTGCGGGCGTGCCGGTGAGGATGACGTCGCCGGGCAGCAGCGTCATGGCCTCGGAGACGTGGACGATCAGCTCGGCGACCGAGCGGATCATCAGGGAGGTGCGGCCGGTCTGGCGGAGTTCGCCGTTGACCGTGCAGGTGATCGCGAGGTCGCCCGGGTCGAGGTCGGTCTCGATCCACGGGCCCAGCGGGCAGGCCGTGTCGAAGCCCTTGGCCCGGGCCCACTGGCCCTCGCGCTGCTGGACGTCCCGGGCGGTGACGTCGTTGGCGCAGGTGTAGCCGAGGATCACCTCGGGCACCCGGTCCAGCGGCACCTCGCGGCACATCCGGCCGATCACCACGGCGAGTTCCGCCTCGTGGTGGACGTCCGAGGAGAACGGCGGGTAGGCGATGCTCTCGGTCGGGCCGATCACCGAGGTGGACGGCTTGAAGAAGGTGAGCGGGACGTCCGGGACGTCGTTGCCCAGCTCCGCCGCGTGCGCCGCGTAGTTGCGGCCGACCGCCACGATCTTGTTCGGGAGCATCGGGCTGAGCAGCCGGACGTCCTGGAAGCGGTAGCTCTCACCGGTGGGCTGGGGCTGGCCGAACGGGTGGCCGGCCAGCGCGTGGACGACCAGCGAGTCGGGCTGGGAAGGGTCGCCCTCCACCACGCCGAAGGAGACGCTGCCGGCGGCAGGGCTCCCTTCCCGGACGGAAAACCTGGCAATGCGCACGGCTGGGCTACCCCTCGCTTCGTCGGCCGCCCGGGGCGCGCCCGGGCGCTGGTCGGGCGCGCCGCCCGTGGTGGGCGCGGCCCCGTCAATCTTTGGGCTCCAGGCTATCGCGTGGGGCCCCGGCTGACCGCTTTGCCCCTGTTCAGGACGGTTGGAGATGGAAACGCCGAGGGCGCCGCCGTCACCGGTGTGACGGCGGCGCCCTCGGCGGAAAGCGGCGGGGAGGCGTCAGTCCCGCACGACGACGACCGGGGCCACCATCAGCTGGGTGCGGCGCGGGTTGGCGGTGGCGGCCGGCAGCTCGGTGCCGTAGGTCACGACGTCCTCGGGCTTGCGGGCGCCCGGGATCTTGCTGAAGTCCTCGACCGAGGCCAGCGTCGTCCGGCGCGGGTTCGCCGTGGGGCGGCAGGACAGCGTGGACTTGGTGGCGTTCTTCGCCTGGGACATCGAGAGCACCTCGTGTTCATGGGCCGGGCCGATCACGGCGGATCGGCACCGGCCTGATGGATTCCGATTGATTCGGAGGGGTTCTGGGCAGGCTGATCGGGGCCGTGCTCCGGAGACAGCCAGGTTACGAGATCTCATTCCACAGAGACCGTGACCAAAGCTACACATTAGACTGTGATTTTGCTCACAAAATGCAGAGCAAAGCGCAGATATCCGACATTTCGCCGCATCGGGATTTTCCGACATTCCACCAATAAGGGGCATTCCGGAAGGTCTGTGACTCTTCCCGACCCCGGGCCTGCTTGGCATGTCTCCGGCGAGTGTCCGAAAAGGGCGGTATTCCGGTCCGGTTACCGCACAGTCCGTAAGATCGCGCAAGCGGTCGGTAGCGTCGGGCGCCTGGTTCCTGCGGCCCTTGTTGGGATTCCCTGGCTGTGCTGGAATGCGACGGACCGTGGGTAGGGAGTGGTCCACCCCGGTGCCCGCTCTCCCGGACCGGCCGGGGTGCGGATGGAAACTCGACACCGTCCAGGCCGTGGCGACGCGGCGGGACGCCCGGTCCAGAGGTTGCGACGCCAGTGCAGGGACGTTTCAAAAGGGGTAGCGGCGCCGCGGGAAACCCGGAGTCGCGTGAGCCTGTGGCAGCCCCTCAACAGGCGGCGGCCCCCGGCGGCCCGGCCGAGCCGGTGACGCCCGAGGGCCCCGGACGCCCGGAGGAGGACGGCCAGGAGCGCAAGACCGCCCGGGACAAACTCCGGACGTCCCTGACCCGGCGCCGCGCCACCGGTCTGAACCGGCTCGCGATGCGCAACTGGCGCATCCGCACCCGTCTGATCGCGCTGCTCGCCCTCCCCGTGCTGGTCTCGCTGGTCCTCGGTGGCCTGCGCATCCAGAGCTCGATGGAGAACTCGCAGCAACTCGCCCAGATGGCCAACCTGTCCGACCTGGCCAAGAAGGCGACCAACCTCGCGGACGCGCTGCAGACCGAGCGCGACATCAGCGCCGGCCCGATCACCCACGAGCCGACCGCCCCGCTGGACGACGACATCGTCGCGGCCCGCAAGTCCACCGACGACCTGAGCCGCACCTTCACCGCGTCCTCCGACAAGTTCGAGAACCTCGAACTGTCCGGCGGAAAGGCGCTGTTGCTCCAGATCCGCAAGGACCTGAACTCGATCGCGGACACCCGCAGCCTGCCGTACCAGAACAACCAGAACATCCAGTCGACGATCACCGCCTACGACGTGATCATCCGCGACCTGCTGTCCATCACCCAGGACATCGCGCTCGCGTCGAACAACAAGGACCTGGTCGTCTCCACCCGCGCGCTCCAGCAGTTCTCGCTGGCGAAGAACGCGACCTCGCAGCAGCGGGCCCTGATCAGCGCCGCGCTCGCCAACCCGAAGACCCCCGACCTCAGCCCCAGCGACGAGTCCTTCGGTATCCGTCTGCGCAGCTCGTACGACAACGCGATCGCGAGCTTCAACAACATCTACACCGCGCACGACCTGGACAACCTGCGCAGCCAGCTGAGCTACAACTCGGTGGTCGCCGACGCCGACCGCTACGCCTCCACGATCCTCACCCAGAGCGGCATCCGGCAGACCGAGGCGGTCAGCTACAAGGACTGGTTCGAGAAGGCCAGCGCCAAGATCACCGCCGAGCGCCGGATCGAGTCCAAGCTCATCGAGAACCTGGACGGCAAGGCCCAGGACCTCCAGTCCCAGGCCGACGCCGACGCCCTGATCATCGGTGTCGCGGTCGCCCTGGTGCTGCTCGTCGCCCTCGGTGGCGCCGGTCTGATCGCCCGCTCGATGGTGCGCTCGCTGACCCGCCTCCAGGCCGCGGCCGAGGACGTCGCCGAGCGTCGCCTGCCCGAGCTGGTCAAGACCCTCTCCGAGGCCGACCCGCACGACGTCGACACCACGGTGGAGCCGGTCGCCGTCGACTCCACCGACGAGATCGGCCACGTGGCCCACGCGTTCGACATGGTGCACAGCGAGGCCGTCCGCCTCGCCGCCGAGCAGGCCCTCCTGCGCGGCAACATCAACGCGATGTTCACCAACCTCTCGCGCCGCAGCCAGGGCCTCATCCAGCGCCAGCTGTCGCTCATCTCCGAGTTGGAGAGCCGCGAGGCGGACCCGGACCAGCTGGCCAACCTCTTCAAGCTGGACCACCTCGCGACCCGCATGCGCCGCAACGGCGAGAACCTCCTCGTCCTCGCCGGTGAGGACCCGGGCCGCCGCTGGACCCGTCCCGTCCCGCTGGTCGACGTGCTCCGCGCCGCCGCCTCCGAGGTGGAGCAGTACGAGCGCATCGAGCTCGCCGCCGTGCCGTCGGCCGAGGTCGCCGGCCGCGTCGTCAACGACCTCGTCCACCTGCTCGCCGAGCTGCTGGAGAACGCCACCTCGTTCTCCAGCCCGCAGACCCGCGTCCGGGTCACCGGCCACGCGCTGCCGGACGGCCGCGTGCTGGTCGAGATCCACGACACCGGCATCGGCCTGAGCCCCGACGACCTCGCCGAGATCAACGAGCGCCTCGCCAACCCGCCGACGGTGGACGTCTCCGTCTCCCGCCGCATGGGCCTCTTCGTGGTCGGCCGCCTGTCGCTGCGCCACGGCATCCGGATCCAGCTGCGCCCCAGCGACTCCGGCGGCACCACCGCGCTGGTCATGCTCCCGGTGGACGTCACCAACTCCGGCGACCGCCGCGGCTCCGGCTCCGGCCGGGCCGGTGCCGCCCAGGGCAAGCAGCAGCGCGGGGTCGCCCCGACGCCGCGCCAGCAGCGCCAGATGCCGCCCGGCCGTCAGGGCGCTCCGGCCGCGCTGGGCCAGGGCCCGGCGGCCGGCGGTGCCCCGCAGGGCGGCCGTCCGCAGCTCGGCCAGGGCGGTCCGGCCGCTCCGACCGGTCCGCAGGCCAGTCCGCAGGCCGGTCCCGGTGGGCAGGCCGGTCCGGGTGCGCCCGGCGGCGGTCTGCCGACCCGCCAGGTCGGCAAGTCGCTGCGGGACAACCCCGTCGTCCCGCAGGGCGGTGGTCAGCAGGGCCAGGGCCGCAAGCCCGCTCAGCCGCAGCAGCAGCCGGCCCCGCAGGCGCAGCAGCCCCAGCAGCAGGTTCCGCAGCAGGCCCAGCAGGGCGGTCTGCCGCAGCGCGCCCCGGGCCGCCAGGGCCCGCCGCAGAGCGGCCCGAACGGCCTGCCCCGCCGCGACCGTCAGCAGCAGCCCGGCCAGCCCGGCCAGCCCCAGGCCGGTCAGCCCCAGCCCGGCCAGCCCCAGGCCGGTCAGCCCCAGCCGGGCCGCCCCGGCCAGGAGCGGCCGCGTCCCGCCGGCGGGTTCGACGGCGGTCCGGCCGCCCGGACCGGCGAGCACCCGCAGCACGGCCGCCCCGGCGGTCCCGGCGCTCCGCAGCAGGGCGCCCGCCCGGGCAACCGTCCGCAGGACGGCCTGCCGCAGCGCCGTCCGGCCCCGCAGGGCCCCGGCGCCCCCGGCCGCCCCGCCGCCCAGGGCCCGCGCGGTCCGCAGCGCCCCGGCCCGGACGCCCCGCAGCGCGACCGCCAGCCCCAGCCGCTGCCGCCGCAGGCCCAGCAGCAGCCCCAGCCCCTGCCGTCGGCCGAGCCGGCGCCGGTGGAGAGCACCCAGCAGTTCGCCCGCCCGCGCTTCGAGGCCAGCCAGATCGACCCGCGCGACCCGCTGGGCCTCGGCCTGGTCGAGCCGGTGCTGCCGAACGTGCCGAACCCGCCGCGGCCGGAGCCGGTGCGTCAGGAACAGGCCCCGCAGCAGCGGCAGCCGCTGCCGCACCAGGAGCCGATGGCGCTGCCGACCGGCCCGTCCGAGGCCGGCGCTCCGCAGGGCGGCGGCGAGCAGCCGTGGTACCCGCAGGCCGACGGCCAGCAGCAGGCGCGGCCGCGGTCGTACCAGCCGCGCCGCCCGGGCACCTCCGCGCCGGAGTTCCAGCAGCCGGCCCAGGAGCAGTTCGCCCCCCAGCAGCAGCCGCAGCAGGCTCCGCAGCAGCAGCAGGCCCCCCAGCAGCCGCAGGGGCACCAGCAGCAGCCGCAGCAGCACGGCCAGCCGCAGCCCGGCGACGCGCCGTGGCGTCCGTCCGCGAACGACGAGCGCTGGCGCCGGGCCGAGCAGGTCCGCGAGCCCTCGACCAGCGGGGTCACCATGTCGGGCCTGCCCCGGCGGACCCCGCAGGCCAACCTGGTCTCCGGCACCGCCGAGGCCTCGCCGCTGACCGGTCCGCAGGTCTCCCGGGCCCCCGAGGAGGTCCGCGGCCGGCTGACCAACCTGCGCCGCGGCATCCAGCAGGGCCGGCGCGCCGGGGCCGAGCAGGCCGCCAACCAGCCGGGCTTCCAGCATGGTGCCCAGCAGCCCGGATTCGATAGTTTCGGTGGCCGGAGCGACGGCAACGGCGCAGATCACCAGGAGCGTTGAGTTGAACCAGATGAGCCAGGCCGCACAGAACCTGAACTGGCTGGTCACCAACTTCGTGGACAACACCCCCGGGGTGTCCCACACCGTGGTGGTCTCCGCGGACGGCCTCCTGCTGTGCATGTCCGAGGGCTTCCCCCGGGACCGTGCCGACCAGCTCGCCGCCGTCGCCTCCGGCCTCACCTCGCTGACCAACGGGGCGAGCCGGATCTTCGAGGGCGGCGAGGTCAACCAGACCGTCGTCGAGATGGAGCGGGGCTTCCTGTTCCTGATGGCCGTCAGCGACGGCTCGGCGCTCGCCGTCCTGGCCGCGCCGGACTCCGACATCGGTCTGGTGGGTTACGAGATGGCGTTGCTCGTCGACCGCGCCGGCGCCGTCCTCACCCCCGCTCTCCGCGCGGAACTCCAGGGCAGTCTCCTGCACTGAGCCGGGCCCCGAGCGGATCCGCCCACCCGTCCCACCTGCCTCGCCGGGTCCGACCCGACCGGACCCGGCGCGACCCCCTCAGCTACCCTCAGGCAGCTGATCCCGCCTCAGCTGGCACCGCCCCAGCTGGAACCGGCTGCTCAAGGCTGCAGCACTAGGAGGACCCATGACCCCGCCCTCGACACCCGCCGGCTCGTACGGCAACGGGTACGGCAGCGGCTACGGCGGGCAGCAGTCCGACGGCTACGAGCAGCAGCCGCTGGTCCGCCCGTACGCGATGACCGGCGGCCGGACCCGGCCGCGCTACCAGCTCGCCATCGAGGCCCTGATCTCCACCACCGGCTCGGCCGACCGGACCAGCGGGCTGCTGCCCGAGCACGCCCGGATCGTCGGCCTCTGCCGCGAGGTCAAGTCCATCGCGGAGATCTCCGCACTGGCCGGCGTGCCGCTCGGTGTCGCCCGCATCCTCGTCGCCGACCTTGCCGAGGCCGGTCTCGTCGCCATCCACCAGCCCGCCGCCGCGGGCGAGTCGGGCGGAACGCCCGATGTCACGCTGCTCGAAAGGGTCCTCAGTGGACTTCGCAAGCTCTAACGCGGCCGCCCCCACCCGCGCCACCACCTCCGCGAAGATCGTCGTCGCGG
>NZ_JBIAVL010000022.1:0-113353 GCF_042894165.1 Kitasatospora sp. NPDC001547 | reverse complement strand
AGTTCTCAAGGAACGGACGCTTCCTTCGAGCCGCCTTCCAGCAGGCCCTCCGGGCTTCGTTCTTTCGTGTTTCCAGCTTATCAGACGTTTTCCGCTCCGTTTTCGGGGCTTCGTTCATCCAACTCGCCGGTGCCTTTCGGGGCGTGGCGCCCTGTCCGACGTTTCAAACACTAGCCGACCCTCGCTCCGAAAAGCGAATCCAGCCGCAATCCGATAAAACGAACACGCCACATACAGACCGGGCCGAATCTGCACATGACAGATCTACCCGAGCCGGGAGGTGTTGGTTCAGAGGATTGGCCGCCCCGGGACCGTCCGCGCTGACGCGTGTCCGGTGCTCCCAGTCGAGCGACTGGGAGACAGTACTCCTCCTCCACGCCCGAAACAAATGTCGTGGCTCAGGGGCGGGCGGCGAGGCAGTCGGTGTCCTGGGCGGGAAGGGCGCCGGCCAGGAGGTAGCGGTCCACGACGGCGTCCACGCAGGCGTCACGCGGTGCGAACAGGCCCGCGTAGACGGTGTGGCGGTAGGCGCCGCGCAGGGTCACCAGGCGGGAGCCGGCCAGGGCGTGGTGGGCGGAGAGCTGGCCGGCGCGGGTGGCGGCCGGGTCGCCGTCGGCGCCGACCAGCAGGACGGGGACGGCGTTGCGCACCCTGGTGGGCGGTTCGGCGGGCTGTGCGGGCCAGTAGGTGCAGGGTGTGAGGTTGCGGGTCAGCGGGCCGAACAGCGGCTCGTCGGCGCGGTGGGCCTGGACGTCGCGGTAGTAGGCGAGCGGGTCGCGCGAGGCGGCACGGTCCGCGCACATGATCGCGGTCTGCACGGCGGCGGCTCCGCCTGTGTCGGGTGCTTCCAGGCCGGTCAGCACGGCCTCCAGCAGTGCGGTCGGCTCGACGGCCGTACGGCCTTCGGCGGCGTCGAGCAGGACGCGCACGACGGCGGCGAACTCCGTGTAGGCGGCGGTGTCGTCGCCGGCCGACACCGCCCAGAGCACCTGCGGCAGGGCGCGGGCGTCGACCCGGTGGGTGCCCACCGTCAGCGGGGCGCGGCCGGCGGCCAGGCGGATCCGTTCGACCGCGGCGAGCACCTCGGCAGTGCTGGTGCCCAGGTGGTGGCGGTCCTCGTGGCGGGCCGTCCACTGCGCCCAGGCGGTGAGCGCGGCGTCGATCGCGGAGCCCTGGGTGGCGGTCAGGTCGGGCCCGAAGCGGTCCGGGTCCAGGGCGGCGTCGAGCACCGCGCGTCCGACGTGCTCGGGGAACAGCTGGAGGTACACCTCGCCGAGGTAGCTGCCGTAGGAGGAGCCGAGGTAGGCGATCGTCGGCTCGCCGAGGACGGCGCGCACCAGGTCCATGTCCCGGGCGGTGTTGCGGGTGGAGACGTGCGGCAGCACGGCGCGGTACGGCGCGCAGCGGGCGGCCAGGTCCTTGGCGAGTTCGGCGGACCGGTCGAAGGTGGCGCGGGTGGGCCCGGCCGAGCCGGGGCCGCTGGTGGGCCAGCCGCAGTCGAGCGGAGTGCTGGCGCCGACGAAGCGCGGATCCATGCCGACGACGTCGTAGCGGGCGGCGAGGGCGGGCGCGGCCCGGCCGAGGGCGAGGGCGAGGTGGCGGGCGGGGACGCCGGGGCCGCCGGGGTTGTAGAAGAGGGTGCCCAGGCGGTGGGCGGGGTCGGTGGCGGGCAGCCGGGAGAGGGCGACGTCCAGGGTCCGGCCGTCCGGGTGCTGGTAGTCGAGCGGCACGGTGACCTCGGTGCAGCGGGCTCCGGCGGCGTCGAGTTCGGCGCCGGCGGTGTCCTCCGGGCCGGTCCGGCAGGCGTGCCAGGCGGGCTGTCGGCGGCGCAGCTCGGCGAGCGGGTCGGCGGCGGGGGCGGTGGCGGTCGCGGCGGTGGCTGTCCCGCCGGTGGCAGTGGTGGCGGCACCGCCCGCCGCCGGGGCGGACAGCGCGGTGAGGACGGTCAGGGCCAGCGCCGCCACTGCGGCGGCCGGCTCGGCGGTACGGATCACGGCGGTTCCCTCGGGTGGTCGGCAGGCCGTCGGAGGTGACGCTAGGGGGCCGGCCGGCCGGTCGCATCCGCCGCGGGTATCGGCCGCCTTCGCCGAACTGCGCCCACGGTTCTACGACTTCGGGATCAGGCCCCGGTGCCGTCGGCCGAGGGCACCGGGGCCTGGTAAGGGAGGGGTCCGCGACGTCGGGGAGCGGCCGCCTACTTGAACAGGTGGTCCCCGCCGGTGGCCATGCGGTGGGTCCCGCTGTGGCGGTTCACCCAGTCCCGGACGAGGTTGACGGCGTTGGCGCACTGCCAGCTGTCGTCGTACTCGCGCACGCCGGTGAAGGCGCCGTAGCCCGCGATGATGCCGTCCACCTGTGCGTCGCCGAGCAGCTTGTCGACGTACCACGGGTCGTTGTAGGTGGTCGTCCAGGACAGGGTGGCGGCAAGCCGTCCGGCGGCCCGGTCCGCGGCTCCCTTCCTGAGTTCCGCGCAGGTGTTGTAGGTGGGCTCCGTGCAGTTGCCGAAGCCCTTGGTGATGTCGCTGTCGCCGTAGTCCATCGCCCGGCGGCCGGCCGGGAAGCCGGCACCGGACCGGTCGAAGGCGCTGCGCACCTGGTCGCGGGTGCCGGTCGTGGTGATGCCCTCCAGCGGGCCGAGTTTGCCCTCCAGGCTCTTCCAGCCGCGGCCGCCGACGTCGGGGGTGCTGCCGCCGTGGTACTCGTAGAAGCCGTAGAGCACCTGGATGCCGGCCGCCGTCAGGCGCTGGGCCTTGTCGCGCAGTCCGGCGACGCTGCAGGTGCGGTTCGGCTCCTCGCCGCAGTAGTTGGGGTCCTTGATGTCCAGCCAGACCAGCGACAGCCGGCGGCCCGCGTTGGCGTTGGAGACGATGCGGTCGAGCATGCTGTCGAAGCTGGGGCCGAGCCGGTTCTCGCCGGCCGAGGAGCAGTCGTGGTAGGCGCGCCACTCGTTCGGGTTCCACCAGGCGCAGACGTCGATCTCGATGGCGTTGGCGCCGTGGTTGATCGCGGCGTCGACGCCGTCCAGGGTGTCGACCCGGTGCGCGATGGCGTAGATCGGGTGGCGCTGGTCGGCGGCTTCCGCGGGCGCGGCGCCGAGCGTGGTGGTGCCGATGATCCCGCACAGTGCCGCCGTCAGGGCGGGCAGTATCCGCACGCGTGCGCCGGGTCCGTGGTGAGTCCTCAAGCGGGTGCTCCTTCTCGCTGGCGTTCCGGTGTCGTCCGTGTTCCGACTTGTCTGCGGTCAGACAATCGATATCACCAACTGTGCGCCGACGTACGGTGAATGAGCGCTGAACGAGGCCCGCGCCCGTCCCCGTCCGTTCGGGTGCGGCCGGATCCGGCGGGTGGTGGCCGCCGTCGCGGCCGCCGGGCCCGGGGTGACGGGTGTCCGCCCTCGAACAGGCGGTCGCTCCGCGCGGGCCCAGCCGCCCCACGGGAACCACCCGTTCCGCCCGGGGCCGGTGGTTCGAATCCCTGCCCGAAGTCGGTAAGGGGCGCGGCACCGCCGGGAATCGCCGCCGACAGCGGAACCCGCACCGGTTTCCGCCATTTCTTCGCATACGTAACTATTCGCCGCCGCCGCGGGTAATTCTGAGCTGCCCGCCGAGTGAATGCGCCGACGGGATCGGAGCGGCCGTGTGCGCTCCGTCCTTCCGCGGCCCCGTTCACCCGGACGCGCTCGACCGAAGGAGACGTCACATGCCCGTCGTCCGCAGGGTGCTGCTCACGGCCGCGGTCCTCACCGCGACCGTGGTCGTCGCGCCCACCTCCTCCGCCCAGCCCCTCGCCCCCTCGGCCTCCCACACCGCCGGCACCTCCCCGCTCGCCCGCCAGCCCAGCTTCCACGCCTTCACCGGCACCGGCTTCTCGGGCGCGGACCGCTGGTTCTACGGCAACCAGGGGGCGTGCACGTACGTCGGCGACAACTGGAACGACCGGATCCGCTCCGCCCGCACCGAGGGCGGTGACCGGGTCGAACTGTGGGACAACTACGACTGCACCGGGGGCTCGATCACCATCGACGCCTCCGGCTACAGCAGCATCGGCGCCTGGGTCAGCGCCTACCGCGCCTACCTCGGTTAGGACCCGGGCGGGCCGCGCGGCGGCTCGTCGGCCGGGGCGACCGGTCGGCGGGCCGCCGTGCCGGATCGGGGACAGAAGCCGAACTGCGGCGCGCGACCACAACCGTTCGGACGAAAGGTAGTTGAGCACTCGTCAGGGGCACCCGAGATGCGGCCCGGGCCGCTCCCCGCCCCGTGGGGCGGCCGAACGGGCGGCGCAAGGTGAACACTTCACCACGGGACGCGCTCGTGTTAGCGTCCCACGGATGTCGAGGATTCTGGTCACCGATCTGGACGGCACCTTACTCGGCGGCACCGGGGACGACCGGCGCCGGTTACGGGACGCCCTGGTCCGCCACCCCGAGGTGACCACGGTCTTCGCCACCGGGCGCTCGCCGGCCTCCGTCCGGGAGGTCCTGCGCGATCCGCTCGTCCCCCGGCCCCGGTGGATCATCGCCGACGTCGGCGCCACCGTCGTCGACGGCACCGACTTCACGCCCGTCGGCCCGGTGCAGGACCACCTGCGGGCGGGCTGGCCCGGACCGGAGCGGGTGCGCGCCGCGCTGCGCGGCTTCCCCGGGCTCACCTACCAGCGCGGCGTCGTCCAGAACGGCCGCTGTTCCTACCACCTCGACCCCGACCTGCTCACCGACGGACTCACGGCGGCCGTCGAGGCCCTCGGCTGCGCCTGGGTGTACTCGGCGGACTGCTACTTCGACGTCCTGCCACCGGGAGCCTCCAAGGGCAACGCCCTACGGGCCCTGGCCGGGAGACTGGGCTGGCGGCCCGAAGGGATCCTGGTCGCCGGGGACTCCCTCAACGACCTCTCGCTGTTCCGGTTCGGCGCGCACGCCGTGGTCGTCGCCGGGGCCGAGCCCGCGCTGCTCACCGCCCTGGCCGAGGACTCGCGCGTCCACCGCCCGGACCGGGCCGGCGCGGCCGGGATCCACACGGCGCTCCTGGACCTCGGCTGGATCTCCCCCGAGCCCGACTCCGGATGCTCCGTCTCCGCACGCTCCGCCTCGGTGCGCTCCGACTCCGGCGGCCCGGACCCCACCGACTCCCCAGCCCCCGCGCACCGGCACTCCCTCGTGGTGGCCTACCACCGCCCGCCGCTGCACTGGGACGGCGGGAGCTGGCAGCCGCCCGCCAGCCCCAACGGCATCCTGCCGACCCTGACCAGCGCCTTCGCCGACGGCCTGCCGGGCGTCTGGGTCACCGCCCTGACCGGCCGCGACCGGACGGCGGCGCTCCCCCCGCCCACCTCGCTGCCGCTGTCCCCCGTGCCGCTGGACACGGCCACCTGGCGCGGCTACTTCCACGGCGCCTGCAAGGAGACCCTCTGGCCGGTCCTGATGTCCGAACCGGGCAGGTCGACCTTCGACGAAAGGGCCTGGGCCGACTACCGCACGGTCAACGCGCGGTTCGCCCGGCACATCGCCGCCCAGGCGGCCCCGGGCGCCACCGTCTGGCTGCACGACTACAACCTCTGGCTGGTCCCCGGCCTGCTGCGCCGCCTCCGGCCCGACGTCAGGACCGGGATCTTCCACCACACCCCCTTCCCGGCCCTCGACGTCTTCGCCGCCCTCCCGGTCGCCGCCGAACTGCGCCGCTCCCTGGCTCGCCTCGACTGGGCGGGCTTCCACACCGAGGAGTTCGCCGGTCACTTCCGCAGGGCCCTGGCCGGGCTGCCCGACCCGCCGCGCACCGGTGTCCACCCGCTCGGGATCGACCGGTCGGCCGTCGAGCGGCTCACCCGTCTCCGCGCACCGCACCGCACTCCGGCCGCCGGCCCGGTGGTGCTCTCGGTCGAACGCCTCGACTACGCCAAGGCCCCGGTCCAGAAGGTCGAGGCCGTCGACCTGCTGCTCTCCCGCCGGCCCGGGCTGCGCGGCCGGTTCCTCCTCCGGCTGGTCTGCGCGCCGCCCGAGCCCGGCATCACCGCGTACGACGCCACCCGCCGCCACCTCGAACGGCGCGTCGCCGAGGTGAACTCCCACTGGAAGCAAGGTACTTGGCAACCGGTCGACTACCGTCCGCACAGCCTCTCCGCCACCGGGGTCGTCGACGCTTACCTGGCGGCGGACGTGCTCTGGGTGACCTCCCTCCAGGACGGGATGAACCTGACCGCCAAGGAGTACGTCGCCGCCCGGGCCGCCCTCCTGCCCGGTGACGCGGTGCCCGGGGCCCTGGTGCTCTCCCGCCGCGCCGGCGCCGCCGCCGAACTCGGCGAGGCCGCCCTGCTCACCGACCCGCACTCGCCCGAGGACCTCGCCGCCGTGCTGGCCCGCGCCCTCGACCTCTCCCCCGCCGAACGCCGGGCCCGTCTGGAGCGGCTCTCCGAACTCCTCGGCCGGGAGCGGCCCGCCGACTGGGCCGTCCGGATCGTCCACGCCATCCGGGGCTGCTCCACCTCGGTCGCACCGCCGGCGGTGCGCCGGATCACCGGGCACCCGTCCCCGGTCCCGACGCGGCGCCCGTGAGCGGTAGCCGTCCCCGGCGTCCGCCGGGCTCCGGGCCTGATCAGCGGCGCCCGCCGGGCTCCGGGCGGGGTCAGCGGCGGCTGCCGCGCAGGGTGTAGGCGACGGCGCCCAGCACCGTGAGGCCCACGGCCACCGTCGTCGAGGTGTCGGTGCGGGGCTCCTGGACGAGCCAGGTGAGCGCCTGCTCGAACCGGGTCGGCCGGGGCCCGATCGCCACCATCAGCAGCGCCCAGCCGACGGGCGGCGCCCAGGCAGCATGCGCTCCGAACAGCGCCGCCGCGAGGGCCGTCAGCGCGGTGAGCGCCGACACCGCCAGGGCGAGGCTGCCGAAGGGCACCGCGTGGGTCGGCCGGTCGGCGGCCGCCCGGGCGGCGGCGAGCAGGCCGAACAGGACCCCGCCGAGCAGCAGCACGTGCAGTGCCCTGACCAGCCGCCAGCGGACCGGGGTGCCGCGTTCCAGCTCCTCGTCCGGGCCGGCCAGGGTACGGGCGACGGCGGCGACGCCCAGCACCACGGCGATCAGCCCGACCGCGCGCGCGGTCCCCGGATCGTCCAGCCGGTGCCCGGCCCAGGTGAGGGCGGCGGCGGCCAGGAAGACCAGGAGGGTCGCCGGGATCGCCCGGCTGCGCAGGTGCAGCACCAGGCCGCGCAGTCGCTGGGTCACCGGCCGGCCCCCTCGCCCGTCGCGACGTCACCCGTCACGGCCGCCAGTGGGTCCTGGCAGGCCAGCCCGGCCTTCCGGGCCTCCCCGATCCGCCGGTACCGCTCCCCGTCGGGCAGCGCGCGCAGGGTGTCGTGGGCCGCCCGGGCGACGGGGCCCAGCCGGTCGGCGGGCGTGCCCAGGAGCACCGCGGAGACCGCCCGGGAGGCGTCGGACGCCCGCGTCCACCCCCGCTCGTCGGAGAAGCAGCCGAGGTCGACGACGGCGTGCTGGGCCACCAGGTCGACCACCGTGTCCGGCTCCCAGCGGATGCCGCCCTGCTGGGTCCGGTACGGCAGCTCGATCCGTACCGTTCCGGTGTCCACTGCTCCGCCCGCCGCCCTGCCGTCGTCCAGCATCCAGCTCACCGGGTCCTCCTGCACCCGGGTCGGACCGCCGGGCACCGCGGCGAAGGCGTCGAGCACCTTGCGGGCGGGCGGCAGGAGGTCGGGCAGCGCGGCGCGGTGCACCCTGGTGACGCAGACCCGGCCGTCCTCCGGTGCGCAGACCAGCTCGGTGGCCCGCGACTCCGGGACGATCGCGCCCGAGGGCGCCACCAGCGAACCGAGCGCCAGCCCCACCACGGCCGGTGCCGCGGCCAGCACCCGGGCCCGGGTGGTCCCGGCGACGGCCAGCAGCACGCCGGTCACCCCGAGGGCGGTCAACCAGACGGCCTGGCCGGCGGACAGCGAGGGCAGCACCCGGTGGAAGTCGTCCGTCACCGGCAGCATCGGCAGCACCGTGTCCACCAGCCGGTTCGCCGGTCGGCCGTCCCGGATCTGGGCGACCGCCAGGACCAGGAACAGCAGCACCGCTCCCAGCGGCGCCGCCACCGGCGCCGGGGCCACCCGGCCGATGCCCAGTCCGAGCAGGGCCACGGCGACGACGGCGAGCAGCCCCACCGCGAGGCCCAGCGGCCACCCGCCGTCGCTGAACGTCGCGTTCCCGGAGACGATCACCACGGACCACCCGATCACCGCCGCCACCGCGACGACCGCCGCTCCGGCCACCACCACGAGGGCCGGCAGCAGCCGCACCGGGCCCGGCCGCGGTGTGGCGGCGAACAGTTCGGACACCGCGCTGCGCCGCTCCCGCCCGCCGTGCCAGATCGCGGCGGCCAGCACCACCGGCAGGCAGATCCAGGCGGTCGACCGCAGCGAGTAGACCAGCGAGGTCCAACTGGCCGCCCACTGCTGGACGTCCATCCAGAGGAAGATCCGGGCCAGGACGGCCAGCACCAGGAGCAGCGCCGGTGCGACCGAGCGCTTCGCCTCCAGGCGCGTCATGCGGAACATACGTCGTCTCCAGTGTTCTAGGGGTCGGGGAGGTGCAGGGCGCCACCGGTGCGGGGCCCTGCTTCGGGGGCGCCGACCTACTTCGGGGGCGCCGACCGTACTTCAGGGGCGCCGGTCTACTTCGGCGCGCGGGCCTTCGCCTCGCGGTGCCGGCGCAGGATGGCGGAGTAGCCTCGCTCGATGTCGCTGTCGCCCGGGTCCGCGTCGGTGCCCGCGGCGCGGATCCCGTCGACGTGGCCCGCGAAGACCGTGCCGCCCTCGTCGATCAGCACGACGCTGGTGCAGGCCGCGGCGACGTCCTCGACCAGGTGGGTGGAGACCAGCACGCAGGACTGTTCGCCGATGTCGCGCAGCAGGGCACGGAACTCCAGGCGCTGGGCGGGGTCCAGACCGACCGTGGGCTCGTCGAGCAGCAGGATGTCGGGGTCGTTGACGATCGCCTGGGCGATGCCCGCCCGGCGCAGCATGCCGCCGGAGAGCGAGCCCATCCGGTCGTCGGCCCGGCCGGTCAGGTCGACCCGGTCGATGGCGTGCTGCACGGCGTCGGCCGTCCGGCGCCGCGGCACCTCCTTGAGCCAGGCCATGTATTCGACGAACTCCCGTACGGTGAACCGCCGGTAGTGGCCGAAGGCCTGCGGCAGGTAGCCCAGCCGGCGGCGCACCTCCCGCAGTTCGCCCCGACTGCGCCGGGGGGCGCCCAGGAGTTCCAGCTCGCCGCCGTGCGGGGTCAGGACGGTGGCGAGGGTGCGGATCAGGGTGGTCTTGCCCGCGCCGTTGGGGCCGAGCAGACCGTGCACGCCGGTGCCGAGGTCCAGGTCGATCCCGGCGACCGCGAGGCGGCGGCCGTGCCGGACGGTCAGTGCGCGGGCCCGGATGTGGTGGGCGTAGCGGGCGGGGGCGATCTCGGCGGCGATGCCGGTGACGGGCATGGGCGGTTCTCCTCGCGGTGCGGGTGAAGGGCGGGACGGGTGTTGCGCGTGTCGGACGGGCCGCGGCCGAGCGGGCGGCAGCGGCCGGGCGGCCGGCGGGGCCGGGCGGCCGGCGGGGCCGGGCGGTCAGCCGCGGCGGGCGGTCAGCCTCGGCGGGCGGTCAGCCTCGGCGGGCGGTCAGCCTCGGCGGGCGGTCAGCCTCGGCGGGCGCGGGCCTCGCGGGGGTGCAGGTAGCCGGTGCGGCACAGGACGACGGCGGCGGCCAGGACGGCGGCCGCGACCGCCCACCCCGGGGCGGCCGAGTCCCGCAGGTACGACGGCACGGTGCCGCCGCCGTCCATGGCGGGGACGACCACGATCGCGGCCCACCCCGCGCCGAGTCCCGCCGCCGCGCGCTGGACGCCCAGCAGGCTGCCGAGCGCCAGGGCGGCGCAGGTCAGGGCGAGGGCCGGCAGCAGGACCAGCGCCGGCGCGGTGCCGGTGATCCAGCCGCCGACCGCCAGCGCCGGGATCACCAGGGCCAGTACGGCCACGGTCCGGCGCAGGAGCAGCCCGAGCCCCGCCCGCGGGGTCGCGGCGACCAGCTCGTGGACCGGGTCGGAGTGCGGCCCCCAGCTCAGGGCCACGCCCAGCAGTGGCATCGCCGGGGCCAGCAGCACCAGGACCGGGGAGCCGGGGTCGGCGGCCGAGGACAGCAGCAGGGCGCCGAGCACGACGAGCACGAGCGCCGCGACCCACGGCCCGAAAGCCGGGGCCGCCCACCGGGCCAGCCCCGCCCGTGCCCGCCGCCACCGCCGGCGGCGCACCGGCGTCAGCGGCACCACCTCCGAGAGGCGCTCGCGCACCTGCGCCACCAGCGCGGTGTCGGCCGGGCTGTGGGCGAGGGACACCCTCCCCAGCTCGGCCCGGCACGGGGCGCAGCGCTCCAGGTGCGCCTCCACCGCCCACAGCTCGCCGGTGGTGGGGGCGGTGCCCGGGGCAGCACCGCCCAGGACGTAGCTCACCAGCAGCCGGTGCGGGACGTGGGCAGTCATGACAGGGCCTTTCGCAGGTCGAGGCGGGCACGGCGGGCACGGGTCTTGACCGTTCCCTCGGGGATCTTCAGCAGCGCCGCGGTCTCCCGGACGGTCAGGCCGTCGAGCACCATCGCGGTGAGCACCTGGTGCAGTTCGGGTGCGAGCCGGTCCAGGGCCGCGCCGACGTCGCCGCCGACCGCGGCTTCCAGCACCTCGTGCTCGGCCGACGGCGCCGGCGCCGGGGCGACGGACAGCGGGGGCAGCGCGCCGTGCCGCCCGCGCGCCCGGAAGGCGTCCACCAGCCGCCGGGCCGCGATCGTCCACAGCCACCCGCCGGCCTCCTCCCCGCGCATGCTGTCGGCGAACGACCCGGCCGCCCGCCACACCGCCAGGTACGTCTCCTGCAGGACTTCGGCGACGATCTCGTCGTCCGCGCAGCGTCGGCGCAGCCGTGCGGTCAGCCAGGGGGCGCTGCGCCGGTACAGCTCGTCGAAGGCGGTCGCGTCCCCGCGGGCGATCCGCCGGACCAGTTGGGCTTCGGTCATCGAGGCCGGTGAACGTTTCACGTCCTGGTCTTACGCGGTGCCCGGCGCCGCGGTTTTCCCGAGCACCGTGATCCACGTCACACCGGCCGGTGCCGTCCCGGCCCCGCCCCCGCCCCCGGCGCGGTGCTCCGCCGGTCCCGCCCGGCGGGTGGACGGCCCGGGGGGTGCGGACGGACGGGTGCGGCGCGATGGTGGAGGGGAACGCCCGGCTCCGCCAGGCCGGGACCGCTACCGGCAGGGAGTCGCCATGGACCCGACCATCGATCCGAACCAGCTCGGGGCCGCCGCCGCGCCGGCAGCCTTCGGGGGCTACCTGGCGGCCCTGCCGCACCCGCCGATGGACCACGGGCACGGCCCGGCGAAGTCCGTCCGCACCGCGGAGTACGAGGGGCACCGGATCAGCGTCACCACGACCTACGAGATCACGGTGGACGGCCGGCCGCTGACGGCCGGGCTCGACGTGGACGACAGCGGCATGCTGTCCTGCCACGGCCTGCCCGCCTACCAGTTCGTCTCCGCGGTGGACGCCGTCAAGGTGCTGATCCACACCTATCCCGACTCGTTCCGGGGCGGCGACTGAGATGCCCGTCGTCCGCAGGAACATCCTCGAGGACACGGCCGCCCGCGACGACTACGTCCGCGGCATCGGCCTGCTCAAGCAGGAGGACAGCCGGTTCACCACCCAGCAGTTGGGTGTCCCCGGCCCGGTCGTCCCGGTCCGCACGTACGACCTGTTCGTCGTCTGGCACGGCCGGACGATGGCGACCGCGATCCCGCCCGACGGGAGCCCCCGGGTGCGCAACGCCGCCCACCGCGGGCCGATCTTCCTGCCCTGGCACCGGGTGATGCTCGGATTCCTCGAGAAGAACCTCCAACGGGTGCTCAGGAAACCGGACTTCGCCCTCCCGTACTGGGACTGGGCGGCCGACGGCGACGCCAGCTCGCCGACCGACGCCGAGATCTTCTCCCCCGCCTGCCTGGGCGGCGACGGCGACCCGGTGGCCGACGGTCCGTTCGCCTACCACCCGGCCGATCCCGCCACCTTCACCGTCCGCATCGAAGCCGCCGGCCCGGACGGCATGAAGCTGGCCCAGACCAGCCGCGGCCTGCGCCGCTCCTTCGCCCAGGAGCCGCCGTTCGGCTGGCGCACCCTCCCGACCGGCGCCGAGGTCGAGGCCGCCCTCGCGTTCACCCCGGCCGACCCCGATCCCGCCGACCGCTACGACACCCTCGACTTCAACGCCTCCTCCCAGGGCTTCCGCAACCTGCTCGAAGGCTGGATCCCCAAGGACCCGGCCCGGCCGGTCCACCTGCACAACCAGGTCCACGTCTGGACCGGGGGCGACATGGGCCCCTCCACCTCGCCCAACGACCCGCTGTTCTACCTGCACCACTGCAACGTCGACCGCATCTGGGCGGGCTGGCTGAACCGCTACGGGCCGCTCTACGCCCCCGACATGACCGCCCCGGCGAACGTCTACCAGGGCGAGCGGATCGACGACCCGATCGCCTCCCCGCTCGGCCGCGCCGCGACCCCGCGTTCCGTCCTGGACGTGTCGGCGGTCTACGGCTACGACACCCTGCCCTGAGCGCGGCCCGGCCCGCGCCGGCGTCCGTTCCCCTCGCACCCGTTGCCCGGCCCGGCCGCGCGACGGGTGCCGAAGTCGCCGGCCCGGTGGCCGGTCGGCCGGACGCCCCGCGCGCCGGCCTGCGGTGACGTGGATCACAGCGGGTTTCCCGCGGCCGGCGAAATGCGACGGCCGCCGAGGCGGTTGGCACCGGCAACCGTCTCCGTCCCGGCGCACGCCACCGCTATCCGCGAGGAATCCCCATGACCGTCACCGAGCCCGCCACCTCCCGCGCCGCCGAGATCCTGTCCCGGCCCGTCTCGATCAACGGGCTGACCGTGCCCAACCGCATCGTGATGGCGCCGATGACGCGCAGGTTCTCCCCCGGCGGCGTGCCCGGCGAGGACGTGCGCTCGTACTACGCCCGCCGCGCCGCCGCCGGTGTGGGCCTGATCGTCACCGAGGGAACGTACGTCGGCCACGAGTCCGCCGGTCAGAGCGACGACATCCCGCGCTTCCACGGCGAGGAGCAGCTGGCCGGGTGGGCCCGGGTCGCCGAGGACGTCCACGCGGCGGGCGGCACCATCGTGCCGCAGCTCTGGCACATCGGCATGGTCCGCAAGCAGGAGGACCCGCCGTTCGCCGGCGCTCCCGCCATCGGCCCGTCCGGCGTCCGGCTGGACGGCACCGAGGGAACGGGCCGGGCGATGACCCGGGCCGACCTGGACGCCGTCATCGGCGCGTTCGCCGAGGCCGCCGCGGCCGCCGAGCGGATCGGCTTCGACGGCGTCGAGCTGCACGGCGCCCACGGCTACCTGCTCGACCAGTTCCTCTGGGCGGGCACCAACCGCCGCACCGACGCCTACGGCGGCGACCCGGTCGCCCGGACGAAGTTCACGGCCGAGCTCGTCGCCGCGGTGCGCGAGGCCGTCTCCCCGGCATTCCCGGTGATCTTCCGCTACTCCCAGTGGAAGGCGGAGAACTACGAGGCCCGCCTCGCCGGGACCCCGCAGGAGCTGGAGGCGATCCTCGCCCCGCTCGCCGACGCCGGCGTCGACGCCTTCCACGCCTCGACCCGCCGCTACTGGGTCCCCGAGTTCGACGGCTCGGACCTCAACCTGGCCGGCTGGACCAGGAAGCTCACCGGCCGCCCCGCCATCACCGTCGGCTCGGTCGGCCTGGACGGCGACTTCGTCCGCGCGTTCATGGGCGAGGGCGCGGCGATCCAGGGCATCGACAACCTGCTCGACCGGCTGGAGCGCGACGAGTTCGACCTGGTCGCCGTCGGCCGCGCCCTCCTCCAGGACCCGCAGTGGGCCGCCAAGGTCCTGGCCGGCCGCTTCACCGACCTCCGCCCCTACGACGCCGCCGCCCTCCGCACCCTGAGCTGACGCCGGCGCCGCCACCAGGCCTCGCGCGGGCCGAAGCGCCCGCCCGGGCGGCGGAGGGCGGCCCTCACCGACCGGGAAGCACCGCACGGCTCCGACCCGGGAGCCGTGCGGTGCGTCGTCGAGCGGGGACGTCCGCGACGGCCGCCCGGCCGGAGCCGGGGGGACCTACCTCGGGTTCCGCGCCCGGTGGGCGGCGATCAGCTCGCGGTACCAGGCGTACGAGGCCTTCGGCGTGCGGCGCTGGGTCTCGAAGTCGACGTGGACGAGGCCGAAGCGCTGGCTGAACAGCCCTTCCGCCCATTCGAAGTTGTCGAGGAGGGACCAGGTGTAGTAGCCGCGGATGTCGACGCCCTCGGCGGCGGCCCGGGCGAGGGCGTCGAGGTGGGCGGCCATGAAGTCGATGCGGGGCCGGTCGGGGACGGTCTCCTCGGTGACCGAGCAGCCGTTCTCGGTGATGGTGATGGGCGGGAGGGCCTTGCCGTACGACTCGCGGAGTTTCAGGAGGAGTTGGCGCAGGGCGTCGGGGACGACGGGCCAGCCGAAGGCGGTGTGGGGGACGTCGGGGATGTCGACGAGGTCGAAGGGCAGGCCCGGTTCGGTGGGGGCGGCGACGCGGGTGGGGTTGTAGAAGTTGAGGCCGAGGCCGTCCAGGCCGGGGGTGTGGATGAGGTCGAGGTCGCCGGGGTGGACGGCGCCGAAGAGGTCGTCGGGGACACCGAGGGCGGACAGGTCGGGGTAGCGGCCGAGGAGCACGGGGTCGGTGAACAGCCGGTTGTGGAGGGCGTCGTAGGCCTCGGCGGCGGCCGCGTCCTCGGCGGAGGCGGTGGCCGGGTGGACCGGGGTGAGGTTGTTGGAGAGCATCGCCTCCAGGCCGCGGTCGTGGAGGACCGAGGCGGCCAGGCCGTGGGCGAGGAGCTGGTGGTGGGCGGCCGGGAGGGCCTCGAACATCAGGGTGCGGCCGGGGGCGTGGGTGCCCAGCGCGTAGCCGAACACCGTGTGCACGAAGGGCTCGTTGAGGGTGATCCAGGCGGGGACGCGGTCGCCGAGGCGGTCGGTGACGATCCCCGCGTACTCGGCGAAGCGGTGGGCGGTGTCGCGGTCGAGCCAGCCTCCGCCGTCCTCCAGGCCCTGCGGGAGGTCCCAGTGGAAGAGCGTGGGGAGCGGGGTGATGCCCGCTTCCAACAGGGCGTCCACCAGGCGGTCGTAGAAGGCGAGTCCGGCCGGGTTGACGGTGCCGGCGCCGGTGGGCAGGACGCGGGGCCAGGCGACGGAGAAGCGGTAGCCGTCGAGGCCGAGGCGCTTCATCAGCTCGATGTCCTCGGGGTACCGGTGGTAGTGGTCGCAGGCCACCGCGCCGGTGTGGCCGTCGCGAACGGCGCCGGGGCGGGCGGTGAAGGTGTCCCAGATCGACGGGCCGCGACCGTCCTCGGTCACCGCCCCCTCGATCTGGTAGGCGGCGGTGGCGGCACCCCAGCGGAAGTCCGCCGGCAGGTCGAAGCGGTCCGGCATGACAGCCTCCTGACGTGAACGTGAGGAGGACTCATGTTACTGGCGTGGTGCCGGAACACCAGAGGCCCGCGTCGGCAACTGCCGCCCCGGCGACGGGGATCGGGCCCGGCCACCGGTCCCGGTGCGGGGCGCGGCAGGACCCGTCCTCCCGCCGGGGCGGGAGGACGGGCCGGAGGGGTCAGTAGCGGATCACCGGCGGGAGGTACCGTTCCCGGGCGGGTGCGGTCGAGACGACCGGCCCGGTGCTGGAGGGGGTGGTCCCGGCGCGGACCGGGAGGCCACCGGCGACGGCGTACATGGCCTCGTCGAAGGCCTGGCCGGCGGGCGGGGTCCTGCCGACGGCGAAGACCGCCACCGCCCTGCCGTTGACCACGGAGGTGGAGAGGTAGTCGCCGACCATGCGGCCCCCCGACGTGGCGGCGATCCGGGACAGCGGCATCGGGCCGGCGACGGTCTGCGGCGCGCTCCAGGTGGCGCCGCCGTTGGCGGAGGAGATGAAGCCGACCGCCAACTCGCAGGTGGCGGCGGTGCAGTCGGCGTTCGGGTAGAAGTAGTAGTACAGCCCGATCCTCGCGCCGGGGCCGGCGGTGGCGTGGTCGACGCCGATGCCGGGGATGAAGTGGTCGACGCCGCTGGTGGTGGGATCGATCGGCACCCGGGTCACGGCGGACCAGGTGGTGCCGTCGGTCGAGGTCGCGAAGACGATGTCATTGGCCTGGCAGCCGGAGCGGAATCGGCAGTCCTGCCAGGCCACGTAGACCCTGCCGTCGGCGTCGATCTCGGCCGAGGGCAGGCCCTCGCCGTCGCGCAGGCCGCCCGCGACGCCGTGCGCGAGGACGTCGGCGACCAGCACCGTGGAGCTCCAGGACGCGCCCCCGTCGGTGGAGTTGAAGGAGCGGATCGAGGTGGTGTCGGTCGAGAACGGGACCACGACCGTGCCGTTGGGCTGCACCAGCGGCTGCCCGCCGAGGCCGAGGTCGATGCCGGACGGGCCCGCCGGGGCCGACCAGGTGGTGCCGCCGTCCCGGGAGGTCGACATGATCACCTTGTTGTCGGAGGAGGGGAGGTCGACCTCGATGTAGCAGTTGCCGAAGTACCGGCTGGTGGGAGTGTTGTCGCAGACGATCCACTCCTTGTCGTAGCTCTGCCCGTCGAAGCCGACCGCCTGCACCGGGGCCTGCCAGTTCAGTCCGTCCGCGGAGCGGCTGACGGTCACCCCGGCACCGTTGAGCACCGAGTCGATGACCAGGCCGGCGATCATCCAGGTGCCGTGCCTGGCGTCGTAGGCGACCACCGGGTCGGAGGCGCGGGCCCAGCGGCCGCCGCCCTGGTGGGTGGTGAGGCCGGGCAGCATGCCGTGCTGCCAGCTGAGGCCGCCGTCGCGGGAGGTGCTCCAACCGAGGTCCGCCGCGCCGCCGTTGGTGAACCGACCGACCTGGGCGGCGGCGACGATCGTGCCGCCGTAGTCGAAGGTGTCGGGCTCCACCTCGGTGGCGTGCTGGCCGCCGGTGTCGGCGAACGGGTCGGTGCTCACCTGGACCAGGTTCGGTCCGCGGCCGTGGACGGTCAGGCTGAAGGTGGCCGTGCGGGTGGCGGAGGTTCCGGAACCGGTCACGGTGATCGGGTACGTGCCGGACGGGGTGCTCGCCGTGGTGAAGACGGTGAGCCCGGCGGGCACGCCCGCCCGCACGGCGGACGGGCTGAAGACGGCGGTGGTGCCCGGCGGCAGGCCGCTCGCCGACAGCGAGACGGTCTGCGCCTCGCCGGCCGTGACGGCCGACGTGACGGTGGAGGTCACGGACGAGCCCGCTCGCACCATCGCCGCGGCGGGGCTGCCGGCGAGGGCGAAGTCGTCCGGAGTGGAGCCGGTGATCCCGGCGTCGTGGTGGCCGGCCCGGGTGGTGACGGCCGGGCCGGCGTACGGGGACGCGCCGGCCGCGCCGGCGTTCCAGGCGGCGCCGGCCAGGGCGAGGGCGGCCGCCGCGACGGCGGCGAACGGCCGCCGCCAGGAGGCAGGGGTGCGCGGGTGCCTCATCCGAAGCTCCTTTGCGTGGGGGTGGGAGTGCGGACGACGAGGGGCGGACCGCGGCCGGAGGGCACGGCGATCCGCCCCGGTGGGTGGGTGCGGATCAGGACGGCGCGACGCCGTGGATCTCGTGGGGGGTGACGTCGCCCGTCCGGTTGTCGTCGTGGCCGAGCGGGGTGGGCGGCCGGCGGCGCCCGGTGGTGGCGGCGGCCGCCGTCCGGACCCGGCCGGAGGAGGCCACCCGACACATGAAGGGGTGAAAGACGTTCACGCGGAAGGACACGCGTGTTCGTAAATCGGAAGTGTGAACCGGGCCATGACATCGCACAAGATGTGCGACCGAAACTCGTGGAACGGCCCGGCGGGGGTTTGTCCCCCCACCGGGAACGGGCATGGGGAGAGCACCCACGAGCGCCCCCGGCACCGGCCCGACCAGGGCCGTGGCAGGAGGCGCGCGGCTGCCCCGGGCTGCCCCTGTCGGGTATGCCCGGCTGCCGGGCCGGTCAGGCGAGGTCGCGCAGGCGGCGGATCGGGCTCGCCGCCAGGATCACCGGGCCGGCCAGGCTGCACACCGCCAGCACGAGCAGCGCCGTACGCGGCCCCCACGCGGTGGAGGCGGCGCCGGCCAGGAGCGCGCCGACCGGGATGGCGCCCCAGGAGACGAACCGGACGGTGGCCATCACCCTGGGGAGCAGCACCGGCGGGGTGTGGGCCTGCCGGTGGGTGCGGGCGACGACGGTGGTCACCACGACGCCCGCCGAGAAGCCCGCGTTGCCGACGGCGTAGACCAGCGCCGCCCAGCCGGAGCCGGCCGCCGGGAGCAGGAAGGTGAAGAGCGCGGAGGTCAGCGCCGCCCGCCGCAGGGCGCCGCCGCTGCCGACCCGGGAGACCATCCGGGGGGTGAGGGCCGCACCGATCAGACTGCCGAGGCCGCCGGCGGCCATCAGGGCGCCGACGGTGGCGGCCGTCGCGTCGAGGGTGTCGACCAGGAACACCGGGGTGAGCGTCATCAGCCCGCCGCCGACGAGGTTGACCGCGGTGGCGTCGGCGGTGCACGGCCCGATCACCGGGTGCCGGGTGACGAAGTGCCAGCCCTCGCGGATCTGCTGGCGCATCCCCGCGCCGGCCGGCCGACCGGCGGGGCGCTCCGGGCGCGGCAGGCTTCGCAGCAGGGCCGCCGAGGCCAGGTAGCTGACCGTGTCCAGCACCATCGCGGCCGCGCCGCCGACGAGTTGGACCAGTACCCCGCCGAGCGAGGGGCCGGCCAGCTCGGTCGCGGCGCTGGTGCCGGAGAGCAGGCTGTTGCGGGCGGTCAGCTCCTCCTTGGGAACGATCGAGGGCAGGAAGGTGGAGTTGCCGACGTCGAAGACCACGCTCGCCAGCCCGTTCAGCAGGGCGACCGCCACCAGCTGCGGCAGGCCGAGCACCCCCAGGGCGGCCGCCACCGGCACCGAGGCGACGGCGAGACCGCGCACCAGGTCCGCCGCCACCTGCGCGCCGCGCAGCGGGAGCCGGTGGACCAGGACGCCGGCCGGGAGTCCGACCAGCAGCCAGGCCAGGTAGCCGGCGCCGGTGACCAGGCCGACCTGCCAGGCCGTCGCGTGCAACGTGAGCACGGCGATCAGCGGCAGGGCGACGCCGGTCACCTGGTCCCCCAACCGGCTCACCAGCGATCCGGCCCAGAATCGCCAGAACACCCCTGCCGGAGCGCCGAGTTGTGGCTCGAACTCCACTCCGCGGACCTCCACCGCCGCCGTTCGCGTCGTCGTGTCCACCCTCGGTCCCACCCCTTCCGTCGCAACCCGTCCACCCAGCCCCGACCCCCGGTTCCCGACCCGTCCCCGACCCGTCGATCCCCCGCCCGCCGATCCGCCGGCCGCGCTCAGGCGGCACGGCGGAACGGCGGATTCCCGCTGCGCGATCCCCAGGCCGGCTGCCGGTCGCGGGAGCCGCAACTCACCTCCGCCCCCGGCGAGTCGACCGACCCGCGGCGCGGGGTCCACGGCAGCGGCCCCCAACCCCCGTACCGGTCGGCCGCGTTCGCCGGGCACGCCCGCAGCCCCTTCCCGGCCGCTCTGCGACGCCGACGTCCAACTGGCCGCGGCACCGCGCCTGCCCGGCTTACGGGCCGCGGGCACCGACCGGTTCAGGGGCCCGCCTTCGCGCCGGGGGCCGCCCGCACCGCCTGTGGCGTCCGCTACCCGGTGATCGACCCGGCGGGGTCCGCCCTCGCCCCGGTCGACGGGCTCGCGACACACTGATGACGGGCCCGCTCCGGCCACGTCCCGACGCACCGGGCGTCCGCACAGCCGCCCGGGTCTGACGTGCCCCTGCCCAACTCACCCGACGCTCACACCCCGGGAGCCGAAACCCGCCGCGGCCGCCCCACGACAAGCCGGCCGACCGACCGCCCCCGCTTGCCCCGCTCGGGTCGGCTCGGCCCGGCCCGAGCCGGCCCAGGTCGGGTCGGCTCTGCTCGGTCCGGGTCGGCTCGGCTCGGCTCGGCTCGGCTCGCAGCCGCCCACGTCGGAGGGCTACCGGACGACCCGCTTCCAGATTGTGACGTGACCCTGTCTAGTTCGTTCCCGTCCTGGTGTGGTGGGATGAGCCCCACGGGGATGAACCGCTGACGGGGGTGTGTGCTGGTGCGGAGTGGATGGCTGCGGGAGCTGGACGGGGACGCGGCGTGCCTGACGGCCGTGGGGCTCGTCCGGCTGGGGGCGCAGGACCGGTTGGGCACGGAGGACGGGGCGCCCGGCTGGGTGGGCGGACTGCGGGCCGCCGCCTTCGCCGACGCCTGGCTGGCGTTCGGCGACGGGCCCGCGTCCGGGCTGCGGGTGCCCGCGCCGGCGGTACTGCGGGCCGTGGTGGCCCGAGCGGCGGAGCTGGTGCTGCGCTCCTGCCGGGAGGACGGGCCGGCGGCGCTGGAATGGCTGGGGCAGCGCTCGGCGGAGGCCCGCGAGCGGGCGCAGCGGGAGGGCGCCTCGCACCCGGCCGAACCCTGTGCGCTGACCCTGGTGTGGCACGGGGTCCAGGCGCTGACCGCCGAGGACGGGCCGGGCCACGCCCGCCGCATCGAGGAGCGCGGCGAGGCGTACGTACGGGAGCGGCACCGCCGCCAGGACACCCTGGCGCTGGTGCTGTGCTGCACCCGGATCGCCGCGTCCGCGCTGGTGGACCTGTGCGAGGACGATCCGCAGCGGGTGGCCGGCTGGCTGGAGCAGGACGCGGCGCGCTCCATGCCGCGCGGCGGCCGGGTGCCGCTCTGGGTGCCGGGCCGGCCCGCCCAGCAGCCGGGCTGAGCGGGCGGGCTGCGCGGAGGGGCGGGCTGCGCGGACGGGCCGCGTGATGGGGCTGCTCGTCGGGCCGGTCAGGCCTCGTCGAGCAGCCGGGCGACCTCCGTCATGGCCCGCCCCAGCGGCAGGTCGAGCCGGAGCCCGGCGAGCTCGTCACCGCGCGTCGGCCCCTGGTTGACGATCGCGACCGGCAGCCGCGACCGGGCGGCGCGGCGCACGAAGCGCAGCCCGGACAGGACCGCCAGGGAGGACCCGAGCACCACCAACGATCTTGCCGCGTCGACAAGTTCGTAGCAGTGGTCGACCCTGGACGGCGGGACGTTCTCGCCGAAGAAGACCACGTCGGGCTTGAGCACGCCACCGCAGTCCGTGCAGGCGGCGACCCGGAAGCCGTCCACCAGCGACTGCGGCAGCTGCGCGTCGCCGTCCGGGCGCAGCTGCGCCCCTGGCCGGCGGAAGCCCCGGTTGAGCTCCTCCAGCCGCCGGTCCAGTTCGGCCCGGGTGCTGGTGCGGCGGCAGCCGAGGCAGACCACCCGGCGCAGGCCGCCGTGCAGTTCGACGGCCTCCCGGGTGCCGGCCGCGTGGTGGAGGCCGTCGACGTTCTGGGTGATGACCGCCGCGACGTGCCCGGCCCGGCGCAGCCGTTCCACCGCGTGGTGCCCGGCGTTGGGCCGGGCACCGGCGATCGCGGGCCAGCCGGTGTGGCTGCGGGCCCAGTAGCGGCGCCGGGCGTCCGCGCTGCCGGTGAACTCCTGGTACGTCATCGGGGTGCCGCTGCGGCGGCGGCCGGTGGCGCCGCGGTAGTCGGGGATGCCGGACTCGGTGGACAGGCCCGCCCCGCTGAGCACCACGGCGCCGCGCCGGTCCAGCAGCCGTACCAGCGCTTCCAGCTCCTCCCCCGGCGGGGCGGCCGGCCCGCCCGGGTGTTCGAACGCGTCCATACCGTCGAGGTTAGACCGACGGCCCGGGCGTCCCGTTCCGGTGGGGCGGCTCCTCGGCCGCGCCGGTGGCGAAGGCCGTGATCCGTTCCAGCGGCGGGTCCCAGCCCCGGGTGGTGTCCACCAGCAGGCAGGGGGCGTCCAGGGTGATCGGCACCCAGGACTCGATCGGCCGCTCGCCGCGCGCGATCCGGCGCAGCAGTTCGCCGTCCGCGTGGACGGCGCGAGCGGGCGCCTCGGCGGCCCTGCGGACGATCCGCTCGCGGGCGGCGTCGGGGTGGACGGCGCAGCGCACGACGCGCAGCTCGGCGAGGCCGACGAGCGGCGCCAGGCCGGGCCGCCACAGCCGGTCCTGGTAGGCCGCCTCCGCCACCAGGTCCGTTCCCGCGCGCAGGTGCCCCTCGATGGTGCGGAAGAACTCGGTGAGGGCCCGCCGGTCCAGGTCCTCGACCGGCGCCTTCCGGGCGGCGGCCATCCGCTCCTTGATCTCGTCCCGGCAGACCGCCGGCCGGCCGAGCGCGTCGGCCAGGGCGTGCGCCAGCGTGGTCTTGCCCGCGCCGGGCGGGCCGCTCACGACGAGCAGCCGCGGGCGTCGGTCCGCGGTCGGGCGGCGGAGTTCCGTTGGGAGCGGGTGCGCGGCCGAGCGGCGGTCCGCGGTCGGGGGTGGCGTCACGCCTGGTGAGTCTGCGCGAGAACGGCCGCCGCCCGCCACCGTCGAAACCCGGCCCGGCACCGTCATCCCCAGCCCGGCACCGGCGGCAGCGGCCACGCCGGCGGTACCGGCAGCGGCCCGTCCGCCCGCAGACCCGCCGCCGGCCCGCGCCCCGACAGCCAGCCGAGCAGGGCGTGGCCGGGGCCACGGACGGTGGGGCCGACCGGGGCCAGCGGCCAGTCGCGGCCGAGGTCGGTGGCCGTCAGCCGGGCGACCGGGAATCCGCGTGCGGCCAGCGCGGCCGCCGTCCCGTCGAGCGTCCGGGCGACGTACCCGGTGGGCCAGTCGGCGGTCGAGCGGCCGAGACCGAGGTCGAGGTGGTGGGTTTCGAGCTCCCGCCACGCCCGGTGCAGGGTGAACCAGGCCGGGTGCCGCCAGCCCGCGAGCGCGGACACCAGGACGGGCCACCGCTCGGCGGGCATGCTGTCCGCCTCGGTGAGCATCCCGTCCAGGCTCCCGCGCAGGTCGGCGACCAGCTCCACGGCTCGCCGCCCGGCGCCCTCGTGCAGCGCCCGGTCCAGCGCGGCGGCATCGGCGCGCGGCCCCGGCGCGGTGCCGGTCCGGGCCACGGCCAGCAGCCACCGGTACGCGTCGGCGCTGCGGGCGAGGTGGGTGAGGACGTGGCCACGGCTCCAGCCGGGCAGCGGCGAGGGCTCGCGGGCCTGCCGGTCGGTCAGGGCGCCGGCGGTGGCGAGGAGCCGCCCGGCGGAGGCGCGCACCTCGGCGAGCAGTGCGACGACCTCGGCCCCGTCGACGCCTGCGGAAGCCGACACGGACGGGGTTGCGGGCGACGTCACGGACGGGGTCACGGCACGACGCGTCACGGGCGGCGCCCCCAGGCGGAGATCATCGGCGCGGTGGCCAGGTCCAGCCGCCCGGCGGCGACGTTGGCCAGGTGGCGGTCGATCTCCTCGTCCGTCGCGAGCCCCTCCCGCACCAGCGGTCGGCGGATCTGCCGGACCGTCGCGTCCTCCAGGACCGCGCAGGCCGGCGAGGTGATCGGGAAGTACGCGTCGGCCCGGACGTCGACCAGGCCCGCCTCGCGCAACGCCCTGGGCAGCGTCCGCCCGTACGCGAGGTCGGCGCCGCGCCCGGCCATCAGGGTGCGGAAGCCGGTCCGCAGCCGGTTGGCGAGGCGCTCGTCGGGGCCGGACTCGTCCGGGCAGAGCAGCGGTTGCAGGCTCGGGTCGGCGTCCTCCAGGAGCAGCCGGCCGCCGGGGCGCAGCGCCCGCACCATCCGGCGCAGGGCCTCGGCGCGCTCGGCGACGTGCACCAGCACCAGCCGGGCGTGCACCAGGTCGAAGCCGCCGGGCGGCGGCGGGTCGGCGGCGACGTCGTGGCGCAGCACCTCGATCACGCCGCCGGCGGCGGGAGCGGTCCAGGAGACGTCGATGTCGGTGGCGACCACCGCGCCGGTCGGGCCGACCCGCTCGGCGAGCCCGAGCGGCACCGAGGGGCCGCCCGCGCCGACCTCCCAGCAGCGCATGCCGGGGCCGATCCCGAGGGCGTCGACGTGCCGGAAGGTCACCGGGTCGAACAGCTCGGCGAGGGCGGCGAACCGGACGCCCGCCTCCGGCCGGCGGTTGTCCAGGAGGTAGCCGCGGTCGCTGTCGTGCTCAGCCATGCCGGGATTCTCGCAGGCGGCGGAGCGGCCGGGCGGAGCGGCCAGGCAGGACAGCCGGCGGAGCAACCGGGCAGGCCGGCCGGGGTGGCGCGGTTCTCAGGGCTCCGGGACGGGGTCGGTGGGCGCCGGGAAGTCGTACGTCACCTTGCCGATGTCGGAGATCAGGTAGCCGCCGTCGGGCTGGCGCTGGAGCCGCAGGCGCGCGATGAGCCCCTGGGGCCGCTGGGACCAGCCGCCGTCCGCGACGTAGGCGCAGTCGACGGGGACCTCCAGTTCGACCACGTCGCCGGTGAGGTCGTGCGGGTCGAAGCGGCCCGCCACGGGGCGCGCGGCGGCCCCGGTGACCACCGACCAGCCCCGGCGGGTCACCAGCTCGGCGGGCCAGACCGAGCCGTCCACCGCGCAGGCGTTCAACCCGCCGCCGGAGGAGGCAAGTTGCGGAGTCAGATACCCGCGGACCCGGCTCAGGACGGCGGCCGGCCCGGTGTCGCCCCGGGAGGTGTCGAAGCTGCCCGAGGTGACGGCCCAGGCGATCGCGACGGACTCCGCGTCGTGCGCGTCGACGGTCAGCGGCGGCGTCGGCCCGGTCGGCCGGTCCCTCGGCGGGGGCGGCGGCTGCGTCGGATCGGCGTCCGGGGCGGAGGCGAAGGTGTAGCCGGCCGGGGCGGCGGCGACCGCGGTGCCCGGGATCTCCTTCTCGTCCTGGTCGTAGCAGGGGTTGCACCGGACGCGCTCACCGGAGCCCCGGCCGTAGCCGGTCTCCCAGCCCCTGCCGTGGGTCGACAGCTCGGCACCCCGGGCGGTTCGCACCCCGGAGATGCGGAACGGGCGGTCGCCGTCCTTCAGCGTCCAGGTGTGGCGCTTGCCGTCGAGCGTGCCCTCGACCGTGAGCACGTAGTCGTAGCTGTGCCGGGTCGCGAGCACGGTGAGGCTGACGACCTCGGGCTTCTGGTTCTCCAGGTAGAGGTACTTGTCGGTGAAGTACGGCGCGAACGAGACCGGTCCGGCGGCGCCGACCAGCGCGACCGGGTTCGGCGAGTCCAGGTCGACGCCCATGTCGATCTTCCTGCCCTCCCCCTGTCCGGTGCAGTTCACGACCGTGCCGGGCAGCGGCTCGCGGGGCTCGCCCACGATCGTCGCCCGCACCTGCTCGATCGCCACGGTGTGGCCGTTGCCGACCATCGAGACCGAGAGCGGCGACGCGCCCACGTCCGTGCCGCCCTGCGCGTGCGACCACGTCCGGGCGGCGCCGCAGCCGGTGACGGCGGGGAGCTCGGCCGGTTTCACCACCTCGGGGACGACCGTGGTCGCGTCGGCGTCACCGTGCCCGGGATCGTAGCGGGCGCCGAGTTCCGGCGCCCTGCCGCCGTCCGTCGCGGTCAGCGCCCAGTACGTCGTGCCGGCACCCAGCAGCGCCAGCGCGCAGAACACGGCGACCAGCAGGCGCAGTCGCGGTCTGCGGCCGCCCATCAGCGAGAGGACGCCGCCCATGAACACGTTGCCGTGGATGGTGCTCTGGTTGATCCGGTTGTGCGTCTCGTGCCTGCCCGCCTCGTGCCTGCCCGCCTCGTGCTTGTGCGTCTCGTGCTTGTGCGTCTCGTCCTGGTCGCCCAATCCACCCACCCCGTCCGACAGGTCCGCGCCCACCACAGTGCTGCTCCCGGCGGGCGAAGGGAAGACCGCGACCGGGACCGGCCGCTCTGCTCCTCCTTGCTGACGAAAAGTCAGCAAGTTCGGCCCATCACCTTGACGGCGCACGGTCACCGCTGGACCCTATGGAGCCCGGATACGCCGCGCGCTCCCCGGTCCCCACCGCCCGGGAGCCGCGAGAGGACGTCTTCTCGCCCCTCACCGAGGAAGAGGTTTCCCATGCGCTCCAGCCGCCACCTCGCCGTCACCGCCGCCGCCCTCTGCGCCGCCGGCGCGCTGGCCACCGTACCCGCCGCCGCGTCGCCGGAGGCGCTCGCCGCCGGCCCGGTGCTCAGCACCGGCAGTGCGGGCGGCACGGCCGTCGCCGTGGGCGACGCGCTCACCGCGCCGCTCGCCACCGGCACCAAGGCCACCTTCTACTCGACCGCGACCAGCACCACCGGTGTCACCTGCGCCACGTCGAAGCTCTCGGCCTCGGTGCTGAGCAACCCGGCGGCGCCGGGCAGCGCCACCGCGTCGCTGACCGGGCTGACCTTCGGCTCGTGCACCGCCAACGTCACCGGGGTCACCTCGGTGCGCAGCCTGACGGTCGGCAACCTGCCGTACGGCCTCACCGTCTCCGACGCCCCCGGCCTGCCGGTCACCCTCACCGGCGGGTCCGCCGGGACGATCCAGGCCACCGCCGTGCTGGACACCTGGTTCGGCACCATCACCTGTTCGTACCAGCTGAGCGGCGCGTTCACCGGCAGCGCCGACAACGCCGCGCACAGCCTGGCCTTCCGCACCGAGCACTTCGCCAAGAGCGCCGGCTCGACGCTGTGCCCGGCCGACGGCTACTTCTCCGCGACGTACGGTCCGGTCGCCGACACCAGCCAGACGGGCAGCCCGGCGGTCTTCGTCAACTGACCGCCACCGGGGCGGGCGCGGCGGCGCCGCCGCGCCCGCCCGGGTCCCGCCGGCCGGCCCGTGCCAGCAGCCCGTGCCCGCAGCCGTGTCACCGCGCCCACTCCTCCCCCTCGTTCAGCCAGACCCGCAGCATCCGCCGGGAGTACCGACCGGGCTCGTCGACGAACGGCGAACGCCCGTGCAGCACCCGGCTGTTGCGGACGATCAGCAGGTCCCCCGCGGCCATCGGCAGCCCGAAGACGGTCTCCGGCCGGTAGAGCACCTCGTCCAGCACCCCGAGCGCCTCCCACTGGCGGTCCGTCAGCTCGGGCCCGCCGCGGTCGGGGGACGAGCGGACGGTGCGGGTCTGGTAGTAGCAGCCGATCGTCCCGTCCTTGCGGTCGTACAGGATCGGGGTCACCACCAGCTGCGGGCCCGCCCGGCCGCTGCGGTCGAAGGTCCAGTCCTCGCGGAGCGTCGCCAGCGCGTCCGGGCGCTCCCGCTGGATCAGGTCGTGGACGTGCCGGGCGCTCGCCAGTCTGGTCAGCCCGCCGCCGTCGAAGGCGGGCCGCAGGCAGAGCAGCACCAGCAGGTCGCAGGTGTCGCAGTGGAGGCCGAGTTCGGAGGCGCCGTCGCCGCCCCGGTCGCGCAGCACCGAGACGAGGTCGCCGCGCCCGTTCTGCGGGACGATCCGGCCGAAGTCCCCCAGCAGGAAGGAGAGCACCTCCGTGGTCTCCCGCTCCGGGCGGGCCGGGTCCACCAGGCCGCGCACCTGGGCGAGGCCGACCGAGTCGGTGGCGTTCCGGGCGAACTCCCCGAGCCGGGAGCGCACTTCCTCGCCCTCATCCCACCGGCCGGCCCGCGCGCCGGCCCGGAGCAGCCGCCGTTCCCGCTCCCCCACCGGGACCGACCAGAGCTCCCGCCGGGCGTCCAACTCCAGGCCGCTCCAACCGATTTCGGTCACCGCGTCCACACCCTCTCCTCCCTGCCGACCGCCGCCCGCGGCGGCCGGCACCCACAACCGGGGGGCCGCAGGAGGCCGGCCGGCGGTGCCGCGCCGCGGAGGTCACGCCGGCTCGTCCCCGGCCACACCCGCCCGATCCGCCCACCCCGCCCGGGCGGGCCCGCCGGCCACCCGCGGATCGCCCACCAGGTAGCCGTCCAGCTGCGCCCGGCCGGGCAGCCGTCCGGCCAACTCCCAGGCCAGCATGCGGTGCAGGCCGTCGAGGTGGATCAGGCCCGACCGGACCTCCAGACCCCCGTAGTCGGGGTGGTCGACCGGGTCCGTACTGAGGAACAGGGGCGTGAACGGGGCCCACCGCAGCAGCCGCAGCTTCGCCGCGCAGACCGGGTTGGCGGCGCTCCAGGCGGCCCCGCCGGCCCGGATCCGTTCGGCCGCCTCGGCCACCGTCGCCCCGGAGCGCGGCACCAGTTCGAGCTTCCCGCCCTCGCTGAGGTGCCAGGGCAGCACGATGCCCAGGACGTCCGCCCGGGACAGCCGGATCCGCCACCAGCCGCCGGGGATCCGGTCGGCGCGTTCGAGGTTCTCCGCCGCGTACCAGTTGCTGTTCGCCTCGTGGGACCGCTCCACCGGGTGGTCCCGCAGGTAGGCGTCGCGGACCTCGGAATAGGCGACGGCGGTGACGATCTCCACGGCAGTGCTCCTCAGACGACGGTTCCGGTGGGGCACGGGCGCCCCGGCCGCCACGGCTGAACCGCGATCACCACGAAGAGGCACACGTCGATCACGCGAGGTAGTCCGCCCCAGGAGTATGAACCCGTCCTCGCGTCCACGACAAGGCCGGTGCCGACGCGTGGACGCCTTCCCGCCACCGTGCCGTTCGGCTCCGGCCGCCGCGCGACAGCGGCCCCACGGGGAACGCCGGGCCGTTCGCGCCCCGGTGATTCGCCGCCGCAACAGCGGATGCGGCACAGTGAGGTCATGAACGCGGGAGCCAGGACTCAGCAGACGGCCGGACCGGTCAGGCGCCGCCCGGTCCAGCAGCGCAGCCTGGAGCGGTACGGCCGCATCCTGGACGCCTGCGCCGGGCTGCTCGACGAGGTCGGGGCGACCGCGCTCACCACCAAGGAGGTCGCCCAGCGCGCCCGGGTGCCGATCGGCACCCTCTACCAGTTCTTCGCCGGCAAGGAGGACCTGCTGGCCGCGCTCGCCACCCGCAACCTGGACCAGTACCTCCAGCGCCTGGACGCCCGGCTGGCCACCGCCGCACCGGTCGGCCCCGCCGTCTTCACCGACCTCGCGGTGGAGGAGTTCGTCGCGATGAAGCGCGCGGTGCCGGGCTTCGGCCAGCTGGACTTCGGCCTGGCCGGACCGGCCGTCCCCTCCGGCGTCCGGGACGACCGGCACCTGCTGGACGCCGGGGTGGACAACAACACCGCCGTCGCGCTGCGGCTCCAGGCGCTCGGCGGCGAGCTGTTCCGGCCCGGCGACCCGACGGCCACCCTGACCCTGCGGGTGGCGCTGGAGGCCGCCGACGCGGTGCTCAAACTGGCCTTCCGGGAGGCCCCGGAGGGCGATCCGGCCCTGATCGCCGAGTGCAAGCGGTTGGTCCGCGGCTACCTCGCGCAACAGCCCTCCGCCCGCTGACGCCCGGCACCGCGGTCCCGGACGTCCCCCCGGCCCGAGGCGTTGCGAGCCCGCCGCACCCGCAGCACAGTGGATAGCGAACGGCCGCGGAGGCGGTCGCCGCGCACGACCGGAGGAGCAGACCATGCACGCAGCGGTAGGTGACCAGCTCCATATCCACAGCAGGTCCGTGGGCATGGTGGACCGGAAGGGCGAGATCGTCGAAGTGCGCGGCACGGACGGCGAACCGCCGTACGTGGTCCGCTTCGAGGACGGCCACGAGGGCCTGATCTACCCCGGCCCCGACTGCAACATCGAACAGCGCCAGGCGGGGCGCTGACCCACACCCCCGCCGCCCCGCGCGCCCCCCGCGCGAGGTGGTGAGGAGCGGTGTCCGCCCCCGCGACCCCGCTGCCCGGGGCACTCGCCGGGCTCGCGCCACTGCTGGACCACTACGGGCACCTCGCGGTGGCGCTGCTCGTCCTGCTGGACAACTGCGGCATCCCGGTGCCTGGGCAGACCGTCCTGGTGCTGGCCTCGGTGTACGCCGGCACCGGGCACCTCGACTTCGCCTCGGTGCTGCTGATCGCGGCCGGCGCCGCCGCGCTCGGCAACACCCTCGGCTACCTGGTCGGCCGCACCGGCGGGCGCGCCTTCATCCACCGCTGGGGCCGCTACGTGCTGCTCACCCCGGCGCGGATGGAGCGCGCGGACGGCTTCTTCGCCCGGCACGGCGGCAAGGTGGTCACCGTCGCCCGGTTCGTGGACGGGCTGCGCCAGTACAACGGGATCATCGCCGGCACCACGGAGATGCCCTGGCGCCGCTTCCAGCCGTACAACCTGCTCGGCGCGGCGCTGTGGACGGCGGTCTGGGGCGCCTTCGGCTACCTCGCCGGCGCGAACATCGGCACCGTCTACCACACGGCGCTGCGCTACCAGGTCTGGTTCGCGGTCGGGTTGGGCTTTCTGGTCGGCGCCTTCCTGCTCCGCCAGGTGCTGCGCTACCGGCGCCGGCGCCGCGCGGACGGCGACGCCGGGCCCGGAACCGACGCCGACGCCGACACCGACACCGGACCCGACGACGATGCCGGCGGCGACACCGGACCCGGGTAGCCGCGGCTCAGCTCAACGGGAACACCTCGAACGGCACCGCGAAACGCGTCCCCAGCCGGCTGCCCGCGCCCCGGCCGAAGCCCTCCAGGAACTCCCGCGGCTGCGCCATCGCCCCGCCCAGCCCGGCCAGGTACGCCTTGTGCTCCTCCAACGAGGCTACGCCCCGGTCGAAGTGCTCGGTGGTGTCCACCGCGTGCTTCGCGTCCGGGGAGGCCGCCGCCCAGATCTGCCGCACGCCGTTCCACGGCTCGTGGCCCTCGGCCAGCAGCTCGCGGAACACCCAGCGGTTCCCGGCGTCCCGGACCCCGTCCAGGGTGGCCCGGCCGACCGCGATGTGGTCGGCCTGGTTGAGGAAGACCCCGCCGTAGGTCTCCCGGAAGTTGCTGGTGATCACGATGTCCGGCCGGTGCCTGCGCACCACCCGGGCGATGTCCCGGCGCAGCGGCAGCCCGTACTCCACCACGCCGTCCGGGTGGCCGAGGAACTCGACGGTGTCGACGCCGACCACCCGCGCCGAGGCGAGCTGCTCGGCCTCGCGCAGCGGCCCGCACTCGGCCGGGTCCAGCGAGTCGATGCCGGCCTCGCCGCTGGTGACCATCACGTAGACGACCTTCTTGCCCTGTGAGGTCCAGCGGGCGACGGCCGCGGCCCCGCCGTACTCCATGTCGTCGGGGTGGGCGACGATCGCCACCGCGGTCTGCCAGTCCTCGTCGACGGGCTCGAAGGGCTCGGGGGTCTGCTCGGTCATCCTGCTCGTTTCCTCTCACGGCGACTCACTGCGGCTCACGGTCGTACGGACGCACCGCACTCGCACGTTCGTACCACCCGTGACTCTAGAAGACCGGCTTCCCACACGCCCCGTCAGACACCGTCGCACGCGGGGGGCTTGCCCCTGACGCAAGGGTCAGGGGTTAGCGTCCGGGCACCGCGCGGCCGCACCGGCCGCCGCCCCCTTCCCGCCGAGGAGCGCAGCCATGGCCCTGCCCACCACCGCCCGCGTCGTCCGGCTGACCGCCGCACCGTCCGGGCTGCCCGCCCCCGGGGACTTCACCGTGGCCGAGGAGCCGCTGCCGGCGCCCGGCCCCGGGGAGGTGCTCGTCCGCAACCGGGCGTTCCTGGTCTTCGCCGCGCTGCGCACCCTGATCGGCGGTGGGGCCGCCGACCTGCCGCTGCCGCACATCCGGCCGGGGGACGCGATGTTCGGGCCGGCCCTCGGCGAGGTGCTGGCCGCCCCCGCGGACGGACCACTGCGCCCCGGCGACCTGGTCACCCACCTCGCCGGCTGGCGGGACCACGCGGTCGCCGAGGCCGCGCGGTTCACCACCGTCCCGGCGGACTTCCCCGATCCGGTCGCGCTGGTCTCCTCCGCGTCCTCCGCCTACGGCGCGCTGACCCGCACCGCCGGGGTGCGCCCGGGCGACGTGGTGCTGGTGACGGGCGCGTCGGCCTCGGTCGGCACGGTGGCCGGGCAGGTCGCCCGACTGCTCGGCGCCTCCCGGGTGATCGGGACCACCCGCTCGTCCGCCAAGGCGAAGCGGCTGATCGCCGAACTCGGCTACGACGCCGTGCTGGTGCCCGATGGGCGGCCGTTCGCCGAGCAGCTCGCCGAGGCCGCGCCGGGCGGGCTCGACGTCGTGCTGGACCTGGTCGGCGGCGAGCAACTGACCGCCGCCGTGGACGCGGCCCGGCACGGCGCCCGGTTCGCCCTGGTCGGCGCGCTGGCCGGCCAACTCGATCCGGAGCGCCCGGGCGGCGACGCCCCGGCCGTGATCGACGCTTTCCGGGTCATCACCCACGGCATGACCCTGGGCGGCTTCTCCGGATTCGACCACCCGGACCTGGAGGCCGAGTGGCGCGAGCGCTTCGCCGGCTGGCTGCGCGCCGGGGAGATCACCCTTCCCCGGACGTCGGTTCCGGGCATCGACCGGGCCCCCGCGGCGTTGACGGAACTGTTCACCGGGGACACCTTCGGAACCACCGTCGTGGAACTGGAACTCTGACGACCGAGGAGCGGGCATGAGGATCGGGGACGCGGCAGCGGCGGCGGGCACCACGCCCAGGGCACTGCGCTTCTACGAGCAGCGCGGGCTCCTGCACCCGCCCGCCCGCTCCGCCTCCGGTCAGCGCGAGTACGGCCCGGCCGAGGTCGCCCGGGTCCGGGTGATCCGCCGACTCCTGGCCGTGGGGCTGACGGTGGACGACCTGGCCAGCCGCGCCCACCGCCTCGACCTGCTCGGCGAGGACCCGCCGCACCGCTGCTCCGAATCCCCGGGCCCGACACCTTCGCGCCCGTGGTCCACGCCCGGCTGGCCGCGCTGGACGCCGAGATCGCCCGGCTCACCGAGCTGCGCGCCAAGCTCCTCCACCACGTCGCGACCGGTGGGACGGAGATCCCGGCCGGGGGCTGAGGGGCCCGCGTTCCCCGTCGAACGCGCCCGGGACCTCCGCCACGGGGGTGCGCGAGGTCCCGGGCGAGCGTACCGGGGGCGGTCAGGCCGGGTCGGCGGCGAGCGGTGCCTCGGCGGGGGCGCCGGGGGCCTCCTGGCCGGGCCAGCGGATCCGGGTGGCGCAGAGCGAGACGACGGCCGCCGAGGCGGCGACGGCGGCCATGCCCCAGAGCAGGCTGGTGGCGCCGGCGATGAAGCCGATCACGGCGGGGCCGGCCAGCAGGCCGGTGGTGCCCATCGCGGCGACCAGGGAGAGGGCGTCGGCGCCCTGGCGGGCGGCGGCGACGTAGACGCACGGGGTCACCGCGGCCACGCCGAGGCCGACGCAGGCGAAGCCGAGCAGGGTCGGGACCACGCCGCCGACCGCCAGGGCGAGGGCGAGTCCGAGGCCGGCCAGCAGGCTGCCGGTGCGTACGATCAGGCTGTCGCCGAAGCGGGTGCGCCAGCCGTCCGCGAAGATCCGGGCGCAGACCATCATCACCGAGACCACCGCGATGCCCAGCGGGGCGAGCCCGGCTCCGGCGTGCACGTAGTCCTTGAGGTAGAGCGCCGACCAGTCGTTCATCGCGCCCTCGGTGACGGTGCCGAACACCATCGCCAGGCCCATCCAGAGGGTCACGGCGGTCGGCAGCACGAAGCCGCGGCGGCGCTTGCGCTCCGCCGGTCCGGCGGCTTCGGCCGGGCCGTCCGCCAGCAGCCCGGGCCGGGCGGCCACGACCAGCACCGCGAGCAGCGCGGCGGCCAGCCCGAAGTGCACCGCCAGGGTGTCGGTGAGGGAGGTGACGCCCGAGGCCAGCAGTGCGGCCAGCAGCGAGCCGGCGCTGAAGGTCGCGTGCAGCCGGGACATCGTGGTCCGCTCGAAGCGGGCCTCCAGCGCGGCGCCCTGGGCGTTCATCGCGACGTTCAGGCAGCCGACCGCGACGCCGTCGAGGAACAGCACCAGCAGGGTCACCGGGTAGTTCGGCACCACCGACAGCGCGAGCAGGATCACCCCGAGGGCGAGTGCGGACAGCACCGAGAGCGAACGGGAGCCGAGCCGCCGCGTCAGCACCGCGACCAGGGGGAAGGACACCGCCGCGCCGACTCCGCAGGTCATCAGCAGCAGACCGATCTGGGCCTCGCCCAGGTCGAGCCTGGCCTTCAGCGCGGGCACCCGGGAGACCCAGGTCGCGTACTGGAATCCGAGGACGAAGAACAGGGCGCCGATGGCCACTTGGGACCGGCGGAAGTCGTCGCGAACGGGGGACATCGGTATCAGCCCACTTCGGCTCTGGGGTGCGGCCCGGGGACCGGCACGGTGGAGTGCGGCAGCGGCCGGGCCGGGACGGGGTCCAGCGGCATCGCCATGTAGACCGCCCGGGTGCCGTAGCTCTCGGGCAGGTCGATCTCGGGCCGGGCGCGGTAGCCCAGCGGGGTCCACAGCACGTGCGAACCGCGGACGGCGACCAGCGAGGCGGTCCGGTAGCCGGCCGCCCGGGCGGTCTCCTCCAGGTGCCGCAGCATCCGCAGGGACAGGCCCCGGCCGCGCAGTTCCTCGGAGATCACCAGGTCGTGCGCGTGCATGTTGGTCGGCCTGCCGTCCGCGCCGCCCCCGGCCCCACCCCCGGCCCTGCGCCCGCCCGCGTGCCCGTCCGCGTCCTCGCTGCGGCTGAGGTCCGGGCAGTGGAACAGCGGGTACGGCAGGGCGAGCAGGTAGCCGCCGAGGCCGCCCGGGTGCTCCAGCACGAAGCAGGTGTCCGGCGAGACGCGGTGCCGGGACCGGAGCGCCTCGCGGCCCTCGGACAGGCCGCTGGCGGCGTAGGCGCGCTCCTCCAGCGCGACCACGGCGTCCCAGTCCTCCTCGCGGAGCAGCCGGATGCGGTACTCGCTCATGCGCTTCCTCCGTTGCGGCGCCCGCCGATGCAGCTGTACGGCAGCGGCGCGAAGCCGTTGAACCCGCGGGTGGCGTAGGCGGTGGCGTACGCTCCGCAGGAGTGGATCCAGACCGGGTCGCCGGAGCCGACCGCGCGCGGGACGCGCACCGGGCCGCCCTCCTGCGCGTAGGCGTCGTCGCTGTCGCAGGTCGGGCCGGCCACCACGGCGTTGACGAACTGGCCGCCGGGGTGGGTGGGGAACTCCAGCCGGTACTGGAGCTGGTCCATCTCGTACAGGCCGTTGAACTTGCCGCAGCTGAGGTAGAGCCAGTCCTCCCGGGCGCCGTCGAGGCGGTGGCGGGAGGTGAGCCGGGCGACGTGGGCGCGGATCGCGCCGTGGTCGGCGACCAGGTGGCGCCCGGGCTCCAGCAGGAACTCCAGCGGTGCGCCGTTGACGGCGTTCAGCCGTTCCATGCCCTCGCGGATCACCGCGAACATCTTGTCCAGCGGCGGGTCGAGCGGGCGCCCGCCGCGGTCGAGGACGCCGAGGGCGGGCAGCCCGCCGCCGAGGTTGATCCGGGTCGGGGTGATGCCGCGCCAGTTGAGCGCCTCCAGCACGGCGGCCAGCGACTCCACGGCCGCGCTCCAGGCCTCGGCGGTCATCTGCTGCGAGCCGACGTGCACGGACAGGCCGGACGGCACCAGCCCGGCCGTACGGGCTTCGCCGAGCACCCGCAGCGCGTCCTCGGGTGAGCAGCCGAACTTGTGGCTGAGGCCCCACAGCGCGCCCTCGCCGGTGGTCGCGATCCGGCAGAACACCCGTGCTCCGGGCGCGTGTCGGGCGATCGCCGCGACGTCCTCCAGGCTGTCGGTGGCGAAGTCCCGCACGCCCAGCCGGTGGGCCTCGGCGATGTTGCGGTCGGACTTGATCGTGTTGCCGTAGTGGATCAGCTCGGGCGGCACGCCGGTGCGCAGCGCCTGGGCGATCTCCTGCGGGCCGGCCGCGTCGAAGCCGGAGCCGAGCGCGGCGAGGTGGTCCAGCACCTCGTCCACCGGGCAGGCCTTCATCGCGAACCGGACGGCCACGCCGGGCAGTTCGGCGAGGAGTGCGGCGTACTGGCGGCCGATGCCGTCGAGGTCGTAGAAGATCCGGTCGTCGGTGGCGGCGGCGAGCGCGGCGCGCAGCGCGCCGCCGTCGTGCCCGTCGGGGCGGGGTGCGTCGGTGTGCACCACGGCGACGGCCGGGGCGCGGTGGGTGGGCGGGTGGCTGTCGGCGTGGCCGGTGGCGTGGCTACCGGCGTGCCCGGTGGCATGGCCGCCGGGGTGGCCGGTGGCATGGCTGGTGGTCTGGCGTGTCACGTGGTGGTCCCGTCCGACTGGCGCGGCAGCCGGTCGGCGGGGGTGGCCTTGCTCGCCCGCACCAGCGGGCCCCACGCGTCGATCAGTGCGGCGAAGTCCTCGATGTCCGTCTGCGCCTCGTCGAGCAGACGCGGCCCTAGCGGCGCCAGGTGGTCCGCGAACTCGGCGTACTTCCCGCCGAGCCGCCGGTAGCAGCGGTCGAGTTCGGCGAGCCTGCGGTGGTTCTCCGCGCGGTCCGTCGCGGCGCTGCGGCGGGCGGAGTCGGCGATCGGCTCGGGGCGGACGCGGTGCCGTTCGTCCAGCAGGGCGCCGCCGGCGGCCTCCATCTCGCGGTAGACCGGGTGGAGGTAGAGCATGGAGAGCAGGAACTTGGCGTAGCGCAGCTGGTAGGCGGTGAAGCCGGGGCCGGTGCGCCGTTCCGGGGTGTAGTAGTTGACGATGTGGCGGTTGTGGGTGACGCCCGGCAGGGTCGCGTCCCGCACCAGGTGGTGCAGGAAGTAGTCGCTGCCGATGGTGTCGGTGGCGGGCGGCAGCGGCACCCGTTCGTACACCTCGTGGTGGAGGCCGATGTTGCACATGTCGATGCGCCAGATGTCGGGCAGGTCGAGCACGGCGCGGTCGACGGTGAACGGTTCGGTGCCGCCGCCGGTGAAGGAGTCGGCGACGAGTTCGCGCTTCTCCTTCTCGCTCGCGCCGGTGGGCGCCCAGAGCGCGACCACGTCGTGGTACACCTCGGGGTCGAGCTCACGGATCTCGCCGATGTCGACGGAGAGTTCGCCGACGAAGGAGGCGCCGACCAGCGCGACCGGCTTGTCCGCGTGCGCCGCGTCGAGGCTGTTCCGGGTGACGGCGGCGGCCGCGTCGGCGGCCTTGAGGCCCAGTGTGGCCAGCTCGTGATCGATCGGGAACACCGGTTCGCCGTCGAGCAGTTGGTAGCGGCTGTCGGAGTCGCGGCGGTGCACCGACGCGCAGCCGAGGGCGGCGGCCAGCAGGAACGCCCGGTTGGTGCAGGCGCCGTAGGAGACGGCGTCGGGCAGCATCAGGTCGAGCAGCCGGTCCGGGGCGGCCGCGCCGGACCGGTCGACCACCTCGCGCAGGAAGGCGCGCTGGGCGTCCTCGTCCAGGTGGTGGACGACCACGCCCTCGACGGCCGGCAGGGCGGCGAGCGCCCCGGCGTGCCGGGCGCGGGCGGCCGGGTCGGCGGAGTCCAGCACCAGCAGGTGCACCCGGACGTCGAACCGCCCTACGGCGTGGGCGGCTTCGGCGCCGACGGCGGTGATGGTGTCCGCGCACTCGCGGTTGGTGGGCAGGGTCAGGCAGACGTCGCGCATTCCCGCTCCCCCTCGGCGTCCCGCCGGCCTTCCCCGCGCCCCGCGAACGGCTCGTGCCCCTCGAAGGGCTCATGCTCGAACGGCTCGTGCCCCGCGGACGGCTCGTGGTCATCGAAGGGCTTGCCGCTCCAGGACCGCAGGCCGAGCAGCTTCTCCCCCAGCTCGGTGAGTTCGGCGGTCGCGTAGCGCTGCGCCTCGGGCCGGTCGGCGTCGCCGACCAGGGTGCGGTTCCAGTCCGGGGTGGCGAGCGTGCGCCAGGACTCCACCCGGGAGCGGCGCAGCTTCTCGGCCTCCTCCAGCGCGGGCATCATCGACAGGTACTGCACCGCCCGCACGCCGTTCTCGGAGGTGTTGCGCGCGACGCCGTGGGCCAGCAGGCCGTTCCAGATCAGCAGGTCGCCGGCCTCCAACTCGGGCCGCACCACGGGGAACTCCGTGCGGTCGACGTCCGGCCGGATCGGGTCGCGGTCGGCCGGCTGGGCGGCCTGCCACTCGTTGAAGCGGCGGAACAGCTCCGGGTCGCACTGGAAGCCGCCGTGGTCGGGGGCGGTGTCGTTGAGCGCGATGATGCCCTGGACGCGCTGCGGCAGCATGCCCTGGGTGGTGTCGACGTCCCAGTGCAGCTCGATGTCGAAGCCGCGGTCGGTGGGTTCGATCAGCGCGCGGTCGCGGTTGCGGACGTTCGGCGGGTTGAGGTTGAGCCGGTCGAGGGTGACCCAGAGCTCCTCGCAGTCCCACACGTCCACGAAGGCGTCGTAGACGCGCTGCGACTGGCGGCTGTCCCAGAGGAGTTGGTGGTGGTAGGCCTCGACGAAACCGTAGATGTGCAGGTGCCGGTCGAGTTCGTCGCGGTACTCGCGCTCGCGGTACCACTCCTCGGGGCGGTCCGGCGACAGGCCCTGGAACTCCCAGGCGAAGTCGAGCAGTCGGCGCGCCGCCTCGGCCGGGATCGCCTGCTTCACCACCACGTAGCCGTAGGTCTGCCAGAACGCGAAGTCCTCCTCGGAGAGCACCCGCAGCGGGTGCTTCTTGCGGACCTCGCGCAGCGCGGTCCGGGCGAGGTAGCTCTCCGTGTCGGCGCTGAAGTAGGGGCGCTCCGAGGCGGCGCGGTACAGGTATTCGCCGGCGGTTCCGTCGGGGTGTTCGGCAGGGCTCGGCACGGGCAGTCACTCCATGGTTCGTAGTCGGCGCGGCGCTTCCTCGGCGCTCGGTGCGGGCACGGCGGGTCGGCGGCCGCTCACCGGCCGCGACAGGAATTCGAGCGCGGGCCGAAGGGCCGTCCGCGCACGACCCTTCCCGCCTCCGGCCCCACGGGCACGGAGCAGCGCCACGTCGGGGGGCCAACTCACCCGCCCGGCAAGGCCCCTCACTTCACATCAGCCCCTACCGGACCGCACCCCTCATACGTTGGACTAGACCAACTAATGGTGTCAACCCTTTCCCCCGGGTTACCGATTGGGAAATCAGCGCAGCTCACCGCGCCTCTCGGGGTTCGCTTTATGTTTCGGAGGCGGACATAAGAGCGGGTATGTTTCCGGAATTGACATAACCGTGAAACGGTGAACCGCCCGAGTCGGCCGTACGTTGGCCCTATGGCACGCGCGCTGACGGCTCCCCCGTGGCTGACCGAGAGCCTGCGGCCCCGGGCCGCTCCGATCCCCTGGGCGGCGGTCGCCCGCGCCTCCGTCGCGCTCGCCGCTCCGCTCGCGGTGGGCACCGCCACCGGACGGCCCGGCTACGGCGCGCTGGTGTCGATGGGCGCCCTGTCCGGGGTCATCGGGGACACCGCCGACGCGTACCGGATGCGGGTGTTCAACATCGCCGTGCCCCAGCTGTTCGGCGCCCTCGGGCTGCTGGTCGGCACCCTGGTGTTCGGCACCGGCTGGACGGCCGTCGCGACGGTCACCGTCGTCGCGCTGGTTTCCGGCATGATCTCCTCGATCGGCGCGGTCGCCTCCGTCTCCGGACTGCTCCTGCTGCTCAACGCGGTGGTCGGGGCCGGCCTGCCGCTGCCCTCCCCCTGGTGGCTGCCGCCCGCCCTGCTGCTGCTCGGCGGCCTGGTGGTGCTCGCGCTGACCCTGCTCGCCTGGCCGCTGCGGCTGGGCGTCCCGGAGCGGTCGGTGGTGGCCGGCACCTACCGGGCGGTCGCCGACCTGCTGGAGGCCACCGGCACACCGGAGTACGACGGCCGCCGCCACGAGCTCACCCGGTCGCTCAACCAGTCCTACGACCTGCTGCTCGCCCGCCGGGCCCGCCGGCACGGCCGCTCGCCCACCCTGGCCCGGCTGCTCGCCCAGCTCAACGCGGTGATCCCGATGGTCGAGGCGGCCCCGGCGGCCCAGCTGCGCCCGTCCGGTCTCGGCCCGCTGCCCGTCGGCTACCCGGCCGCCGTCCGCGCGCTGGCCGACGCCGTCGAGCAGAACCGCACCGGCCCGGCCCCGCCGCTCGACCTGCCCGCCCCCGCCGGCCCGTCCACCCGCGCGCTGGTCGAGGCGATCGGACACGCCGCCACCGTCGCGTACGAGGCCTCGCCCGACCCGTACGCCTTCGACGACCGGATCGGCCGGCCCGCCCGGCTCGCGGTCCGGGCCCGGCGGGCCACCAGGGCGCTGCTGCTGTCCGGCGCGTCCTGGCGGTACGGGCTGCGGCTGGCGCTGTGCATCGGGCTGGCGCAGGTGCTGGTCTCGGTGATCGCGGTGCCCCGCTCGTACTGGGTGACGCTGACCGTGACCTTCGTGCTGAAGCCCGACTTCGGCTCGGTGTTCTCCCGCGCGGTGCTGCGCGCGCTCGGCACCGCCGCCGGGCTGCTGATCGCCATGCCGGTGCTCGCCGAGGTGCCGCACGGCTGGTGGGACGTCCCGGTGATGGCGGGGCTGGCGACGCTGATCCCGGCGCTGTCCGCCAAGGGGTACGCCTTCCAGACCGCGGCGATCACCCCGGTCATCCTGCTGCTCTCCGACCTGCTCAACCACCGGGGCTTCCAGCTGGTGCTGCCCCGGCTGTACGACTCGCTGATCGGCTGCGGCATCGCCCTGCTGGCCGGCTACCTGCTGTGGCCGGAGTCCTGGCACACCCGGATCGGCGACCGCCTCGCCGACGCCGTCCAGGACACCGCCTCGTACGTGTCACTGGCCTTCACCACCGCGCCCGGACGGGACGAGCCGGCCCGCGCCCGCTACCGGCGGCGGCTCTACCGGGACCTGTCCACCGTGCGCAGCGAGTTCCAGCGGGCGCTCACCGAGCCGCCGCCGGTCGGGGCCCGGGCGGAGGCGTGGTGGCCGGTGGTGATCGCGGTCGAGCGGATCGTGGACGCCACCACCGCGACCCGGGTGCGGGTCGAGCACGGCGCGCCGGTGCCGACCGCCGCCGAGGTCGCCACCGTCTCCCGGGAGCTGGCCGAGTTGGCCGAGGCGCTGCGCACCGGCGAGCCGCTGCCGGAGGCGGAGCCGGACGCGCTGGCGCCGGGCTGCGCGCTGGCCCGGCTGCACCGGGAGGTGCACGCGGCCCGGTCGGTGGCGGCGCCTGCGCCCTGAGCGCCCGCGGGCCGGGCCGGGCGGCCGACGCCCCGAGCAGCCGCGCCCCCGCGAGCGCCGACGTTCCGGGCACCCGCGCCGTCGAGCCCCGACGCCCTGACCAGCGGTGCCGTCGAGCCCCGACGCCCGGCCGGCGGTGCCGTCGAGCGCCGGCACGACCCCCGGTCGGCGGCGTCCGGCGTCAGTCCTGGATCCGTCGCCAGGGCCGCTCCGCCTCCAGCGCGAAGGCCAGCTCCAGCAGCAGCCGCTCCTGCCCGTGCGCCGCCGACAGGTGCACCCCGACCGGCAGCCCGCTGGGCGCCGAGCCGGCCGGCAGGGCCATGCCCGGCCCGCCGGTCACGTTGTTGACCGGGGTGAAGGCGACGTAGCGCAGCAGCCGCTCGATCAGCTCGTCGAAGTCCACGTTCGGGCTCAGGTGCCCGATCGGCGGGGCGGTGTGGGCGAGCACCGGGGACAGGATCACGTCGTGGTGCCGGAAGATCCGCGCGTACACGCCCTCGGCCCGGCGCAGCCGCCGCAGCACGCCGGGGGTCTGCGGGAACTCCGCCTGGAAGCGGCGGCGCAGCCCGGTGGTCAGGCCGTCCAGCCTGTTGGCCCGGAAGCTCGGGTCGATCAGCAGCCGGCCGGTGGCCGCGATGGCCCAGGCGATGTAGCCCCAGTAGCTGACGAAGTCGCGGGAGAACTCCTCGCCGAAGGGCAGCTCGGTGGGCTCGACCAGGTGGCCCATCGCCTCCAGCCGGGCGGCGGTCTCCTCGACCACCTGCCGGGTCGGCTCGTCGGTCTTGGCGATCGGCGAGTCCACCACCAGGCCGATCCGCAGCCGCCGTGTGCCCGGCCCCTCGACCAGGCCGAGCGGGGGCAGCCCGGGGTTGACGCGGTGCCGCTCGGCGGCGGCGAAGAAGGCGGCGGTGTCGCGCACCGAGCGGGTCAGCACCCCGTCGGTGACCAGGTCGATCGGGAGCTTCCCGCCCTGGGCGTTGGTGACCAGCCGGCCCCGGGTGGGCTTGAGCCCGACCAGTCCGCAGCAGGCCGCCGGGATGCGGATCGAGCCGCCGCCGTCGTTGGCGTGCGCGATCGGCACCACGCCGGAGGCCACCAGGGCCGCCGCACCGCCCGAGGAGGCGCCGGCCGAGTGCGAGGGCTTCCACGGGTTGCGCACCGGTCGGGCGGTGGCGAACTCGGTGGAGGCGTTGAGGCCGAACTCGGGCAGCCTGGTCTTGCCGAGGACGGCCAGGCCGGTGGCGAGGAACTGGTCGGTGAAGCGCGCGTTGCGGCGGGCCGGGCGGGCGCGGTAGGCCTCGCTGCCCATCGCGGTCGGCAGGCCGCGCAGGTCCACGTTGTCCTTGAGGTAGGTCGGCACGCCCCACAGCGGACCGCCGATGCCCTCCCGGCTGATCTGCGGCCTGTCGTACGACGCGTGGGCGACGGGCAGCAGCGTGCCGTCCACCCGGCCGGCCCGGTCGACGGCCGCGCCGACCAGTTCCCTCGGGTTGACCGCGCCGGACCGCACCAGCGCGGCGAGGGCCACCGCGTCGTAGGCGCCCAGGGCGTCGTCGGCGAACGCGTGGACCCGCTCGTCGGTCATCCGAACTCCCCACTCCCTGCCGGACGTCACGCCGCCCGACGATCGCACCGGCCGATCGTTCCTGCCCGGTTCTACTGACCGGTAATCTCACAGGGCTCCGAGTGTAGGCGCGGCCGGCCGCGGCCGCCGGGCCGGGGACGCCTTCGACGGGTAAACGACTCATCAAATCTTCGAGGGCGCACGACCGTTCGGCCCGCGCCCCCGCGTTCACCCCGTCCGCCGGTCCGGGACCGTTTCGCCGTACACCGCCGGGAAAGATCACGTTCACGATTCGTCCCGGTCCTCCCACCCGAACCAAGGTGCCGCCCCGTGCCGACCCCCTTCTCCCCGACCACCCGGTTCGCCGCGGCCAGCGCCCCCGGCGGCCTCCCGCTGCTCGGCCACGCCGCCGCCCTCCTGCACCGCCCGCACGAGTTCGTCGCCGGCCTGCCCGCCCACGGCGACCTCGTCCGGCTGCGACTCGGCCCGCTGCGCGCGTACGTGGTCTGCCACCCCGAGCTGGTCCGCCGGCTGCTCGCCGACGACCGCACCTTCCGCCCGGGCGGGCCCCTCCCGGACAGGGCCCGGGAGGCCTTCGGTGACGGCCTCGCCGCCTTCCCCGCCACCGCCCACCGGCACCGGCCGCCGCCACCCGCCCTCCACCACGGCCGGCTGCCCGACCACGCCGCGCCGATGGCCGAGGGGATCGCCGACGCCACCGCCCGCTGGCGCGACGGCGACGTGATCGACGTCCCCGCCGCGATGTGCCGCCTCTCCACCGCCGTCACCGCCCGCTGCCTGACCGCCGCGCACGAGCGGGCCGGCTCGCCGCCGCCCGGCGCCGACCGCCTCACCAGCCCCGGCAACCGCCTCCGCCGTGCCCGGCAGGACCTGCGGGAGTTCACCCGGCGACTGACCGCCGACCACCGCGCCGCCGGCACCGACCGGCACGACCTGCCCTCCACGCCGCTCGCCGCGCCGGACGAGGACGGCCGGCCCCCGTCCGGCGCCGAGGTCCACGAGCGGCTCGCCGCCTTCCTGCCGGCCGGCCCGGAGAGCACCGCCGCCACCCTCTCCTGGGCCTGGACGCTGCTCGCCGCCAACCCGGCCGTCCGGATGCGGCTGCACACCGAACTCGACACCGTCCTGGACGGCCGCCCCGCCCGTCTCGAGGACCTGCCCGCGCTCCCGCTCACCGCCCGGATCGTGAGCGAGACCCTTCGGCTCTACCCGCCGCCGTGGATCCTCAGCCGCACCGCCACCACCGACACCGAGCTCGGCGGCCACCCCGTCCCGGCCGGCGCCACCCTGCTGTACAGCCCCTACCTGCTGCACCGCCGGGCCGACCTGTTCCCCCGCCCCGACCGCTTCGACCCCGACCGCTGGCTCACCACCGCCCGGCCCGCCCCCGGCGCCCGCACGCCCTTCGGCCTCGGCGCCCACCGCAGCGCCGGCGACGCCTTCGGCACCGCCACGGCCGTCCTCGCCATCGCCACCATCGCCGCCCACTGGACCATCGCCCCCACCCCCGGCCGACCCGTCCGCCCCACCCGCGGCCCCTCCCTCGCCCCCCGGCCCTTCACCGCGACGCTGACCCGCCGGGTCCGCTGACCGGGCCGGGGCCCGGGGTCCAAGGCTTCACCGACCCGGAAGCCCGAGCGTCACCGACCCGGGTTGCCCGGCGTCCCCGCCCCGGGAGCCGACCGGAGGCCGGTGACCGGGCTTCGGTACTGTCCCGGCGTGGCCGGCCGCACGGGCGCCGGCCGGAACCAGGCCGCTCGACCGGGACACCACCAGACCATGAACGCTCGCACCCCACGGGGCCTCCTGACCGGGCTGCTCCGCGCCGTCCGGACGTATCCGCGCCGCTCGCCGCTGACCTTCGGCTACGTCCTCCTGCTCCTGCTCGGGCACGTCTGGGTCGAGAACCTGCTCACGCCGGACCGGGCGGACGCGCTCCGCGACCACATCAGCACCAACCTCGACAACCTGCACGACCACCCGGTCACCGCCCTGTTCGGCAGCGCGCTGCTCTTCGACGGCACTCTCACCGAGATCCTCACCACCGGCTTCGGCGGCACCCTGATCACCCTCGGCCTCGGCGTCTGCTGCTGCCTCGCCTGGACCGAACGGCGCTTCGGCGGCCCGCGCGCCGCCGCCGTCTTCCTCGGCGGGCACATCGCCGCCACCCTGGTCACCGCCGCGGTGATCCTGCTCGCCCTGCGGCAGGGCTGGTACCCGGAGAGCGTGCGCCAGGCCTCGGACTACGGCATCAGCTACGGCGCCCAGACCGTCCTCGCCCTCGCCACCCTCGCCGTGCCCCGCTGGGCCCGGCTGCCCTGGGCCGCCTTCGTCGTGGCCTGGCCGCTGTCCGGTGACGGCGAATGGCCCGGACCCCTGCCGGACTTCACCACCGTGGGCCACCTCCTCGCCGCCGCCCTCGGCTTCGCCCTGGCCGCCGGCGTCGCGCTCACCGCCGCCCGCCGGCGCCGTGTCAGCGCGGCGGCCGGCGGTCGGCCGCGATGGCGGTGAGCAGCCGCTCGATCTCCGCCAGCCGGCGCCGCAGGTCCTCGACGTCGCCCCGGGTGGCGCCCTGCTCGTCCGGCTTGAGGGCGACCAGCAACTGCCCGTCCGGCTCCAGCCGGGCCCGGGCCACCTCGCCGAGGCCGTCGCCGTTCTGGATCCGGATCGCGTGCTCCAGCTCGGACGGGCGCAGCGCCAGGCTGCGCAGCGCCCCGGGCACCAGCCGGCCGTCCTCCACCACGGTGGTGGCGGTGCCCTCCAGCAGTCGGGCGGCCTTCGGGTCGCGGGCGAGCCAGCGGGTGACGGCGGAGTTCACCGCGATCAGGGTGACCGCGCCGACCACGCCGCCGAGCAGGCTGTCGTCATTGCCGATGACGGCGTTCTGCACCACGTTGGAGAGCAGGAGGACGACCACCATGTCGAAGGTGTTCATCCCCGCCAGCCCGCGCTTCCCAACGAGCCGGAACAGCACCAGGATCAGCGCGTAGACGGCGATCGTGCGGAGCACCTTCTCCGCGATCGGAATCTGGACGGCCATCAGGTCGTGCCACACTGCCCCGCTCCTCCCGCCTCGGCCGCTGGGAACGGGGCCGACGCTACGCCACGGTCACCGCTTCGGCCTGCCGCGCCGGGCCGCCGCGCCCCGCCCGCCGGCCTTGGCTCCGCCGGCCTTCTGGGACCCCGCCCGCTGCCCGCCGGCCTTCTGCCCGCCCGACTTCTGCGCACCGCTGCGCTGCCCGCCGGCCTTCTGCTGCGGCTTGCCCCGGCCGGCCGCCGCCTTCTTCGGTTGCGCCTCGGGCGCCGCCTGCCCGGCCCCGCGCCCGCGCGAGCTGTTGACCGTGCGGCCGCGGACGATCCCGATGAACTCCTCCACCAGGTCCGTCGTCCGCTCCTGCGGCCAGGCCAGCGCCACCTGGGACTGCGGCGCCTCCACCACCGGCCGGTAGGTGAGGTCCTTGCGGTGGTGCAGCCGGGCCAGCGACTGCGGCACCAGGAGCACGCCGACGTTCGCCGCGACCAGCTCGATCGCGTCCTCGGTCCGGTCCGGACGGGCGATGGCGGGGCGCCCGGGGAGGGTGTCGGCGGTGAAGCCGAGGGTGTCGTCGAGCGGGTGGAAGACCACCTCGTCGGCCAGGTCGTCCAGCGGGACCTCCTCGGCGGCGGCGAGCCAGTGGTCCTTGGGGAAGACCACGACGGTGGTCTCGGTGTAGAGCGGGATCGCGCTCAGCACGTCCTTGTCGACGGGCAGCCGGACGAGTCCGGCGTCCGCGCCGCCCTCGCGCAGGGTGCGCTCGCCGTCGCCGAACGGCACCGCGAGGAGCTCCAGCGGAACGTCCGGGAGCCGCTCGCTCCAGACCCGGACCCATTTGCCGGGGGTCACACCCGGGACGTACACGAGCCGGAAGGAGGGGTTCACCTGCATGTCTGTCACAGGGCAAGGCTACCGACCGTGACCGGAAGCGCCCGCGCACTCCCTTACCCTTGTCTCCATGACATCGCTCAAGCAGAAGACCAGCCAGACCATGAAGCCGGCCACGGCGGCCAAGAAGCTGGGGATCTACCTCGACGCGGCGCCGACCGACTTCCAGGAGGGCGTGGTCTCCCGCGAGGAGCTCAACGCGCTGCAGTCCGAGCCGCCGCAGTGGCTCCGGGACCTGCGCCAGAACGGCCCGCACCCGCGCCCGGTGGTCGCCGCCAAGCTCGGCATCTCGATCTCCGGCCTCGCCCGCGGCGGCGTGACGGAGGCGCTCACCACCGAGCAGATCGAGGCGATCAAGGCCGAGAACCCGCTCTGGCTCCAGCACGAGCGCGCCAACCAGGTGGACGTCCGCAAGGAGACCGCCCGGATCAAGGAGAAGCACGAGAAGGAGGCCGCCACCAAGGCCGCCAAGGAGGGCAAGGCCGCCCAGGCCCGCTGACCCGTTCTCCACCGCCCGGCACGGCGGCGCTCCGGCGCCGGTGGCCGGGCCGCTGCACGACGATGGTGCCGGCGTCCGTTCCGACGGGCGTCGGCACCGTCGTGTGCGGGCCCGCCGGACGAGGCCGTACGGCTCGGTCCCGGCCCCCGTCGACGGCGCGGCCGGCACCGGCCCCGGCTGGAACTCCCCTCCCCCCGCCGCGTATTGACCGCGCCGCCGGTCGCTCCGAATAATCGGCGGGATCGGGGCGCCCCACCGGCCTCCCGTGCCGCACCGACCGCACCGGACCAGGGGGACCAGTGATCGAGCAGCCTCAGCACGCCGGACTCGCCGCACTCGCGGACGAGTTCTTCGCCGCCGAGAACACCCACAACCCGTTCGAGGCGACCCTCAGCGGGGTCGAGGGCTACGGCCACCTGGTGCCCGACCCGTCCCGCGCGGCCGCGCACCGGCACCGCGAGGCGCTGCGGGGCTTCGCCGGCCGGCTGGCCGCGATCCCCCTGGACGCGCTGGCCGGAGAGGACCGGATCACCCACCGGGTGCTCGCCCGGCTGATCGACAACGGCATCGGCGGGATCACCCACGGGCTGGCCGAGTTCGGCGTCTCGGCGACCATCGTCGCCCCGCAGAACGAGGCCTTCACCGCGCTCACCATGACCTCCGTCGACCAGGAGGGCGCCGACGCCTTCGTGGAACGGCTCGCCGCCCTGCCCGGCTACTTCGACGCCGTCCTGCGCCGCACCCTGGACGCCGCCGCCGAGGGCCGCCACCCGCTGCGCAGCGGGGTGGACGCCGCCGTCGCCCAGCTGGACGCCCACCTGGCCACCGCCCCGGCCGAGGACAAGCTGCTGCGGCCGCTGGCCGGCCGCCCGGAGTTCGAGCGCGCCCACGCCCTGGTGCGGGACGCCGTCCGCCCGGCGGTGGCCCGCTTCCGGGCCGGGCTGGCCGAGCGGCTGGCGCCGGGCGCCCGGCCGGACGACAAGGCCGGGGTCTGCCACGTGCCCGGCGGCACCGAGGGCTACGCGGACGCCGTCGCCCGCTTCACCCGGCCCGGCCTCACCCCCGAGGAGGTGCACCGGACCGGTCTGGAGGCCGTGGAGGCGCTGCGCGAGGAGTTCGCCGAACTCGGCGGCAAGGTGCTGGGCGTCACCGACCCCGCGGCCGTCCTGACCGCCCTGCGCGAGGACCCGGCGCTGCGCTTCGGGAGCGCGGCCGAGATCGTCGCCCTGGTGGACGGCGCGCTGGAGCGGGCCCGCCGGGCCTCCGCCGACTGGTTCCGCCCGTACCCCATCGCCGACTGCGTGACCAGGGAGATCGACCCGATCGAGGCGGAGACCGCGCCGCTGGCCTACTACCAGCCGCCGGGCCCGGGCGGGCTGCCCGGCACCCACTGGATCAACACGCTGCGCCCGGAGACCCGGTTCAGCTACGAGTACGAGGCGATCGCCTTCCACGAGAGCGTGCCCGGCCACCACCTCCAGCTCGCCGTCGCCCAGACCCTGCACCACCTGCCGCGGTTCCGGCGGAACCCGAGCGGCCAGCTGACCGCCCACGTCGAGGGCTGGGGCCTGTACACCGAGCGGCTCGCGGACGAGATGGGGCTGTACGGCTCCGAGCTGTCCCGGTTCGGCATGCTGTCGCTGGACGCGCTGCGGGCGGTCCGGCTGGTGGTGGACACCGGGATGCACCACTACGGCTGGTCCCGGGAGCGGGCGAAGGCCTACCTGCGGGCCAACACCGCCACCACCGAGGCCAACGTCCGCAACGAGATCGACCGTTACATCGCCTGGCCGGGCCAGGCCACCGCCTACCTGATCGGCCGCCGGGAGATCGTGCGGCACCGCGAGCGGGCCCAGGCCGTGCTCGGCGCCCGGTTCGACGTCCGGGAGTTCCACCACCAGCTGATCGGGCACGGCAGCCTGCCGCTGGCGGTGCTGGAGGAGCTGGTGACGGACTGGATCCTGGAGCACTAGCTAGGCGTCTGACGCGCGAGGGGCCGTCGGGGGCGCGGGCGGCGCGACCCGGGCCCGTGCCGTTGCGGAAACGGTTCCGCGCGCCCGGTGAAGGCTTCCCGCGCCCGGACATGGCGTCACCCACGGGCCGTGGGGGCACGGTAGTGTCCGCCGGCGGGGCCGGGGCACACCCGGCGACCGCCGCTCCCGCACACCCCGATGGAGGAACCGTGCCGGCTCCCGTCCGCCGCGCCCTGGCCATGGCCGCGGCCGTCCTGCTCGCCGCCGCGGCCGCGGGCTGCTCGTCCGGAGGCGACCACGCCGCCGAGGGTGTCGGCTCCGCCCCGGCCGCCGCGGGCGACGCCGCGGCGGCCGCCCCGCCCGCGGCCGCCGCGATCGCCACCGGCCCCGGCCCGCAGAGCAGTTACGACGTCCAGCCGCAGCCCGCGCCGGGCAGCTGCCACTACCGCTACACCGCGGAGAAGCAGCCGCTGCCCGACCTCGGCTGCACGCCGGGCGCGATCAGTCCGGCGGTCACCCAGGACAACCTCAAGGACACCATCTGCAAGCAGGGCGGCTACACCTCGACCATCCGCCCGCCGTCGAACATCACCGGCCGGGAGAAGGCCGAGAACGCCAAGTCCTACGGCTACACCGGCCCGATGGGCGACGCCGAGTACGACCACCTGATCAGCCTCCAGCTCGGCGGCGACCCCAACGACCCGCGCAACCTGTGGGTCCAGCCGCCCTCCCCCGGCCACGTCCCCGGCAGGGGCCCGAACAACCCCAAGGACACGGTGGAGACCCACCTGCACACCGCGATCTGCAAGGGCCAGGTCACCCTGGCCGCCGCCCAGCAGGCGATCGCCACCGACTGGACGACCGCCGAGGCGAGGCTCGCCGTCCGCACCGGCTCCGGCGCCGCCCAGAGCCCGGAAACAGACGCCGACGCCGACGCCGGCGGGGAGTGACCGACCGGGCCGGCGGGGAGTGACCGACCGGGCCGGCGGGGAGTGACGGGCCGCGCCGGCTGGCCCCGGTGGCACGGCTCAACGGCCCAGCACCGCACCGCCGTTGAGACCGATCACCTGACCGGTCAGGTACCCGGCAGCCGGCGAGGCCAGGTAGCCGACCGCCTCGGCCACGTCGGCCGGGGTGCCCGCCCGGCCGACCAGGGTGTCCGCGACCTTCCGGGCGTGGAACTCCTCGCTCCAGCCCGCCCCGAAGATCTCGGTCTCCTCGATGTAGCCGGGCGCCAGCACGTTCACCGTGATCCCGTCGGGGCCCAACTGCCGTGCCAGGCCGAACGCCCAGCCGTGCAGCGCGGCCTTGGCGGCGGCGTACGAGCCCGCCGAGTGCGGGCCGGCACCGCCGCGCTGGGCCGCCGCCGAGCTGATCACCACCAGTCGGCCGCCGGGGCGGCGCAGCCCGTCCTGGAGCGCGGTGGTCAGCAGCACGGCGGTGAGCAGGTTGCCGTCCAGGTCCCGCCGCCAGGACGCCGCCAGCGCGGCCAGACTGCCGTCGGCGGGCGGTGTGACGATCGCACCCGCGTTGTTCACCAGCACGTCCACCGGCCCGAGTCCGGTGATCCGGGCCGCCGCCGCCCCGACCGCCGCCGGATCGGTCAGATCGGCCGCCACCGGCACGACCCGCCCCGGCCCGGCAGCCCGCTCGATCTCCTCCCGGGCCTCCTCCAGCACGGCCGCCCTGCGGCCCAGGATCACCACCCGGTGCCCGTCCCCGGCCAGCCGCGCCGCGATCGCCCGGCCGATGCCCGTACCGCCCCCCGACACCACCGCGAGCCGATCCACCGTCATCACTCCGCCCCCTCGTCCGTCAGCCGGCCGCACACCGGCCACCTTGGCCCGCCCTCGGCGCCACCGCTCCGTCACGCCTCCGGCCGCGTGCGCCGCCCACCCCTACGGGTCCGGCCCTTCTCCCCGCTACCGTAGCCAGCCACGTGGGCGGGCCGGCACCGGGGGACGGGCACAGTGGCACGGACGGGTACCAGGAGCGTCAAGCGCGTCAAAGGAGTCAGGGGCGTCAGGGGCACAGGCGAGGAGGTCCCCGACACGGTGTTCGCCGTGGTGACCGGCGGCCTGACGGCGGTGACCGACGGGTGGCTGCTGATGCACCTCTGGCAGGACGCCCCGCCCCGCCCCGGCACGATCTGCCGCAGGTCACGGCGGCCCTGCTCGGTTTCAGCGTCCTCACGGCCCTGCTGGGCGCGGCCGTCGCCGGCCGGAGGTCGACCCCGCACCGCCGCTGGCGCTGGGCGACGCTCGGCGCACTCCTCGCCCATCTGGCGGCGCTGGGAGCCCTGATCGCCCGCCTCCTGGTCGACCCGCCGGGGATCCTCGCCGCCCTCCTCTGGTAGGCCGCACCAGAGCCGCCGGGCCGTCGACCGTCGCGGGCGGTCGGCCGGCCCCGCCGCCACCCTCATTTCCGACCGATCGTCAGCCTGGCTGTGAGGTCGAGTAGTTCGGCCGCCCGCAGCACCCGCCCGCCGAAGCCCGGCAGCGCGACGTGCAGCGGCTCGGTCCAGCGCTCCGGGATCGCCGCCGCCCCGTACCGGGCCCCGGCCAGGCCGCCGGTGACGGCGGCCACGGTGTCGGTGTCCCCACCGAGGTCGATCGCCGCACGCAGCGCCTGCTCGAAGCCGTCGGTGGTGCGCAGCGCCCACACCGCCGAGCCCAGGCACGGCCAGACCGCGCCGTTGGCCTCGGTGGCGCGCTCCGGGTGCCAGTCGGGGGCGAGGACGGTGGCGTAGCGCTCCCGGTGGCCCGGGTCGACGTGGGTCAGGACGGCGGGGAGTTCGGCCAGCGGGTCGGCGCCGTCGAGGGCGAGCCGGACGAGCTCGTGGAAGATCGCCGTGCCCTCCCAGGCGGCCCGGTCGCCGTGGGTCAGTGCCGCGATGCGCCGGCCGGCGTCCATGGTGGCCTGCCGGCCGGCGCGGGCGAAGGCGACGGCGGAGGTCGAGGCGCGCATCAGGGCGCCGTTGCCGGCGGCGCGCAGCGTGGTGTTGAAGTGGATGGCGGCGGCGAGGTCCCAGGGCAGGCCGCTGGTGAGGACGGCTTCGGTCTGGACGCCGATGTCGTGCGGCTCGGCGGCGGCCCACCGGAGGAACCGGTCGAAGATGTCGGGGAGGTCCAGACCGCCCCGCTCGACCAGCGACTCGGCGACCAGGACGGCCATCTGGGTGTCGTCGGTGGCCTCGCCGAGGGCCCAGCCGCCGCCCGCCACCAGGTCACCGGGGGTGTCCGGGAAGCGGGCGGAGAAGGCGCCGGCCGGGCCGAACTCGTAGGGGGCGCCGAGGGCGTCGCCCACGGCGGCTCCGAGGACGGCCCCGGCGGCGCGCTCGTCCGGGCCGGTCATGCCACGGGCGGGGTGACCGGGAGGTTGCGCTTGTGCTCGGTGCGGCGGTAGTGGCCGAGGACGGTGCGGAAGACGTCCTCGGTGACCGGCAGTCCCTCCAGGAAGTCGTCCAGCTCGTCGTAGCTGACGCCGAGGGCGTCCTCGTCGGGGCGGCCGGGGGCGAGGTTCTCCAGGTCGGCGGTCGGGGTCTTCTTGACCAGCTCGGCCGGCGCGCCCAGCGCCTCGGCGATCGCCCGCACCTGGCGCTTGGTCAGGCCGGACAGCGGCATCACGTCGGCCGCGCCGTCGCCGAACTTGGTGAAGAAGCCGACGGCGGCCTCGGCGGCGTGGTCGGTGCCGACGACCAGCCCGCCCTTGGCGCCCGCCGCCGCGTACTGGACGACCATCCGCTGGCGGGCCTTGACGTTGCCGCCGACGAAGTCCTCGTGGCCGTGGTCGTCGTAGGTCAGGCCGGCGGCCTTCAGGGCGGCGAGCGCGCCGTCGGTGGCGGGCTTGACGTCGACGGTCAGCACCTCGTCGGCGCGGATGAAGCGGAGCGCGAGCTGGGCGTCCGCCTCGTCCGCCTGGACGCCGTACGGCAGCCGCATCGCGGTGAAGGTCACCTGGCGGCCCTCGGCCCGCAGCCGCTCGACGGCGAGCTGGCAGAGCCGCCCGGTGGTGGTGGAGTCGACACCGCCGCTGATGCCCAGCACCAGGCTGCGCGCGCCGGTGGTCCGGACCTGCTCGGCCAGGAACTCCACCCGGCGCTCGGCCTCCGCCGCGGGGTCCGGCACGGGGGCGACGCCGAGGGCACGGGCGATCTCCCGCTGGACGTCGGCGGGCAGGGGCTCGGTCATTCCGACTCCTCGGGACGGTGGGTACGTGACGCGGTCACGAGGATACGACCACCGCCGACGCGGCCGTCACGGGCGGGGGCCTCGCGGGGCTCCGCGGGGGCCGCCGGGGCCGCCGGGGCCGCGGCTTTCGCGAGCTATCCGGGTTTCGCCGGCTCGTCCGGTTCCCCCGCCGCGTCCGGCTCTCCCGTCCTGTCCGGCTCTCCCGGCCCGTCCGGTTTGCGCAGCGAGACCGGCGGCTGCGGCCCCGGCGCCAGGTGCGTCAGGATGTCGAGCACCACCCGGCCGTCCACCGTCTCCTGGGCGACCAGCAGCGCCGCCAGCTCGTCCAGGTGGTGCCGGTGCTCGGTGAGCAGGTCGAGGGCCCGCCGTTCGGCCCGGCGCAGCAGCCGGGCGACCGCCTCGTCCACGGCGCGCTGGGTCTGCTCGGAGTACGGGCGGCGCAGCAGGTCCTCGGGGTTGTCGCCGAGGTAGTGCGGGGTGCCGCTGGAGTAGCCGACCGGGCCGAGTTCCGGGGAGAGGCCGAACTCGCGGACCATCCGGGTGGCGACCGAGGTGGCGTTGGCGAGGTCGTTGGCGGCGCCCGTGGAGCCCTCGCCGAAGACCACCAGCTCCGCCGCCCGGCCGCCGAGCTGGACGGTGAGCAGGTCGGTCAGGTAGCCCTCGCTGTACAGGTGCCGTTCGGCCTCGGGCAGCTGCTCGGTGGCGCCGAGGGCGACGCCGGCCGGGAGGATCGTCACCTTGGCGACCGGGTCGGCGTGCTCGCACAGCGCGGCCATCAGCGCGTGTCCGGACTCGTGCACCGCCACGGCGTGCCGCTCCTCGGGGAGCAGCGCGTTGGAGGACTCCCGGCGGCCGAGCAGCACCCGGTCGCGGGCGGCGTCGAGGTCGTCGGCGGTGAGGGTGGCCCGGTCGGCGCGCACGGCGTTGATGGCGGCCTCGTTGACCAGGTTGGCGAGGTCGGCGCCGGAGAATCCGGGGGTGCCGCGGGCGAGCCGTCCGAGGTCGACGTCCGGGCCCAGGGTCTTGCCGCGGGCGTGCACGGCGAGGATGGCGGCCCGCTCGGCCTGGTTGGGCAGCGGGACGGTGACCTGCCGGTCGAAGCGGCCGGGGCGCAGCAGGGCCGGATCGAGGGCGTCCGGGCGGTTGGTGGCGGCGATGACGACGATGCCGGTGCTCTGGTCGAAGCCGTCCATCTCGCTGAGCAGCTGGTTGAGGGTCTGCTCGCGCTCGTCGTTGCCGCCGATCCGGGTGCCGCCCGCGCGGCGGCCGCCGACGGCGTCGATCTCGTCGATGAAGATGATCGACGGCGCGCGTTTGCGGGCGTCCTCGAAGAGGTCGCGGACCCGGGAGGCGCCGACGCCGACGAACATCTCGACGAAGCCGGAGCCGGTCACCGAGAGGAACGGCACCGAGGCCTCGCCCGCGACCGCCCGGGCGAGCAGGGTCTTTCCGGTGCCGGGCGGCCCGACCATGATCACCCCGCGTGGCCCCTTGGCCCCCGCGGCGGCGTACCGCTCCGGGCTGCGCAGGAAGTCGACCACCTCGCTGACCTCCTGCTTCACCCCCTCGTACCCGGCCACGTCGGCGAACCCGGTGTTCGGCCGCTCGGCCTCGATGATCTTGGCCCGGGACCGTCCGATGGCGCTCAGGCCGCCGCCCAGCGAGCGGGCGGCCATCCGGCCGGACCAGAGGAAGAGCGCGCCGAAGATCAGCAGCGGCAGGAACAGCAGCAGGGTGGACCAGATCGAGCCGCCGCCGCTGGTCCGGCTGCCGGTGACGGTCACGTGGTGGTCGGAGAGCGCGCTGCTGAGCTGTGAGGTGTCCAGGGCGGTCGGGATCTGGCTGGTGAAGTGGGTGCCGTCCTTGAGCGTGCCGCTCACCCCGCCGGTGTCGCTGACGTCCACGGTCTGCACCTGGCCGGCGTTGACCCGGTTCAGGAAGTCGGTGTAGCCGTAGCGGTTGCCGGGCTTGCCGGGGTTGGAGAAGAGCACCAGCAGGAGCAGCGTGACCAGCACGGCGACGGGCAGCAGCCAGCGGCGCCAGGAGGGCGGCGGGGGCTTGCCCGGGCCGCCGGGGCCTGGTCCCGGGCCCTGGTTGCGGCCCCGGCCCGGGCCCCGCGGCTGGCCCCAGCCCGGCCTGGGGCCAGGGCCGGAACCGGGGCTGGAGCTGGAACCGGGGCTGGAGCTGGAGCCGGGACCGGGCGGGGTCGCGGGGTGATCGGAAGCGCGCAGCCGGATTCGTACGATCATCCACGCTCACCGCCTCTCGGGGGGCCGGACAGCCTCCGCCTCTCCATGGTCGGACGCTCCGCGCCCGGACGGGAGTCCGAGGAGGGTGGGAACGGTCCACCCGGGCGAGAATCGCCCGCTCGGCGCCGGTCGGCGGCACGGACCGGCGGCACGGACCGGCGGGGCGGGTCGGCGGGCGGGTCGAGGTCCCGTGGAGGGCGGTCAGGAGAAGTCGAGCCCGCCCGTCCGGGTCCGCTTGAGCTCGAAGAAGTTCGGGTACCCGGCCAGCAGCCGCACACCGTCGAAGACCCGTACGGCGTCCTCACCGCGCGGAATGGCGCTGAGTACCGGGCCGAAGAACGCGACGCCGTCCACGTGGATGGTCGGCGTGCCGACCTCCTCGCCGACCGGGTCCATGCCCTCGTGGTGGCTCTTGCGCAGGGCCTCGTCGTACTCGGTGCTGTTCGCCGCCTCGGCCAGCTCCTCCGGCAGGCCCGCCGCCACCAACGCCTCCCGGATGACGGTGTCGTCGGCGGCCCGGTCCTGGTCGTGCAGCCGGGTGCCGAGCTCGGTGTACAGCCCGCGCAGCACCTGCGGGCCGTACTGCTCGGCGGCGGCGATGCAGACCCGCACCGGGCCCCAGCCGGTGGTCATCAGGCGCTGGTAGCGCTCGGGCAGGTCGGTGCGGCCCTCGTTGAGGACGGACAGGCTCATCACCCGGAAGTTCAGGTCGAGTTCGCGGTGGCGCTCGACCTCCAGGATCCACCGGGAGGTTATCCAGGCGAACGGGCAGACGGGGTCGAAGTAGAAGTCGACCTTGACGGTGTCGGTGGCGGGCTCGTGGCCGCCGTCGCGGAGCTGGGCGGGGTGCCGGTCGAGGTGCTGGGTGGGCGCGCTGTTCGTCGCTTCGTTCGTCACACCGGAGAGGCTAGTGGGCGAGTGGCCCACTCTCCAGTGCCAATCGATGGCTGACCCAGTGGGCCACTTCTCCATCCGGCTCGGCTGTCTTCCCGGTTGTCCGGCTGCCCGGCTGTCCGGCTGTCGGCTGTCCGCCCGAGCTGCCCCGCGGCCCACCGGGCCCACCGGATCCACCGCGTCCACTGGTCGGCCGCTCAGCCGCAGGTCGTCCCGTCCGCCGGCACCGTGCCGTCCAGCAGGTAGGCGTCCACGGTCTGCTTCAGGCACGGGTTGCCGGTGTTGTAGCCGCCGTGCCCCTCGCCCTGCAGGGTGACGGTCACGCCGACGCCCGCGCCGAGCTGCTGCGCCATCGTGCGGGCGCCCTCGACCGGGGTCGCCGGGTCACCGGTGGTGCCGACCACCAGGATCGGGGCGGCGCCCGGCGCGGCCACCTCCGGGTGGGCGGCCTTGCCGGGAACGGGCCAGCCGGTGCAGCCGGTCAGGCCCCAGGCGGTGAGGGCCCCGAACACCGGGGAGGCGGCGCGGAACCGCGGCAACTGCTGCTGCACGTCCTGGTCGGAGTAGCGCTGCTGGGCGTCCACGCAGCTGATCGCCCGGTTCGCGGCGTTCAGGTTGGTGTAGTGCCCCTGCGGGTCGCGCCCGTTCAGCCCGTCGGCGAGCCGGAGCAGCGTGTCGCCGGTTCCCTGCTCCATCGCCTCGCTGAGCCCGGCGGCCAGCGCGGGCCAGGTCTCCTGGCTGTACAGGGCGCCCGCGATGCCGGTGACCGCCAGGCTCTCGGTGAGCTGCCGTCCCTGCTTGGTGGGCAGCGGCGACCGCTCCAGCTTCTGCACCAGTTCCGCGACCTTCGCGGTGCCCGCGTCGCCGCCCGCGCCGGTCGGGCAGGCGGTCCCGGCCTGGGCGGCGCAGGCTTTCATGAAGTCGCCGAGGGCGAGTTGGAACCCCTGGGCCTGGCCGAGCGCGGACTGCTGCGGGTCCTTCGTCGGGTCGACCACCGAGTCCAGCACCACCCGGCCGACCTGCTGCGGGAACAGGTGCGCGTAGACGCCGCCGAGCTGGGTGCCGTAGCTGATGCCGAAGTAGGCCAGCTTCCGGTCGCCCAGCACCTGCCGCATCAGGTCCAGGTCGCGCGCGGCGCTCTCGGTGTCCACGTACGGCAGCACCGCACCGGAGTTGCGCTCGCAGGCGGCGGCGAAGCGGGCGTTGCCGTCGTCCAGCGCCTTCACCTCGTCGGGGGTCTCGGGGGTGCTCTCGGCGGCGGTGGCGGCGTCCATCGCCCGGTCGTCCAGGCATCTCACCCCGGCGCTGGCACCGACCCCGCGCGGGTCGAAACCCACCAGGTCGTAGCGGGAGTTGAGGGACGCGTAGGTCGCGGCGAAGGCGGGCAGGGTGGCCACGCCGGAGGCGCCGGGGCCGCCGAAGTTGAACAGCAGCGAGCCGATCCGGTGCTGTTCGTCCTTGGCCCGGCTGCGGATCAGCGCGAGGTCGATCGTCGTGCCGTCCGGCTTGCCGTGGTCCAGCGGGGCCTTGAGGGTGGCGCACTGCCAGTCGGCGGCGGGCGCGGTGCCGTTGCCCTGGGCGCTGATGGGGGCGGCGCAGGCGTGCCAGTCCAGTTGTTGGGCGGCCAGTCCGGTGGCTGCGGTGCCGGCCCCTGTGCCGGTGCCGGTGGCCGGGGAGGTCGGCGCGGGCTCGGCGGCGGAGGAGCCGTCGCCCTGGCAGCCGGTGGCGGCGGTGAGCAGCAGGACGGTCAGGCCGAGCGCTCCGGCGCCGCGGACGACGGTGTGCATGGGGTGGGTCCACCTCTCGGTCGGCCGGGCACCCCAGGCGTGCGACAGGGGCTGCGCCTGCGCCCGGCGCTCGGTTCGCCGACGCCCTCAGACCCTAGGGGCCGGAGCCCTCCGGTGCCGTACGGAGACCTCCGGACGGGGGGCGTGCGCCGAACCGGCTGCCACCGGCCGAACGGGTGCGGGCCGATCCGCGCGGCCCGACCTCGGTCTCTCTCCCGCCCTCGCCCGGTTTCCACCCTGCCGATCAGCAGGGTGGAAACCGGGATCGCGCCGCGGGAACCTCCCGATCGGCACATGTGCGACGGGCTGGCAGGACGCAAGGATGACAGCCATCAGGGCCCCGCCGATGGGGCCCGGAAGGAGATGCCGTGACCACCCCTTGCCGGTCGTTCCTGTCCCTGTCGTTCCTGCGCCTGCCGTTCCTGTCCCTGTCGGTCCTCTGCCTGTTCGTCACGGACCGCCGGCGCGCCCCCTCAGCGCAGCACCATGCCCGGGGTTCCCCGCACCGCGTACGCCGGCAGGCGCAGCCCCCCGCCGAGGGCGGCCCGGGGCAGGCTCAGCCCGAAGCGCCGCTCGACGGCGCCGAGGGAGCGGCGTCGAGCGGCGCCGTCAGCCTCCCGGCCGGAGGCGCAGGAGGTCACGCCGTCGGCCTCCAGGACTCCGGCGGCAACGAGGTCCGGCACCAGCAGGTCCGGCTCCTGGCCCCAGCGCCAGCGCTCCTCACCGAGGCCGAAGCCGCACAGCACAGCGCCGTCGCGGGCGTAGTCGAGCAGCGCCGGCCGCTGCTCCGGCATCGGGCGGAAGTGCACCACCTCGGCTCCGTCGCGCGCTATCTCGGTGAGCAGTTCACCGCCGGTGGAGTCCCCGTACTCGATCGCGAACGACCAGCCGGCGCACGTGCCGACCCGGATCACGCCGTCGCCGTCGTCGCCGGGGCGGTAGACCTCGATGTCCAGGCCCCGGATCTCGGCGTCGCTGATCGGTTCGGTCGCGGTGGCCGGGTCGGCGCCCATCCGGCGGGCGAGTTCCTCGGGCGTGATCCCCCGGGCGAAGACGACGCCGCCGGGCTCACCGTCCGGGTCGGGGCCGCCCCTTGGCGATCGACCGGCACCCGGCCGGCCGATCTCCGCGAACCACTGGATGCCGTCGCCGTCCTGTCCCGATCCCCCGTGCGTGCCGTCGGTCATGCCGCCCTCCCCTCGCGCCTGGCCTGCGGTGACCGGCGCGCCGGTGGGCACCCTAACCGACCCGGCAGACACCCGACTGCCGGTCACCTGATCGGTGCCGGAACCGGGCGCGCGCGGGCCGACAACCACCCCTGACCGATCGGAAGGAGGCCTATCCGAAGCCGAACTCACCCGGCCCACGCCGCTGTTCACCCGGAACCGCCACCGGCACCGGAACCGCCGCCGCCAGCGCCAGCACCGGCACCGGCGCCGCACGACTCACCGGGCACTCACCCGGACCCTCACCCGACCACCGCCGGCACCTCCTGGCCCACGGCTTCGAACAGCAGCTTCGCGGCCACCGTCGCCCCGTCGGTGCGGATGCCGCCCGCCACGGCCTCCGCCCGGGCCCGGGTCTCGGGCGCCAGGGCCGTGGTGAACGCCGCGGAGAGCGACTCGACGGTCGGCGTGAGGTCGAGGTGGGCCACGCCGATGCCCAACTCGGCCACCCGGCCGGCCCAGTACGGCTGGTCCGCGATCCGGGGGACGACCACCTGGGGCACGCCCGCCACGGCCGCGGTCGTGGTGGTGCCCGCGCCGCCGTGGTGGACGACGGCGGCCACCCGGCGGAACAGGGCCTGCTGGTTCACCTCACCGACGACGTGGCAGTCCTCGCGGTCGTCGATCGGGGCGAGCCCGGCCCAGCCGCGGGCCAGGAGCACCCGGCGGCCGACCGCACGGCCCGCTTCGACGGCCACCCGCGCGATGTCCTCCGGGGCGTACGCGGCCATGCTGCCGAAGCCGACGTACACGGGCGGTTCACCGGCGTCCAGGAACGCTTCCAGGTCGGCCGGGAGCGGGCGGTCGTCGGGCAGGATCCACGCCCCGGTCGGCACCACGTCGAGCTCCGTCATGCCCTCGGACGGGCACAGCGTCGGGTCCGCCGCCAGCCATGGCCGCTCGGTGAAGACGTGGTCGCGGACGTTCTCCACCGGCGGCAGGCCGATCGCCGCCCGGTGGCTGTTGAGCGCCTCCCCGTAGAGGCCGTTCACGCGCTGGGCGTCCTGCTCCCAGAGCTTCTCGTAGTCGGTCTCGTCCTCCGGGGACGGCGTGCCCGGCCGCCGTCCGGGCCGGTGGTGCCGCGAGGGCAGTCCGAAGATGTGGAAGCAGGCCAACACGTAGTGGAGGCCGAACTTCTCGGCGACATCCCGCGCCCCGGCCGGCATCAGACCGGTCGCGAGCAGCACGTCGCAGCCCTCGGCCGCCGCGGTCAGCGCCTCGAACCGCGCGGCGACCAGTTCGCGGGCGAGCCGGAAGGCGTCCTCCATCGTCGGCGGCTTCGGACCGGCGACCACCGACTGCACCGACGGCCCGAGCGGCACCAGCGGCACCCCGACCCGCGCCAGCAGCGCCACGAACTCCTCGTCCGGCGGCGCACACACCCGCACGTCCGCACCGAGCCCCCGCAGTGCCGCCGCCAGCCCCGCCAGCGGCTCGACATCCCCGCGCGATCCCCACGACGTCATCAACACGCGCATTTCACGTCTCCCGTTTCCGCAGGTCATGGCCTTACGGCCGGGATTCTGCGGCATGACGGGGGGCTTGCCGCAAGCCCCGGGTCACGCTATAGCTTGATAGTGGCAGGAGGATTCGTTCCTCTTGCCCCTTTCATTGGCCATCCGGTCCCACCCGCTCCCCCGAACCGGCCGGACCGTAGTAATCCGGCCCGGCCGACGCCCGGCGCACCCCCGCCCGCCGGGGGCTCCGGGACGCGAGCGCACACCGGCGTCCTCGACTCGGACTGGCCGATCGGCCCCCACCCGCCCCCGGGGGTCACGGCAGGCGCCCGCCAACCGCCGCCCCACCCACCGCGCCGCCTCGCCCGGAACCACCTCCTGTCCCGGCCGGATCGCCTGGACGCCCGGCGGGCCCGCCTGGCTACTCCTGAACGGGGACGCAGCCGTCGCCTGGTCCCGCGCACCCGCCGATTCCGTACGACGGTCCCGCATCCCGGCCCGACCCGCCCGGCCGACCTCACCTCCACCCGCCCAGCCCGGGACGCGGGGCCGCCCGGGGGTTATCCCCCCGGCCGTTCCGGCGGCGGCCCTCAGTGCGTCGACGCTCCCCGGTGATCGACGATTCGTGGACCGGCGTTCGCCGGCGAACCGTTCGTACCGTCGGACGATCCGGCCGCCCGCACCGCCGCAGGCCGCCCGAACCGTCCCGGCGGCCGAGCCCCTTGACGGCTCGACGAAGTGACAACCTGAGGAGCACCCCCGGAATGACCGTACGCAGCGAGGAGCACGGCAAGCCCATCGGCCGACGTGCCCTGCTGGCCGCCACGGCGGCCGTCGCGACCACCGCCCTGCTCGCCCCGGCCGCCCGCGCGGACCAGCCCGACGACTCGGCGGCGGCGACCGACCGCCCGACGTCCACCGTGGTCCGCGAACTGAACGCCCTGGCCCACCCGTTGCGGTCCACCGAGCCCGAGGGCCGGACCACCGACCTGCGGCCGCTGGGCGCGATGGTGGGCGACGCGACGGTGGTGGGGCTCGGCGAGGCCTCGCACGGCGCCCACGAGTTCTTCGCCATGAAGCACCGGGTCCTGCGCCACCTGGTCGAGGAGAAGGGCTTCACCACCATTGCCCTGGAGACGGGTTGGTCCGCCGGTCTGCGGATCGACGACTACGTCCAGGGCCGCACCGGCGGCGACGCCCGGCAGCTGGTCAAGGAGGTGCTGGGCGGGACCCCTTGGGAGCGCCGGGAGTTCGCCGACCTGATCGGCTGGATGCGCGACCACAACCGCGAACACCCGCAGCGCCCGGTCCACTTCCTCGGCGACGACCTGGACTTCCCCGCCGTCGACGGTCGGCTCTTCGACGGAGTGGCCTCCTACCTGCGCGAGGCCGCCCCCGGGTCGCTGCCGCACCTGGAGCGGCTGTACGCCGGACTGCGCCGGGTCGACGACGTGATCGGCTACATGACCACGCGCCCGCTCGCCGAACGGCGGCAGAACGCCGCCGCGGCCGAGCAGGCGCTGCAGCTGGTCACCGCGGCCACGGGCGAGGACGGCCGGCCCGGCGGCGGCGAGGCGTACGAGTGGGCGGTGCAGAACGCCCGGAGCATCGCCCGGACCTTCACCTTCGCCGGTATGGACCTCGAGGACGCCGCCGACGTCGCCGCGATGCAGAACCTCCGCGACCGGGCGATGGCCGACAACGTCCTCTGGTGGCAGCGCCGCACCGGCGGGAAGGTGCTGCTCTCCGCGCACAACGGCCACGTCGGGTACGGGACCACCCACCCCGAGCTCTACCCCAGGACCCAGGGCACCTACCTGCGCGACGCCCTCGGCGCGGACTACGTCGCCGTCGGCTTCACCTTCGACCGCGGGTCCTTCCTCACCAAGGACGACCCGTTCTCCCCCGCCTGGAAGAAGGTCACCGTTCCCCCGGCCACCCCCGACATGAACGAGCACACCCTCGACCGGGTCCGCCACCGCGACTACTTCCTGGACCTGCGCGCCGCCCCGCCGGCCACCCGCGCCTGGCTCGCCAGCGCCCGCCCGACCTACGACGCCGGATCGGCGTTCCAGCGGGACCCGCTACCCACTCTGGCCATCGGCCCGGCCTACGACGTCCTGGTCCACCTCCACCGGACCACCGAGGCCCGCGTGCTCTGAGCCCTGTCGGTGCCGGCGGCCGAGGGCGCCCTCGGCCGCCGCAACTGAACTGCCCCCTCAAAAACGTCGAGGTCCCCTTCCGCACGTCGGCAGGGGCAGCACGCGGGCCCGGGCAGTCTCCCGGCCGCGCCCGTCAGCCCGTGAACCGGCCGTCCCGCGCCACCACCCGGCCTGCGCGGACCACCAGTTCGCGCGTCGGCAGGTCGACCACCACCTGCGGCAGGCACTCGCCCGTCACCAGCATGAAGTCGGCCGGCGAGCCCGGCTCCAGGGTGGCGGCCGGCAGGTCCAGCAGTTCGGCGCCGCCGTCGGCCGCCAGGGCGAAGCAGTCGGCGAGCTGCTCGTCGGTGCGGGCGTCGGTGGTCCAGCCGAGCAGGTGGGCACGGTGCAGCAGGTCGGCGTTGCCGTACGGGCTCCACGAGTCGCGCACGCCGTCCGAGCCGAGCCCGACCCGCACCCCGTGCGCCCGCAGCGTGCGGAACGGCAGCACCTGGTGGGCCGAGGGCGCCACGGTGGTGAGGCCGACGCCGGACTCGGCCAGCTCGGCGGCGAGGTCGGCGAGCGGGGCGCCGGTCAGTTCCGGGACGCAGAAGGCGTGGCTGACGACCACCCGCCCGGCCAGTCCGGCCGCCCTGGTCCGCGCGGCGATGTCGCGCAGCGGGCCGAGTCCGCGCTCACCCCTGTCGTGCAGGTGGATGTCGAGGCGCAGCCCGTGCTGTTCGGCCAGGCCGAACAGCAGCTCCAGCTGGGCGGGCCCCTCGCCGTCCGTACCCTCGGCCGGGACGCCGTCGAAGCCCGCCGGGTCGATGCCGCCGATGGCGTCGACCAGCCCGCTCGCCGCCGCCCGCGCGAGCAGCGCGCCCGCGCCGGGCATCCGCCGGACCCCGTGCTGCGGGAAGGCCACCAGTTGGACGTCCAGCACGCCGGCCAGCCGCTCCCGCACCTCGGCGAGCCCGGTCACCCCGGCCAGTCCGAACGCGGGCGCCACGTCCACGTGGGCCCGCACGGCCCGGGTGCCGCGCGTCACGGCGTGGCTCAGCAGCCGGTGGGCGCGGTCGGCGACCGAGGTACGCTGGTGCCGGTGGAGGTCGACGTCGCCCTGGACGTACTCCGGCAGCGAGCCGGCCGGGCGGCGGCTGTACCAGGGTTCGCCCCATGCGGTCTTGTCGGGGTGGATGTGGGCGTCGACCAGGGTGGGCAGCGCGATCCGGCCGCCGCCCTCGACCACCTCCGGCACCACCCCGTCCGGCACCCGCTCGGCCAGCAGACCGTCCACGGCGATCAGGTCGACGGCCCGGTCGGTGCCGTACGGCCGGACGTCCCGGAAGACCGTGACGGACGGCGGGGTGACGGCAGCCGCGGCAGCCGGGCCCGTGGCGGCGGCACCCGTGGCAGCCGGGCCCGTGGTGCCGAAAGGCGTGGTCATGGGGTGCTCCGGTTCCGTGGACGGAATTTGTCCGACAGGCAAAACATCCTACCTTTCATTCAACAGTCTGTTTATCATCTCCGGGTCCCCGTCCCCCGCCCGGAGCCGCTCACGCATGTCCACACCACCGCCCACCGCCACGCCCGGCCCGCGCCCGCTGCACGCCCTGCGGGCCACCGTCTTCGCCATAGGCACCCTGCTCCTGCTGGTCGGGGTGGGCGTCCTGCTCGACCAACCGCTGCTGATCCCGCCGCTGGCCGCCAGCGCCGCCCTGGTGCACGGCGCGCCCGGCCTGCCGATCTCGCAGCCGCGCAACCTGGTCGGCGGTCAGCTGATGTCGGCCCTGATCGGCTACGCCACCCTGGCCGTCACCGGCAGCACCACCTGGGGCGCGGCCGTCGCCGCCGGGCTCGCGCTGGGCGCGATGATGCTCACCCACCTCTCGCACTCCCCGGCCGCGGCCACCGCCGTGATCGTCGTCCTGGAGGGGCCGCACCCCGTTCCCTTCCTCCCGCTGCTCGCCCTGGCCACCGGTTTGCTGGTCGTCATCGGCCTGCTGCCCGGCCGGATCGGCGGGCACCCGGTCCGCTACCCGGTGTCCTGGTGACGGCCGCGCCGCAGCGACCAGCCGCGCCGTAACGACCAGCCGCGCCGTAACGACCAGCCGCGCCGCAGCGGCCGACCGCACCGTGGCCGGCCGCCGGGAACGCCCTGGTCACCGGGCTCTCCACTCTCCCGCCGAACGCCCACGGCCGGGTCATCCGATCGGATGACCTGGCCGTCGTCCGTTGCGCGGGACAAGGACGACCGCCCCGCCGACACCGTCCTGCCGGCCCCGACGGCAGGCTGGGACCATCACGCGGCCGACCGCCCGCCGAGGAACCGCGCCGTCCGACCACACCCCCGCCGAGGAGTCCCCGCCATGGCCGCCCGCCCGCTCTCCCCCGCCGACCACGCCCTGCTGGACGCCGCCGACCGCGGCGACCTCGACGCCGCCCGCGCGGCCCTGACGGCGGGCGCGACCGTCGAGGCCCGCGACGCCGAGGGCCGTACCCCGCTGCTGCGGGCCGCCTTCGCCGACCGGGTCGCCGTCGCCCGGCTGCTGGTCGAGGCCGGTGCGGACGTCAACGCCCAGGACGCGCGGCTGAACAGCCCCTGGCTGGTCACCGGCATCACCGGCAGCGTCCCGATGCTGCGCGCCCTGCTCCCCGGCGGCCCGGACCTCACCCGCCGCAACCGCTACGGCGGGGTGTCGGTCATCCCCGCCGCCGAGCGCGGCCACGTCGCCTACGTCCGCGCGGTCCTCACCGAGACCGCCATCGACGTCGACCACGTCAACGACCTCGGCTGGACGGCCCTGCTCGAGGCCGTCCTGCTCGGCGACGGCGGCCCTGCCCACCGCGAGATCGTCGACGTCCTGCTCGCCCACGGAGCCGACCCGCACCTCGCCGACGCCGACGGCGTCACCGCCCGCGCCCACGCCGAGCGCCGCGGCTTCCACACCATCGCCGAGGCGCTGCGCGCGGCGGAGGCCCGCAACCCCGCCACCGGCGGAGGCCGCTGATCCGACCCGACCAGCCCGGCGGGGACCGCCCGCCCACCCGGCCCGGGCGCGGCCTCAGGACCCCAGGTAGGTCAGCACCGCCAGCACCCGGCGGTGGTCGTCCGGGGCCGGCGGCAGGTCGAGCTTGGTGAAGACCACGTCGGCGCGGTGGGGATGAGCGAGGACGCGTTCCGCAGGGCCCGCGCCCGGATGACCGCCACCTCCGGCTCCCTGGACGGCTTGGCCGGCGAGAACACCATGGTGGTCAAGGCCGGTACGGCCGCCTGGCTGGGCTGGACCACCGGCCGCCGCGTGCCGCTCACCTTCGAGGACGGCGACACCGTGGACGTCACCGTCGTCGCCGAGATCACCGACGGATCCGCGACGGCGAGCGTGCTGCTGGCCACCCGCACCGTCCGGGCCCACGACCCCTCGGCGCTCACCTCGGTCGTCCACACCACCGGCTCCGTCCCGCCGGCCGCCCTCGCCCCGCTCGGTGCCCAGGAGTTGAGCAGCGCCCAGTACGCCGCCCGCACCGACTCGGAGGACGACGCCCTGGTCCGGATCTTCCTGGTCATCCTGATCGGCATGTCGCTCGGCTACACCTGCCTGGCCGTCGCCGACACCCCGCTGATGGCCACCGCCCAGCGGACCGCGGACTTCGCCGTGCTGCGGCTGTCCGGCGCGACCCGCCGCCAGGTGCTGCGGATGGTCGCCGCCGAGTCGACCTCGCCCTGCCCTGGTCGACCACGGCGCTGACCGTCGGCGTCTGCCTGCTACTGGCCCTGCCGGCCGGCGTGCTGCCGGCCCGCTCGGCGCTGCGCCGCCCCGGCGCCCGGCCGGCCGGCCGACCGGCCGACCGGCCGACCGGCTGACCGGCTGACCGGCTGACCGGGGCCACCCGGTCGGGCTCCTCGCCGTACGACCCGCGCACCGCGTACGAGGTGTACGCCGCGCACGGAAGGGAAAGGAACCCGACCGGGCTCGGACGCGTCAGGAGGCCTGCTCCGCCAGCGACTTGATGCCTTCGAGGGTGGCCGTCATACCGGTGCGCAGCTCGTTCAGCCGGAAGTCGACGATCTTCTCCTCCAGCTCCGGCTTGGCGTCGATGACCAGGCTGGCGCCACTGCGGCCCGGGCCGATCACCACCGACTGGCGCAGCCGGGTGCCGCCGTCCTCCGGGGTCAGCTCGAAGCGCCACCGGGCCAGTGCCCCGGCGAGGTCGGACACCGGCTCGCCGTAGCGGCCGTCGGCGTCCATCACGCCCCAGGCGAAGACCCTCCGCCCGGCCGGGGCGTCCGATCCGGCCTGTCCCACCGTCCCGGTCAGCTCGATGATCTCGGAGACCGTCCGCCAGTCGGGCATGTCCGCGCGGCTGTTGTGCCCCTCGAAGCGGGCGCCCACCGCGGGGCCGTCCGCGCCGTCCAACCAGGCGACCCGCTGGAGCTCCGGGCTGAGCCGGGTGGGCAGACCGATGTCCGTCACCAGCTCCCACACCCGTTCCACCGGCGCCCCGACGAACACCTCGCACTGCGTACCCGGACCATCGGCGTACCGCATGCCCGTTCCCCCTCTTCCGCACGTCATCGTTCTTGCTCGTCGCGCGCGCTCGTCGCGCTCGCGCATCGATGCGGGTCGACACCCGCCCGCACCCCCGCCACAGCGTCCGGAACGCCGACGAGGGCAGCGGGCGGGTTGCCGCCCTGGGCCCTGGATCGATGATCGATCCCCCGGAACACCCAAGTCAATCCGCCGATTTACTGGGGCACCCCCAAGCGATACCTTGGGTCGCCGTGACCCTTGACGACCTCCGCGTCTTCGCCGCGGTCTGCCGGGCCGGCTCGCTCAGCGCCGTCGCCCGGGACCTGAACTGCAGCCAGTCCGCCGTCAGCCAGCACGTGAAGCGGCTCGAACGGGAGGTCGGGCTCGCCCTGATCGAGCGCCACCCGCGCGGCGTCGTCCCCACCAGGGCGGGGAGCCTGCTGCGCACGGCGATCGCCGCCGGCCTCGGCGGGATCGACCACGCGCTGCACCGGATCGCCGAACTCACCCGTGGCGAGGGCGGGTCCGTCCGGATCACCACCGGGGCCACCAGCATCCGGCACTTCATGTCCGCGGCCGTGGTGGACTTCCGGCGGCGATTCCCCCGGGTCAGCCTGGAGTTCCAGACCGAGGTCTCCAGCCGCAGCTGTCTGGAGTCGCTCAACGCCGGCCGGGTCGACCTCGCCTGGATCACCCTCGGCGTCCCGGCCCGGGGCATCGACCAGCGGCCGGTGGTCGACCTGCCCTGGGTACTCGCGGTCGCGGCGGGCGACCCGCTCGCCACCCGGGCCCGGATCTCGCCCGCCGACCTCCAGGACGCCCGGCTGATCGGGCTGCCGCAGAACTCCGTCTCCCGTTCCCAGGTCGAGGCCTGGCTCGGGAAGTCGGGCGTCCGGCCGGTCTTCGAGACCAGCGTCGCGGACTGGGACACCGCGATCCTGCTCGCCGAACTCGGCCTCGGCCACGCCGTCGTCCCCGCGCTCCCCCAGTGGCAGGGCCCCGGCCACCCCGGCCTGCGGCTGCTCCCGCTGCCCGATCTGCCCGCTCTCACCGCCGGCTGGGCCGTCCGGGACTGGGAGAACCTGGGCCCGCTCGCCCGCGCCTTCGCCGACACCGTCGCCGCCCACTGCGGCCGTGAGGCCCCGCCGGCCGTCGGCCCGGAGGCCGTCTGAGCTCGCTCGGCCCGGGCGCCACGCCCCGTCGCCTCCCGGGCCTGACCGGGCCGGGCCGACGCCGTCCGCCCCGGCCGTCACCGGCTGCCGCCGGCCGTCACCGGCTCCTGAAGGACGGGTTGCGCCCGATCTCCACGAAGCCCCGTCGGCCGTACCACTCGCGCGGCCAGTCCGCCGCGTCCGCGAGCAGGAACAGCTGCGGGATGCCGGCCTCGGCCGCCAGCGCCAGCCCCGTCGCCAGCAGGGTGTCACCGTGCCCCGCGCCGCGATGCTGCGAACCGGTCACCCCGTCCTCCATCTGGGCGAGTCCGACGGCCGGTTCGAGGTAGAGGTCGCTCCAGGCCGCGACCTCGCCGGTCGGGGTCCGCGCCGCCAGGAAGCGCACCCGCTCGGCACCGCGCAGCCGGGCGGTGCGGCGGTCGGTGAGCTGCCGGGCGACCTCCTCGTCCTCGCTCCACTCCCGCTGCTGGCGCAGCACCGCCTCCCGCATCCCGGCCAACTCCACCGGGAGTGCGGCCGGTTCGGGCCGCTGGCAGCCGTCCGTCGGCCGGGCCAGGATCACGATTCCCTCCCGCTCCCACCCGGCCGCCGCCAGCACCGGGGTGACGCGCTCGCCGACCTCCGGGTCCAGCACGGTGACGGAGTACCGGCGGCGACGCCCCAGCCACCGGGCGGCCAGCTCGGGCAGCGCCGCCGGGTCGGTGCCCGGACCGTCCACGATCAGCTGGTTGTGCTCCTCGGATAGGGCGAACTCGGCGTCCCGGACGGCGAACACCCCGGGGAACTCGGGCTGTTCGATGAGCTCGGCCGCCTGGCGGCGGGCGAAGGCGGCGCGGAAGGCGGTCACGCGCGCAAGCAGATCCGACATTCCGCCATCGTCACTCCCCCGACCCCCGCGGGCAACGGCTTTTCCCGTACGGCCCCGGCGAATCGAGCGGCCTCAGCAGCCTCAGCGGCCTCAGGGTTTCAGCGCTTCAAGAGGACGAGCCCGGCGTCGAACCGGCGGACGGGCGGTCCAGGAACCGCCGGATCCCGTCTCGCACCCCGTCGGTCGGCACGGTCACCGCGAAGGCCGCCGCCTCCACCGCGAGCGCCTCGCCGATCGGCAGGTTGACGCCCCGGGTCACCGCCCGCAGGCAGGCGGCCACCGCGGTCGGCGCGTGCCGGATGATCCGCTCCGCCAAGCTCCGGGCCGCGTCCGGCAGTTCGGCCGCCGGCACGACCGAGTTGACCAGGCCGATCTCGGCGGCGCGGGCGGCCGGGACCGGGTCGCCGGTGAGGATCAGCTCCAGGCCTCGCTTGCGCCCGACGTGCCGCGGCAACCGCTGCGAGCCGCCGAAGGGCGGCGGGAAGCCGAGCGAGATCTCGGGCTTGGCGAAGGTCGCGTGCTCGGCCGCGACGGCCAGCGGGGCGGCCTCGGCGATCTCGCAACCGCCGCCGTACGCGAGCCCGTTGACGGCCGCGATCACCGGCTTGGGGAACTCCTCGATCCGCCGGGTGAGGGTGTGCCCGCGCCGGACGAACTCGCGCAGCGCCCGCTCGGGCCCGCCCGCGAGGCTGGCCGCCAGCGACGGGATGTCGGCGCCCGCGCTGAACGCCCGTCCGCCGGCGCCGGTGAGGATCACGGCGCGGACGGTGTCGTCGGCGTCGATCCGGTCGAGTTCGGCGAGCAGCGCGTCGATCGTCGGGTAGTCGAGGGCGTTGAGCTTCTCCTCCCGGTCGATGGTGAGGGTGACGACGTGCCGGTCCCGCTCGCTGCGGATGGTCATGGGGGCGTGCTCCGTTCCTGGCCTCGCTGCTGGATGTGACGAGGCTAGGAACTCCCTTCCAGGACAATCCACTTATTGTCCTGGATACACTCCGGTACACCGTCCGTACACCCCGCGCACCCCGGAGCGCGGCCCCACGTCCAAGGAACGGCAGGTGCCCGTGCGACCGCCCGCCTACAAAGCCGTCGTCGACGAGTACGCGGCCGCCATCCGCTCCGGCGCGCTCCCGGCCGGCACCCGCCTGCCGACCCACCGCGCCCTCGCCCGCGAACGGCGGATCGCCCTCGCCACCGCCACCCGGGTCTACGCCGAACTGGCCGCCGCCGGACTGGTGGTGGGCGAGCAGGGCCGCGGCACCTTCGTCCGGCTGCGCACCGGCTATGACGGCCTCGAACCGTCCCGCGCCCTCCCGGTGCCCCGGGTCGCCGATCTCTCCTTCAACCAGCCGCTCTCCCCCGGGCAGGGCGACCAGCTGCGACGGGCACTGCGCGCGCTCGCCTCCTCCGGCGACGCCGAGGCCCTGCTGCGCCAGCACCCGCCGGGCGGCCACCGGCACGACCGCGCCGCGGTGGCCACCCACCTGCTGGACCGCGGAATCGACACCGCGCCCGAGAACGTCCTGCTCACCAGCGGGGCGCAGCAGGCCCTGGACTGCGTCCTGCGCACGCTCACCCGCCCCGGGGACGTCCTCGCCGTGGACGCGCTCGGCTACCCGGGCATCAAGCTGCTGGCCACCGCCCACGGGCTGGACCTGGCCCCCGTCCCGGTCACCGCCGCGGGCCCGGACCTCGACGCGCTCGACCGGCTCTGCCGCACCCGGCCGGTGCGGGCGGTGTACACCCAGCCGACCGTCCACAACCCGCTCGGCTGGGTGCTCTCCACGGCACGGCGCGAGCGCCTGGTCCAGCTCGCCGCCGACCACGGCTTCACCCTGATCGAGGACGGCACCTACGCCTTCCTGGAGGCCGCACCTCCCCCGCCCCTACGGACCCTCGCCCCCGAGCGCACCTGCTACCTGGCCGGCCTGTCCAAGAGCGTCGCACCGGGCCTGCGGTTCGGCTTCGCCGTCCTGCCCGACCACCTGCTCCGGGCCGCCACCACCAGCCTGCGCACCGCCGCCTGGGGCGCCCCCGGCCTGGTCACGGCCCTCGCCACCGGCTGGCTCACCGACGGCACGGTCGCCCGCCTGGAACAGGAACGCCGCACGGACGCCGCCGCCCGCCAGTCGATCGCCCGCACCGCCCTGGCGGGCCTGACCACCACCGCCCACCCCACCTCCTACGTCCTCTGGCTCACCCTCGAACCCCACCAACGCCCCGACCACGCGGCCGCCGCCCTGGCCGCCGAGGGCATCCTGATCTCCACCGCCGACGCCTTCGCCACCACCCCCCACCACCCCAACGCCCTCCGCCTCGCCCTCGCCGCACCCCCACTCCCCACCCTCCCCACCGTCCTCACCCACCTCCGCACCACCCTCGAAGCCATCGCCCCCTGACCCACCCCACCCCGCGCCGGAAGTCGGCACGCTCGACTTCCGACGCGGAATCCCCCGCCCCCGGCCCCCACCGACACCTCCTCCTCCACGGCGGCACAACCACCAACACCCGGCCCACCCTGCCGACAACCCACCCGCCCCGGACCACACCCACCAAACCCCGCGCCAAAAGTCAGCGGACCCGACTTCCGGCGCGCCCCCAACCAAGACCGCCACGCACCCCCGGCCTTCTCCCACCGGGCCGGCCTCCCACTCCACCACCCCATCCGGCCACACCGAGCGCACGCGAAGCGAATAGGGGGCGCAACACCAGAAGTCGGCCGGCCCGACTTCCTACTCCCCCGCGGCCCGACCGAAGCGGGCGCTCCAGTCCGTGAGCAGGGTCCGGAGGGCGTCCGGGGCGACTACGCGGAACTCGGCGCCGATCGAGCCCAGGGCCATCGCGGGCCAGTCCAGCGAGTCGGCGGTCATCCGCAGGCGGCAGCGGTGCGGGGTGACGGGTTCCACGGTGGCCCAGCGGCCGACGCGGGCCCGGACGTGGTCCGCCGGGGCCTCGATGAGGGCCTCCACCTGGTGCGGCCGGGGGACGCCGTGGAGGCCCGCGCGGACGAACTCCGCCGCGTCGGCGGCCGGGAGGGTGCGCGGCGCGAAGCGGGCGCCACTGCCGGACGGGGCGGTGAGGCGGTCGAGGCGGAAGCTGCGCCAGTCCGCCCGGTCGAGGTCGTACGCGACCAGGTACCAGCGGCGGTTCAGGCAGACCAGCCGGTGCGGTTCGACGTGCCGCTCCGTCCCGCGCCCGTCGGCGGCCGTGTACGAGAACCGCGCCCGTTCGCCGTCCCGGCAGGCGAGCGCCACCACCGTCAGGACGTCCGGGTCGACGCCGGCGCCCGCCTGGGCGCCCCAGTCCACCGGGACGGTCATCGCGCGCAGCGCCTCGACCCGTCGGCGCAGCCGGGCCGGCATCACCTGGACGACCTTCGCCAGCACCCGCACCGAGGCCTCGGCGACGCCCTCCACCGGGCTCTCGGCCGCCGCCTGCAGGCCCACCGCGAGGGCCACCGCCTCCTCGTCGTCGATCACCAGCGGCGGCAGCGCGGCGCCCGCGGCCAGCTGGTAGCCGCCGTCGACGCCGCGCTGTGCCTCGACGGGGTAGCCGAGTTCGCGCAGCCGGTCGACGTCGCGGCGCAGGGTGCGGACGGAGACGCCGAGCCGGTCGGCCAGTTCCTCGCCCGGCCAGTACCGGTGGGTCTGGAGCAGGGAGAGCAGTCGCAGCGTGCGGGTGCTGGTGTTCGCCATGCCGTCGATTCTCCCCGCGATTCAGGACAGGAAGTGACCGCAATGGTCCGTAACGTTGTTCTTGTCCGAGGGAGCAGGAACCGACCGAAAGGCCATGACGATGACCCCGACCACCACCCCCCAGAACCTCACCGGCGAGCGCGCCGACCTCCTGGTGTCCCTGGAGAAGCAGCGGCACTTCCTGCGCTTCACCACCCGTGACCTCACCGACGAGCAGGCCGGCCTGCGGACCTGTGCGAGCGAGCTGTGCCTGGGCGGCCTGATCAAGCACGTGACCAACGTCGAGCGGCTCTGGGCGGAGTTCATCGTGAAGGGCCCGTCCGCGATGCCCGACTTCACCACCTGGACCGAGGAGGACCTCGCCCGCCGCGCGGACGAGTTCCGCATGCTGCCCGGCGAGACGCTGGCCGGCGTCCTCGCGGACTACGCCGAGGTGGCCCGGCACACCGACGAGCTGGTGGCGACCCTCCCCGATCTGGACGCCACCCAGCCGCTGCCGAAGGCCCCCTGGTTCGAGGCGGGCACCGAGTGGTCGGCCCGCCGGGTGCTGCTGCACATCGCCAACGAGACCGCCCAGCACGCCGGTCACGCCGACATCATCCGCGAGTCCCTGGACGGCGCGAAGAGCATGGGCTGACCCGAACCCACGGCCCGCTCGCGTAGCCCGACGGCGCAGCCCACTCGCGCAGCCCGACCGCAGGGCCCGTCCGACGACCGGACGGGCCCCGGCCGTACTCAGGCCCTCCCGACGAAGGTGAACCCGGCCCCGTCGACCACACCGCGGACCAGGGCGTCGTCCAGCGGCTGCGCGGAGGCCACGGTGACCCGGCCGCTCGGCGCGTCGGCGCTCACGTCGGTGACGCCCGGCAGCTCGGCGAGTCCGGCGCTGACCGTCCTCTCGCAGTGGCCGCAGCTCATGCCGTCGACGGTGAATACAGCGGTGGTGGACATGACGGCGCCTCCGATGACTGGCCGGATGGGACAGGTCGACCCGGACGGGGATCGACCAGCCCTACGACACCCGAATCCGACGGCGCCGCCCAGGGACACGCCGCCCGGATGACACCATCGAGCGGTTCCGGGAACCGTCCGGGCCTCCCGTCCGACGGCCGCAGGCGCCGTGGCGCACGCCACGTCCTGAACCATCGCCGCACCCCGTACCGTTCCTCCAGGTACCACTGTTTCGAACGACCGGGCGACCGCCCGGCCGACGATCGGCCGCCCCGCCGCCGATCCCGTCCTGGAGCACTTCCACCATGTCCACCCTGGCCCCGGCCCATGCCCGACCGGACACCACCGGCCTGCTGATGGCCCACGCCGCCCTGCGCGGCGAGTTCGCCCGCCTCTCCGAGGCCTGCCGCGCCCCCGGCGCGGAGGCGCTGCGGGCCGGGATCGCCGCCCATGTCGCGCTGATGCTGGACCTCCTGTACCACCACCAGGAGGCCGAGGAGGACGTGCTGCTGCCCATGCTCTCCGGGGCCGCGCCCCACCTCCGGCCCGGGCTCGCCGCGCTGGCGGCGCAGCGCGCGGGCCTGGCGGTGCCGGCCGCCCGCGTCCGGGTCGGCCTCACCGGCCCCCTGGAGCGGCTGGCCCGGCCCCTGGCGCAGTTGGCCGAAGCCGTCCGCGGGTACCTGGACGCGCAGGAGGAGCTCTGCCTGGACCCGATCCGCACCCTCCTGCCGCTGTCCGCCTGGGAGCGCTTCGACGAGGCCAGGAGGTGGCGCGTCCCGCCCGCCGTGCGGTCCCGGGCCGCCGGGGTCGTGCGGTCGTACGGCCATCTGGACGCGACGGGAGCGGGCCGTTGAGGGCCCTGGCGCGGCTGCGCCGCTGGAAGCCCTGGCACGGCGGGTTCGCCCTCGCACTGGTCGCGGCGCTGACTGCCGGCCTGCTCTGGTGGCAGCCGTGGAGCGGCGGGGACGGGGACCGGCTGGCGTTCACCACCGCCCCCGGCGGCTCCGCCCGCTTCGGCACCGGCGAGCACCTGTACCGCTACAAGGTCCGGGTGGAGGACGGGATCGCGGAGAGCCCGGCGCAGTTCGCCGCCGAGGTGGACGCGATCCTGGGCAACGTCACCCACGGCTGGGCGGCCGGCGGTACGGTCGCGTTCCAGCGGATGCCCGCCGACCCGGTGGACTTCACCGTCTACCTGGCCACTCCGAAGTCCACCGACCGGATCTGCGGCCAGTACGGGCTGGACACCGGCGGCTGGGTGAACTGCGGCGTCACCCACCAGGTGGTCGTCAACCTCAAGCGCTGGACCGAGCTGTCCGAGTTCTACCAGGGGCGGCCCGAGCTGTACCACGCGCTCGCCGTCAACCACGAGGTCGGCCACATCCTCGGCAACGGCCACGTCGACTGCCCCGCCCCGGGCGCCCCGGCGCCGGTGATGATGCAGCAGATCAAGGGGCTGCACGGCTGCGTCCCCAACGGCTGGCCGTACTCCGACTCCGGCACCCTGCTCACCGGCCCGCCCGTCCAGGCCCCCACCAACGCGCCGTAGAACGCCCGCCCGGCACCGGCCGCCGCACCGCCGACACCGGCGGAGCGACACCGCCGACGCGACGCCACCGACGCGACGCGACACGACGCCGCACGACACCGGACGAGCCCGACCACCCACCCCCTTCCGAGGCCGCCGCCCGAAACACGGATAATCCTGGTCGGACCGGACGCACCCGCACCGCGCGTCCGGTCCCGGTCGTGTCCCCAGTCGGTGCCGGTGGAGGAGAAGCGTTGAACGGTGTGCCCGGTGGGGAGATCCTGGACTGGCCGGTCCTGCTGGAGGCCGCCGAGGCGGCCGCCCGGGCGACCACGGGCCGGGGCCGGGTCGCCGACTACATCCCGGCCCTCGCCACCGCCGACCCGGAGGCCTTCGGCATGGCCGTCGCCACCGTCGACGGGGAACTGCACGGGGTCGGGGACTGGGAGCGGCCGTTCTCCGTCCAGAGCGTCTCCAAGCTGTTCTCGCTCGCCCTCGCGGTGGCCTACGGCGGCGACGCCCTCTGGCAGGGCGTCGGCCGCGAGCCGTCCGGCAACCCGTTCAACTCCCTGGTGCAGTTGGAGACCGAGCACGGCATCCCACGCAACCCGTTCATCAACGCGGGTGCCCTGGTGGTCACCGACCGCCTCCAGACGATGACCGGCGACGCCTCGGGCGCGGTACGGGAGTTCCTGCGCCGCGAGTCCGGCAACCCGCTGCTCGACACCGACCCGGTGGTCGCCGCCTCGGAGGCCGAACACGGCCACCGCAACGCCGCGCTGGCCCACTTCATCGCCAGCCACGGCAACCTGGAGAACCCGGTCGAGACCGTCCTGGAGCACTACTACGCCCACTGCGCCATCGCCACCAGCTGCCGCGACCTGGTGCTGGCCGGCTCCTTCCTCGCCCGCTACGGGGTGCGCGCCGACGGCACCCGGCTGATGTCCCGCAGCGAGACCAAGCGGATCAACGCCGTCCTGCTCACCTGCGGCACCTACGACGCCGCCGGCGAGTTCGCCTTCCGCGTGGGCCTGCCGGGCAAGAGCGGCGTCGGCGGCGGCATCCTCGCCATACTCCCGGGCCGCGCCGCCGTCTGCGCCTGGGGCCCGCGCCTGGACCAGGCCGGCAACTCCGTCGCCGCGGTCGCCGCCCTGGACACCCTGACCACCCTCTCCGGGTGCTCGGTGTTCTGAGGGCCGCGAGCCGTTCCGCCGCGGCACCGCCCGGCGCTGCCACAGAACCCGCAGAGCCCACGAAACCCGTAAAGCCCGCGACGGACCCGCAGGCCCCGGCCGTCCGCACAACGACCGGGACCCGCGGGTCCATTGCGGGCACCGACTCCGCGAGACGACCCCGCGGGCGCCCGCCCCGAGGGCCTACTCCACCGTCACGCTCTTCGCCAGGTTGCGCGGCTTGTCCACGTCGCGGCCGAGGGCGACGGCGGCGTGGTAGGCCAGCAGCTGGAGCGGGATGTTGAGCAGCAGCGGGTCCAGCTCGGGCTCGCTCTTGGGCACCAGGATGCAGTGGTCCGCGAGCTTCTCCTCCGGCCGCCGGTGGGCGACGGCGATGACCCGCCCGGAGCGGGCCTTGATCTCGCCCAGCGTGGTCAGGTTCTTGTCCAGCAGCTCGTCGTCCGGAACCAGTGCCACCGTGGGCAGTTCGGGGCTGATCAGCGCCAGCGGGCCGTGCTTGAGCTCGCTCGCCGGGTAGGCCTCGGCGTGCACGTAGGAGATCTCCTTGAGCTTCTGCGCGCCCTCGCGGGCGACCGGGTACCCGCGCACCCGGCCGATGAACATCATGCCCGTGGAGTCGGCGTACTCGGCGGCGAGCGCGGCGATGGCCTCGCTCTGCTCCAGCACCTCGCGGATCTGGTCCGGCAGCGCCTGGAGCGCCGAGACGATCCGGCGCCCGTCGGCGGGCGACAGGTCGTGGATGCGCCCGAAGTGCAGGGCGAGCAGCGCGAAGGCGACCACGGTGGAGGTGAACGCCTTGGTGGAGGCGACGGAGACCTCCGGACCGGCGTGCAGGTAGATGCCGCCATCACACTCTCGGGCGATAGCGCTGCCCACCGTGTTGACGACGCCGAGCACCCGGCCGCCCTTGCGCTTGACCTCCTGGACGGCGGCCAGCGTGTCGTAGGTCTCGCCGGACTGGCTGACCGCGACGTACAGGGTGTCCGCCTCGATCACCGGGTTGCGGTAGCGGAACTCCGAGGCGGGCTCGCTGTGGGCGGGGATGCGGGCCAGCTCCTCGATCAGCTGCGCGCCCATCTCGCCCGCGTAGTAGGCCGATCCGCAGCCGAGGATCTTCACCCGGCGGATCTCGCGCAGCTCCCGGGCGTCCAGGTTGAGGCCGCCGAGGTGCGCGGTGGCGAAGCGCTCGTCCAGCCGGCCGCTCAGGGTGCGCTCGACCGAGCCGGGCTGCTCGTGGATCTCCTTGAGCAGGAAGTGCTCGAAGCCGGCGGTGTCGTAGGAGTCGACCTCCCAGTCCACGGTGGACGGCTGACGGTGGGTGGTGCGGGCGTCCTCGGTGAAGGTCCGGAAGCCGTCGGCCCGGACGGTGGCCAGCTCGCCGTCCTCCAGGTGGACGACCTGGCGGGTGTACCGGACCAGCGCGGAGACGTCCGAGGCGGCGAACATCTCCTTCTCGCCGATCCCCAGCACGATCGGGCTGCCGTTGCGGGCCACGACGATCCGGTCCGGCTGCTCGGCGTCGAGCACCGCGATGCCGTAGGTGCCGACCACCCGGCCGAGCGCGGCGCGCACGGCGTCCTCCAGCTCGACGCCCTCGGCGACGTTCGCGGCGATCAGGTGCGCGAGCACCTCGGTGTCGGTCTCGGAGCGGAACACCGCGCCGTCGGCCGCGAGCTTGGCGCGCAGCTCGTCGGCGTTCTCGATGATGCCGTTGTGGACGACGGCGATCCGCTCGGCGTTGTCCAGGTGCGGGTGCGCGTTGGCGTCGCTGGGCACGCCGTGGGTGGCCCAGCGGGTGTGGCCGATGCCGGTGGTGCCCTTGAACCGGGCCGGCACGGCGGCGGCCAGGTCCGCGACCCGGCCCTTCACCTTGCGCAGCTTGATCCCGCCGCTGCGTCCGGTGACGGCGACGCCGGCCGAGTCGTAGCCGCGGTACTCCAGCCGCGCCAGCCCCTCCAGCAGGAAGGGGGTCGCGTCCTTGGGGCCGATGTAGGCCACGATTCCGCACATGCGTGGTCTCCTCTTCGAAGTCTTCGGAAGGTCGGGGGCGGCGGCTCAGCCGTAGACGATCCGCCGCAGCTGGCGGGCCGAGAGCTCCGGCGCCGAGACCCGGCGCTGCGGCAGCTCCTCGGCGAGCCGGGCGAAGATCCGCTCGTTGGTCAGACCGCGTGCCTGGAGCTCGGTGTGGCGGCGGCGCACGTACTCCTCGGTGCTCTCGGAGAAGTACGCCAGCACCTCCGCCACGACCCGCGCCGCCTCCCGGGGCCCGAGCGGACTGGTCCGGGTGAGGTGGACGAGGAGGTCTTCGTGAGGGTGGGGTGAGCTCGGCACGAGTGAGGAGCCTAGGTCGGGCGGCCCGCCGAAGCCAAAGTTCCTGCCCGAAATCGGGCAGACATTACGACTTTCAGTCCACGTCCACGATTCCTTCACATTCGACCGTCGAACGACCACCCGTTCGCCCCCGTTCCCGAAAGCCCCTTGAAGCGGCGCCAACTCCGCACGTAGCGTGACCCCCTGAACACGAAGCGGAAGACCGGAGGCTTGCGGATGTGCGGGATCACCGGATGGGTCGCGTTCGAGCGCGACCTCACCGCCGAGCGGGGTGTCCTCGACGCCATGACGGCCACCCAGCTCCGGCGCGGCCCGGACGCCGGCGGCGTGCACCTGGAACGGCACGCCGCGCTCGGCCACCGGCGGCTCGCGGTGATCGACATCGCGGGCGGCGTCCAGCCGATGACGGTGGAGCACGACGGCCGGACGCTGGCCGTGCTCACCTACAGCGGCGAGGTCTACAACCACCGCGAACTGCGCGCGGAACTGGAGGCGGCCGGGCACCGCTTCCGCACCCGCAGCGACACCGAGGTCGTGCTGCGCGCCTACCTGGAGTGGGGCGAGCACCTGGCCGAGCGGCTCAACGGCATGTTCGCCTTCGCGGTCTGGGACCTCCGGCAGGAGGAGCTGCTGCTGGTCCGCGACCGGATGGGCGTCAAACCGCTGTACTACCACCGCACCCCGGACGGCGTGGTCTTCGGCTCCGAGGTCAAGGCCCTGCTCGCCCACCCCGCCGTCCGCCCGGTGGTGGACCTGGACGGGCTGCGCGAACTGCTCGGCTACACCCGCACCCCCGGCCTCACCCCGTACCGGGACATCCACGAGGTCCGGCCCGGGCACGTCGTACGGGTGCGCCGCGAGGGCCTGTCGGTCCGCCGCTACTGGGCGCTGGAGGCCCGCGAGCACCGCGACGGCCTGGAGGCCACCGTCGCCACCGTCCGCGCCCTGCTGGACGACATCGTGCACCGCCAGCTGGAGGCGGACGTCCCGCTCTGCTCGCTGCTCTCCGGCGGCCTGGACTCCAGCGCCGTCACCGCCCTCGCCGCCCGGACGCTGGGCGCCGCCGGGGCCGGCCCGGTCCGCTCCTTCTCCGTCGGCTTCGCCGGGCAGAGCGAGACCTTCCACGCCAGCGACGTCCGGCAGACCCAGGACGGCCCGTTCGCCCGGCTGCTCGCCGACCACGTCGGCGCCGACCACAGCGTCGTCGAACTGGACGCGGCCGACCTGACCGACCCGTCCCGGCGCTCCGTCGTGCTGCGCGCCCGCGACCTGCCGAACGGCGTCGGCGACATGGACACCTCGCTGCTGCTGCTCTTCCGCGGCGTGCGCCGGCACTCCACCGTCGCGCTGTCCGGCGAGTCCGCTGACGAGCTGTTCGGCGGCTACCGCTGGTTCCACGACCCGCGGACCGTCGCCGTCGAGGACTTCCCGTGGGCCCTCGGCCTGACCGACATCGCCGGCGGCGGAGCCACCCCGCGCGAACACCTCCTGGACGCCGAACTGCTCCGCAAGCTCGACCTGGACGGCTACCGCAGGGCGCGCTACCGCGAGGCGATCGCCGAGGTCCCGCACCTGCCGGCGGCCGATCCGCTGGAACGGCGGATGCGCGAGATCTCGTACCTCAACCTGACCCGCTTCGTCTGCATCCTGCTGGACCGCAAGGACCGGATGAGCATGGCCAACGGCCTGGAGGTCCGGGTGCCGTTCTGCGACCACCGACTGGTGCAGTACGTCTTCAACGCCCCGTGGGCGATGAAGTCCTTCGACGGACGGGAGAAGAGCCTGCTGCGCGCGGCCGTCCGGGACGTGCTGCCGGCCGCCGTCGCCGAGCGGCCGAAGAGCCCGTACCCGGTCACCACCGACCCGCACTACCCGGCGAAGCTGCGCGCCGAACTCGCCCGGCTCGCCGCCGAGGGCACCTCCCCGGCCCTGGACCTGCTCGACCGGCGGCGCCTGGCCGACGCGCTCGCCCCGGACACCGACCCGCAGTCCGTCCGGCTCGCCGTCGACCTCGCCCTGGACTTCGACGCCTGGCTGACGGACTACCGGGTGACGCTGGAGCTGTGACCACCGGCCTGGTGAGCTCAGGGCGGCCGCCGCCACTCGGACGGCGCAGTCGGCGGCTCCCGCGCCCCCATACTCCGTCCGGGTGATTGTGCGGAACCATCCCGCCGGTCCCGGCGGTCCTACGGTGCGGTAGCGTCGCCGACACCTCCCGAACGGCGGACGAATTCGCGGACCACCCGCTCACGTGCCGTCAGTATGGGAGCGAAACGTTCACCTCGATCCGCCGGGGGATCCCGTCATGCAGCCGCGAGTCTTCGCGATTCTCACCGCCCTGCTCCTGGGCGTCCTGGGCCTGGGGTCGGTGGCCGTCACCGACTGGTCGCCCGCGGCGGCCACCGCGAGCCGGCCCGCCGCCGCCCCCGGGGCCTCCGCCACCGGCGCCCAGCCGGCCGCGGCCGGCCCCGCGAGCGCCACCCCGACCGGCGACCCGGCGGTGTGGACCCGCTCCACCCTGCGCAACAAGCTGATGGCCGAGATGGACGCCACCGACCCCGGCGTCGCCCTGGCCGACCTCGACAAGATCAGCAAGGAGAAGCCGTACACCGTGCGCTTCTGCCACCCGATCGCGCACGAGCTCGGCCACGCGGCGGTCAAGCGCTTCAACGCCGACTTCCAGAAGGTCATCTCCTTCCCGCACGAGACCTGCGCGGCCGGCTACCTGCACGGCGCGGTCGAGGAGATGCTCAACGCCTCCCCCCAGCCCGAGACGGACCTGCTCAAGCTCTGCGCGCCCAAGAACTCCGGGCCCTGCATCCACGGCGTCGGCCACGGCACCATGTTCGTGGTCAAGCAGGACGTCGCCAAGGCGCGCGACCTGTGCAACAAGTTCCCCTCCGACCAGAACAGGATCCGCTGCTCCGAGGGCCTGTTCATGCAACTCTTCGGCCCGGACGAGGAGGACGAGCAGGCCAAGGCCAACCTGCCCGCCGACAAGCTCGCCCAGGACCCGCTCTACCCGTGCAAGGACCAGCCGGCGCTGTTCCAGTCCGCCTGCTTCTTCTACGCCCCGACCTTCTTCCTCTCCTCGCACGACTACCCGAACCACCCCGAGGTCTACGCCGAGGCCCTCAAGTGGTGCCTCAACGGCAAGGCCAGCGGCGGGGCGGTGGACTGCAGCCGCGGCGTCGGCTCGCGCACCATGAAGTACAACCTGGACCGCGAGGACTGGGCGGCCGAGCAGTGCGCCACCGCCGCCGACGGCTGGCAGCGCAAGGCCTGCGCCGAGGGCCTGGTCAGCTACTACACGGTCAACTACACCGACGGGGGCGCGGCCGGCCGGCTCTGCGCCAAGATCACCAACAAGGAGATGCAGGGCTACTGCCGCTCGGCGAGCGGCCTGTCCAGCTCGCTGGACTGACCCCGCCGGGGACCACCCGCTCCCCAGTGCCCGGACCGACGTTCCGGTCTCACCATGAGGGCCCGCGCCGCACGGCGCGGGCCCGTTTGCGTAGGATCGCCCGATCATCGCCTGATCAGGGTGCGCCAAGGACGCCGCGCCTCGCCCCGCCCGTCCCCCGGCCTCCCTGGAGCACGCCATGACCACCGAGGACTTCCCCGGCACCGACGTCCCCCGCACCGGCTCCCCCGGCACCGACCTTCCCGGCGCCGACGTCCCCGGCGCCCAGGTCCCCGGCACCGACTTCCGCCGGGCCGCCCACGCCACCGCCGACCTGGTCTCCGACTACCTCGCCGAGCTGCCCGGGCGCCCGGTCTGGCAGCCCATGGACGAGACCGCCCGCCGGGCCCTGCTCGACGCCCCGCTGCCCGCCGAGGGCCGCCCGCTCGACGAGCTGATCGCCGCCATCGGCCGGGACGTCCTGCCCCACCCGATGGGCAACGGCAACCCCCGCTTCTTCGGCTGGGTCAACTCCGCCCCTGCCCCCGCCGGGGTGCTCGCCACCCTCGCCGCCTCCGCGATGAACCCCAGCTCGGCCGGCGGCGACCACGCCGACGTGCACCTGGAGCGCGCCGTGGTCCGCTGGATCGCCGAGCTGGTCGGCTTCCCGCACCCGGCCGGCGGCGGCCTGCTCACCTCCGGCACCTCGATGGCGACCATCGTCTGCCTCGCCGCCGCCCGCAACCGCGCCGCCCGGCGGGCCGGCCGGGACGTCCGCGAGGAGGGCCTGGCCGGCCTGCCGCCGCTGGTCGGCTACGTCACCGGCGAGACCCACTCCTGCGTCCGCAAGGCCGCCGAGCTCCTCGGCCTCGGCAGCAGGCACCTGCGCACCGTGGCCACCGGTCCCGACGGCCGGCTGGACCTCGCCGACCTGCGCTCGGCCGTCGAGCGCGACCGCGCGGCCGGCCTGCTGCCCTTCCTGGTGGTCGCCTCGGCCGGCACCGTCGGCGCCGGCGCGGTGGACGCGTTCGGCCCGATCGCCGACCTCTGCCAGGAGCAGGGCCTCTGGCTGCACGTGGACGGCGCGTACGGCGCCTTCGGCCGGCTCGACCCGGCCATCGCCCACCGCTACGCCGGCCTGGAGCGCGCCGACTCGCTGGCCCTCGACCCGCACAAGTGGCTCGGCGTCCCGGTCGACTGCGGCTGCGCGCTGGTCCGCGACACCGAGGAGCTGCGCGGCACCTTCAGCCTCGTCCCGTCCTACCTGCGCGACGAGGCGGCCGGCTCGCTCGGCTGGTTCTCCGAGTACGGCACCGAGCAGACCCGCCCGTTCCGGGCCCTCAAGGTCTGGGCCACCATCGCCCACAAGGGCCGCACCGGCCTCGCCCGGGACGTCGCCCGGTGCACCGCGCTGGCCCGCCGGCTCGGTGAACTCGTCGAGGCGGACGAGGAGCTGGAGCTGCTCGCCGAGGTGCAGACCTCGATCGTGGCGTTCCGCCACCGCGCCCCGGGCCTGGACGCGGCCGCCCGCGACGCCCTCAACCGCGACCTCCCCGTCGCCGTCCAGCGGCGCGGCCGGGTCTTCGTCACCGGCGCCCGGCTCGGCGGGCACGAGATGCTCCGCGCCTGCCTCCTCAACGCCACGACGACGGAGGAGGACCTCCGCCTGCTGCTCGCCGAGGTGAGGTCCGCGGCCCGCGACCTGCTCGCCTGACCGGCCCGGCCTCCTCCCGCAACGCCCCCCGTAACGGGCCGGCGCGGACCGTAACCGCCAGGTCACGGCCGGTTCGTGGCCGGGAAACACCGATCGGGCAGGGTGGTGGCCATGGAACCCTCGAAGCCCGCCGTGCGCCGCGCCCACCACTGGCGCCGCGACACGGTCGAACTCGCCGCCGTCTTCCTCTCCGTCACCGCCGCCGACCTCGTCGCCAAGCTCGTCGTGGACGGCCCGGACGGCCCGTTCGTCCTGGTCGCCTCCGCCCTCGCCCTGCTCGCCACCGCCCTGTTCCACGTCTGGTGGTCACCCCACGCGCCGCCACCGACGACCGTGTGGCGGGTCCGCACCACGGCGCTCGCCCACACCCCCGCGGCCCTCGCCGACCACCGGATCACCCTGCTCTCCCTCCACCCCGAGGAGCTCTTCCTCCGCACCCCCCACTCCGTCACCCCGGCGGACCTCGCCGCCCTCCTCACCACCACCGGCCACACCGTCCAGGACGCCCCCACCCGGGTCGCCTGACCGGCGGCGGCGAGCTGCGCGACGGTCGGTGCGGCGGACCGGGCGCCGGATGCCACGTCAGCGCACGGACGCCCCCTCTCCGGGGAAGTCCGTGCGCTGACGGGTCGTGCGCGGCTCAGCCCTCGTCGGCCGGCTTCACGACGCACACCGCGTTGCCCAGCATCGAGCCGAAGCCGCCGAGCAGGGCGCTGGTGACGGCCTTGCAGGCGGCGGCCTCCTCCGGGGTCCTGGGGCCGTTGCCGTCGGAGGACGAGGTGACGGTGGAGGAGGGGACGGCGGCGGCGGGCTGGGCGAGCGCGACCGGGGCGACGAGGAGCAACACGCAACAGGCGACGGCCCGTACGGACTTCTGGAACACAGGAACCCCTTCGGATCGGGACGGGATCGGCGGAAAGCCGAGCCATCCCTATCCGAAGGGGCGCCCCCGCTCACGGATCATGGGCCATCCGTGAGCGTGTCCTGATCATCCGATCAGCGGCCCGGGAGATCGCCGGGCACCGTCCGCTCCACCTCCCTGATCGCGGCGGCCAGCTCGGCCACCCCGTGCTCCCGCAGCACCCCGTAGTGGTCGGCGGCCAGGTCGACCACGGTGGGCGGGGCGGCCGAGTAGCCGGTGCTGCCCTCGATGAAGGAGTAGTCGTCGCCCGCGGCCTTGAAGACGGTCACCGGCGCGTCCAGCCGCCGCTCGGCGAGCTCGCGGAAGCTGTACTCGAACTCGTAGGTCTCCCCGACGATCCCGGTGATCCGCCGGATCAGCTCCTCGTCCAGCTCCGGCAGCATCCGGTGCACGGCCGCGACGAAGGCCGGCTCGTCGGCCGTGCCGGCCAGGCAGCGCTCCAGCTCCGGACCGCTGATCCGGCCGGTGAACACCCCGAACAGGATGGTCAGGTACGCCGGGTTGGCGTACGAGGCCTCGCGGCCCCACTGCCGGCCGCCGTGCTGGCGCACCTTCGGGTTGCCGGGGCAGATCAGCAGCAGTCGCTCGACCCGCTGCCCGGCCTGCTCCAGCTGCCAGGCCGCCTCGAAGGCGACCCGGGCGCCGAAGGAGAAGCCCCACAGCGTGTACGGGCCCTCCGGCTGCACCCGGCGCAGCTCGGCGACGTCGGCGGCGGCCGTCTCCCGGATGGTGGGGTACGGCGTCTCGCCCGGGTTGATGCCGTGCGCCTGGATCCCGTAGAACGCCCGGCCCGCACCGGCCTCCCGGCCGAGCAGCCGCAGGTTCATGGGGTAGCCGCCCAGCCCGGGCCAGCAGAACACCGGCCGGCCGGCCTTCCCCGGGTGCAGCGGGATCAGCCGGGAACCGGTCGCCTCGGGCCCGGCCGCGCCGCGGGCCCGCTCGATGCGCGCGGCCAGGTCGCCCAGCCGAGGACACTCGAACAGCACCTGGAGCGGCAGCGTGACGCCGAACTCGCGGTTGATCCGGTTGACCAGGGCGACGGCGATCAGCGAGTTCCCGCCGACGGCGAAGAACTCGTCCGTCACCGACACGTCCTCGTACTTCAGCGCCCTGCCCCAGGCCTCGGCCAGCCACCGCTCGTGGTCGGTGGCCGGGGCGACGTACTCGCCGCGGACGTCGGCCGTGCGGACGGCCTCGGAGGCGGCCAGCGCCCTGAGGTCCACCTTGCCGTTCGCGGTGAGCGGCAGGGCGTCCATCACCAGCACCCGGTTGGGCAGCATGTAGTCGGGCAGCAGGTTGGCCAGTTCGTCCTTGATGATCTCGGCCGGGCCCTTCATGTGGACGGTGTCCTCGTGCATGCCCTCACTGCGAATCTGCTCCTCGCTCACCTTTCCGCCGAGGAAGAAGTACGACGGCCCGGGGGTGATGCCGCGGCCGGCCAGGATCTCGTCGATGCGGCGCGAGGCGGGCAGCGGGTGGCCGGACCTGGAGCTGTATCCGGAGGACATGAAGCCCAGGCGCAGGCCGTTGCGCTGGAGGCGGTGCAGCACCGAGCCGAGCGCGATGTACTCCAGCCACTCCTCCTCGGCGCGGCTGACGGCGGTGATGCCGAACGCGGCCCGGGCGTACACGGCCTGGTTGATCGCGATCACGTGCCGGGACTCCACCACCGCGTCCGAGACGTGCGTCAACTCGCCGTCGGCGTACCGGTAGAGACCGCCCGGCAGGCCGTCCACCCGGCCCTCGTGGGCCTGGACGTACAGCTCGGTGGCGCCCTCGGCCCGCACCGCGCCGTCGGCCCGGACGACCGCGAAGCCGCCCAGGTAGTGGTCCTCCTCGGCGACGTCCAGCCGGTCCCGGACCGCCGGGTCGAGGCCGAGCGGGCGCACGTCCAGCCCGTACTCGGGCAGCACCTCCTCCAGGACGCCCAGCATGTGGCCGGTCTCGAACTCCAGCACCTCCCTGATGTTGTTCCGGTAGACCGGCTCGATGGCGCCGTGCTTCCCGGAGAAGTGCAGCGTCAGGTACGCCTCGGCCCGGGGCTCGGCGGGGCCGATCCGGACCAGGACGTGCTCGACCGGGTGGTAGTAGTACAGCCCGGCCGCGAGCCCGTCCAGGCCGCCGGTCTCCAGGTACAGCTGGGTCGCGTACAGCGCGCCGGGCGAGGCGTAGGCGTACTTCGGCAGCAGCCGCTCCTCGCTGTGGAACTGGCCGAACCACCGCAGGACGCGGCCGAGTTCGGGCAGGCTCAGCAGTGCCAGGTCGCGGCCGAAGGCGCCGGCCGGGCGCGGGGCGAGCAGGGCGGTGAGGTCGTCCCGGGTGACCGCGCCGCCGTCGTAGAAGCGGTAGGTCTTGCGGGCGAAGGTCTCGCGGCGCTGCGCCTCGGTCTCCTTCCGGCCGGGCAGTGCGACCCGCTCGCGGCCCGCCAGCCGGCCCGGCTCGCGCAGGCCCGGGTCCGACAGCTGGGCCCTGACCTGGAGCTTGCTGGCCTTGGACTGGTGGTGGCCGCCGTGGCTGCCCTGGTCCATCAGGGCCGCCTCGCGCGGATTGAGCTCCACGCAGGCGACCAGGTTCGGGTGGCCGGTGCGGTCGTTCCCGGTGACGACCGCGGCCGAGCGGCGCACCCAGGTGTGCTCCTCGATCGCGCGGGCGATCTCGTCCAGCTCGACCCGGTAGCCGCGCAGCTTGACCTGGTTGTCCACCCGGCCGGCGAACTGCAGGGTGCCGTCCGGGTTCCACCGCACGAGGTCGCCCGTGCGGTACAGCCGCTCGTCGGCGGCGAACGGGGAGCGGACGAACCGCTCCGCGGTCAGCTCCGGGCGGTTCAGGTAGCCGCGGGCCACCTGGACGCCGCCGATGTACAGCTCGCCGACGCCGTCGGCGGCCACCGGCACCAGCTCCTCGTCGAGCACGTAGCAGCGGGTGTCGGCCACCGGACGGCCGATCGGCACCGAGCCGGCGCCGTCGGCCGGATCGGCCGGGTCGACCAGGTGCGAGGTGGCGTTGATGGTGCACTCGGTCGGGCCGTACAGGTTGACCAGGGCGGCCTGGGGCAGGGCCTGCCCCAGCTCGCGGGCGAGCCGCCGGGAGAGCGCCTCGCCGCCGGAGAACAGCCGGGTCAGGCCGGTGCAGCCGGTGAAGCCCTCGGTGTCCAGCAGCGCCCGGAGCAGGGTGGGCACGCACTGCAGCGCGGTCACCCGGTGCCGCCGGACGGCGGCGACCAGCGCCTCCGGGTCCCGGTGGAGGCCGGGCGTGCCGGCCACCACCCGGGCGCCGACGGCCGGGGCGAGGATCTCCCACTGCGCCGCGTCGAAGCTCATCGGGGTCTTCTGCAGCACGGTGACCTCGGGGCCGAGGTACCCGGCGGAGTGCATCCAGCGCAGCTGGGAGACCACCGAGCGGTGCTCGATCATCACGCCCTTGGGCCGGCCGGTGCTGCCCGAGGTGTAGATCACGTAGGCCAGCGACTCCGGTTCGACGGCCTCCTCCTGCGCCGTGTCCGGCAGCGGAGCCGTGTCCGGCACCGGCGCAGCGTTTCGCACCGGCGGGGCGTCCGGCACCGGCGGCGCGTCCTCGAAGGTGACCACCGCCGTCCCGGCCGGGACCAGCGCGGCCAGCCGCTCGCGCAGGTGCGCCTGGGTCAGCACGATCCGGGTGCCGCTGTCCTCGATCATGTAGCGGAGCCGCTCCTCGGGGTACTCGGGCGCCAGCGGCAGGTAGCCGGCGCCGGAGTACAGCACGCCCCAGGCCCCGGCGACCAGCTCGACGGACGGCTCGACGTACAGGCCGACGCGGCCGTCCGGGCCGGCGCCCAGGTGGCGCAGCCGCTCGGCCAGCCGACGGGCGGTCGCGGACAGCTCCCGGAAGGTGAGGCCGCCGCCCTCGCCGAGGACGGCCGGCGAGCCGGGCCGGGTGCGCGCCTGCCGGTCGAGCAGCCCGGTGAGCGCGGTGCCGACCGGAGCGCGGCGGGCGTGCGGGACGGCGGGGGTGGCGGTTTCGGTACCGCTCTCGGTGCGGGTGGAGGTGCCGGCGGAGATGCCGGTGCGGGTGGAGGTGTCGGTGGTGCGGACGGACGGGGTGTCGCGCATGGAAACGGCCTTCGGTGCGTGGACGTACGGGGCCCGGCCTCCCGCTCACCAGGAGCGCCGGGGCGCCGGGAACGTCATCCACCGTCGGCCGCCCGCCGTCCCGGCCGCATGAGGCACCGGTCGGGACCTGCGCCGACGCCGTCCCGGCCGGTCCCGCCGCCGCCCGGCCCGGGGTCCCACCGCCCGGTCGGGCCGCGGGGGCATTCGGACGTTCACGATCACGTAACCGAGCGGAAGCGCACCGTCGGTAGCGTCGGCGGCATGACGGCATCACGCACTCGCCCCGAACGGCTCTGGCACCGGCCCTTCCGCAGGTCCGACCGCAGGTGCGCGGCGCCCGAGGGCCAGGCCACCCGGCTGCCCGCGCTCACCGGCGGCCCGTACCGGACCGTCCGGCCGCAGCCGCAGCCGCACCCACCCGCGGCCCGTCCCGCCGGCCGGGCGCCGGAGGCCCCGTCCCGGCTGTCCGGGCCGGACGGGACGGAGCTGCTGCTGCGCCCGGCCGGGCCGGCCGACCGGGCGGCGGCGCTGGCGATGCACGACCGCTGCTCGCCCGCCGCGCTGCGCCAGCGCTACCACGGGCCGGTCCGCGACGCCGGCCGCTACCTGGACCACCTGCTGGACCCCCGGCACGGCCGCAGCTACGCGGTGACCGCCCCGGACGGGCGGGTCGTCGCGCTCGGGCACCTGATGTGGGACGACGACGAGGCCGAGCTGGCCGTCCTGGTCGAGGACGCCTGGCAGCGGCGCGGGCTCGGCCTGGCGCTGCTGCGGCGGCTGTCGGCGGCGGCCCGGGCGGCCGGCGTCCGGACGGTGTACGCGGTGACCCAGGGCGGCAACACCGGCCTGATCGCCGCGATGCGACGGCTGGGCACGCCACTGGACTTCCAGTCCGAGGACGGCACCCTGGTGATCACCGCCACGCCGGCCGCCGGGGATCCGGCCGGTCGCGTCCACCGTCCGGGCCGCTGATCATTTCTTCACCAGATCCTTACCCGGGCGCCCCGGGAACCCGGCGGTGCCCGCGGAGCGTCGTCAAGCCGTAAGGGGTCGCTCCGTACACCGCCCTCCTTGACGGGCCCTCAGCAGTACCCGCGAGCGCGTCGCAGCAGGCGGCGTGGGGTCCGGTTCGTCCGGTCGGGCGACGGAGTCGGTAGGCTGACCCCCGTCCCCGCCGCCCGACGGCCCGTTATCCGGCCACGGGTGGTGCCGCAGCAAGGAGGAACCACTGAGCATGGCAGGCACCGAATCGGAGCCCACAGGCGCACGCGACGCCTCGCTGCCGGCACGCGCCAAGATCGCGGTCACCGCCGGCCGGGTCGCCGCCGCCGTGTCGCGCAAGGCCGGGCGCGGAAGCGGCTCGGTGATCGGCGGCAAGGTCGCCCTCAAGCTCGACCCCGACCTGCTCGCCACCCTCGCCGACCACCTCGACGTCGTCCTGGTCAGCGCGACCAACGGCAAGACCACGACCACCCGCCTGATCGCCGAGGCGCTGCGCGCCGCCGGACCGGTGGTCTCCAACGCCCTGGGCGCCAACATGCCCGCCGGCATCACCTCCGCCCTGGCCGGCGGCACGGACGCCCGCTTCGGCGTGATCGAGGTCGACGAGAAGTACCTGGCGATGGTCGCCCGCGACACCCGTCCCAAGGCGATCGCCCTGCTCAACCTCTCCCGCGACCAGCTCGACCGCGCCGCCGAGACCCGGATGATGGCCGAGAAGTGGCGCGAGGGCCTCCAGAACACCGAGGCCGTGGTCATCGCCAACGCCGACGACCCGCTGGTGACCTGGGCCGCCTCCTCCTGCAAGAAGGTGGTCTGGGTGGCCGCCGGCCAGGCCTGGAAGGAGGACGCCTGGTCCTGCCCCGCCTGCGGCGGCGTGATGCAGCGCCCCGGCGAGGACTGGTTCTGCCAGGACTGCGGCTTCCGCCGGCCCAACCCGCACTGGGCGCTCCAGGGCACCCACGTGATCGACCCGCAGCGCGGCGCCTGGCCGATCCAGCTCCAGCTGCCCGGCCGGGCCAACCTGGCCAACGCCACCAGCTCGGCCGCCGTCGCCGCCGTGTTCGGCGTCGCCCCGCAGGTCGCCCTGGAGCGGATGCGCTCGGTGGCCGCCGTGGCCGGCCGCTACGACGTGGTCCAGTACCAGGGCCGGGACATCCGCCTGCTGCTCGCCAAGAACCCGGCCGGCTGGCTGGAGACCTTCTCGCTGATCGACGGCCCGCCCGCCCCGGTGATCCTCTCCGTCAACGCCCTCGACGCCGACGGCACCGACACCTCCTGGCTGTGGGACGTCGACTACGAGCGCCTCGCCGGGCACCCGGTCTTCGTGATGGGCCAGCGCAAGCTGGACCTGGCCGTCCGCCTGGAGGTCGCCGGGCTCCAGTTCCACGTGGTGGACACCCTGGAGCAGGCCGTCCGGATGGCCCCGCCCGGCCGGATCGAGGCCATCGCCAACTACACCGCCTTCCAGCAGCTGCGGAAGGTCGTGGCCGGCTGATGCCGCGCCCGCACACCAGTCTTTACGTGACGGAAGGCCTTCGAGGATGAGTGAGAGCAGCCTGCGCGTGGTCTGGGTCTACCCGGACCTGCTCAGCACCTACGGCGACCGGGGCAACGCCCTGGTCGTGGAGCGCCGGGCCCGCCAGCGCCACCTCAACGTGACCCGGATCGACGTCCGCTCCGACCAGGCGATCCCCACCAGTGGCGACATCTACCTGATCGGCGGCGGCGAGGACCGCCCGCAGCGCCTGGCCGCCGAGCGGCTGCGCGCCGACAGCGGCCTGGTGCGGGCCGCCGAGAACGGCGCGATCATCTTCGGCGTCTGCGCCGGCTTCCAGATCATGGGCCACGAGTTCATCAACGACCTCGGCGAGCGCGAGCCGGGCCTGGGCCTGCTCGACGTCTGGACCACCCGCGGCGAGGGCGCCCGCTGCGTCGGCGACGTGCTCGCCGACGTCGACCCCCGGCTCGGCCTGCCGCAGCTGACGGGCTTCGAGAACCACCAGGGCGTCACCCACCTCGGCCAGGGCGTGCAGCCCTTCGCCACCGTCAGCGTCGGCCGGGGCAACGGCACCGGTGACGGCACCGAGGGCGCCTGGCGGGACACCGTGTTCGGCACCTACCTGCACGGCCCGGTGCTGGCCCGCAACCCCGCCGTGGCCGACATGCTGCTGAAGCTGGCGCTGGACGTCAGCGCCCTGCCGCCGGCCGACACCACCTGGTACGACGCGCTGCGCGCCGAGCGCATCGCGGCCGCGACGCGCCCCCAGTAGTACATCCGTACGCCCCGGCCGGGTGCCCGCCATGCGGTCACCCGGTCCGCGGGCGGCCCCGGACGTACCACAATGGGGCTGCCTACTGCACACCCTCCTCGGCAGCAGGCTGCAATTCCGCGCGGGGGCGCCGACGGCGCCGCTCCCGCGTCGGCTCCTGCCCGGCCGGACCAGGGGCCGTATGCTCGACTTCGCGGCCGTTTTCGGGCGTTTCGTCCGGATCGGCCGGTCCTTCACCCCACGGCCACCTCCCCGCCACCACGGCGCGGGAGCGCCCCGTCACGGTGACGGCTCGTCGTCCCAGCCTGTAGTCCGGCCGTTCCTCGGTTCTGCTCGGGAGTTGCAAAGCTAATGCGTATCGGAGTGCTGACCAGCGGCGGTGACTGCCCCGGCCTGAACGCGGTGATCCGTTCCGTGGTCCACCGGGGGGTGGTCGACCACGGCGACGAGATCATCGGGTTCGAGGACGGGTGGCGCGGATTCCTGGAGGGCCACCACCGCCCCCTGACCCTGGACTCGGTGAGCGGCATCCTGGCCCAGGGCGGCACCATCCTCGGTTCCTCCCGGGTCCAGCCGAGCCACCTGCGGGACGGCGTCGAGCGGGCCAGGAAGTACTGCTCCGACCTCGGTCTGGACGCGGTCATCCCGATCGGCGGCGAGGGCACCCTGAAGGCCGCCAAGCTGATGAGCGACGCGGGCCTGCCGATCGTCGGCGTGCCGAAGACCATCGACAACGACATCGCCGCCACGGACGTGACCTTCGGCTTCGACACCGCCGTCTCGGTGGCCACCGAGGCGCTGGACCGGCTGAAGACCACCGCCGAGTCCCACCAGCGGGTCATGGTCGTCGAGGTCATGGGCCGGCACACCGGCTGGATCGCGCTGAACGCGGGCATGGCGGCCGGCGCGCACGCCATCGTCGTGCCGGAGCGCCCGTTCCACATCGACAAGCTCACCGACGTGGTCCGCGAGCGCTTCGACCGCCAGAAGAAGTTCGCCATCGTGGTCTGCGCCGAGGGCGCCAAGCCCGAGCCCGGCACCATGCACTGGGAGGAGGGCACCAAGGACATCTACGGCCACGAGCGGTTCACCGGCATCGCCACCCAGCTCTCCCGCGAGCTGGAGCACCGCCTCGGCAAGGAGGCCCGCCCGGTGATCCTCGGCCACACCCAGCGCGGCGGCACCCCGACCGCCTACGACCGGGTGCTCGCCACCCGCTTCGGCTGGCACGCCGTCGAGGCCGTCCACAAGGGCGCCTTCGGGCACATCACCGCGCTGCAGGGCACCAACATCAACCTGGTGCCGCTGGCCGAGGCGGTCGCCGAGCTGAAGACAGTGCCGCAGGACCGCTACCTGGAGGCCGAGACGGTCATCTGACCGCCCACCGCCCTTCCACCGGCCCCCGGCCCCCGCACCGCGCGGTGGCCGGGGGCCTCGTGCTCCCCGCACCCGGCGGGCGGCGCCCGACCCGGGCCGCTAGCGTGACCGCAGGAGCCGACTGGAGGGACCGGGCATGGAGATCCTCGCGTACGGGGTGCAGGCCGACGAACGGCCGCTGCTGGAGCAGGCGTTCGCGGGCCGCCACGCACTGCGCTGCCTGGACGTGTTCCTCAACCGCGACACCGCCCCGCTCGCCGCCGGCTACCCGGCCGTCAGCAGCAGCGTGAACGCCGTCCTCGACGCCGAGACCCTCGCCGTCCTGGCCGCGGGCGGCACCGAGCTGGTCGCCCAGCGCTCCACCGGCTTCAACAACATCGACCTCGACGCCGCCGCCGAACTCGGCCTCACCGTCGCCCGGGTCTCCCAGTACAGCCCGTACTCGGTCGCCGAACACGCCTGGACGCTCGCGCTGGCGGTCAACCGCCGGCTCACCCGCGCCGCCAACCGCACCCGCGAGTTCGACTTCCGCCTCGACGGCCTCCTCGGCCGCGACATCCACGGCATGACCGTCGGCGTCATCGGAACCGGCAAGATCGGCGAGTGCTTCGCCCGCATCGCCGCCGGCTTCGGCACCACCCTCCTCGGCTGGGACATCGCCCGGAACCCGGCCTGCCTCGACCTCGGCATGGCCTACACCGAGCTGCCCGAACTCCTCGGCCGCGCCGACCTGGTGAGCCTCCACGTCCCCCTCCTCCCGGCCACCCACCACCTCATCGACGCCGCCGCCCTCGCCCGCATGAAGGACGACGCCATCCTCATCAACTCCAGCCGCGGCGGCCTCGTCGACAGCGCCGCCCTGGTCGAGACCCTGCGCGCCGGACGCCTCTCCGGCGTCGGCCTCGACGTCTACGAGGAGGAGACCGGCGTCTTCTTCACCGACCGCTCCATCCACGGCATCACCGACGACGTCCTCGCCCGCCTCGTCACCTTCCCCCAGGTCCTGGTCACCAGCCACCAGGCCTACTTCACCGGCACCGCCGTCGGCCAGATCATCGACGCCACCGCCCGCAACATCGACGACTTCGCCGCCGGCCGCACCAACGAGAACACCCTCGTCCCGAGGAGCTGAGCGGGCCCCGGACGCCGGCGCGCCGCCCACGCCCGTGCCCGGCACGGCGACCGGCGGGCCGCTCGGCCGGTCAGGACACCCCCGCCGGCCGGGCCGTCCCCCCGCCGAGCACCTCGCGGTACCAGGCGGCGGCCTGCGGGAGGCGGGCCAGCGGGCCGGGGCCGGGCGGGCAGGAGGCGAGGCGCCAGATCCGCTCGCTGCGGTACCAGTGGTCGCGGGCGATCAGGCCGAACTGGCGCTCCGAGACCCGGCCGGGCGCGGCGGCCAGCAGCCGGCGGCACTCCTCCCAGGGCACGGCCGGGCCGTCCGGGGCGGGCAGCAGGCCGAGGGCGGCCAGGGCGGCGAGGAGGTCGCCGCCGCGGACCGGCTCGGGGTGCGAGGCGTGGTGGACGCCCGGCGGGGCGGCGTGCCCGTCCAGGGCGAGCACGGTGATCAGCCGGGCCAGGTCGGCGCGGTCCACCATCGAGAGCCGGCTGCTGCCGCCCTCCCAGCGGACCGGCACCCGGCGGACCAGCTCGGCCAGGGCGGGCACCACCCAGCGGTCGCCGGTCCCGGTCACCAGCCCGGGGCGCAGCACGTGCCCGCCGGCCGCCAGCGCGTGGCGCTCGCCGAGCAGCCGGGTGCGGCTGGCCTCGGAGACCGGCGCGGGCGGCACCTCGTCCACGTCGACGCCCGCGTGCGGGCCCTCGCCGTAGACCGCCGCCGTGGAGAGGTGGACGATCCGCCGCACCCCGGCGCGGGTGGCGGCCGCCATCAGGGCGGCGGTGCCCCGGTCGTTCACCGCCTCGCACTCCTCGGTGCCGCCGTCGACCCGGGAGGCGAGGTGCACCAGCGCCCCGGCGCCCGTGCAGAGCTCCGTGAGCGCCGCCGGGTCGGCGAGGTCGCCCGGCACCCAGGCGGTGCCGGGCGCGGCCTCCTGCGGCGGTCTGCGGGCCAGCGCCCGCACCCGGACGCCGCGCGCCGCGAGGGCCGCCAGCACGGCGGATCCGATGAAACCGGTGGCCCCGGTCAGCGCGACCGTGGGGTGCGCCGCGGGTCCGTCCTCCGTCGCCATCTCCGAACCTTCCTGCCGACCGGCCGGTCAGTCTAGCCAGCGGGCGGCCCGGCGGGGACACCCGTACGGAGGGGGCGGCGGGTGGCCCGAGGTAAGGCCCACCTAGGCTGTAGGTCAAGCAAAACGGGCGAACCGGACCCTCACCAGGGACCACGAGGACGGAAAGCAGGACCCGCCGATGGGCGACGGAATGTCAGGAATGCACCACCACGGCGGGATGACCCGACTAGGCCCGTTCAGCTTGTCGAACGCCTGGACCTGGTCCCCCGACTGGGTGTTCCTGCTCGGCGGCCTGGTCGTCCTGGGACTGTACGCGGCGGGCGTGGTGCGGCTGTACCGGCGCGGCGACCGCTGGCCGGTCGGCCGGATGGTCGGCTGGGCGGCGGGTGTCGCCAGCATGCTGCTGGTCACCTGCACCGGCCTGAACGACTACGGCATGGTGCTGTTCAGCGCGCACATGATCCAGCACATGGTGCTCTCCATGCTGACGCCGATCCTGCTGCTGCTGGGCGCCCCGATCACGCTGGCGCTGCGCGCGCTGCGCCCGACCGGCAAGGGTCGTCCGCGCGGGCCGCGCGAGCTGCTGGTGGCGCTGCTGCACAGCCGGTACGTCCGGATCATCTCGCACCCGGCGTTCACCATCCCGATGTTCATCGCGAGCCTGTACGGGGTCTACTTCACCCCGCTGTTCGACTTCCTGATGCAGTACCGCCTCGGGCACATCTTCATGATGGTGCACTTCCTGTTCACCGGGCTGGCCTTCTTCTGGCCGATCATGGGCGTGGACCCGGGCCCGCACCGCCCCGGCCACGTGATGCGGATCATCGAGCTGTTCATGGGGATGCCGTTCCACGCCTTCTTCGGCGTGGCGGTGATGATGGCCGGGCACCCGCTGGTCACCACCTTCACCGTGGAGGGCGCACCACCGGGGACGAACCTGCTGGAGGACCAGAAACTGGCCGGCGGGATCACCTGGGCGTTCGGCGAGATCCCGACCGCGATCGTGCTGATCGCGCTGGTCTACCAGTGGATGGGGTCCGAGCAGCGGCAGGCCCGCCGCCGCGACCGTTCCGAGGAGCGCACCGGCGACGCCGAGCTGGAGGCGTACAACGCCTACCTGGCCTCGCTGCACAAGCGCGACCGGCGCGCAGGCGGTGCGACTCCCGCCGCCCCCGCCGCTCCGGTCGCCCCGGTCACCGGCGCCGCCCCGGCGGCCGAGGCCGGCTGAGCCCGCCCACACCCGCCGCGGAACCCCCGTTCCCGGGAACCCCCGTTCCACCCGCGGAACGGGGGTTCCGCCGTTCCCCGGCCCGCCCCGGAAACGACGGTGGCGCCGGAGGCCGGAACGGTCGTTCCGCCGTACGCGTTCGAACGGACATGCACGTCCTGCTGATCGTCGCCGTCCTGCTCTGCGGGTCCGTCCTGCTCTGGCTGCTCGGCTTCCTCGGCCTGGCGCTGCACCACCGCCGTCGGCCCGCGTCGGCCGGCTCCGACTACCTGGTGGTGCTGGGCGCCGCGCTGGAGGGCTGCGAGCCCGCGCGCCCGCTGGCGGCCCGGCTGGACGCCGCGCTGGAACGCTTCGCCGCCGAGGAGAAGGCCGGGTACGCCCCGCTGGTCCTGGTGACCGGTGGGAAGGGCCCGCACGAGGAGTGCACCGAGGCCGCCGCGATGGCCCGCTACCTGGTCGCCCGCGGCGTCCCGGCCGAGCGGATCCGGCGCGAGGAGCGGGCCGTGAACACCGCCGAGAACCTGCGCTTCAGCGCCGCCCTGATGGCCGCCGAGCGCCCCGGCTACCGCTGCACGGTGGTCACCAACGGCTTCCACACCGTCCGCTCCGCCCTGGCCGCCCGCCGGGCCGGCGTCCCCGCCGCCGTGCTCGGCGCGGACGGCCCGCTGGCGCACGGCCCGTACCTGCTGCTGCGCGAGGCCGTCGGCACCGCCCTCGCCCTGCTCGGCCGCGCCTGACCCGGAAGTCCGGGGCCGGGCGGCGGCCGGACGGCCCGCGCGGAGCCGTGGGCCGGCGCCAGAGCAGCCGAAAAGCCCCGCCCCCGCCGCTGCCAGAGCAGCCGGAAGGCCCCGGGTCCGCATCGGACCCGGGGCCTTCGTCAGCTTCGACCCGGCCTGGTTCAGCCCAGGTTGGCGAGCGCCTCGTTGAAGGTCTTGGACGGGCGCATCACCGCGGCGGCCTTGGCCGCGTCCGGCTGGTAGTAGCCGCCGAGGTCGACCGGCGCGCCCTGGACGGCGATCAGCTCCTCGACGATGGCCGACTCCTGCTCGGTCAGCGTCGCGGCCAGGCCGGCGAAGGCCTGGGCCAGCTCGGCGTCGGCGGTCTGCTCGGCCAGCTCCTGGGCCCAGTACATGGCCAGGTAGAAGTGGCTGCCGCGGTTGTCGATGCCACCGAGGCGGCGGCTCGGCGACTTGTCCTCGTTGAGGAAGGTGCCGGTGGCGCGGTCCAGGGTGTCGGCCAGCACCTGGGCGCGGGCGTTGCCGGTGGTGCTGGCCAGGTGCTCGAAGCTGGCGGCCAGCGCGAAGAACTCGCCCAGGCTGTCCCAGCGCAGGTAGTTCTCCTTGACCAGCTGCTGGACGTGCTTCGGGGCGGAGCCGCCGGCGCCGGTCTCGAACAGGCCGCCGCCCGCCATCAGCGGGACGACCGACAGCATCTTGGCGCTGGTGCCCAGCTCCAGGATCGGGAAGAGGTCGGTCAGGTAGTCGCGCAGCACGTTGCCGGTCACCGAGATGGTGTCCTCGCCGCGGCGGATGCGCTCCAGCGAGAACTTGGTGGCCTCGACCGGCGACTTGATCTCGATCTGCAGGCCCTCGGTGTCGTGCTCCGGCAGGTACTGCTTGACCTTGCCGATCAGCACCGCGTCGTGGGCGCGGTCCTCGTCCAGCCAGAACACCGCCGGGACGCCGGTGGCGCGGGCGCGGGTGACGGCCAGCTTGACCCAGTCCTGGATCGGCAGGTCCTTGGTCTGGCAGGCGCGGAAGATGTCGCCCGGCTGGACGGCCTGCTCCAGCACCACGTTGCCCTCGGTGTCGACCAGGCGGACGGTGCCCGCGGCGGCGATCTCGAAGGTCTTGTCGTGCGAGCCGTACTCCTCGGCCTTCTGGGCCATCAGGCCGACGTTCGGCACCGAGCCGATGGTCGCCGGGTCCAGGGCGCCGTGGGCGCGGCAGTCGTCGATGACGGCCTGGTACACGCCGGAGTAGCTGCTGTCCGGCAGCACGGCGAGGGTGTCGGCCTCCTTGCCGTCCGGGCCCCACATGTGGCCGGAGGTGCGGATCATGGCCGGCATCGAGGCGTCGACGATGACGTCGCTCGGCACGTGCAGGTTGGTGATGCCCTTGTCGGAGTCGACCATGGCCAGGGCCGGGCCCTCGGCCAGCTCGGCCTCGAAGGAGGCCTTGATCTCGGCACCCAGGTGCGGCACGTTGTCGAGGCCGGCCAGGATGCCGCCGAGGCCGTTGTTCGGGTTCAGACCGGCGGCGACCAGCACCTCGCCGTACTTGGCGAAGGTCTTCGGGAAGAAGGCGCGGACCACGTGGCCGAAGATGATCGGGTCGGAGACCTTCATCATGGTGGCCTTGAGGTGCACCGAGAACAGCACGCCCTCGGCCTTGGCCCGGGCGACCTGCGCGGCCAGGAACTCGTTCAGGGCGGCGGCGCGCAGCACCGAGGCGTCGACGACCTCGCCCGCCAGCACCGGCACCTTCTCGCGCAGCACGGTGGTGGTGCCGTCCTCGCCGAGCAGCTCGATGCGCAGGGCGCCGTCGGCGGCGATTACGGTGGACTTCTCGGTGGACCGGAAGTCGTTCTCGCCCATGGTGGCGACGTTGGTCTTCGAGTCGGCCGACCAGGCGCCCATGCGGTGCGGGTGGGTCTTGGCGTAGTTCTTGACCGACTGCGGGGCCCGGCGGTCCGAGTTGCCCTCGCGCAGGACCGGGTTGACGGCGCTGCCCTTGACCTTGTCGTAACGGGCGCGGACGTCCTTGTCCTCGTCGGTCTGCGGGTCGTCCGGGTAGTCCGGCAGGGCGTAGCCCTGGGCCTGCAGCTCCGCGATGGCGGCCTTGAGCTGCGGCACCGAGGCCGAGATGTTCGGCAGCTTGATGATGTTGGCGGCCGGGGTCTTGGCCAGCTCACCCAGCTCGGCCAGGGCGTCGCCGATCCGCTGCGCCTCGGTCAGACGCTCCGGGAAGCTCGCGATGATCCGCCCGGCCAGGGAGATGTCGCGGGTCTCCACCCGCACACCCGCCGTCGAGGCGTAGGCCTGGACCACCGGCAGGAACGAGTAGGTCGCCAGGGCCGGAGCCTCGTCGGTGTGCGTATAGATGATGGTCGAGTCAGTCATCGGTACTCCGCTTCACGTCTCCAACGTCTTGACGTCAAGATATCTCGTCACGGGCCTCCGGCTCCACCTCCCCCCGCCTCCGAACGCGTACCGGTCCGGCCGGCGGGTGCGGCGGCCCCCGTGGCGGGGGCGTTCCGGCGGCCGTGGCAGCCGGACGGGACGAGGTGTGAGCGGGCGCGAACTCCACGGTCGTCCGGGTCGGGACGGGTGGCAAGCGGAACGCCCGACCGGTGGTTTGCTCCACCCGGGTGAGCCGGACGTCAGGAGTGCGTCAACGCACGACCCCATTCGGTCAACGGTGCGTCAGGACCGGCGACCCCCGGGCCGGGTCGCCCTAGCTTCGAGGAAGTAGTTCCGGCAGGCACCACCACCCCACTCGGGAGCATCCGCATGGCCCGCCTCGTCTGGCACGTTCCGGTCACCGCCTCCGGCACCGGGAGCACCACCGCACTTCGCCTGTTCCGCCTGCGCGACGGCCGCCGCTGCGCGGTCGGATTCTCCAGTCTCGAAGCCCTCACCGCCCTCCTCGGGCCCGACCAGGCCCACACCGAACTCGGCGAGCCCGCCCTCCGCGCCCTCCTCGCCCCGCTCGGGATCGACGCCCTGGTGGTGGACCCGAGGCTGGTCGCCCCGTCCGTCACCGCCGCCCCCACCACCGCACCGCCCGCCACCGCTCCCTCCGTCACCGCCCCGTCCGTCACCACTCCCTCCGTCACCACTCCCTCCGTCGCCACCCCGTCCCCGGCCTCACCGCCCGGCGCCGCCCCCGCCGCGTCGCCCGGCGCCCCGACCCCGACCGTCCAGTTCCAGCACCGGTGACCGCACCGCTTCAGCTCGTCCCGGCCGGTCCCGCTCCGGTCGGACGGGCCCAGCCCGCCCGGGCGCTGCACGCGATCGCCCGGATCAGCCACGGCCCGGTCCCGCTCGACTTCGACCGCCTCGCGGCCGAGTTCCCGGCCGTCCAGAGCGGCCTGGCCCTGGCCGGTGAGGCCGACCTCGAACTGCGCCTCGCCTGCACCGGCCCCGAGGAGTTGCGGACGATCGCCACCGCCCTGCACCGCGCGGGCGCCGCCAGGGTGCGCATCGACCTCGTCCTGCGCGCCCTCACCCCGGCCCCGGTCACCCTGCGCCCGGTGCCCTGACCCGAACCGCCACGGGCCCCGCGCCCCGCGCCCCACCCGGGGCCGGGGCGCGGGGCCCGTACCGCGCTCACTCCTCCCCGGGCCGCGGATCCGGGTTGATCGCCTGGCCGTCGATGGGCTGGCCCCAGGCGTCGTCGCCTGCCGCGTCGACGCAGTAGCCGCTGCCCTCGACGTGGCCGCCCGCGCCCCGGCACTGCTCCGCGGTGACGTCCCGGCGCCCGGTCGCCCCGGCCGGTCCGGCGGCGGCGACCACGGCCCCGGCGACGGTGGTGAGCAGGAGGAGGGAGGCGGTCGCGGCGGCCACCCGGGCCGGGAGTGAGCTGTTCATGCGGACCACCACAGCATGCCGGCGGACCCCCGGCGACCACAGGACGCCCGCCCGGGTGGCCGCCGGAGTCCGCCGCCCCCGGCTATTCGCGCGCCAGCGCCGCGATGGCCGCGAGCAGCAGCGCCGAGCCCGCCAGCAGGCCCGCCGTCAGCGGTTCGCCGAGGAACAGCACGCCGATCACCGCCGCGGTCGCGGGCTCCAGCAGGACCAGCACCGCGGCCGTCGTGCTGGGCACGGTGGTCAGGCCGGTGAAGTACCAGCGGTAGGCGAAGAGCGTGGGCACCGTGCCGAGGAAGAGCAGCGCCACCGCGGTCGCCACCGGGTCCCCGCCCGTCGGCAGCAGGCCGTGGACGCCCTGGACGGCGGCGAGCGGGAACAGGCAGAGCAGGCCGGTGGTGAAGGCGCCGGTGCCGGCCCGGGCCGAGCCGCCGCCCCGGGCCCAGAGGGTGAGGCCGCTCTGGCCGGCGCCCGCGAGGACGGCCAGTGCGACGCCGAGGGCGGGGCGCGGGCCCGCCGCGGGGGCGGCCACCAGCAGGGCGAGGCCGCCCAGGGCCAGGACCACCGCGGCCGCCGCGCGGCGGGTCAGCCGCTCGCCGAGCAGCAGGTGGGCGCCGAGGCTGGTGAACACCGGGCCGGCGCCGATGGTGATCAGGGTGCCCAGGCCGAGGCCCGCGTACCGCACCGAGCCGAAGTAGGCGCACTGGCTGACCGCGAGTCCGAGCCCGGTCAGCACGGCGGAGCGCCACCGGGCGGCGCCCCGCTCGGCGCGCGGCTCGCGGCTCGGCAGCAGGGCCAGGCAGAGCGCGGCGACACCGAAGCGCCAGCAGGAGACGCCCGCCGGGCCGAGCCCGCCGGTGCGCATCAGCAGCGCGGACACCGCGCCGCCCACGCCCCAGGCGACGGCGGCGGCGGAGATGGACAGGAGGCCGCGCCGGAAGGGCACGGCGGCGTACGAGGTCATGCGTCGGTACTCCACGATGAGTTGCCGGTCAGGTCCGCGGGGAACGCGGGCGGCAGTCATCGCCCCGGCTGCGGGCAGGTCCCGTCGGGCCGGAGTGGGTGGAGTGGGCCGCCCGCTAGCGGGCCGGCGGAGGGAGGATCACAAGACGCACGGGGCCAGCCTACGCCCCGCCCGGCGCCGGTGATCGCGATCTTCCCCCCGTCCGCGCCCGGGACGTACCGTCGCCCTGGCCGGGACTCCCGGTGGAACGCACCCCTCGACGAAGGAGCGGAAGACGATGGATCAGCTGACGTACGACGAGGTCGAGGCCGCCGGGAAGCGGATCGCCGGGCGGGTGCGCCCGGTGGCGGTGGCACCGGGGGACGACGGCGGACGGACCTGGCTGGCGCTGGAGTTCCTCCAGCACACCGGTAGCTTCAAGGCCCGCGGCGCGCAGAACTTCCTACTCGCCCACGCCGAGGCGGGCACCCTCCCGGACACCGGGGTGACCATCGCCTCGGGCGGCAACGCCGGGCTGGCCTGCGCCTGGGCGGCTCGTGAACTCGGCGTCCGGGCAACGGTGTTCCTGCCCGAGACGGCCTCCCCGGTGAAGCTGGCGCGGCTGCGTTCGTACGGCGCGGAGGTACGGCTGACCGGCCGGGAGTACGCGGAGGCGCTGGCCGCCTGCGAGGAGTTCGCGGCCGGGAGCGGGGCGCTGGCGTCGCACGCGTACGACCACCCGCTGATCGCGGCCGGCGCCGGGACGGTCCTGGCGGAGATGCGGGCCGGGGTGCCCGGACTGGACACCGTGGTGGTGTCGGTCGGCGGCGGCGGGCTGTTCGCCGGGGTGGCGGTGGCGGCCCGCGAGCACGGCATCCGGGTGCTGGCCGTGGAGCCGACGGGCAGCCGCGCGCTGAACGCCGCCCTGGCGGCGGGCCGCCCGGTGGACGTCCCGGTCGACTCCGTCGCCCAGGACGCGCTGGGGGCCCGCCGCGCCACCGCCCTCGCCGTGGACGCCGCCGCGCACCCGGGCGTCCGCTCGGTGCTGGTCGACGACGAGGCCATCGTGCGCGCCCGGCGGCAGCTCTGGGAGGACCGCCGGATCGCCGTCGAGTACGCGGCCTCCACCGCCCTCGCCGCGCTCGGGCAGGCCGAGGGCGAGCGGGTGGCCGTGCTGCTCTGCGGCGCCAACACCGACCCGTCCGACCTGGCGAACTGACGGCGCGTCAGACCGCGATCCGGCCGGCCCACCCGGGCCGTCCGGTATGGCCATGCACGACCCGCTATTCCTATGTCCCCACCGGCCGACAATATTGCCGAACGGAATGGCAAAGCTCAATGCACGCTCAAATGCTGGACCTACCGGCCGGTAACGTAACAGACAACTGAACAGATAGCCTCCTACCAGCACGGATATCCGGCAAAGAAGGTAAACATTCAGTAATGAGATCTGTGCATACCTCTCTGAATAGCCCTACTGTGTGGCAACTCTCCGCGCTCCGCCCACCCCGGAGCCCCCACCCACAGAGAGATCGTTCATGGCATCCCTCAACCAGATCTCGCCGCCCGGACAGAGCACCGGCTCGGAATCCGGGACGACCAACCGGTCGCTCAAGCGCCACGTGGGCCTCATCGGCCTCATGTGGGCCTCGGTCGGCTCGATCATCGGCTCCGGCTGGCTGTTCGGCGCGAAGAACGCCGTCGTCGTCGCCGGACCGGCCGCCCTCGTCTCCTGGGGCATCGGCGCCGTGGCGATCGTGCTGCTGGCACTCGTGCACGCCGAGCTCGGCGGGATGTTCCCGGTCGCCGGCGGCACCGCGCGCTACCCGCACTACGCCTTCGGCGGCCTGGCCGGCATGTCGTTCGGCTGGTTCTCCTGGCTCCAGGCCGCCACCGTCGCCCCGATCGAGGTCGAGGCGATGATCGGCTACGCGGGCCACTGGGAGTTCGCCAAGAGCTTCCTCAACGACAACGGCACCCTCACCACCAGCGGATTCATCGTCGCGGTGCTCCTGATGGGCGTGTTCGTCGCGGTCAACTTCCTCGGTGTCCGGGTCCTGGCGGCCACCAACTCGGTCGCGACCTGGCTCAAGATCGGCGTCCCGCTGCTCACGATCCTGGCGCTGTCGATCAACAACTTCCACGGCTCGAACTTCACCTCGCACGGCTTCGCCCCGTTCGGCGCCCACGGCGTGCTCGCCGCGATCAGCTCCAGCGGCATCATCTTCGCGCTGCTCGGCTTCGAGCAGGCCATCCAGATCTCCGGTGAGAGCCGCAACCCCAAGCGCGACATCCCCCGCGCCGTGCTCGGCTCGGTCGCCATCGGCACCCTGATCTACGTCCTGCTGCAGGTCGCCTTCATCGGCGCGCTGCCGGTCAGCTCCTTCGTCAACGGCTGGGACAAGCTCGACTTCCCCGGCATCGAGGGCCCCTTCGCCGGCCTCGCCACCGTGGTCGGCCTGGGCTGGCTCGCCTGGGTGCTGTACTTCGACGCCATCGTCTCCCCCGGCGGCACCGGCCTCATCTACACCACCTCCACCTCGCGCATCTCCTACGGCCTGAGCAAGAACGGCTACGCGCCGCAGAAGTTCGAGCAGCTGGACAAGAACGGCGTGCCGTGGTTCGGCCTGGCCATGTCGTTCGTCACCGGCGTGGTCTGCTTCCTGCCCTTCCCGAGCTGGCAGGAGCTGGTCGGCTTCATCACCTCGGCCAGCGTGCTGATGTACGCCGGCGCCCCGCTGGCCTTCGGCGCCCTGCGCCGCCGGCTGCCCGACCGCGAGCGCTCCTACCGGCTGCCGCTGGGCGGCGTGATCTCCCCGGCCGCGTTCGTGGTCTCCAGCCTGATCATCTACTGGGCCGGCTGGCACACCCTGTCCCGCCTGGGCATCGCGATCGTGCTCGGCTACGTCCTGCTCGGCAGCTACGCCGCGTACGCGATCCGCAAGGGCCTGCCGAACGCGCCGCGGCTGAGCTGGAAGTCCGCCCAGTGGCTGCCGGTCTACCTGGTGGGCCTGGGCCTGATCTCCTGGCAGGGCGGCTTCGGTGACGGCACCGGCTGGATCCCGATGTGGTGGGACATGGCCCTGGTGGCGGTGTTCGCGCTGGTCATCTACTTCTGGGCGATCCGGGTCGCGCTGCCCGCCGAGGCGATCGAGCACGAGGTCGCCGACATCGAGGTGGTCGACGCGGGCGGCCACTGACCGGCCCCGCACACCCGGAAGGGCCCGCCGGCCGTGCGACCGGCGGGCCCTTCCGCGCGCTCACAGACTCAGCACCGTCCGCAGCGCCGTGAGCATCTCGGCCTCCGCGTCCTGCGCCGGGCCGGGCGAGCGCCAGGCGACGAAGCCGTCCGGGCGGACCAGCACGGCGCCCTGCGGGCCGATGCCGTGCAGTGCGGCGAAGTCCGCGCCGGGCTCCGGGGCCAGGTCGTCCTCGGCGCCGTCGCCGATCCGGAAGCCGTCCAGCGGGACGGCCAGCCGGTCGGCCGCGCGCCGGGCCCCGGCCTGCCAGGCACCGCCCTCGGGACCGGCGAGCAGCACCATCGCCTGCTCGTACAGGTCCAGCGTGGACAGCCGCACCCCCGCCCGCAGCAGCCACTGGTGCGGCGCCCGGCTGCCCGGCTCGCCCGCCGACTCGAACTGCTCGGGGACCACCGGGCCGTCGCGGTCCGCGCCGACCACGGCGCCGACCGGGTAGCGGTAGCCGAGCGCCACCGCCAGCACACCGGCCTGCCGGCCGACACCCGGCACCACCGCGTACCCGGGGTGGCTGTGCTCGGCGGAGCGGGCCGAGGCCCGCTCGCCGGTCACCCGGGCGACCGGACGGCGCTCCTGCCCGTACGTCTCCAGCAGCCGCGGCCCGGCCCAGCCGCAGAGCACCGCGGCGATCTTCCAGGCCAGGTTGTGGGCGTCCTGGATGCCGGTGTTGGAACCGAACGCGCCGGTCGGGGACATCTCGTGGGCGGAGTCCCCGGCGAGGAAGACCCGCCCCGCGCCGTACCGCTCGGCCACCCGCTCGGCGGCGTGCCACGGCGCCCGGCCGGTGATCTCGACGTCCAGGTCCGGCAGGCCGACGGCGGTGCGGATGTGCCGCTCGCAGCGCTCGTCGGTGAAGGCCTCCAGCGGCTCGCCGTGCTCCGGGTGCCAGGGCGCGTGGAAAACCCACTCCTCCTGGTTGTCCACCGGCAGCAGCGCGCCGTCCGCCTCCGGGTTCGTCAGGTAGCAGGCGATGAAGTGCCGGTCGCCGACCACCTCGGCCAGCCGCTTGGCCCGGAAGGTGATGCTGACGTTGTGGAACAGCTCGCCCTTGCCGGTCTGGCCGATGCCCAGCGCCTCCCGGACCGGGCTGCGCGGGCCGTCCGCGGCGATCAGGAACTCCGAGCGCACCACCCGCTCCTCGCCGCTCTCCCGGCTGCGCAGCACCGAGGTGACGCCGTTCGCGTCCTGCTCGAAGGAGACCAGCTCGGTGCTGAACCGCAGCTCGCCGCCCAGCTCGCGGGCCGCCCGCACCAGCACCGGTTCCAGGTCGTTCTGGCTGCACAGGCACCAGGAGCTGGGGCTGAACCGGGCCAGCCGGCCGCCCGGGTCGATGTCCCGGAACAGCCACTCCTGCTCGGCGCCGGTGAGCGAGGGCGCCTGGAGGATGCCGTGGTTGGGGGCCAGGATCGAGGCCGCCTCACGGATCGCCGGCTCGATCCCGGCCACCCGGTACAGCTCCATCGTGCGGACGTTGTTGCCGCGGCCTCGCGGATGGTGCGAGGTGTCGGCGTGCTTCTCGACCAGCAGGTGTCCGACCCCGAGCCGGCCGAGGAAGAGTGAGGCGGACAGCCCCACCAGCGAACCGCCCACGATCAGGACCGGCACCCGGTCGTCAACCTTCGGATTCATCAATCGCTCCACCCTGTCAGGGGATTGCGCGGCCCGGCGACTGGGCCCGGCGCCGCCCGACGGCCCCGCTCATCCGGGGGCCCCGCTCTTCCATCCCCCGCCGGAGGGCGTCCGTGCCGCCCCTTCGCCCGGATGGCCCGCAAATCTCGCGCCGCGCCCGCCGCGCCGCCCACGATCGACCTCAGGCCTGGCGCCGACTCGCCCGGCCGAACCGCCGTCGCACCGCCCTCCCAGGCCGGGGAGCACCCGCCGGGCACGGCCGACACGGCCCGCAGCGTGCGGCCCAGAGCAGAAAGTGGACCATGACAACTCTGTCCGAACCCCAGCCGAAGCAGCACGACGAGGCCGACACCCGGCTGCGGGTGGTGCTGATGCTGGAGATCCAGGACGGCGCCCAGCAGCGCTTCCTCGACGTGTACGAGCAGCTGCGCCACCAGGTGGCCTCCGTGCCCGGCCACGTCAGCGACCAGCTGTGCCAGTCGATCAACGACCCGCGCCAGTGGCTGATCACCAGCGAGTGGAAGGACCAGGAGACCTTCCTCAAGTGGGTGGACAGCCCGGCCCACCGGGAGATGGTCAAGCCGATGCACGGCTGCGTCAGCGACAACTTCCGCTCGCTGCGCTACGCCGTGCTGCGCGAGACCTCCGCGGCCGGCTCGACCGGCACCCGGGCCCCGATGGAGGTGCCGCCCGGACTGCCGCGCACCGCGCCCGCCGGGCACGTCGGCCCGCCCAAGGCCGAGCCGGGGCCGGACGGCGTCGTCCGCCACGCGCTGACCTTCACCGTCAAGCCCGGCAGCGAGCCCGAGGTGGCCCGGATCCTCTCCGGCTACGCCTCCCCCCGGGCCGAGGTGGACGACCACACCAGGCTGCGCCGCACCTCGCTGTTCATGCTCGGCAACCGGGTGGTCCGCGCCGTCGAGGTGATCGGCGACCTCGGCGACGCGCTGCGCCACGTGGCGATGCAGCCCGAGGTGCGGGCCGTCGAGGAGGCGCTCAACCCCCACCTGGAGGAGGCCCGCCAGCTGGGCGACCCGCAGGCCGCCCGGGCGTTCTTCGCCAGGGCCGCGCTGCCGGCCCGGCACCAGGCGGTCGCCAGCTCCCCCGCCTCCGCCCGGCTGCACCGGCACGCCGTGCTCTACCCGGTCCGTCCGGGCCGGGGCCAGGCCGTGGCCGAACTGCTGGCCGAGCACGACGACCTGGCCACCGCCGACCCGACCGGGCCGGTCGCGGCGGCCACCGTCTTCCACCGCGAGGACGTGGTGGTGCGCCTGGTGGACCTGCGGGTGCCGGCCGAGGCCGACCCGGCGGCCGCCCTCGGCGTGGCCGACGACGGGCAGGCCGCCGTGCTCGCCGGGCTGCTCGACCTCGGCCCGCAGGGCGACCTGCGCACCGTCGCCGGGCTCGGCGCCTTCCTCGCCGCCCGCGCCATGAACCCGGTCACCGACCGCACCTCCGCCGACCCGATCAACAACTGACGTTCCGTCACCCACACGGGAGGATCTCCATGACCACGCAGTCCCCACGGATCGTCAGCGTCCACGAGGCACCGGAGAACCGCCGCCACGGCGCCGAGCTGCGCACCATGCTCACCCCGACCAGCTGCGGCGCGACCAGCGGCTTCATGGGCCTGGCGATCGTCAAGCCAGGCGAGCGGATCGGCGAGCACTACCACCCGTACTCCGAGGAGTTCGTGTTCGTCGTCTGCGGCGACCTGGAGGTGGACCTGGACGGGAAGCCCCATCCGCTCAAGCCGGACCAGGGCCTGATGATCCCGATCAACATGCGCCACCGCTTCCGCAACGTCGGCGACACCGAGGCCCGGATGGTCTTCCACCTCGGCCCGCTCGCCCCGCGCCCCGACCTCGGGCACGTGAGCACCGAGGGGACCGCGGCGTCCGGGCCGCCGGAACACGCCAAGGTGGGCTCGTGACCCGGCGCGTCGCCGTCACCGGGATCGGTGTGGTCGCACCCGGCGGGGTCGGCGTCCCGGCGTTCTGGGACCTGCTGACGGCCGGCCGCACCGCGACCCGGGGCATCACGCTCTTCGACCCCACCGGGTTCCGCTCCCGGATCGCCGCCGAGGTCGACTTCGACCCGGCGGCCCACGGGCTGGGCCCGGAGGACGTCCAACGGGCGGACCGCTACGTGCAGTTCGCGATGGTCGCGGCCGACGAGGCGATCGCCGACGCCGGGCTGGACCTGGCCGCCGAGGACCCGTGGCGGATCGCCGTCTCGCTCGGCACCGCCGTCGGCGGCACCACCCGCCTGGAGCACGACTACGCCCTGGTGAGCGCCGGCGGAGCCCGCTGGGACGTGGACCACCAGCAGGCGGAGCCGCAGCTGCACCGGGCCTTCGCGCCCAGCACGCTGGCCTCCGCGGTGGCCGAGCGGACCGGCGCCCACGGCCCGGTGCAGACCGTCTCCACCGGCTGCACCTCCGGCCTGGACGCGATCGGCTACGGCTTCCAGGCGGTCGAGGACGGACGCGCCGACATCTGCGTCGCCGGCGCCTCCGACTCCCCGATCTCGCCCATCACCGTCGCCTGCTTCGACGCCATCAAGGCCACCAGCGAGCGCAACGACGACCCCGCGCACGCCTCCCGCCCCTTCGACGCCGACCGGGACGGCTTCGTGCTCGGCGAGGGCGGCGCCGTCCTGGTGCTGGAGGAGCTGGAGCACGCCCGCCGCCGCGGCGCCCGGATCTACGGCGAGATCGGCGGCTTCGCCACCTTCGGCAACGCCTACCACATGACCGGCCTCACCAAGGAGGGGCTGGAGATGTCCCGGGCGATCGACCACGCGCTCGACCACGCCCGGGTGGACCGCACCGAGGTGGACTACGTCAACGCGCACGGCTCCGGCACCAAGCAGAACGACCGGCACGAGACCGCCGCGGTCAAGCGCTCGCTGGGCGAGCACGCCTTCAGGACGCCGATGAGCTCGATCAAGTCGATGGTCGGGCACTCGCTCGGCGCGATCGGCGCCATCGAGGTCGTCGCCTGCACCCTGGCACTCGCCCACGGCGTCGTGCCGCCGACCGCCAACTACGAGACTCCGGACCCGGAGTGCGACCTCGACTACGTGCCGCGCACCGCGCGTGAGCTGCCGCTGAGCCACATCCTCTCGGTCGGCAGCGGATTCGGCGGATTCCAGTCCGCCGTCGTGCTCAACAGAACGGGGTGAGTTCCATGACGTCACGTCAGCAGGGCCGCCGGGCGGTGGTCACCGGCCTCGGCGTGGTGGCGCCGAACGGGGTCGGGGCCGACGCCTTCTGGAAGGCCACCAGGCAGGGCGTGAGCGTCCTCGACCGGATCTCCCGCGAGGGCTGCACCGGGCTGCCGCTCCGGATCGCGGGCCAGGTGAACGGGTTCGAACCGCAGTCGGCGATCGACAACCGCTTCCTGGTGCAGACCGACCGCTTCACGCACTACGCGATGGCCGCCGCCGACCTGGCGGTGGCGGACGCCGGGTTCCAGCCCGACCCGGACCAGCCCTACTCGGTCGGCGTGGTGACCGCGGCCGGCTCCGGCGGCGGCGAGTTCGGCCAGCGCGAACTCCAGCAACTCTGGGGCCAGGGGCCGCGGTTCGTCGGCCCGTACCAGTCCATCGCCTGGTTCTACGCGGCCAGCACCGGCCAGATCTCGATCCGCGGCGGCTACAAGGGCCCCTGCGGGGTGGTCGCCAGCGACGAGGCCGGCGGGCTGGACGCCCTCGCGCACGCCGCCCGCACGATCGAGCGCGGCACCGACGCGGTGGTGGTCGGCGCCGCCGAGGCCCCGCTGGCGCCGTACTCGATGGTCTGCCAGCTCGGCTACCCCGAGCTCAGCCTGGCCGCGCAGGCCGAGCGGGCGTACCTGCCGTTCACCGCGCAGGCCTGCGGCTTCTCGCCCGCCGAGGGCGGCGCGATGCTGCTGCTGGAGGACGAGCAGGCGGCCCGCCTGCGCGGCGCCCGCGTCCGGGCGCGGCTGGCCGGCCACGGCGCCACCTTCACCGGAGCCTCCCGCTGGGCGGAGTCCCGGGAGGGGATGGCGGCCGCGATCCGGATCGCGCTGGACGAGGCCCGCATCGCGCCCGAGGAGATCGACGTGGTCTTCGCGGACGCCCTGGGGGTGCCGGCCGCCGACCGGGCGGAGGCCCTGGCGCTGGCCGACGCGCTCGGCCCGTACGCCGAGCGGGTCCCGGTCACCGCGCCCAAGTCCGGTACGGGGCGGGCCTACTGCGGCGCCCCGATGCTCGACGTGACCGCGGCCGTACTCGCCATGGAGGACGGCGTGCTGCCGCCCACCCCGAACGTCACCGAGGTCTGCCACGACCTCGCCCTGGTGACCGACCGCGCCCGCCCGGCCGAGCTGAACACCGCGCTGGTGGTCAGCCGCGGACTGATGGGCTCCAACTCCGCGCTGGTGGTCCGGCGCGCGCGGCCCTGAACCACTCCGTCACACCATCGAAGGGACACACCCCGTGAGCAACACCCTCAGCTATCCGGAACTCGCCGAGCTGCTCCAGGCCCGGGCCGGGGTCACCGTCGACCCGGGCGACCTGGCACGGCCGGGAGCGGAGTTCGACGCGTTCGGCATCGACTCGCTCGGCCTGCTCGGCGTGGTCGGCGAGCTGGAGAACCGGCACAGCCTCAAGGTCACCTCGGGCGCCGAGTCGGCCAAGACCCCCGCCGAGTTCCTGGAACTGGTCAACTCCTCCCTCGCCACGAAGGCTGGTGCCTGAGATGCCCGGACACACCGACAACGAGATCGTCATCGCCGCTCCGCTCGACCTGGTCTGGGAGATGACCAACGACCTGGAGAACTGGCCGCAGCTGTTCAGCGAGTACGCCTCGGTGGAGGTGCTGGACCGGCAGGGCGACCTCGTCCGGTTCCGGCTCACCATGCACCCGGACGACGACGGCCAGGTGTGGAGCTGGGTCTCCGAGCGGGAGACCGACCGGGACGCGCTCACGGTGCGCGCCCGCCGGGTGGAGCCCGGCCCGTTCGAGTTCATGGAGATCCGCTGGGAGTACGCGGAGGTGCCGGCCGGCACGAAGATGCGCTGGATCCAGGACTTCGCGATGAAGCCGACCGCCCCGGTCGACGACGAGGGCATGACCGGCCACATCAACCGCAACTCGAAGATCCAGATGCAGCTGATCCGGGAGAAGGTCGAGAAGCGGGCGGCGGAGCTGTGACCGGCGCGCACCGGGCGCTGATCGTCGCCCGGATGAAGCCCGAGGCCGCGCCGGACATCGCCGAGGTGTTCGCCGAGTCCGACCGGGGCGAACTGCCCCACCTGATCGGCGTCACCGGCCGCAGCCTCTTCCAGTTCGGCGACGTCTACCTGCACCTGATCGAGGCCGACCGCCCGCCGGGCCCGGCCGTCGCCAAGGTCGTCGGGCACCCGGAGTTCCGGACCGTCAGCGACCGCCTGACCGCCTACGTCCAGGCGTACGACCCGGCCACCTGGCGGGAGCCCAAGGACGCGATGGCGCGGGAGTTCTACCGCTGGGAGCGCTGACCCCGCGTCCCGAAGAGCCCGCCCCCGGCCGTGTGCCGGGGGCGGGCCGACGCATGCCCGGCCGGGCCCGGGCGCGGGGGGGGGGGGCCCCGGCCCCGCCCGCGCGGGCGCCCCCCCCCCGGGCCCCCCCCGCCGAATGACCCCGGAACACCCGGCGGTCGGGTGGAAAAAACCCGGGCAGCACCCCCACGGCGCAC
>NZ_JBIAVL010000021.1:18704-120652 GCF_042894165.1 Kitasatospora sp. NPDC001547 | reverse complement strand
ACACCCGCGTTGAGCGGCACGGCAACCACCGGAATAGGGCGGCCCCGCGCACTGCGTCCTCGCTAGTGTTTGTTTCAAAAGGAATCTCCAACCCCGATCAAACGACCGAGGCCGGGGATGTCAACATATCTGGCGTTGACTTTTGGCACGCTGTTGAGTTCTCAAGGAACGGACGCTTCCTTCGAGCCGCCTTCCAGCAGGCCCTCCGGGCTTCGTTCTTTCGTGTTTCCAGCTTATCAGATGTTTTCCGCTCCGTTTCCAGGGCTTCGTTCATCCAACTCGCCGGTGCCTTCCGGGGTTTGACGCCCCGTCCGACGTTTCAAACTCTAGCCGATCCCCGCTCCGAAAAGCGAATCCGGCCGCAATCCGATAAAATGCGCACGCCAAATACGCACCAGGCCGCGACGTGAATACAACGAAGCGACCCGGCCCGAACCGGGAAGTGGTGTTTCAAGGGATTGGCTGCCCCGGGACCGTCCGCGCTGATGCGTGTCCGGTGCTCCCTGCCAGGCAGCTCGAAGAACATTAGACCTCTGGGGTGTCCGAGTCAAGCGGCGCAAGCGGATTTTCCGCGTCCTCCTCCGCCGGCAGCTGGAAGGCCAGGACGGCGACGTCGTCGTCGTGCTCGGAGGTCACGCCCATCGCCCGCAGCAGCCGGGCGCAGATCACCTCGGGGGCGCCGATCGCACCGGTCAGGGTGCGGGCCAGGAGGTCGAGCCCCTGGTCGATGTCCTCGTCGCGGCGCTCCACCAGTCCGTCGGTATAGAGGACGCCGGTCGTGCCGGGGAGCAGCCGCAGGGTGTGGGAGACGTGCAGGCCGCCGCCGGTGCCGAGCGGCGGGCCGTTCTGTTCCTCGCTGCGCAGGATGGTGCCGTCCGGGCAGCGCAGCAGGACGGGGAGGTGTCCGGCGGAGGCGTAGGAGAGGGTGCGGCGCCGCGGGTCCCAGACGGCGTAGGTGCAGGTGGCGATCTGGTTGGCGTCGATCTCCATGGCGAGTCCGTCGAGCAGGCGCATCACCTCGTGCGGGGGCAGGTCGAGGCGGGCGTAGGCGCGGACGGCGGTGCGCAGCTGGCCCATGACGGCTGCGGCGCGCAGGCCCCGGCCCATGACGTCGCCGATGACGAGGGCCGTGCGCCCGCCGTCGATGGCGATGACGTCGTACCAGTCGCCGCCGACCGCGGCCTCGGCGCCGCCCGGCTGGTAGGTGGCGGCGACCCGCAGGCCGGCCGGCTGGTCGAGCTTCTGCGGGAGCAGGCTGCGCTGGAGGGTGACGGCGGCCTCGCGCTGGCGGCGTTCGGCTTCGCGCAGGCGGGCGGCGGCGAGGACCTGGTCGGTGACCTCGGCGGCGAAGATCAGCACACCGGCGGGCGGCCCCTCGGCGGGGGCGTCGCCGTTCTCCCCGGCGCCGAGCGGGACGCAGGAGACGTTGTAGTAGCGGTTGCCGGTGAGGCCGAGGATGCAGCGGGCCTTGACGCTGCGCGGGCGGCCGCCGCGGATGACCTGGTCCATCAGGGGCAGGACGCCCATGGTGGCGAGCTCGGGGAGCGCTTCCGCCGCCGGCAGGCCGGTGTGGCGTTCGCCGAAGAGCTCGCGGTAGGCGCGGTTGGCGTAGCCGAGCTGGTGGAGCGGCCCGTAGGTGACGGCGACCGGGGCGGGGATGCGGTTGAGGACCTCGCGCAGGTTCTGGGGTTTGTGCGCGTCGGGGAGTTCGGCGGTGGCGGCGGGGCTGGTCGGGTCGCGGGGGCTGGGCACGACGACGCCGTCGGGGCAGGGCGCACCGTCCTCGGTGCCGGTCCCGTCGGGCGGGACGGCACGCCAGGGGACTCCGGTGAGCCGGGCGCTCCAGCGCATGAGGTTCAAACGACGGCCGCTTCCTCGTTTTCCAGGCATATCATCACTTTTTGTGTGCGCAACAGCACACGGGGTAATGACCAGTCGGGCTGATCCTGTCAGGCGGAGGCCCGGTTCCGGAAGTCGCGCGCCCGGCGTGGCCGTCCGATCCGTCGCCCGTTTCGCCCACCGGTCCGTCGTCCGGTCGGCCGTCGGCCCGGGTCGGAGGGTGCGGTCACCGGGGAGCGTCCGGTCCGGCGTCGGACGACCGTCCGGACCTCGGGTCGAACCCCTTCTCGAAGGCCGAACGCGGGTGCTCCATCGCGCCCAGCGAGACCGCTTCGCGGGAGAACACCCCGCCGAGCATCCAGTCCACCAGCACCCGCACCCGGCGCTCGGTGCTCGGCAGCCGCCGCAGGTGCCGCGCCCGGTGCAGCCACCAGGCGCGGCGGCCGGTGAGCCTGCGGCCGCGCCGGGTGTGCGCGACGGCCCGGCGCGGGCCGAGCGAGGTCGAGCAGGCGGCGGGGCCGGGCCGGTAGTCGGCCAGGCCCGGGGCGTGCGGCCCGCCGTCCAGGGCCACCACGACGTTGCGGGCGAGCAGTTCGGCCTGGGCGAAGGCGTGCTGGGCGTTGGGCGCGCAGGGGGCGCCGTCCGCGTTCGGGTCCGGTACGGCGGCGCAGTCGCCGGCCGCCCAGACGCCGGGCAGGGCGCGCCCGTCCGGTCCGACCGCCTGCAGGGTGGCCAGACATCGCACCCGGCCGAGGGTGTCCAGCGGCAGGTCGGTCTCGCGCAGCAGCGGGGAGGGCCGGACACCCGCCGTCCAGACCAGGGTGCGGGCGCCGAAGCGGCTGCCGTCGGAGAGCGCCACGACCCGGTCGACGGCGGACTCCAGGGTGGTGTCCAGCCGGATGTCGACGCCGCGCTCGCGCAGTTCGCCGAGGGTGTGCGCGGCGAGTTCGGGCGACTCCTCGGCGAGGATCCGGCCGGTCGCCTCGACCAGGACCCAGTGCAGGTCCTCGGCGCGGACGTTGTGGTAGCCGCGCACGGCGGTGCGGGCCATGTCCTCCAGTTCGGCGAGCGCGCCGACGCCCGCGTAGCCGGCGCCGACGAAGACGAAGGTGAGCGCGGACTGCCGCAGGGCCGGGTCGCGGGTGGCGGACGCGAGGTCGAGCTGCTCCAGGACGTGGTTGCGCAGGCCCACCGCCTCGCCGACGGTGGAGAAGCCGAGGCCGTGCTCGGCGAGGCCTGGCACGGGCGCCGTGCGGGAGACCGAGCCGGGGGCCACCACGAGGACGTCGTAGGGCAGTTCGACCGGGGCGGGGGGTTCGCCGGGGGCGGCGGCGTCGGCGAGGGCGAGCCGGGCGGCGTGTTCGATCCGGGTGATCCGGGCGGTGAGCACCCGGCAGTCCGGCAGGACCCGGCGCAGCGGGACGACCACGTGTCTCGGGTCGATCGAGCCGGCCGCCACCTCGGCCAGCAGCGGGTGGTGGGTGAAGTAGGCCTGGGGCTCGACGACGGTGATCTCCACCTCGCCGCGCCGCAGCCGGTCCCGCAGGGCGCGCTGGAGGTGGAGTGCGGCGGCCGTTCCGGCGCAGCCGCCGCCGGCGATCAGGATCCTGATGGTGCACCTCCTGCCGAAGCGACGTGTCCTCCCGGCCGCCCCGCGGCCGGGGGTGTGCCCCCGTTCACGCCCCCTATGAAGGACCGGCGGGGGTGGTCTTGTCCACAGTCCGTACGGGGCTGGTTGCGCCTCGGGTGACCCACGGGGCCAGTTGTGCCTACTGGGCGACTTTCTGACGCACTTTCGGCCTCGGAGAGTGGTGAACTATGGTCGGATTGTGTACCGGAGCGGCCGTCGCCATGACAATCGACGACGACGCACCGTGGAGCGGCCACTACGGCCTGTTCCAGCGTTGGCGTGAGAACCCGACTGGGGGACAGTCATCCGGGGAAGGGTAGTTCCCGGACAGGGCCCCGGACGGTGCCGACGCGCCGAGCCGGTCGTGGACCCGGCACGGCGGCACGAACCGTGGTCACCGGAACCGGACGGGCGGCACGAGCAATGGGTCATCGGGTCATTTCTGACGGGCTGAGCTGCACCGGGGGGTGCAGGGGCGGGCGACGACAGGGTCCGGATTCGGACGCCTGCGGGGGAGAGTTGGGATGATGGATCAGGAGCAGGTGTTGGGGCGGGCGGGTGCACCGCAGGCCGGGGCGGGCATGGTCCCCGAGCAGCGCGGCCCGGTGGACCTGCCACCGCAGGGCGGGCTGCCACAGGCCGGAACGGTTCACGCCGCGGTCCCGTACCGGGTCGAGCCCGCACCGGCCGCGCCGGTGCCCGGCGCCCGGCTGCGGGTGGACGCGCGGCGGAACCTGGAGAGCGTGCTGCGGGCGGCCCGCGAGGTGTTCGGCGAGTTCGGCTACGGCGCGCCGATGGAGGAGGTCGCGCGCCGGGCCGGGGTCGGGGTCGGCACCGTCTACCGGCGCTTCCCGAGCAAGGAGGTACTGGTCCAGCGGATCGCCGCCGAGGAGGTGGCGTGGCTGACCGCGCAGGCGCGGGAGTCGCTGTACGGCGGTGACGGCGCCTGGGAGTCGCTGGCCGGCTACCTGGCCCGCGCGGTGAGCAGCGGCGCCGGGCGGCTGCTGCCGCCGGAGGCGTTCCGGTACGCGGAGGAGCTGGGCCGGGTGCCCGAGCAGCGCGCGCCGGAACCGCCCGCGGCGGTCCGCTTCGACCTGCGCGGCGAGGAGGCCCGCTCGGGCGGGGCGGTCGAGCCGTCGGCGGCCGACGCCGATCCGCGGCTGCTGCTGCAGCTGCTGGCCGCGCTGGTGGCGCGGGCCGGTGCGGCGGGCGAGCTGCGTCCCGGCGTCACGGTGTCGGACGTGGTGCTGGTGCTGACCGCCTCGGTGCCGGTGCACGCGGCCCGTCCGTCGGTCTCCGTACCGGCGGCCGGCGGTTTCTCGCCGGTTTCTCCGCAGTCGGACGGCCAGCCGGTCGCCGGGCCCTCGGATCGGCTGCTGCAGATCCTGCTGGACGGCCTGCGGGCGCGCTGACGTCCGTCGGGTGTCCGGTCCGCCACGCCTGGCGGGCACGGGAGTTGGAGGGATGACCGGCGCGCGGCCCGCGTGCGCGCGCCGGGTGCGGGAGTCGCGCACCCCACCGTCGCACGCTGGGCGAACACCGTCGCGACGGCCCCTCGGAGGGGTGGAAGGCGGCCGGTACGGCTACCGCCGTTCCCTGCGCTATGCCATCCTTTGCCCGTGGTTGGAGCCAATGTCCCGATGCGCGCCGTTCGCGCGCCATCGGCGCCGTACGCCGGGGAACCGTGCGCCCACGCACTCCCGCGCGCCCTGCCACACTGCGGGGGCTGTCGTGGAATCTGGGGTCCGTTGTGAGCGCCGAGGAACAGAACGACTACGGGTACGGCCTCGACTTCGGGGGCCTCTCCGGCGATGCCGCCGAGGGGTCCGCCGCGGGCCCCCGCAGTCTCGGCGGCACCGGCGGGACGGCCCAAGTGCCGGGCGCCGCAGCGGGTTCGGCCGCCGGGCAGGTCCCCGACCAGGCCGGCATGCCCGGCCGCGAGACGCTCTCCGCCTCCGCCGCCGCGCTGCCCCCGGGCCGGGTGCCCGGGCAGGCCCCGGCGGGCCGGGGCGGTGTCGCCCCCGAGGCGTTCGTCGGCGACCCGTTCCCCGGTGACGGCCGGACCGCCCGGCCGACCGTGCCCGCCCCCGCCGACCCGGTGGACGGCGAGCGCCCCGCCTCCGACGCCGAGTTGACCGCCCGGGTGCGGGCCGGCGACGACGCCGCCTACGAGGAGATCTACCGCCGGCACGCCGACTCGGTGCGCCGCTACGCGCGCACCTGCTGCCGGGACAGCTTCACCGCCGAGGACCTCGCGGGCGAGGTCTTCGCCCGCACCCTGCAGGCGCTGCGGGCCGGCAAGGGTCCCGAGTTCGCCGTCCGCGCCTACCTGCTGACCGCCGTGCGCAACGTCGCCGCCGCCTGGCACCGCAGCGAGCGGCGCGAGCAACTCGTGGACGACTTCGCCGTGTTCGCGCAGACCTCGGCCGCCGTCGTCGACTTCGACCTCGCCGACCCGGGCGCCGACGCCTGGGCGATGGCGATGGCCGACCAGCGGATGGTCATGCAGGCCTACGCCCAACTCCCCGAGGACGACCGGGTGGTGCTCTGGCACACCGAGGTCGAGCGGGAGTCCCCGAAGACCGTCGCGGTGATGCTCGGCAAGACCGCCAACGCCACCGCCGTCCAGGCCCACCGGGCCCGCGACCGGCTCGCCGCCGGGTTCCTCCAGGCGCACGTCTCGGGCAGCCAGGACAGCTCGTGCGAGGCGTACGCCAACCGGCTCGGGGCGTACGCGCGCGGCTCGCTGCGCAAGCGGGCCTCGGCGGAGGTCGGCCGGCACCTCCAGGAGTGCGACCGCTGCACGGCCGCCTGCCTGGAACTGACCGAGATCAACACCGGGCTGCGCGCCCTGCTGCCCGGCGGGGTGCTGGTCTGGATCGGCGTCGGCGGGTTCGGCGCCGCCGCGGCCGCCGTGGGCGGTGCCGCGGCCGTCGGCGGTGCGGCAGCGGCCGGGACGGCCGCCGCGACCGCCGGGTCCTCGGGAGCCGCGGCCGGTGCGGCCGGTGCCGCAACCGCCGGCTCGACCGGTGCGGGCTCCGGCGGGGCCGCCGCCGCGGCGGCCGGCGAGGGTCTGGGCACCGCCGCCAAGGCCGGGATCGCCGCCGCCATCGCGGTGGCCGCGGCCGCCGTCGCCGCGTACGCGCTCACCGGCTCGCCCGAGCCGAAGCCCCCGGTGGCCGCTCCCCCGGCCACCAGCGCCCCGGCCGCCGCCTCCCCGGCCCGGCCGGTGGCCCCACCCGCCGCGGCACCGGTACCGGCCCCGGCGCCGCCCGGCGCCGCCGCTCCGGCCCCCGAGGCGCCCGCGACGAGCCCCGGGGCCAAGCCGGCCCCCAGGCCCACGCCGACTCCCCCGCCCGCCACCACCCGGGCGCCGGAGCCCGTCGCGCCGGCGCCCAGCAGCCCGAAGGTGCCGAGGCCGACCATCGTTCCCCCGGTCGTGACCGTGCCGACCCTGCCGCCGGTGCCCACGCCCGACGTGCCGGTCGTCCCGACGCCCACCCTGCCGCCGGTGCCGACCCCGACCGTCACCACGCCCGCGCCGCCCGTGCTCAACGACTACTGGGGCAACTCGCTGCCCGTGCTCAAGCCCGGCAACAACCGGGTGCCGCCGTCCGAGCCGAGTATCCGGCAGAAGGGCAGCGACAAGTTCTGGCAGCGCGACGGCGGCTGGATCGGCGGCGGCTACCACCCGCACGCGATCACCGTGCACGCCCCGGCGACCACCGTGATCGACCTCAACCGCGGCTGCACGTCCTTCGACGCGGTGGCCGGGGTGGACGACGCCACGCTCTCGCCGGGCGGGGTCGTCTTCTCCGTCCAGGGCGGCGACGGCACCACCCTGTGGCGCTCCCGCGCGCTGGCCGTCGGAGACGACCCGGTGCCGGTGCACGTGCCGCTGGCCGGGCAGAAGTCGGTCAAGCTGGTGGTCACACCGGTGAACGGGATCTGGTCGGCGATGAACGTGGCGGACTGGGCCCAGGCCCGCTTCCGGTGCTCGTGACCGGGGCGCGCCCCGGGCGGTCGTGACGGAGGCCCGCTCCAGGACTCCTGGAGCGGGCCTCGTCCGCGGGGTGCCGCGGGGCCTGCCGGGGGCGCGGCGGGCCGTCAGATCGCGCAGGAGCCGTCCGCGCAGGCCTCTCCGGCCGGGGCGACCTGCACCGGGGCGGGGCGGCGCTCGCCGATCTCGGCGGCGACCTGCTCCAGCACCTTGCCGAAGGTCGCGGCGTCCTGGCCGCCCTGGACGGCCCACTTGCCCTCGAAGACGAAGGTCGGCACGGCGCTGATGCCCAGCTCCCGGCCCTCGGCCAGCTGGGCGTTGACCTCGGTGGTGCCCTCGTCGCCCGCCAGGTAGGCGGCCACCCGGTCCCGGTCCAGCCCGGCCGACACGGCGACGTCGGTCAGCGCGGCGCGGTCGCCGACGTCGACGCCGTCGGTGAAGTGCGCCTTCAGCAAGGCCTCCTTCAGCCGCCCCTGGACGGCCGCGCCGTACTCGGCCTCGGCGAGGTGCAGCAGGCGGTGGCCCAGGAAGGTGTTGGCGTGCAGCGCGGCGTCGAAGTCGTACGTGATGCCCTCGGCGAGGCCCAGCTCGGCCACCCGCGCGTCCATCGCCACCGACTGCGGGCCGTAGCGCTCGGCCAGCCAGGCGCGGTGCGGGCTCGCGGTCGCGGGGGCGTCCGGGACCAGCTGGTACGGGCGGTAGACGACCTCGACCTGCTCCTTGCCCGGGAAGTCCGCCAGGGCCTCCTCGAAGCGGCGCTTGCCGATGTAGCACCAGGGACAAGCGATGTCGCTCCAGATCTCGACCTTCATGCGGGGGCTCCAGGGGCGTGGGGTTCAGACGGTACGAGAATAGGTGAACGGTGAACCATCTCGGTACATTCCCGGCACTCCGGCCGGCATCCCAGGCCGGTCAGGCCGCGGGCGGCGCCGGGACCACCAGCACCGGGCAGGCCGCGTGGTGCACCACCGCCGAGCTCACCGAACCCATCAGCAACCGGGCGAAGCCGCCGTTGCCCCGGGTGCCGATCACCAGCGTGTGCTGCCGGGTCGCCGCCTCCAGCAGCACCTCGATCACATTGCCCAGCACCACGTGCAGCGACAGCTCCCCCGCGTACGGCGCGGGGCGCTGGCGCTGCACGGCGGCCACCGAGCGGCGCAGCCCGTCCGCCATGCTCTCCACCAGCGTCTCCACGCTCTCCTGCACCAGCTCCGCCATCCCCGGGGGGTAACCGGTCGGCGCCGGGTTGACGACGGCGAGCACGTACAGCGGCAGCCCGAACAGCTCGGCCTCCGTCATCGCCCGGTCCAGCGCCCACAGCGACCCGTCCGACCCGTCGCACGCCGCCAGCACCCCCGGCGTCCGACCCGCCGGCGGGCGCCCGAGCACCGACAGCACGACCCGCACCTCCCGCTCCGCGCTCCCACCGGCCACCGCACACCCTCCTCACCCCGGATCCACACCCCCGCCATCATCACCGCCCCGGCGACCCGCACCCGGCAACCGCGCCGCAGGGCGGAGAGCGGGGCGGGGCGGCGGACGGGCGGGTCGGCGGAGCGGCCCAGGGAGCGCCTGGACCGGCCGGGGACCGGCGCGGCCTGGCGAGGCCAGCGAGGCGGGGCAGCGGTCACAGATGAGGGGCCGCCCGGCGAAGCGGAACGGCGGCGAGCAGGACCGGACGGGCGGGCCCCGGGAGCGGCGCGCGGAGCGCCCGGACCGGGGCTGGCCAGAGGCCCGAAGGCGACCGAGACAACCGGATGGGGACCGGCGCGGCCTGGCGGCCAGGCGCCAGCACGGCGGGACGGGGTGGCCGGCGGGGCGGGGAGCGCCCGGAGGGAGCCGGTACGGCGGCGGGCGGGGGGCGGACGGTGGGAGGCCGCAGGGCGACAGAGTGGCGGTCAGGGGGTGAGGGCGGGCTGGCGGGGCCCGGGCAGGCCGGTCCAGCAGGCGCCGTGGCGGCGGGCGCGGATGCGGCGGAGCCAGAGTTCGGTGGAGACGAGGTCGGCGAGGCCTGCCAGGGCGGCGGCGGAGAGGGGCGTGGCGGGGTCGGCGGCGTGGGCGAGGTCGGCGCGGACGGCGGGCAGGTCGATGAGGCCGGCCTCGGCGAGCAGCGGGGCGTCGAAGAGTTCGGCGAGGCCGTCGGCGGCGAGGCGCAGTCCGGCGCGGGCGGGGGCGGTGCGGTCGGGGCGGGGGCCGCGGCCCCAGTCGGGGGGCAGGTCGGTGCGGCCGGCGCCGGTGAGGACGGCGTGCAGGAGGGCGTGCCGGGCGCCGGGCTGGAGGCGGACGTCGTCGGGCAGCAGCCGGGCGGCGCGCACCACCTGGTTGTCGAGGAAGGGCGCGTGCAGCCGCTGTCCTGGCTGTTCGGCGGCGTGCACGAGCGTGCGGAAGGAGCGCGCCTGCCGGTAGAGGGCGTGCCGGGCCCGGTGCGCGCCTGGGTGTTCCTCGGGCGCCGGTTTGCGCGCCGCCAGGCGGAGCCGCAGCGCGACCGAGGAGAGCGCCTCGTCCGAGAGCCAGCGGGCAGCCGGGCCGGGCACGCACCAGGCGAGGTCGACGGCCGAGCGGGCCCCCGCCGTACCGGCGTCGTCCGGGACGTGGCGGGCGGTCAGCCTGGCGGCCGCCTCGTCCAGCGCCTCGGCGTAGCGGACCCGGGAGAGCCGGTGGGCGGCCCGGACCACGGTGAGCGGGGTGCGCAGCGCGCCGGCGAGGACGCCCGCGGCGGCCCGGTCGGCGCCGGCCAGCGCGGCGACCGGGGACAGGAGTTCGCGCGGCCGGCCGGCCCGGATGAGGTCGGCGAGCCGGGCCGGGTGCCCGTCCAGCACCTGGCGGGCGCCGTAGCCGGTGAGGTGGTCGGTGCCGCCCGCGTCGAAGCGGGCCTCGGCCCGGGCGGCGGCGACGAGTTCGGGTCCGGGCTCGTCGGTGAGCCGGCCGGCCTGCGGGTCGGCGCCCGGCCCGGCGTACGGGAGGGTGTCCGGGGCGGGGTCGAGCACGGTGTGCCGCAGCCGCGGGGTGTCGGGGGCGAGCGCGAGGCCGGCCGGGGGCCCGGTCTCGCCGAGGGTGACGGCGGCCAGCCGCTCGGGGGCGGCGGGTTCCCGGACGGCGGCGGCGCGGGCCCAGGATCCCTTGACCGCGCCGCTCCTGGCCCCGGCTGTGGCCGCCCGGGCCGCCGCGGCGGCCGTGGGCGCCGGCGGCAACGGGACGGCGGCGGCGAGCAGGGCGACGGTCGCGGAGGCCGTCCCGTACGAGAGGTCGACGCCGAGCCGGGCCCGCCCGGCCGGGTCGAGCACCGGGCCGGGCGTGCGGACCCGGGAGCGGACGGCCTCCAGCAGGGCGCGGGTGAGTTCGCGGACGGCGGGCGCCTCGCCCCGCGGCTGCTCGCCGCCCGGGTCGTCGTAGCCGGACAGGTACGGGCGGCCGCCGCGGACGCCGAGCACGTGGCCGGGCGGCACCCGCTGGACGCCCAGGTACGGGGTGCCGGTGCCGAGCGCCTCGGGGGACTCGGGGCAGGCGAGCCGGGCGGCGAGGTGGCCGGTGTCCAGCGGGGCGCCGACCAGGTCGGCGAGCGGCAGGGCGGCGGTGGCGTACGCGGTGCCGCCGGCCCACGGCGTGTGGAAGACGGGCTGGGCGCCGGCGAGGTCGGTGAGCAGCAGGGTGGAGCGGGTGCCGGAGCGCAGCACGACGGTGTAGCTGCCGGGCCAGGCGGTCAGGTGGCGGACGGCGCCGCCGCGGGCGGCGGCGAGGCCGGCGGCGAGTTCGGCGTCGGTGGCGCCGCAGTGGCCGAGGACGGCGAGCCGGGAGGTGGCGGGGGTGTCCTCGACCTGGTCGGGGGCGGTGGGCCCGGTGCTGACCACGGCGGGGGCGCCGGGGCGGAGGGTGACCAGGCGGATCTCGCCGGGGCGCCAGTCGCCCACGGCCCAGAGCGGGTCGGGCCCGGTCCACAGGGGGCGCGCAGCGATCGGCTCGACCCTGCCGAGTGCCTCGTGCGCCGGAGTGCCCGCGCTCGGCACGCCCGTGCACCAGCCCGTCAGCCACCGCATCGCGCCTCCAGCGGACGAGGACCTGCATCCGTGGGCGCGTTCGCCGTCCGCCGGGCGGCCGGGTGGTGTGCCGTGGCGGCCCGTGCGCGTCCCGGCGTGCCCCCGCAGCTCGACGCGCCGTCAGGAGACATCGTGCCACCGCGGGGCGCCGCCGGGGCCGGTGTTCCGGGTTCCGATTCCGTTCGGACCCGCCGTTCGACGGCCGGGTGCGGGCGTCCGGGCCGGTGCGGGCGCGCCCTCGGGCCGGGGGGCGGCCCCGGGACCACCGCGGCACCCGATCGCTGCGGGCGGGCAAGTTCCGCGCACCGGAAGGGAGTTCGATCGTCCCGCCGATCTGGCGGGGCGGGCGGGCCGGGCCTCCCCCTCCCCGGCCCGGACCACCGGCGAACGCCTTGACATGGGCATCGCGAGATGGCCGAAAGGCGTCGCCCAGCCCGGGAGGGCATCCGCATGCCCTCCCGGACTTCACCGCCGCCCGCGGGGATTGAGGCGGCGGCATCCCCCGGCCCGCCGGGTCCTCGACGGCAGGCCGACCCACGACCACCAGCGAATCGCCGACCAGCCGGTCGGGCCAGGGGGCACGGCCGGGCGCACGTGAACACGGGACCGGAGCACGACGCTCCGGCGCGCGGTGCGGTCGGCCGGATCCGAGCGGTCCGGACCAACTCCGGTGCGGCACCGCCGAGTGCGCGATCCCGCCATCCGGAATGCGACCTCTTAACCGTCGGAACGCGTCCGACTACGCTAGGTACAGCAGCTACGGCCCGGTGCCGCCCGGGCCCCGCGCACAAGGCCGCAGGAGGTGCCGCCGCCACCATGACCGTCAGCCCACGTGGACCGAACGAACGGCTCGGCACGCTCCTGACCCTCGCCCAGATCAGCAACGCCGGACTGGCCCGCCGGGTCAACGACCTCGGTGCCCAGCGCGGGCTGACCCTGCGGTACGACAAGACCTCGGTGGCCCGCTGGGTCAGCAAGGGCATGGTGCCGCAGGGGCCCGTCCCGCACCTGATCGCCACCGCGATCGGCGGCAAGCTCGGCCGGCCCGTCCCGCTGGAGGAGATCGGCCTGGGCGACACCGACCCGGCGCCCGAACTCGGCCTGGCCTTCCCGCGCGAGGTCGCCGACGCGGTCCGCTCGGCGACCGACCTGTGGCGGGTCGACCTCGACCTGCGCCGGGGCCCCGGCGGCGGACGCTGGAGCGACAGCCTGGCCGGCACCTTCTCGGTCGCCGCCTACGCGACCCCGGTCTCCCGCTGGCTGATCACCCCCGCGGACGGCTCGGTGGCCCGCGAGGTGCCGCGCTCCCCCACCGACACCTCCTCCTACCGGGTCGGCCACTCGGACGCCGCCAAGCTCCGCGAGGCCGCCCAGGAGGCCCGCCGCTGGGACTCCAAGTACGGCGGCGGGGACTGGCGTTCGTCGATGGTGCCGGAATGCCTGCGGGTGGAGGCGGCGCCGCTGCTGCTCGCCTCGTACAGCGACGCGGTCGGCCGGGCGCTGTTCGGCGCGACCGCCGAACTGACCAGGCTGGCCGGCTGGATGGCCTTCGACACCGGACAGCACGAGGCCGCCCAGCGCTACTACATCCAGGCGCTGCGGCTCGCCCGGGCCGCCGCCGACGTGCCGCTCGGCGGCTACGTGCTGGCCTCGATGAGCCTCCAGGCGGGCTACCGCGGCTTCGCCGAGGAGGCGGTCGACCTCGCCCAGGCCGCGCTGGAGCGCAACCGGGGCCTGGCCACCGCCCGCACCATGAGCTTCTTCCACCTGGTGGAGGCCCGGGCCCAGGCCAAGGCCCGCAACGCCGCGGCGTGTGCGACGGCGCTCGGCGCGGCGGAGAGCGCGCTCGAACGGGCGCGCGCCGGGGATCCCGATCCGGCGTGGATGGACTTCTACGCCTACGACCGGCTGGCCGCCGACGCCGCCGAGTGCTTCCGCGACCTCGGAGTGCCCTCCAAGGTCCGGCAGTTCACCCGTGAGGCGCTGGCCACCCCCACCGAGGGCTTCGTCCGCTCGCACGGCCTGCGGCTGGTGGTCTCGGCGATGGCCGAGGCCGAGGCGGGCAACCTGGACGCCGCGGTCGCCGCCGGCGAGCGCGCCGTCGAGGTGGCCGGCCGGATCTCCTCGCAGCGCAGCCGGGAGTACGTGGTGGAGATGCTGCGGCGGCTGGAGCCCTTCCAGGGTGAACGCCGGGTACGGGAGTTGACCGAGCGGGCCCGGGCGGTGATCGTCGCTCCGGCCTGAGCCGCGGCCCCGCACGAGCCGGCGGTAAATGGGGTGCACGCGCGGGAACGGCCTGGCTAAGGTCTCCCTCGTCCAGGTGCGCAGGCAGAGGTTACTTCCAACTCCTCATTGGGCAGGTCGCGGGTTCGAGTCCCGCCACCGGTACTCGTGCCGGTGTAGCTCAGCGGCAGAGCGGCTTCGTCACCTCAGCCGCCTTCGATCTCTGGACACCCATACCTGAATAGTTCGTTCCGCACCTCCCGGTGCGACGGCAGCGGTTACTTCTGGTAGACGCCGGTTCTCCGGCGTAGCGGTTCGAGCCCGCGAAACACCGCCGCCATCCTGATCTCGGGAGGCAGTGCGCTTCGGAGTGCCCGGTGCGCGGGCGGGGGTTACTTCGGATCTTGCGGTTCCGGGTTCGAATCCCGGGCGGCCGTGCGCGAGCGCGGCCGGTAGCTCAATCCGGTAGAGCACAAGGCATACACCTCCGCCGACGCCGGCCGTCCCACGGCCGGCACGATCTCGGGCACGCCGCACCACAGCACGCCTCCCTCCCACTGACACCAGCAGGCCGAGGGGGGCTTTCGCATGTCCAGGTTCAACTTCCGCGGGGCCAAGGCGGCTCCGACTTCGCCGGTGGCCACCACCGGGCGGCTCACCCGCAACCACAACGGCGGCGTCGGCCACGTCCGGGACGCCAGGTCCGAGCTCTTCCTGCTCGCGATCGCCAACATGGTCGGCCAGGACGCCTTCCACGAGCGCGGCGGCGCGCGCGACGACCGCTACACCGCACTGGTGCGCGAACTCGCCGTCGCCGAGCCTGAGTGGACCCTCGGGCTGCTGCGCTGGCTGCGCCACGGCGCCCAGATGCGCACCGCCGCCCTGGTCGGCGCCGCCGAGTTCACCCGTGCCCGGCTGGACGCCGGCGCCCACGGCCACTCCCGGCAGGCCGTCGCCGCGGTGCTGCGGCGCGCCGACGAGCCCGGCGAGCTGCTCGCCTACTGGACCTCGCGCTACGGCCGGGCGCTGCCCAAGCCGCTCAAGCGCGGCGTCGCGGACGCCGTCCAGCGCCTGTACGACGCCCGCTCGCTGCTCAAGTACGACACCGCGGGCAAGGGCTACCGGTTCGGCGACGTGATCGAGCTGACCCACCCCTCGCCGGCCCCGGACCGGCCCTGGCAGGGTGCGCTGTTCGCGTACGCGCTGGACCGCCGGCACCGGCCGGAGGAGGCCGTCCCGCCGGCCGTCGACCGGATGCTGACCGCCAACCGCGAGCTGCTGGCGCTGCCCGTCGAGGAGCGCCGGGCGGCGGTGACCGCGGAGGGCGGCGCCGAGCGGCTGGCCGCCGCCGGGCTGACCTGGGAGGCGCTGGCGGGCTGGCTGCGGGGACCGCTGGACGCGGCCGTCTGGGAGGCGGTCATCCCGTCGATGGGTCCGATGGCGCTGGTGCGGAACCTGCGCAACTTCGACCGGGCCGGCGTCTCGGACGCCGTCGCGGCCGAGGTCGCCCGGCGGATCTCCGACCGGGGCGAGGTGCGGCGCTCGCGCCAGTTCCCGTTCCGCTACCTGGCCGCGTACCGCAACGCGCCCTCGCTGCGCTGGGGGCACGCGCTGGAGACGGCGCTCGGCCACTCGCTGGCCAACGTGCCGGAGCTGCCCGGCCGGACGCTGGTCCTGGTGGACCGCTCCGGTTCGATGTTCGACCGCTCCGGCGGGCCGACCGAGCTCAACCGGGCGGACTCGGCGGCGATCTTCGGCACCGCGCTGAAGGTCCGGGCCGAGGAGGCGGACCTGGTCGAGTTCGGCACCACCAGCCGGGTGGTCGAGGTCGGCCGGGGCGAGGCGGTGCTGCGGGTACTGGAACGTTTCTCCAGCCTCGGCGGCACCAACACCGCCGACGCCGTCCGCGCCCACTACCGCGGCCACGACCGGGTGGTGATCGTCACCGACGAGCAGACCGGCCCGGGCCACCGGGGCGACCCGCTGGCCGCGGTCCCGGCCCAGGTGCCCGTCTACACCTGGAACCTGGCCGGCTACGCCACGGGCCACGGCCCCGGCGGCGGCGCCCACCGGCACACCTTCGGCGGCCTGAGCGACGCGGCCTTCCGGCTGATCCCCCTCCTGGAGTCCGGGGCGAACGCCCACTGGCCCTGGGAGGGGTAGCGGAGCCCGCGCCGACCGGGCGGGGAACGGGGGGAGGAGCCATCACGGGGGTGTGGCTCCTCCCCCTTCTCCACCGGCGGCCGGGCGGACCGCGCGGCGGGCCGGGCGGGCGGCGATCGGGCGGATGAGCCCGGTCACAGGCCCGGCCGACGACCCCCGACAGCCCCGTAGACTCGGGTGATTGTGACTGCCACCGCCCCGATCCCCCAGCCCTCGCCGTCCGCCCGGCTGTCCGCCGCGCCGGCCGCCTACCCCGCGCCGATGTACCCGCACAAGGCCACCGAGGCCCAGCACCGCGAGCGTCGCATCCGCAGCTTCCAGCCGCGCCGGGGCCGGATGACCAACGCCCAGGCGAGCGCCCTGGACCGGAGCTGGGAGACCTACGGCATCCCCATCGACGGCACCCCGCTGGACCTGCCGGAGCTGTTCGGCGGCCTGCCGGTGACGCTGGAGATCGGCTTCGGCATGGGCGAGACCACCGCCGCGATGGCCGCCGCCGACCCGGCCATGGGCATCCTCGCCGCCGACGTGCACACCCCCGGCCACGGCAACCTGCTCGGCCTGCTGGAGCGCGACGGCTCCCGGAACGTCCGGACGGCCGCCGGCGACGCGGTGATCCTGCTGCGCGACATGCTCCCGGACGCCTCGCTGGCCGGTCTGCGGGTCTACTTCGCCGACCCGTGGCCCAAGCCGAAGCACCACAAGCGCCGGCTGGTCCAGCCCTCCTTCCTCGACTTGGTGCTGCCCCGGCTCGCCCCCGGCGCCCTGGTGCACTGCGCCACCGACTGGGAGCCGTACGCGGAGCAGATGCTGGACGTGCTGTCCGCCTCGCCGGAGCTGGAGAACCTGCACCCCGAGGGTGACGGGACCGGCTGGCTGGAGCCCGCGGACCACCCGGACGGCAGCATCCCCGGCTACGCCCCGCGGCCGGACTGGCGACCGGTCACCAAGTTCGAACGGGCCGGGATCGCCAAGGGCCACGTCGTCCACGACCTGCTGTTCCGCCGCCGCTGACCCACCGGCGCCGTTCGAACCGGCGCCCGCGCGGCGGCCGTTAGGGCGGTCCGGGGACGGGCGGTCCGTCCCGGGTCCTCCCGACGGGCCGCCACCGTGGCCTACCCTGTGCCGCATGGGCAGCCCGTCCGGCGGCGGGTTCCGGACGAACGGTCGGACGACGCTCCGGGCCGCCGCCGACGCACCGGAGACGGTCCCGAGCACCGGCGGCACCCGGACCATCCCGGGCCCGCGGAGGCACCGGGCCCGGCGCCTGCTGCCCCGGCCGGGTACCGCCCCCGCCGGGCCGGCCCGGACCGCGGCCCCCGGCCCCCGCCCCGGCGGCAGCCGCTCGGTGGCGCACCCCACGGTCACCACGACCGCCGTGGTGACCCTGATCGGCTGCGGGGTGCTGATCCTGCACCTGGTCCAGCGGCAGACCGGCACGGTCGGGCTGCTGGTCGGCCTGGGTCTGGCGCTGGTGCCGCTGCCGTTCGTGCTCGGCGGCCTGGCCTGGCTCAACCTCACCGCCCGGGTGCCGCTGCGGCACACCGTGTTCTGCCTCGGCTGGGGCGCCTGCGCGGCCACCACCGTCGCCATCCTGGCCAACAACTGGACGGCGAGCTACCTGACCCGGCACCGGGGCGCGTTCGGGGAACTGCTCGGCGCCGGGATCGCCACCCCGGTGATCGAGGAGACCGCCAAGGCCACCGCCCTGCTGGTGCTGCTGCTCCCGTTCGGCCAGCGGCTGCGCTGCCACGGCCGCCGCACCGGGCGCCCCTGCGCGCCGCTGCTGCGCCGGTCGCCCGCGCCCCGCGGCCTCCGCCCGTACCCGCGCCACCCGGCCGGGCCGCACGCCCGCGGCCGGCTGCGGCTGCGCCCCCGCCTGCGGCCACTGCCCTACCTGCGGCCGGCCCCGCCGCCGCACCAGCGCTCCCGGCCGCGCACCCTGGCCGCCGGGGTGGTGCTCGGCGGGATGGCCGCCTGCGGCTTCGCGTTCACCGAGAACGCCCTCTACCTGGGCCGGGCCTTCACCAGCGACCAGCGGCAGCGGCTGGACAGCATCGGCCTCGGCGACCCGCCCAGCCTGCGCGACTTCGACAGCACCGTGCAGACCTTCGTGCTGCGCGCCCTGCTCTCCCCCTTCGCCCACCCGCTGTTCACCGCGCTCACCGGGATCGGCCTGGCCGTCGCCCTCACCACCGGCCGCCGCTGGCTGGCCCGGCTGGCGCTGCCGGCCGGCCTGCTGCTGGCGATGGCCCTGCACGGCACCTGGAACGCCGCCGCCGACCTCGGCACGGACGGCTTCCTGGTGGTGTACGCGGCGCTGATGGTGCCCTGCTTCGCCGCGCTGGTCTGCTTCGCGGCCTGGGCGAGATGCCGGTCGGCGCGGCACGCGGCGCCCGGTCGGCCGCAGGTCGCCAGGGCGCCCTGAGGAACCGATTTCCCATCCCGGCGACTTCCACGTATTGTTGTGTTCACCGACGCGGGGTGGAGCAGCTCGGTAGCTCGCTGGGCTCATAACCCAGAGGTCGCAGGTTCAAATCCTGTCCCCGCTACTCAGTAGCGGAAAGGCCCGGAGGACATGTCCTCCGGGCCTTTCGCACGTCCGGGTACGGGCAGCACGCGGCCTCGCCGCCCGCGGCGGGGCCGAGGACGGCGACGGCGGGTCCGGCGTCGGCGGGCGGGTCTTGGACCGGCTCAGGATCTACCGGGCGGCGGACGCGGGCGCCGCGAAGTAAATCCGTTGCCTCCGCCCGGTGCGCTGCTTAGGCTGGCAGCACACTGAAGGGAGGTGATCCTGAGTTGAGTTCCATCAGGATGCGTGAGGTGGCTGCTCGCTAGAGCCGCCCCTGCCTGCGCAGGGTGAGGCCCCAGGCCTCCGGCAGGCGAAATCCATAGCAGTCACCCGGCCCGCGGGCTCACCGGTACATCCCCGGTGCCTCGGCGCCTGGCCAGTGCACGGGCCGGCGTCGCAGGAGCAGCCCGCGGGCCGTCTGCGTTCCCGGGAGCTTCCGGCACGGTCCGGAGGCTCCCCGCGGCGCTAGAGTCGGCGCGGGTTCCGGAGCGGAGCGGCGCGGACACAGGGGGCGGGCGATGGCGAAGGCACGACGGCCGGGCGGCGGGGCCGCGCTGCGGACGGCGTGGTGGGGCGCCGCCGGGGTGGCGGCCGGGACGGGGCTGCTCGGGCTGGTGCTGTTCGCACTCGGCCGGGAGCACACCTGGCAGACGCTCGGCGGCGGGCTGGTGGTGGTCGGCGCCTCGGTGGTGCTGGGCGGCGGGCTGGGCTTCCTGTTCGGGGTGCCCCGGGTGCGCGGTGGTGCCGGCGCCGGTGAGCCGCCGGGCTCGTACGCGCCGAACACCAACCTGGAGCAGGTCTCGGACTGGCTGACCAAGGTGCTGCTGGGCGTCGGGCTGACCCAGCTCGGCTCGCTCGGCCGGCGGCTGCACGACCTCGGTGCGGCGCTGGCGCCCGCGCTCGGCGGGGGCGAGGGGGTGGCGCCGTTCGCGGCGGCGCTGGTGCTGTACTTCCTGGTCCTCGGCTTCCTGGCCGGCTGGCTGGTGACCCGGCTGGCGCTGCCGCAGGCGCTGACCGAGACCGACCAGGCGCTGGACCTCTTCCTCGCCGGGCAGGACCACGACCGGCACGGCGACAAGGTGGGCGCCGACGACCTGCGGGTCCGCGCGATGCGGCAGCTCGGGCTGCTGGGCGGCAGCGCGGAGCGCCCGGCCGCCCTGGCCGGGCAGCTGCCGCCCTCCTCCGGATCGCCGACCGGGCCGGCGGGCGTGGTGGCCGAGGTCCGTTCGACCGCGCGGCGTTCGGCGCTGACCGCCGACCAGGTGCGGGACCTCTTCGCGGACGGCTCCGAGGGCCGGCGGATCCAGGCGCTCGCGCTGATGCAGGGCGATCCGGCGCTGGCGGACCTGCCGAGCGTGCTGGACGCGATCGAGCGCCCGCGCTCGGACTTCGAGCAGTACCACGCGCTGCTGGCCGCCCGGGGGCTGCTCTCCCGGCTGCCCGCCGCCGAGGCGCAGCGGGTGCGGGACGCGGTGGCGACCCAGCTGGTCGACCCGCGGGGGATTCCGTACGGGTCGGACCGCAGCTGGCTGGCGGAGAAGATCCTGTCCCGGATCCAGGCGCCGGGCCTCGTGCCGGAGCGGTCGGGGCCGCCCGCCCCGCAGGCCGTACCGCAGGCCGTACCGCAGGTCGTACCGGTGGTGGTGCCGGTCCAGCCGGGCGCACCGGACGCGCCGTCGGCCGGCGGGAGCTCCTAGACGGCGAAGCGCAGTTCGGGCTGTTCCCAGGGCGTCCTGGCCTGCGGGGGCCGGGTGCCGGTGCGTACGGCGCCGACCCGCAGGTAGAAGCGCTCGGCGGGCGGGTGGGACACGACCTTGACCGAGGTGGTGCCCGCCTCCCGCGCACGGTCGAGCATGTCGGCGATCAACTGCCGCCCGACGCCCAGCCCCTGCGCCTCGTCGGCGACGAACATCAGGTCCAGCTCGGCCGGTTCGCGGATCAGGCCGTAGAACCCGAGCAGGCGGTCGTCGGCGGCGTCCACGGCCATCCGCACCAGGTGGCGGGCGATGTAGTCGGGAGTCAGCCGGTAGCCGTCGATCATCGCGTAGTACGCGCCGCGGTAGGCGCCGGAAGCATGGATGAGCGCGGTGAGCCGGTCGGCGTCGGTCGCGTCGGCGGGCCGGATCGTCGTCTCGATCATGCGGACGAGTATAGGGGCAATCCTGCCAAGTGACTATTACAGGCCAGGGAGCCGGTCAGCCGGAAGCGGTCAGCGGGTCGGCGGTCGGCGGTCAGCGGTCAGCCGAAGCGGTCAGCGGCCGAGCAGGCCCAGGGCGGCGGCCCGGTTGACGTTGGTCAGACCGCGGACCAGCTGGGTGGTGAGGAAGACCAGCAGCAGCCCGGCGAGCGAGAGCCCGGCGATCTGCCAGGGCGACTGGATCTCGTACAGGTGCCGGATGCCGTCGCTGTCGCGGAAGTCGAACACCCGGTACCCCTTCCAGGAGGTGTACGTCGGGAAGACCCAGTGGTACAGCGGGTAGAGCGTCAGGGCCCAGCCGAGCACCAGGAACACCAGCGTCATCGTGAAGCTGAACAACGCCCAGGGGAGCATCACCACCTGGTACAGCACGGCCTTCCAGCCGGCTCCGTCCCCCAGCCGCGCGGTGATCGCGCCCCAGCTGCCGGGGCGGACCCGGCGCACCGGCTCCGGGCCCGGGACGTCCAGGGCCAGCATGCCGCGCACCCGGGCCCGCTCCAGCCGGCCGAAACCGCGGGCGAGGCTGGTCAGGGCGCCCAGCACGGGCAGGCCGACGACGGTGACGAAGGTGCCGAGGCCGAGGCAGAACAAGGTGACCGAGACGGCGAACCCGGCGATCGCCACCGGCAGCCCGGTGAGCGCGTAGCCGACCTCGCGGTAGTAGTACGCCGAGAACGGCGCCCGCCACAGGGCCGGCCGCCGCTCGGTCCGGCGGGCCCCGGCGGGGCGCCGGTCGTCCCCGTGGGCACCCAGGACGTCCCACTCCCGGTCCTCCGTGCTGCGGCTGCTGCTCATGATCCCGGCCCCCGGCCCCTCGTGCTGTCGGTCGTTCGTCCCGCTGACGGTGTCCAGTCTGGTGGATGCGGTGGCCGGTCGGGATCCGGGGGCCTGGCGGATCCGGGGTGGGGTTAACCCCCCTGCGTCCGGGCGGCCGGGCCGGGCCACTCGTCGGCGAGCAGCGAGTAGAGGTACGAGTCGGTCCAGACGCCGTCCTTGAACCCGTCGTGCCGCAGCCGCCCCTCGCGCCGGAAGCCCAGCCGGGTGAGCACCCGGACGGAGGCCTCGTTGGCCACGGCGACCCGCGCGGCCACCCGGTGCAGGTCCAGGGCCCCGAAGGCGAGGTCGCAGAGCAGGCCGACGGTCTCGCCCGCGTAGCCGCGCCCCCAGGACCCGCGGGCCAGCACGCACCCGAGCTGGGCCGCGCGGTACCCGTCGAGGGTGAGCGAGGCCTGCCCGACCGGCGTGGCGTCCGCCGGGTCCTCGGCGGAGGCGAGCCTGGTGACGGCGAGCCGGTAGGTGTCCCGCTCCCCGGCCATCGCCTCCTCCAGGTAGAGCTCGACCTGGTCGGCGCACTCCTCCCGGTCACTCGGTCCGAACGGCAGGTGGCGGGTGACCTCCGGGTCGCCGAACAGCGCGTGCAGCGCGTCCACGTCGCGCTCGGTGTGGTGGTACTCGCGGACGGCCAGTCGCGGGCCGGTGAGTCGTACGGGGACCATGGCTGCCGACCCTATCCCCGCCCGGCGGCTACCGTTCGGACTATGAACGACGAAGACCTGCGGCTCGCCCCGCGCACCAAGGCCGCCGACCTGCTCGCCTGGGCGGCCGAGCAGGGCCGCGCGCCGGTGGCCGAGGGGCCGCTGCGCGCGGTGCTGGCGCTGCTGGAGCTGGGCGAGGGCAGGATGCGCGACGGCTGGCCCGAACTGACCTCCGACGCGGTGGAGCACCTGCTGTACGAGCGGCTCCACCTGTACGTCCAACCCGCGCCCGAGGAGGACCCGCTGGCCTACGGCGACGCCGTCCGGCTGCTGATCGACCACCAGCGGGCGGCCCGGCGGCTGAACGCCAAGCGCCAGGAGCGGCTGCACGCGGAGGCCGAGTGGCAGGGCGAGGTCGCGGCCGGGCTGCTGCGCCGCGCCGACCTGGTGACCTGGCCCCGGCTGTACGCGCTGCTGCTGCACGCGCACGGGGTGGACGTCACGGACGCGGCGGCGGTGCGGGACTGGCTGGCCGGCTTCGCGGAGCTGTCGGAGGACGAGCGGCTGGCCGCGTACGGGGCGCTGGTGCCGGCCGGCTGGCTGGACGAGCCGGACGAGCAGGGCTGGGGCCCGGGCCGGGTGCTGGCGGTCGGCATGGCCACGGACGGCGCGCGGCGGCTGCTGGAGCAGGGCCTGATGCGGCGCAGCTACCGCAACCTGGCCGAGCTGACCTCGCTGGGACGGCCGATGCCGGACGAACTGGCCGGGGACTTCGGCCGGTTCGAGGAGGCGGCGGTCGACGCGGCGCTCGACCTGTTCGGCGGGTGGACGGTGCCGGGGCTGCCGCGGCTGCTGGTGACGGAGTTCCCGGAGCTGGCGCCGGAGCCGGGCCACGAGGAGATCGAGGCGTACCTGGCGCAGCTGCCCGTCGAGGAGTGAGCCGGCGCGCGAAGGCCCCCGGCCCGGGAGCTGCGGCTCCGGGCCGGGGGCCTTCGCGGGTGCGTCAGAGGGTGAGGCCGCGCTGCTCGAGCCAGGGCTCGGGGTCGACCGGGGCGCCGCCGCCGGGGCGGACCTCCATGTGCAGGTGCGGGCCGGTGACGTTGCCGGTCGCGCCGACCTTGCCGATCTGCTGGCCGGAGACGACCTTGCCGGAGCCCTTGGTGATCGAGGAGAGGTGGCAGTACCAGATCTCGGTGCCGTCGGGCAGGGTCTCGACGATCCGGTAGCCGTACGAGCCGGCCCAGCCGGCCGAGGTGATGGTGCCCTGGCCGAGCGCGTAGACCGGGGTGCCGGTGTCGGCGGCGAAGTCCAGGCCGGTGTGCAGGTTGGCCCAGTAGCGGGCGCTCTGGCCGTAGTGGGCGGAGAGCCGGTACTCCTTCACCGGGAGGGTGAGGGCGGCGGCCTTGACCCGCTCGGCCTCCTCGGCGGCGCGCTTGGCCTCGGCCTCCTTGGCGGCGGCCTTGGCCTCCGCCTCCTGCGCGGCCTGCAGCCGGGCGGTCTCCTCGGCGGCGGTGCGCTGGCTGTCGGCCTGGTGCTGGATGCGGGCGGCGAGCGCGAGTCCGGGGTCGGCGGAGAGGGCGACCGGGGTCTCGTCCGGGGCCTCGACGGCGGGGGCGACGGCCGGGGTGGCCGAGGCGAAGCCGGTGGCGCCCAGGGTGGCGGCGACGGCGGTGACGCCGAGCAGCGGGGAGGCTCCGCGGGTCTGACGCGGCATCCGGTGGCGGTTGGTCTCGGCCTCCGGACCGAAGACCTCCGGACCGAAGGCCTCGGGGCCGTCCGTGCCGGGGTGGTCGAGAAGCTGGGTGCCGGCTGCGGAGCCGGGGTGTGCCGGGGTGTGCGTCGACGCCACGGGAGGCGCGCTCCTTTCCTTCCTTCGCGCCTACCGGGTTAGCTGACGGGTTCGGAGCAGGAAGGTCTCCTACGGCCGGGCCGGGGCCCCGCCGATTCACCCCAAGGAACGTGGTTCCCCGGCTCCCTGACCTGCCCGGGGGCCGGTCGGCGGGATTAGGCGACGGCGCACGGTGCCGTCTGGGTACGGCGTTGACGACCGCGCTGCGTTATCAAACGTTAATCCTAGGAGGCTCTGATTCCAAGCCATCCGTTCGGAGCAGCTTACGCCCAGGTGATCGAACGTCAACGAACGACCCCTCATGCACGGCCCCATCTGAGTACGCCTACTCATGTGCGCTCCGACCGGGCGGCCGCATCCTGACGCCATGAGCACACCGATGCAGAGCCGCACCACGGCCGCCTACTACATCCAGGCCGTCCTCTCCTTCGCCGTCTCGGGCACCGCCCTCGCGGCCGGGATCGCCTACCTGCCGGTCGGCGGGTGGACCCGGGCCTTCCTGGGGATCGGCCTCCTCTACACCGTCACCTCCGCGTTCACGCTGGCGAAGGTGATCCGGGACCGGCAGGAGTCCAACGAGATGGTGACCCGGGTGGACCAGGCCCGGCTGGAGAAGCTGCTCAGCGAGCACGACCCGTTCAAGGTGGAGGGGGTCTGACCGCCCCCTGCACCGACTCGACCGCCGACCGCTTGACGGCTAAGGCTATTAGCCTTAGCTTTATGGCTATCGGCGGCATCCGCCGATGCCCCGCACCGGCGGCCCGAGGAGGACCACCATGAACGGCACCACCACCCCGAGCACCCAGTACCTGACCGTTCCGGGCGGCCGGATCGCCTTCGACGACACCCGGCAGGGCGACGGCACCCCCGTCGTCCTGCTGCCGGGCATGCTCGACAGCCGGGCCGCCTACCGGCACCTGCGGCCGCTGCTGGTCGCCGCCGGCCACCGGGTCGTCACCATGGACCTGCGGGGCTTCGGCGAGTCCTCCGTCGCCTGGGACGACTACGGCCCGGCCGCCCTCGCCGGCGACGTCCTCGCCCTGCTCGACCACCTCGGCATCGAGCGCGCCGTGCTCGCCGGGAACTCCTACACCGGGGCGACCGTCGTCAGGGCCGCCGGGGACGCGCCCGAGCGGGTCGCCGGGATCGTCCTGCTCGACGCCTTCGTCGAGAACCCGCCGCCGGGCGCCCTGATGCGCGGTGTCATGGGCCTGATGGGCACGGCCCTCGTCCACTGGCCGGCCTCCTGGGGCTTCTACCTGCGCCGGATGGCCTTCCCCGGCGCCAAGCCCGCCGACTTCGACGCGTACGTGGACGGCCTGGTCGCCGCGCTGCGCACCCCGGGCCGCAAGGCCGCCACCCGCGGGTACGTCCGCGGCGACTCGGCGCCGGCCGGCTGGACGGCCGCGGTACGGTGCCCGGCGCTGGTGGTGATGGGCAGCGCGGACCCCGACTTCCCGAAGCCTGAGCTCGTCGCCGACCGGCAGGCCGCCGCCCTGGGCGCGCGGAAGGTGATGATCGAGGGGTCCGGGCACTACCCGATGGCCGACAACCCGGCGGCCACCGCGGACGCCCTGCTGCCGTTCCTCGCCGAACTCGGCTGAGCCCCGTCCCCGCCCGCCGCCACCCGTACGGAGATCCCGAACCCATGCCCCGCGTAGGACTGACCCCCGGCCAGGTCGTCGACCACGCCCTCGCCCTCATCGACGAGCAGGGCGCCGAGGCCCTCACCCTGGCCTCCGTCGCCGCCCGGGCCGGGGTCGCCACCCCCTCGCTGTACAAGCACGTCAGCGGCGGCCTGGCCGAACTGCGGCGGATGATCGCCGTCCGGGTCACCGGAGACCTGGCCGACCGGCTGGCCGAGGCGGCCGTCGGACGCAGCGGGGACGACGCCGTCGCCGCCGTCCTGCGCGCCTACCACGCGTACGCCACCGAGCACCCGCACCGCTACCACGCCCTGCCCCAGGCCCCGCAGCCCGACGACGACCTGACCCGGGCGGCCGCCCGGCTGGTCGGTGTGATCATCGCCGTCCTGCGGGAGTACGGCCTCGACGGCGCCGAGGCGGTCCACGCCGCCCGCACCGTCCGCTCCCTCGCCCACGGCTTCGCGTCCCTCTCCACCGCCGGCGCCTTCCAGCTCGCCGAGGACCTCACCACCACCCACGACCGCCTCATCGCCACCCTCACCGCCGGCCTGCGCGGCTGGCCCGCCTGACCGCCTCGGGCGGCCCGCCCGGACTCGGGGCTCGGGGCCGCCCCTGCACCGGATGGCGCCCCTTCCGCAACACCCTGCACACAGGCCCCACACATCACAGGACGCGATCCGGCCGACCGGCCCGGTCCCGACGCCGGCCACCGGGGCCGGCCAGGCCGGTGGGACGCCTCGTCAGGCGGTGCGATCGGGGTCGAACGAGCGCCGATTGACGCCGAATTGACTCGATATTGACGAGATCCGGTCACTTGGCGGGATCCGTTCACACCTTCGTAGGATCATCACCCTAGAATTCGCCGCGTGACGATGACTCAGTGGTCCGTAACGGCAACCGGCGTGCTCGCCGTCCTCGCCCTCGTGGCCGCCGCGCGGTACCGCGCCGTGTCCGTCACCCAGCGCCGCCGCGCCGACCGGCTGCACGGCGAACTCCTCGCCCTCCAGGACCAGCTGGCCGTCGAACTCTCCCGCCGCGGCGCCGAACTCGCCGCCGTCCAGCAGGAGCAGGAGCACACCGCCTCCACCCAGCGGGCCTTCCTCAGCGTCGCCCGCCGGATCCTGGTGATGGCCCACGACCAGCAGGCGCTGCTGGACGAGATGGAGCGCACCCACGACGACCCCGCGCTGCTGGAGGGCCTGCTCAAGGCCGACCACGCGGCCGCCCAACAGGCCCGGCTGGCCCAGACCCTGGCCGTGCTGTGCGGTGCCCGGGCCGGCCGGCACTGGCCGGAACCCGTCTCCCTGGAGGACGTCGTCCGCGGCGCCCAGTCGCGCATCCTGCCGTTCCAGCGCGTGGTCGTGCGCAGCCGCACCGAGACCGCCGTGGTCGGCGCCGCCGCCGAGGCGCTGATCCACGCGATCGCCGAGCTGCTGGACAACGCCACCCGCTACTCCCCGCCCAGCACCCAGGTGTTCGTCACGCTGATGCCGGTGCACAACGGCGCCGTCATCGAGATCGACGACGGCGGCGTCGGCATGCCGGAACAGGCCGTGGCCAAGGCCGCCGCCGCACTGGCCGGCGGCAGCACCCTGGAGGTCTCCCGGCTGGGCGAGGTGCCGCAGCTGGGCCTGGCCGCGGTCGGCCGGCTCGCCGAGCAGTACGGCTTCCGGGTCACGCTCAGCTCGGCGCCCTCGCCGTACGGCGGCGTGCGCGTCGTCCTGCTGCTGCCGAACGCGCTGCTCACCGAGCCGCTGCCGCCCACCGTCCCCGGCCTCGGCCCGGACGACCGGGCGTTCAGCCCCGGTCCCCGACCGGCCTCTCCCGCCGGTCACCCCATGGTGGAGACCCCGCCCACCGGCCGGCACGCCGCCACCGGTGACGCCCCTCCCCCGCTGCCCCGCCGGAGCCACCGGCGCGACCGCACCGGCCGACCCGCCCAGCACGCCGCTCCCCCACCGCCGCCCGCGCCGCCCCACCGCTCGGCCCGGGACGCGCAGGCGTTCATGGCGATGTTCCAGGCCGGGACCGCCAGCGGCCGTTCCGCCGTCCGGGCCCAGGCCCAGTCCGACCGTTCCCTGCCCGCTTCCCCCCGACTTCCCCAGCGCTCCGGAGAGTTCCATGACCACCACCCCTGATCTCGGCTGGCTGCTCGCCGACATCATCGCCGTCCCGCAGGTCCAGCACGCTGTCGTCGTCTCCAACGACGGCCTGGAGATCGGCCGCAGCGCGGGCATCGCGCGCGACGACGCCGAACGGCTCGCCGCCGCCTGCTCCGGACTGCAGTCACTGGCCCGCGGCGTCGCGACGGGCTTCGGCGGCCCCGGCAGCGCCACCCGCCAGATCGTCATCGAGTACGGCGGCGGCTACCTCTTCGTCGTCGCCGCCGGAGCCGGCGCCCACCTGGCCGTGGTGACCGGCGAGGCCGTCGACGCCGGCCTGGTCGCCTACCAGATGCAGGTCCTGGTCGAACGGATCGGCGCCCACCTCACCAGCCCGCCGCGCGTCGACCACGCGGCGGGGGGCCACCGTTGAGCGGCCCGGTCCGGCCGTACGTCATCACCGGCGGGCGCAGCCGCCCCACCCGGGCCGAGCTCGCCGTGGAGAGCCTGGTCAGCGCGTTACCGGAGGCGCCGGACCTGCCCGAGCACGAGCTGCTGAACCGCGAGCACCGGCGCATCCTCGCCCTCTGTCACAGCCTGCTGTCCATCGCCGAGGTGGCGGCCCACCTGGGGCTGCCGCTCGGCGTCGTCAAGGTGCTGGTCGGGGACCTGTGGGACCTCGGCGCCGTGCAGGTGCTCCCGCCCGTACCGCAGGCCGAACGCCTGCCCGCAACCCTTCTGGAAGAGGTGCTCGTTGGCCTCCGCCAACTCCGCTGAAGCCGCCCCCGGGGCCACCGGGTCCGCCGACGGGCCGCAGTACCTGCCCTCCTCGGTGCAGGGCGCGGTCAAGATCCTGGTCACCGGTCCGTTCGGGGTCGGCAAGACCACCCTGGTCGGATCGTTGAGCGAGATCACCCCGCTGCGCACCGAGGAGACGATGACCGCCGCCAGCGCCGGCGTCGACGACCTCACCGGGCTCGCCGGGAAGAGCACCACCACGGTGGCGCTGGACTTCGGCCGGATCACGCTCAACCCGCGGCTCGCGCTGTACCTGTTCGGCACGCCCGGGCAGCAGCGGTTCTGGCCGCTCTGGGACGACCTGTCGCGCGGTGCGCTCGGCGCCATCGCCATGGTCGACCTGCGCCGGCCGGACGAGAGCTTCGACGTGCTCGGCCGTCTGGAGGAGCAGCGCATCCCCTTCGCGGTCGCCGTCAACACCTTCCCGGACACGCCGAGCTACCCGGAGGAGGAGCTGCGGTCGGCGCTGGACCTGCTGCCGGAGGTGCCGATCCTGTACTGCGACGCGCGCGACCGCCGGCAGGCCTACGACCTGCTGATCGACTTCGTCGACCACCTGCACCGCAGCTCGGTCCTGGAGCTCCAGCGATGACCGCCCCCGAACCGCCCGGGCCTCGCGGGTGCCCCGTCGCCCACGGCGGCGGCCGGCCCGGCGGGCTGCCCGTGGGCGTGCCGCTGACCCCGCTGTACGGCCCGGCCGTCGCCGACGACCCGCACGGCCTGTACGCCCGGCTGCGCGAGCGCTACGGGCCGGTCGCACCGATCGAGCTGGAGCCCGGGGTCGAGGCCTGGCTCGTCCTCGGCTATCCCGAACTGCTCGAACTGACCCGCAACGAGGCGCTGTTCTCCAAGGACTCGCGCCGCTGGCGGGTGCCCGCCGAGGGCCGGCTGGCCGCCGACTCCCGGCTGCTGCCGATGACCTCCTGGCGGCCCACCCTGCTCAACCTGGACGGCGCCGAGCACCAGCGGCTGCGCTCCGCCGTCTCGGACACCCTGGCCCAGATCGACCACCGCCAGCTGCGCGGGACCACCGAGGCCGCCGCCAACGGGCTGATCGACAGCTGGGGCCCGGACGGCACCGCCGACCTGATCGCCCAGTACGCCCGCATCCTGCCGCTGCTGGTCTTCACCCAGCTGGTCGGACTGCCGGTGCGGAGCGGGCCCCGGCTGGTCGAGCTGATCAGCCACTTCGTGGACAGCAGCGCGCAGTCGCAGCGCGCCGGCGTGGAGTTCCAGACGCTGCTGGTCGACCTGGTGCGCAGCCGCCGGGCCGCCCCGGGCGCCGACCTCACCTCCTGGCTGCTCGCCCACCCGGCCGAGCTGACCGACGAGGAGGCGGTGCACCACCTGGTGGTGCTGCTGGTCGCGGGCAACGAGACCTCGATCAACTGGACCGGGAACACCCTGCGGCTGCTGCTCACCGACCGGCGCTTCCGGGCCACCCTCACCGGCGGGCGGCTGACCGTCTCCGACGCGCTGGAGGAGGTGCTCTGGCGCGACCCGCCGACGCAGAACTTCCCCGGCCGCTGGGCCACCGGCGACACCGTGCTCGGCGGCCAGTACATCAGCGCCGGCGACATGCTCGTCCTCGGCCTGGCCGCGGCCAACGCCGACCCGGCCGCGCAGGGCGTCTCGGCCGCCGCCCAGGGCTCGCTCGGCGGCAACCGGGCGCACCTCGCGTGGGGCGCGGGCCGGCACGTCTGCCCGGCCCAGCACCCGGCCCGGATCATCGTCGAGACCGCCGTCGAGACCCTGCTGCACCGCCTTCCCGATCTCCAACTGGCCGTACCACCGGGCGAGCTGACCTGGCGCCCGTCCCCGTGGTCACGGGCCCTGACCGCCCTTCCGGTGCTCTACAGCGCCTTCACCCCGCCCCGCCCGCCAGCCCCCGAGAGGCCCGCATGGACACCGTCGACGCCGGAAACCGCGCCGAGCCCGTCAGACTCGACCCCTTCGGCCGTGACCAGCACGGCGAGAACGCCCGACTCCGCGCGGCCGGCCCCGCGGTCCTGGTGGAGCTCCCTGGCGGGGTGGTGGTCTGGGCGGTGACCCACCACGCCACCCTCCAGTCGCTGCTGGCCGACCCCCGGATCGGCAAGGACGCCCGGCTCTGGACGACCTTCCGGGAGGGACGGCTGCCGGAGGGCTGGCCGCTGCTCAACTTCGTGGTCGTCCCCGGCATGGTCACCGCCGACGGCGACGACCACCGGCGGCTGCGCGGGCTGGTCTCGCAGGCCTTCACCCCGCGCCGGATAGCCGACCTGGCGCCCGCGATCGAGGCCCGGACGATCGCGCTGCTGGACGGCGTCGCGAAGCTGGAGGGCGAGTTCGACCTGCGGCGGCACTTCGCCTACCCGCTGCCGATGCAGGTGATCGGCGAACTGCTCGGCCTGGCGCTGGAGCAGCAGGACGAGCTGCACGAGCTGTCCGACACCATGGTCTCCAGCTCGGCCACCCCGGCCGCGGCCCTGGCCGCGCAGCGGGGCCTGAACGCGCTGCTGGCCTCGGTGGTGGCGGCCAAGCGGGCCGAGCCCGGCGACGACCTGACCAGCGACCTGATCGCCGCCCACGACGCCGGCCACCACCTCGACAAGCAGCGGCTCAGCGAGGCCGAGCTGGTCGGCACCCTGCTGCTGATGCTGGTCGCCGGGCACGAGACCACGCTCAACCTGATCACCAACGCCGTCCGCGCCCTGCTGGCGCACCCGGACCAGCTGCGGCTCGTCCTGGACGGGGAGCAGCCGTGGTCGGCGGTGGTCGAGGAGACGCTGCGCTACGACTCCCCGGTCGGGCAGTTCCCGCTGCGCTACGCGATCGAGGACATCGAGGTCGGCGACGTGGTGATCCGGCGCGGCGAGGCCGTGCTGGCCTCGTACGCGGCGGCCGGGCGGGACTCCGGGCACTTCCCGGACGCGGACCGCTTCGACCTCACCCGGCAGCCCGCCAAGCACCTGTCGCTCGGCCACGGCCCGCACTTCTGCCTCGGCTCCGGGCTCGCCCGGCTGGAGGCCGAGACGGCGCTGCGGCACCTGTTCACCCGGTTCCCCGGGCTGGCCCTGGCGGAGGGCCGGACGGACGAGCCGATCGCCTCGTTCGTCAGCAACAGCGTGCGCACCCTGTGGGTGACGGTCTGAGCGATCCGGTGACCTGAGGGCGGTCCGGGTCGTTCGGCAGGGCATGAAGAAACTCGCCACCCTGGCCGCCCTCACCATGGCGGGCCTCGCCCTCGCCGTCCCGGCGGCCTCCGCCACCACCCAGACCGCCTCCTCGCCGGACGTCTCCGGCGGGCTCACCGACGGGCTGGAAGTCTCCCCCGCCGACCTCGCCCTGCGGACCGTGGGCAAGCTCCCGGTCGTCGGCAAGGCCGCCGACCAGGTCGAGGCGCTCGGGACCAACCAGATGAGCCACCCGGGGCTCAGCGGGCAGGTCCTGAACTGACCCGCCGGTCCGGCGGCCGCCGGGCCCGGTGAACCGGCCGTGGCCGGCCGGCCGACCCCCGTACGGCCGGCCGGCCACGGCGTTCGGCCGGCGGCGTTCGGCCGGCGGCACCCGGGCCCGTGGCACTCAGCCCGCGGCGAGCCGGTTGAGCTCCGGGTAGCTCAGCCCCTCGGCGAGCGCGGTGAACGTGCCGTGCCCGTACACCTCCTCGGCGGCCCGGCGGACCGCCGCGTACGCCACCTCGGCCAGGCCCGGGCCCAGGCTGATCCGGGCCACGCCGAGCGCCGCCAGCTCGGCCACCGCCGGGGAGCCGGGGCCGGCCAGCACGTTCAGCGGCGCAGGGACGGCCGCGACCAGGGCGGCGATGGTCTCCGGGTCGGACACCCCCGGGACGAACACCCCGTCCGCGCCCGCCGCGACGTACGCCCGCAGCCGGCCCACCGCGTCGTCGAACCGGCCCTCGGGGGCGCCGATCCCGCGCAGGAACACGTCGGTGCGGGCGTTGACGAAGAGCGGCACGCCGGCCGCGTCCGCCGCGGCCCGGGCGGCCGCGATCCGCTCGGCGGCCTCCTCCCGGGGCCTGCCCTCGTCCTCCAGGTTCACCCCGACGGCGCCGGTGGCGAGCAGCGCGGCGACCGTCTCGCCGACCCCGGCGGCGGTGTCCGCGTAGCCGGCCTCCAGGTCCGCGGTGACCGGCAGGTCGACCGCGCGGACCACCTGGGCGGTCCGGGCCAGCACCTGCTCGCGGTCGGCGCCGCCGCCGTCCGCGCTGCCGAGCGACCAGGACACGCTCGCGCTGGCCGTCGCCACCGCCCGCGCCCCGGCGGCGGCCACCAGCCGGGCGCTCGGCACGTCCCAGGCGTTCGCCAGCACCAGCGGCCCGCCCGGGCGGTGCAGCTCCCGCAACAGCCGGGCCTTCTCCCGCCGGACGGTGAGGTCGGCGGCGCTCACTTGGCGGCCGGGCTCATGCGGGTGGACACGCCGATCCGGTTCCAGGCGTTGATGGTGGTGATCAGCGCGATCAGCTGGGCCAGCTCGGTCTCGTCGAACTGCGCGGCGGCCTCCGCGTACACGGCGTCCGGCACGTGGCCCTGGGTCAGCAGGGTGACGGACTCGGTCAGGGCCAGGGCGGCGCGCTCGCGGGCGGTGAAGAACGGGGTCTCGCGCCAGGCCGGCAGGGCGAGCAGCCGGTGCTCCCGCTCGCCGTGCTGACGGGCGTCGGTGGCGTGCATGTCGATGCAGAAGGCGCAGCCGTTGATCATCGAGGCGTGCACCTTGACCAGCTCGGCGAGCACCGGGTCGAGGCCCTCCCGGGAGGCCCGGTCCACGGCGATCATCGCCTGGTAGTAGGCGGGGGCGAGCTTGTCCATCCGCAGGCGCTGCTCGGGGGCGGGCACCGGGGCCCCGCCGGTCGCGGTCGTCTCGTTCGTCGTCATGGCCGCCAGCCTAGGGGCGCGGTGGCCTGCCGCCCTGGTGCGTTCGGCCGCCCGTTCCTTGGGCCACTTCCGGCGTACGAACGGCCGTGCGAGGATCGCCGGCAGGAGATCGCCGACAGGACGAGGTCAGGGGGCAGGCCGTGTGCACGGCGTTCGTCAGCATCGAGCCGGGAACGGCCGCCCCGGTGCTGCTGCTGTCCGTCCGGGACGAGTACCTGGGCCGCGCCTGGCTGCCGCCGGACCACCACTGGCCGGACCGGCCCGAACTGCTCGGCGGACTGGACCTCGCGGCGGGCGGCACCTGGCTGGCCGTCGACCCCGACCGGCGCACCGCCGCCTGTCTGCTGAACGGCTTCGGCCCGCCCGCCCCCGCCGGCGCCCGGCTCACCCGCGGCCGACTGCCGCTCACCGCCGTCCGGGAGGGCGGGATCGGCCACCTCGACCTCACGCCGTACGACCCGTTCCACCTCGTCCTGGTCCGGGCCGACGGCGCCCGGGTGTCCAGCTGGGCCGGCGGGCGGCTGGCGGAGCGCGAACTGCCGTCCGGCCTGAGCGTGGTGCTCAACGACGGGCTGGAGGGCGTGGCGGCGGAGCGGACCGCCTCCGAACGGATCCACGCGCTGATGGCCGCGCGGGCCGCCCACTTCCGGGCCCGCCTCGCCGCCGAGCCCCGGCCCGAGCCGACCGCCGCGGGGCCGGCCCCGGCGGCCTGGGGCGGATGGCTGCCGATCGTCGCCGGGGACGGGCTGGCGCCGGACGCAGACGCCGCGCTGATCCAGCGGCGGGACTTCGGCGACGGGCGGATCTGGGGCTCCTCGTCGATCTCGCTGCTCGCGCTGGGGCCTGAGCTGCTGCGCTACGACTTCGCGGCCGCGCCGGTGGCCGCGGACGGGCCGGGGTGGCGGCGGGTGGCCGCGCGCTGAGCGGCGGCGGCCCGGGGTCGGGCCTCGGCGGCCGCGGGTCGGCGGCGGCCAGGGGTCGGGCGGCGGCGGAAAAGGACTTGAACCTGACGCTGCGGGAGGCGGCATCGTGGCGCGGGTCGAGCCCGAAGGAGACCCGCCGTGACCCGCCCGGACGCCCCGCACCGCCCCCGCCGCCTGCTCGCCGTGCTGACCGTCGCCCTGCCGCTGGCGGGCACCCCGGCCGCGGTGACCGCCGTCGTGCTGCTCTGCGACGCGGCGCACCGGGCCGTCCCGTCCGCCACCGTGCTGGCCGCCGTGGCGGCGGCGCTGATCGGGCACCTCGGCCCCGGCGTCCCGCAGCCGTACGGTGGGTGAACCTCCGACGGCGGGCCGCGCCCGCGCCGGTGGTCCGCCCTCCTTCCCGCCAGCCCCGATCCTCCTGGCCGAGGGGCCGCGGCGCGGCCTACCGGTCGCTGCGGGCCGGCCGCGCCGCCCCGGCCAGGACCCGGGCGAGTTCGACCGGCCGGGAGAACATCGGCCAGTGCCCGGTGTCCAGCTCCACCAGCCGCCAGTGGCCGTCCGCGACCAGCCGGGCGACCACCGGCGGCGGCTCCGGCCAGTCCAGCAGGCACTTCACGTACACCGCCGGGAACGCGCTCAACGGGCCTTCCAGGACGGCGGGTTCGGTCAGCGAGCGGCCCGGGTGCGGGGTCGCCCCCGCCGCGATCCGGTTGATCTGCTCGACCGTCAGCCCCTGCTCGGCGAACTCGGCCGGCGGCAGCGGCGGCCACCAGCCGTCGTGCGCGGCGAGGTCCGCCCGCAGCGCGGCCGGCTCCGGCATCTGGTCGGCGAACGACTCCCCCGCGACCGGCACGTTGGCGTCCACCAGGACCAGCCCGGCCAGCCGCCCGCCGATCCGTTCGGCGGCCTGGCCCACCGGGATCCCCGAGTAGCTGTGCCCGACCAGCACCACGTCGTGCAGGTCCAGCCGCTCCACCTCGGCGACGACGTCCGCCACGTGCGTCTGCTGACCGGCGGGCGTACCGCCCCTCTCCGCGAGCCCGGAGAGCGTCACGGGGTACGCTCCGTGCCCGGCCGCGCCCAGCTCCGCCACGACCCCGTCCCACACCCAGGCACCGAGCCAGGCGCCCGCCACCAGTACAAAGTTCGCCATGGGCGGCACGGTAGCGCGTGGCCGTCCGCGCGGCGCGGGAAGCACCGGGAAACACCGCGTGGAGGAAACGTGCTGGACGCACCGAGCGGGCCGGGCCGGCCCACCGGCCAGAGCCTCCGCGCCACGGGCGGCCTGGCCTGAGCGCTCCCGCGGGCCGGCCGGGTGCCGGCCGGCCCGGGGGGCGTCGGGGCGGTCAGGGCGTGAGGCCCAGGGCGGCCAGCCGGGTCGGGTCGGTGAGGATGTCCATCGCGGTGACGCGGCCCGCGTGGATGGTGAACGACATGACCGACAGCGGGCGGCCCCCGGCGAAGGACACCACACCGGGCGAGCCGTTGACCAGGACCAGCCGGCCGTCGGCGGCGAAGCGGGCGAAGGCGATCGCCTGCGCGGCGACGTCCGCGGCGCCGCGGGAGAGCGCGCTCGGCACCAGCGTGCCGCCGTCCGAACGGGCCACCACGTCCGGGTCGAGCACGGTCAGCAGGGCGTCGAAGTCACCGCCCCGGGCGGCGGACAGGAAGGCCTCCACCACCTCGCGCTTGCGGGCGTTGTCGGAGTCCGCGGCCGGGGTGGCGCCCTGCACCCGGCGGCGGGCCCGGCTGGCCAGCTGCCGGGTGGAGGCGGAAGTGCGGCCGAGCACCTCGGCGATCCCGTCGAAGGGCACCTCGAACATGTCGTGCAGCACGAAGGCCACCCGCTCCGCCGGGGAGAGCGTCTCCAGGACCACCATCAGCGCGATCCCGACCGAGTCCGCGACCAGGATCTCGTGCACCGGGTCCAGCGCCGACAGCCCGCTGACCACCGGGTCCGGCAGCCGCACCTGGCCGTCCTGCTCGGGCAGCGGCTCCTCCCGGCGGGAGGCGCGCGAGCGCAGCTGGTCCAGGCAGACCCGTCCGACGACGGTGGTGAGCCAGGCCCCGAGGTTGCGCACCCCGCCCACGTCGCTGCGGCTCAGCTTCAGCCAGGTCTCCTGGACGGCGTCCTCGGCCTCGGCGATCGACCCGAGCATCCGGTAGGCCACCGACCGCAGTTGGGGGCGCTCCGCCTCGAAACGCCGGGCCAGTTCGGCCGGTTGGAGCTCCGCCGAACCGGTCGGAGGGATTTCCTCGCTCACTTTGTCACATCCTCGCGTCGGGATCCGTCGGTCCAGTGACGGACGCTAACCGACGAGGAGGACACCATGGGCACCGCCCACACCGCTCGCATGAGGAACCCCGCCACGGTCCTGCCGGACGCCATGAAGGGCATCCAGACCGTCTACCGGGCCGTGTACCAGGGCGGCGCCGACCCGAAGGTCCTGGAGCTGGTGCACCTGCGGGCCAGCCAGATCAACGGGTGCGGCGCCTGCGTGTTCGCGGGCGTCCAGGGCGCCCGGAAGCACGGCGAGACCGACGAGCGGCTGCACGCGGTGGCCGCCTGGCGCGAGGCGCCGTTCTTCACCGACGAGGAGCGCGCCGCCCTCGCCCTCACCGAGGCCGCCACCCGGATCGCCGACCGCTCGGGCCGGGCCGTGCCGGCCGACGTCTGGGACGCCGCCGCCGACCACTTCACCGAGGAACAGCTCTCCGCGATCATCCTGATGATCGGACTGACCAACCTCTTCAACCGCATCAACACCACCATCGAGGAGCCCGCCGGCGCCGCCTGGTGACCCCGGCCCGCGGGCGAGAATGGGGCCGTGAGCACCTCCTGGACCACCTTCGGCGGCGACCTGCACCTCGACCTCACCGGGCGGCGGGCCGCCGGCGCCGGACTGCGGGCCGCCCTGGAGGACGCGCTGCGCGAGGCCGTCCAGGACGGGCGGCTCGCCCCCGGCACCCGGCTGCCGTCCTCCCGGGCGCTCGGCGAGGACCTCGGCATCGCCCGCAACACCGTGGTCGAGGCGTACGGCCAGCTCACCGCCGAGGGCTGGCTCAGCTCCCGGCAGGGCTCCGGCACCACCGTCGCCCGGCGAGCGGTGCCCGAGCCGGTCCCGGCCCGACGGCCCGCCGCCCGGCCGGAACCGCCGCGCCGGGCCGCCCGCCACGACCTGATGCCCGGCCGGCCCGACCTCTCGCTCTTCCCGCGCACCGCCTGGCTGGCCGCCGCCCGTCGCGCCCTCGCCACCGCGCCGCACGAGGCCCTCGACTACGGCAGCCCGCTCGGCCGGATCGAACTGCGGCAGGCGCTCACCCACTACCTGGCCCGGGTCCGCGGCGTCCGCACCGACCCCGACCACCTGCTCGTCTGCACCGGCGTCACCCAGGGCCTCGGCCTGCTCTGCGCCGCCCTGCGGGAGCGCGGGGCCCGCGCGCTGGCCGTCGAGGAGTACGGGCTGCCGCCGCAGCACGCGGTCGCCCGGGCCGCCGGGCTCACCGTCACCCCGGTGCCGCTGGACGCCGACGGCGCCCTGGTCGACCGGCTCGACCACCGGGCCGGCGCCGTCCTGCTCACCCCGGCCCACCAGTTCCCCACCGGCGCGGCGCTGGCTGCCGACCGGCGGGCGGCGGCGGTGCGGTGGGCGCGGGAGCAGGACCGGTACGTCGTCGAGGACGACTACGACGGCGAGTTCCGCTACGACCGGCAGCCGCTCGGCGCGATGCAGGCCCTCGACCCGGAGCGGGTGGTGTACGCCGGGACGGCCGCCAAGAGCCTGGCGCCGGGCCTGCGGCTGGCCTGGCTGGCCCTGCCGGACGCGCTGGTCGAGCCGGTCGCCCGGCTGAAGGCGCTGGCCGACACGATGTCCCCGGTGCTGGACCAGCTGACCCTGGCGGAGCTGATCACGTCCGGCACGTACGACCGGCACGTCCGGCGCTGCCGGCTGCACTACCGGCGCCGGCGCGACCACCTGGTGGCGGCGCTCGCCGAACACGCCCCGCGGGTCCGGGTCACCGGCATCGCGGCCGGTCTGCACGCCGTCCTCCGGCTGCCGCCCGGCTCCACCCCCGAAGCCGAACTCCTCGCCCGCGCCCGGCGGGCCGGGCTCTCGCTCGGCGGCCTCGCCTGGAACCGCGCCGCCCCGGCCGCCGCCGAAGCCCCGCCCGCCCTGGTCATCGGCTACGGCACCCCGCCGGAGCACGCCTTCCCGGGCGCCGTGCGGGCCCTGTGCGAACTGCTGCGCGGGGCTTAGGAACAGCGGTCCGCCCGCCCCCTCGGGGGTGGGGGCGGGCGGACGGCGGGGGTGCGGACTACTTGTTGCGGCTGCCGAGGGAGAACAGGAGGATGATGAAGCCGGCGAAGGCGTGGCATCCGACGGTGTAGATCAGCAGGCGGAGGTAGATCCGCTTGTTGGCCCACTTGCCGGCGTCCATGGTCTTCGGGCCGGCGGCGGTGTCGGGGGCGACGGTGGTGGTGGGATCGGCCATGGTGATCTCCTCCGGGGTTTTCTGACGGCAGGTCAGTGGACGGCGGCGGGGCCGCCGCCGAGGCAGAGTTCGCCGCCGGGGCTCTGCAGCAGGGTGTGGACGAAGAGCAGTTCGACGCCGCTGTCCGACTCCGCGGCGATGCAGTGCGGGGTCAGCGAGTCGTAGTGGGCGGAGTCGCCCACCCCGAGGTGGTGGACCCGGTCGCCGAGGGTGACCCGCAGGGCGCCCTTCAGCACGTACAGCCACTCCTCGCCCGGGTGCACCCGGACCACCGCGTCCTGCACGCCCGGCGGGACGTGCACCCGCAGCGCCTGCATGGCGCGGCCGGGGGCGCCGGCCCGGCGGTAGCCCCAGCCACCGGCCCGGCCGGGCTCGATGGCGCCGCCCCGGACGATCGGGTCCGGCTCGGCGAGCGTCTCGCCGAGCAGCCCGGAGACCGAGGTGCCGTACGCGCGGGCGAGGCCGAGCAGCACGGGCAGCGAGGGCTGCCGGCGGCCGGTCTCCAGCCGGGACAGATAGGCTGGGGAGAGCCCGACCCTCCCGGCGGCCACCTCCAGGGTGAGCCGGCTGCTGAGCCGGTGCTCACGGAGACGGGCGGCGAGGCCGGCGACCTCCTGGTCGTCGAGCTGTTCGCCGGTGCCTGCGGCACCGGTGGAGCTGCTGGTCATGTGTCCAGTGGACACCCGGCGTGCCGCCCGGGCAAGAATTTTGCCTCAGAGGCAAGGCCCCGGGAGGCCCGCGCGCTCACGGCCGCGGAATGTTCCGCAGGTTGCTCCGGGCCAGGTCGATCATCCGCCCCACCCCGCCCGAGAGCACCGTCCGGCCCGCCGCCAGCGCGAAGCCCTTCAGCTGGGCGGCGGTGATGTGCGGCGGGATGGACAGCGCGTTGGGGTCGGTGACCACGTCCACCAGGGCGGGGCCCGGCCGCTCCAGCGCCTCCGCCAGCACCTCCCGGACCCGGCCCGGCTCGGTCACCCGCTTGGCCTGGATGCCCATCGCCCGGGCGATCCCGGCGTAGTCCACGTCCCCGTTGTCGATCTCGGACTCCGGGTAGCCGGAGACCAGCATCTCCAGCTTGATCATGCCGAGCGCGCCGTTGTTGAAGACCACCGTCTTCACCGGCAGCCGGTGCCTGGCCACCGTGAGCAGCTCGCCGAGCAGCATGCCGATCCCGCCGTCGCCCGCCATCGCCACCACCTGCCGCCCCGGGCACGCGAGCTGGGCGCCGATCGCGTGCGGCAGGGCGTTGGCCATCGAGCCGTGCAGGAAGGAGCCGATCACCCGGCGGCGGCCGTTGGGCTGGAGGTAGCGGGCGGCCCAGACGTTGTTCATGCCGGTGTCCACGGTGAACACCGCGTCCTCGGCGGCCACCTCGTCCAGCACCGAGGCGACGTACTCCGGGTGGATCGGCAGGTGCTTCTCGATGTCCCGGGTGTACGCGCCGACCACGTCCTCCAGCGCCCGGTAGTGCTTGCGCAGCATGCCGTCCAGGAAGGCGCGGTCGGACTTGGCGTCCAGCAGCGGCAGCACGGCCCGCAGGGTGGCGGCCACGTCGCCGTGGACGGCCAGGTCGAGGGCGGTGCGGCGGCCGAGCCGGGTGGCGTCGTGGTCGACCTGGACGGTGTGCGCCTGCGGCAGGAAGGAGTCGTACGGGAAGTCGGTGCCGAGCAGCAGCACCAGGTCGGCGGAGTGCAGCGCCTCGTGGCAGGCCCCGTAGCCGAGCAGGCCGCTCATGCCGACGTCGTACGGGTTGTCGAACTGGATCCACTCCTTGCCGCGCAGGGAGTGGCCGACCGGCGCGTTCAGGGCCCGCGCGGCCGCCATCACCTCGGCGTGCGCCGCGCGCACCCCGGCGCCGCAGAACAGGACCACCTTGCGGGCCGCGTTGAGCAGCCGGGCCAGCTCCTGCACCTGGGACCAGGGCGGCGCCGCGACGGCCTGCTCGGTGAGGAAGTGGCTGGTGCCGGTCGGCCCGGCGGCGGGCAGCGCGGCGACGTCCCCGGGAAAGACGAGCACCGAGACGCCGTGCGAGCCGAGCGCGTGCTGGACGGCGACGCGCAGCAGCCGGGGCAGCTGGGCGGGGGCGGAGAGCATCTCGCACCAGTTGCTGCAGTCGGTGAACACCCGCTCGGGGTGGGTCTCCTGGAAGAAGCCGGTGCCGATCTGCCCGGACGGGATGTGCGAGGCGAGCGCGAGCACCGGCAGGCCGCTGCGCTGGGCGTCGTAGAGGCCCTGGATGAGGTGGGTGTTGCCGGGGCCGCAGGAGCCGGCGCAGACCGCCAGCCGGCCGGAGAGCTCGGCCTCGGCGGCGGCCGCGAAGGCGCCGGCCTCCTCGTTGCGCACGTGCACCCAGCTGATGCCGTCGGCCCGGCGGATCGCGTCCACGACGGGGTTGAGGCTGTCGCCGACGACACCGTAGACCCGCTCCACCCCGGCCTGCCGGAGCACTTCCACCATCTGTTCGGCCACGCTCGGCACGGTTGCGCTCCTTCGGTCGCCACGGGACACCTGCACCCTCCGCCGGGGCGGTGCCGCGCGCAGCCGGGGTGGGCCGGACGGGTGGGCGGGCCGGCTGGGACCGAGCGGGGCGTGACTGGCGGGACTGGCGGCGGGGCTATTCCGCCGGAAGGTGGTCCTGCTGGCCGAGCTTGCCCGCCGCGAGGCCGGCCTGGGGCTGGCGGCGGGCGGGTTCGCGCCCCGGGGGCTGGGCGACCCGCTCCTGGGCGGGCGGGACGGTGGTCGGCACGGTGACCGGGGCGCCGGACTTGACCTCCACCGCCTCGCCGTCGTGCAACACGTGGAGGACCTCGCCGCGGCGCAGCGTGTACGTCGTCCCCGCGTGGGTGATGTCGACCTTGAGCAGGTGCCCGCGCACCAGCAGGGAGAAGCCCAGCCGCATCAGCCCGGACGGCAGCCGGGGCCGGAACGAGAGCGTCCCGGTGTGGTCGCGCAGCCCGCCGAAGCCCGCCACCAGGGCGATGCACGCCCCGGCGAGCGACGCCATGTGCAGGCCGTCGCGGGTGTTGCCGCCGAGGTCGTGCAGGTCCATCAGGGCGGCTTCGGCGGTGTAGTCGTAGGCGAGGTCGAGCTGGCCGACCTCGGCGGCGATGACCGCCTGGGTGCAGGCGGAGAGCGAGGAGTCCCGGACGGTCAGCCGCTCGTAGTAGGCGAAGTTGCGGGCCTTCTGCTCGTCGGTGAAGGCGTCGCCGCGGACCTGCATGGCGAGCACCAGGTCGGCCTGCTTGACCACCTGCTTGCGGTACAGGTCGAAGTACGGGTAGTGCAGCAGCAGCGGGTAGTTCTCCGGCGGGGTGTGCTCGAAGTCCCAGACCTGGTGGTGGGTGAAGTCGTCGGCCTGGGGGTGGATGCCGAGGTCCTCGTCGTACGGGATGTACATCGCGGCGGCCGCGTCGCGCCAGGCGGCGGTCTCCTCGGTGTCCACGCCGAGCAGCGAGGCCTCGTGCGGGTGGCGGACGGCGGCCTCGGCGGCGGCGCGCAGGTTGCTCTGCGCCATCAGGTTGGTGAAGACGTTGTTGTCCGCGACGGCGCTGTACTCGTCGGGGCCGGTGACGCCCTCGATGCGGAACTTCCCGGCCACGTCGTGGTGGCCGAGCGAGCGCCACATCCGGGCGGTCTCGACGAGCAGTTCGAGCCCGTACTCGCGCTCGAACTCCGCGTCGCCGGTGGCCCGGACGTAGCGGGCGACGGCGGCGGCGATGTCGGCGCCGATGTGGAAGGCCGCGGTGCCGGCCGGCCAGTACCCGGAGCACTCCTCGCCGCGGATCGTCCGCCACGGGAACACCGCGCCGGACAGGCCGAGTTGGACCGCCCGCTCGCGGGCCAGCGGCAGGGTGGTGTGCCGCCAGCGCAGGGCCTGGTTGACGGCGTTGGGCAGGCAGTAGGTGAGCACCGGAAGGACGAAGGTCTCGGTGTCCCAGAAGCTGTGCCCGTCGTAGCCGGGCCCGGTCAGCCCCTTGGCGGGGATGGCCCGCTCCTCGCTGCGGGCGCCGGCCTGCAGGACGTGGAAGACGGCGAACCGGACGGCCTGCTGGAGTTCGACGTCGCCCTCGATCTCGATGTCGCTGGTCTCCCAGAACTCCCGGAGGAACTCGGCCTGTTCGGCGACCAGTCCGTCCCAGCCGGTGTACCGGGCGGCGGTCAGCGCGGCCTCCACCTGGTCCCGGACGGCGGGCAGCGAGCGGGTGCCGGACCAGCCGTAGCTCATGAACTTGGTCAGCCGCAGCCGCTGCCCGGCCTGGAGCACGGTGGTCACGCTGAGCCGGCAGTGGTCGGCCTCGGACTCGGCGACGGTGTCGAACTCCTCCGGGCCCTCGATGACGTGGTCCATCCCGGCCGCGACCCGGATGCCGCTGTAGCGGGTGCGGTGCACCAGGACGGCCTTGGTGCCGCTGGCGTGGTGCGCCTCGGGGTGCAGCGGCGCCTCCAGCACGGCGGCGGCCCGAGGGTCGCCCTCGGGGCCGCCGGGCAGCTGCTCGTTGGCGACCAGCTCGGACTGGAGCACCATCCGCACCGGGCCGTCCACCGCCTCGACGCTGTACTCGACGGCGGCGACGGCGCGCTGGGTGAGCGAGACCAGCCGGGAGGAGCGCACCCGGATCGTCCGCCCGGCCGGGGAGGTCCACTCGGCCTCCCGGTGCAGCAGGCCCTCGCGGAAGTCCAACCAGCGCTTGTGGCTGATGAGTTGGCCGTAGCGCAGGTCGAAGGGTTCGTCGTCCACCAGCAGCCGGATGATCTTGCCGTTGGTCACGTTGATGACGCTCTGGCTGGACTCCGGGTAGCCGTAGCCGCCCTCGCCGTACGGCAGCGGGCGCAGCTCGAAGACGCCGTTGAGGTAGGTGCCGGGCAGGCCGTGCGGCTCGCCCTCGTCGAGGTTGGCGCGCAGGCCGATGTGCCCGTTGGAGAGCGCGAAGATGGACTCGGCGCGGGCCATCGAGGCCAGGTCCAGGCCCTGTTCGGTGATCTGCCAGGGGTCGATGACGAAGTTGTCCGCGGAACTCATGCGCCTGCCCCGCCGCGCTCGGCCCGCTCTCCGAGCTCCTCGGCGAGGAGCTCGGAGAGGTCCCGGACGACCACGGTGGCGCCGTTCCGGCGCAGTTCGGCGGCCTGGCCGGTGCGGTCCACCCCGACCACCGCGCCGAAGCCGCCGGCCCGGCCGGAGGCGACACCGGCGAGCGCGTCCTCGAAGACCGCCGCGTGGGCGGGTTCGACGCCGAGGGCGCGGGCGGCGTACAGGTAGGTGTCGGGGGCGGGCTTGCCGGGCAGGCCCTCGGCCTTGGCGACGTTGCCGTCCACGATCACCTCGAACAGCTCCTCGATGCCGGCCGCCCTCAGCACGTCACGGCAGTTGGCGCTGGAGGAGACCACGGCGCCGGGCAGCCCGGCCGCGCGCAGCCGGTGCACGTAGTCGACCGAGCCCTGGTACGGCTGGACGCCCTGCTCCCGGATCAGCCGCAGCACGGTGTCGTTCTTGGCCCGGCTGATCCCTTGCACGGTACGGGAGTTGGGTGGGTCCTCCGGGGTGCCCTCGGGCAGTTCGACGCCCCGGCTGAGCAGGAAGGCGCGGGTGCCGTCCAGCCGCGGGCGGCCGTCCACGTAGGTGTCGTAGTCGGTGACGGAGTCGAAGGGGACGAACGGGCCGCCGGTGCGGGCGGCTTCGGCGCGCAGGAAGGCGTCGAAGGTGTCCTTCCAGGCCGCGGCGTGCACCTTCGCGGTCTGGGTGAGCACCCCGTCGAGGTCGAAGAGGAAAGCGCGGATGTCGTCCGGTAGCCCCAGCATGGGTGCAGTCTTACCCGGGAACGGGGGGAAGCCGCCCATTTCCCGGCGGCGCGTCGCGGGAAGGGGCGGCTTCCGGTGGCCCGGGCCGGGCCCCGGCCGCACCCTGGTCGGGCCCGGCCGGGACGGCTCCGCGGGGTCACGGCGTCACAGGCGTCACAGGCGTCACGGCGAGTCGGGCATCTGCGCCTCGGGCGCCTCGACGACCGCGAAGACCGCGCCCTGCGGGTCCTGGACCACCGCCATCCGGCCGGACTGCATGTCGAAGGCCGGCTGGATCACCGAGCCGCCGGCCTTGACCAGGGCGTCCACCGTGGAGTCGGTGCTGTCCACCGAGAAGTAGGTCATCCAGTGCGAGGGCGTGCCGGGCGACAGGTAGTCGGGCATCGGCTGCATGCCGCCCACCGTGCGGTCGCCGACGTTGAGCGAGAAGTAGCCGTCCATGCCCTGGATGGTGGCCGGGCGCAGCCCGAGGGCCGGCTGGTAGAAGCGGCGGGCCGCGTCGGTGTCCGCGGTGTTGAGCTCGTTCCAGACCAGGGCGCCGGGCTCGTTGACCACGCCCGCGCCGATGAAGTCCATCGCCTGCCAGACCCCGAACACCGCGCCGGTCGGGTCGGCGGCGACCAGCATCCGGCCGATCGTGCCGACGTCCATCGGGTCGTACAGGACCGTGCCGCCGGCCTCGACGATGGCCGTCCGGGCCGCGTCGGCGTCGTCCGAGGCGAGGTAGGTGGTCCAGGCGACGGGCGGCGCCGGCTGCCCCTCGGGCACCATCTGCGCCATGATCCCGGCGACCGGCTTGCCGTTGAGCGTGCACACGGCGTAGCCGCCGAACTCGGCCGGGCCGACCTCGCCCTGCCAGCCGAACAGGTCGCGGTAGAAGTCGAGCGCGGCCTGCTGGTCGCTCGCCATCAGGTCGACCCAGCACGGGGTGCCGGGCTTGTACGGATCGGTGACTACGGGCATCGCGGGGCCTCCCGGAGGCGGTGGTGGGCGGCTGTGGTGGTGGGGACGGTCGGGCCGTCGGGGCGGTCGCGCCGGGCGGGGGTACGGCCCGGCCGGGACGACGGCGGTACACCGCCACCATCGGCCCGCCGCCGCGATCCCGCCACCGGACGGCGCCCTGGCGGGCGACCGGCCGCCGGATCGTCACGGAGCTCCCACCCGGTGTTCACGGGGCGTCGTGGCGGTGCGCGGTGACGAAGTACGGCTGCACCTTGCCGCTCTGCGCGTAGTCCTTGAGCCGGACCAGCAGTTCGGCCCAGGTGCCGGCCACCGCCGGGACGCCCTCCTCGCTGCCCGGCTGCCAGCCGCCGTGCCGGAACAGCAGCCGGGTGCGCTCGGCGGCGGGCTCGGCGGGCTCGTCTGGCCGGTCGGGGGCGGCGGGCGCGCCGGGCCGGTCGGGCTGGTCGGCCAGCTCCCAGCTGATCCAGGTGCCGGCCCAGTGCGGCGGGAAGGAGCCGGCGTTGGTCCACACCACCCGGTCCCGGTCGGCCCGCTCCACCCGCAGCCGGAACGGCTCGGGGACGTCGGGGAAGTCGAACAGCAGCACGTCGCCGTCCCGGTCCACGCCGGTGGTCCACCAGGCGGTCAGCCCGTCGTGCGTGGTGAGCGCGGCGAGCACCACGTCCCGGGGGGCGGCGATGTCGAGCTGGAGGGCGATCTCGGACATGGGGGTCCGCCTTTCGGTGACCGCGCGGCCCCGCCGGGGGCCACGGGCCCACCATGGCACGACCCCCGGGCCCGCGCGCCCCGGAAGGTGCCGGCCCGGGGGTCGTCCCGGTGCTCGGGTGGTCCCGCGTCCCGCGGCGGGCGGGGTCAGCCGCCGCTGCCGTAGCTGGTGTTCGCGCAGATGTCGTCGTCGGCGGAACGGGCCTCGTTGGTGATGGTGGTCGGCAGCGGCTGCGGGGGCGCCGGGACGGCCGGGGTGGCAGCGGACGGCGCGCCGGCGGCGGGGGCGGTGGCCGCCATCCCCATCGCGGCCGCGAAGTCCTGGCCGGTGATCACCGAGATGCCCCGAGCGCCGCTGGGCTCCAGGCTGGCGCCCGGGAACAGCGCGGCCACCTTCTCGGCGTTCGCCTTCTGCCCGGAGCCGTACTCGATCGTGGTCGTCTTGTACTTGGTGCTCGCCGCCTGGCCCGCTGTGCTGGCGACGAACTTGGCGGCCTTCAGCTGCTCGGTCGCCTTGCCGGCCAGGCCGTTGAAGGTCGTGCCGTTGTAGACCGCCACCCTGATCGACGAGTTGGCGGTGTCCGCTGCCGGGGCGGCCGGCGTGGTGGGCTGCGCGGGCGGCGGCGGGGCCGCGCTGGTGGTGTCCGGGGCGTCCGGCTGCTGGCCGGTGGCGTTCTGGCCGTCGATGGTCTGGTCGGCCTTGAGGGTGTCCCAGAGCTTCTTGGCGTCCGCCTGGACGATGTCGAGGTCCTGGTCCTGGGTGCGGTAACGCCAGGGCACCGTCACGAACTTGAGGTCGTGCATGTCGATGTTCTTCAGCGACAGGCCGAAGGAGAGCAGCTTGTCGGCGGAGTCCAGGCCGGGGTCGACGACCAGGGACTTGGTGGCGGCGTCGGCCAGCGGAAGGAGGGTGGTGGGGTTCATCCCGTCCTTCTTGATCTTGCTGGCGAGCGAGCCGAGGAAGGCCTGCTGGCGCTTCATCCGGCCGATGTCCGAGCCGTCGCCGATGCCGTGCCGCAGCCGGACGTAGTCGAGCGCCTTCTGGCCCTCCACCTTCTGCTTGCCCTGCGGGAGGACGAGGTCGCCCTTCTTCTTCAGGTTGGGGTTGATGTCGCCCTCGTAGATCGGCTTCGGCAGGCAGATGTCCACGCCGTTCACGGCCTGGGTCATCGCGGAGAAGCCGTTGAAGTCGACCACGAGGGTGTGGTCGACGCGGATGCCGGTGAGCTTCTCCACCGTGTTCTGGGTGCAGGCCGGGTTGCCGTCGTCGCTGCCCCCCAGCGAGAAGGCGGAGTTGAACAGGTCGGTGTTGCCGCCCTTGGTCCACTTGCCGTTGGGCAGCTTGCAGGACGGCAGCTCGACCTTGGCGTTGCGCGGGATCGAGATCCCCACGGCGTGCTTGTGGTCGGCGTAGACGTGCAGCAGGATCGTGGTGTCCGAGCGGGCGCCGCCGTCCTCGCCGCCGCCGAGGTCGGCATTGTTCTTGCCGCGGCTGTCCGAACCGATCAGCAGGATGTTGACCGGCTTGTTGCCGTCCGCGTCGGCCTTCGCCTCCGGGGGGCGGTTGCGGGCTATCGCATCGGCGTCGAAGGACTTGATGTTGCCGTTCAGCTTGAGGTAGATCGCACCGCCGACACCGGCGATGACCACCAGCACGCCCGCCGTCGACCAGGCGACGATCTTCTTCACGTCCTTCTTGGGCTTGGCGCTCTTGCGCGCCGCGGCCCGGCCGCCCGTCGTTCCCGCCGCCGCGTCCGTCGTACCGCCACCGCCGCGGCCGCCCCTGCCCTGGGCGGCGCGGCGGGCCTCGGCCCGGCCGCCGGCGCGCGGGGCGGGCACGGAGCCCGCGGGGTCTTCCGTCGCGGGCACGCCTTCACCCCGAGCCGGGCTCTCGCCCCTCCGACCTGACATGCGCGTACCTTTCACCGACGGAAGCGACGCCCCTGACGATCCGGCGCACCGCACACAGAGAGACGGTCCGGACCGTTCCCAGGTTGCACATACGACCGTCACCACTAACCGACGATCGTGGCTTCCGATCATATTTAGGCCCGACACGATCACCGACCCTCGGCCCTCGGACAACCCCGCCGACCGGCGGGCAACACCCCCGCAGAACAGCCGAAAACGCCCGATTCCGACGTGACCCATGCCACTTCACCGGCGCCTCGCCGACGCCTCGCCGACGCCGGAATCCGGCCACCGGCACGACCCGTGGGGCACCGCGGGCGCCAGGGCCGACGGCGGCGCCGGAACCGTCCGCGGCCGGCCCCGGGCCGCTCCGCCACCGGACGCCGCACCCCGACGCCGTCGCGGGCACCGGAGTTGAGCACCCGGAGCACCGGCGGCCCGCCTCGGACCGGGCGGTAGCCGTAGTGGTGAAGGTGAAGGTGGCGGTGGCGGTCGCGGTGCGCGACCCCGGGCGGCGGCGGGACACCCGCGCCGGGGAACGACGGAGGCCGGATCGGAGATCGCCTGATCCGGCCTCGGTGCGGTGGGCCACCAGGGGCTCGAACCCTGAACCTACGGATTAAAAGTCCGCAGCTCTGCCAATTGAGCTAGTGGCCCGCGGCCCCCGCGCGCCCGGGGTGCCGGGTGGAAGGACCACGGCGATCCTACCCGGTGGGGCCCAGGGCTCCGCCAGTGGATTGCACGGGCGTGCCGGGGTGGTGGAGCGGGACTTGAGGCGGGGTGTAGTGGGCCGCGCGGACCCGGCGGAGCCAGGCCTCGACGGGGCGCGGGTCGGGGGCGGCGGGCAGCACGCCGGGGCCGGCGAGGCGCTCGGCGGCGTCGGCGAGCAGGCCCTCCGCGAGGGCGGGGCGGTCGGCGATGCGTTCGCCGAGTTCGCGGATGCGTTCGGGGTCGGGCAGCCGGATCAGGTTGTGGCCGGTCCCGTGCAGGCGGACGGCCTGCTCGACCAGCCGGACCAGGTGCCGGGCGTGCTTGGCGGCCCGGCGGCGGGTCGCCGGGTCGGTGGTGTCCCGGGTCAGCAGCTTGCGGAACTGCTGGTCGGCGTAGCCGAGGTAGGCGTTGCGCACGGCCGGCGCACTGAGGAACGCCGAGCGCAGGCCGACCAGTTCGTCACCGAGCGGGGTTCGGACCTCGTACAGCCCGTCCGGCAGCCAGACCAGCTCGGAGGCGGTCGGGTTGCAGCTCAGCGCCAGCCGGCACCACTTGGCGGCCTCGTGCAGGGTGACGTCGGGCGCGGTGCCGACGTGGGACTCGGCGGGGCGGCGCAGGCCGTGCAACTCCTCGGTGGGGGTGGCGAACAGGCCCAGCCGGTCGACGTCGGAGCCGGCGTGGGCGAAGCCGTACGCGGTGGAGCCGACGATGCCCGAGAGCAGGACCGTGCCGGGCACGCCGGGCGCGCCCGGCAGACCGGGAACAGCGGGGACGGCGGACATCGGCGGGCTCCTCTCGGACGGACGGGCGGACACCGCGTCCTCGTTCGGGCATCCTCGCCGGAGCGGGCCGCGCCGGACGAGCGAATTCCGGTCCCGGGGCCGCCCGGCCGCCGATACTGGGCCCCATGGAGCAGCAGCACCCTCACCCCGACGACCCCGCGGAGGCCGCCGAGGCCGTGAAGCTGCGCGCCTGGTGGTCGCACCGCCAGTGGCTGGACCACCCGCGCACCGGCGCCTCCGCCGCCGAGGTGCTGGCCGCCACCGGCTGGGCCCGCTCGGTGGGCGGCGCGGCGCCGTACCTGGGCCTGTTCGCCCGGGCCGGGCTCGGCCGGGCCGCGGTGGACGCGGCGGTGGGCCGGCTGGAGGTGCACGAGCTGCCGTCCGCGCGCGGCTGCACGTACGTGCTGCCGGCCGCCGACTTCGCGCTCGGCCTGGCCGCCGGGGCGGCCGCGCCGGCCGGCGAACTGGCCGCCGCGCAGAAGCACCTGGGGGTCGGCCGGGACGAGGTGGAGCAGCTCTGCCTGGCCGTCGAGCGGGTGCTGTCCGAGGACCGCCCGCTGGACCCGGCCGCGATCCGCGAGGCGGTCGGCGACGCCGTCCGGCCGCTCGGCGAGCCGGGGCGCAGGCGCGGCCTCACCACCACCCTGCCGCTCGCCCTCGGGCTGCTGCAGTCCCGCGGCCGGATCCGCCGGGTGCCCGTCAACGGCCGTCTGGACCAGCAGCGTTACGGCTACGTCGGCTGGGACCAGCCGGTCGCCGGGGACGCCGTCGACCTCGCCCGCCGCTACTTCTCCTGGGCCGGCCCGGCCACCCTCCGGCACTTCCGCTGGTTCTCCGGCTTCACCGCCGCCACGGCCCGCCGGGCCGTCGCCGAGGCCGGCCTGGTGCCGCTCGGGCCCGGCTCGGAGCTGCTGGTGCCGCCCGCACTCGCCGAGGAGTACGCCGGGTTCGAGGTGCCGGACGAGCCGCACTACACCCTGCTGGCCGGCATCGACGGCATCCACCTGCTGCACCGCGACCTGCCCCGGCTGCTCGACCCCGCCGACGCGGCCCGCCCGCTGCCCGCCGGCCGGGCCGGGCGCGTCTTCGGCACCGGGGCGGACCCGCAGACCCACGTGGTGCTCGACCGCGGCCGGATCGTCGGCCTCTGGGAGTACGACACCCAGCGCGCCGAGCTCGTCCTGCTGCCCTTCGTCCCGCCCGACGACGCCCTGCGGCGGGCGGCGGCCCGCACCGAGGCCTTCGTCCGGGACGAACTGGGCGACGCCCGCGGCTTCGGCCTGGACTCGCCGAGGAGCCGGGCCCCGAAGATCGCGGCCCTGCGGGAGGCCGCCGCGGGTGCCCCCGGCCGGGCCGCCGGGTAGCGTACGGGCCATGCCGACCACCCTGACCGACGAGGTCCTGATCGTCACCGGCGCGAGCCGCGGCATCGGTGCCGCCACGGCCCTGCTGGCCGCCCGCCGCGGCCACCGGGTCTGCGTCAACTACCGTACGGACGAGGGCGCGGCGGCCACCGTGGTGGACGCGATCCGGGCCGAGGGCGGCACCGCCCTGGCGGTCCGCGCCGACGTCTCCCGCAGCGCCGAGGTGGAGCGGCTGTTCACCACCGTGGACGACGAACTCGGCCCGCTCACCGGGCTGGTGAACAACGCCGGCACGCTGGAGAAGCAGTGCCGGCTGGAGGAGATCGACGAGGACCGGCTGAGCCGGATCTGGGCCGCCAACATCACCGGCCCGTTCCTGTGCGCGGCCCAGGCCGTCCGCCGGATGTCCACCCGGTACGGCGGGCGCGGCGGCGCCATCGTCAACGTCGGCTCGGCCGCCTCCCGGATCGGCTCGCCGAACGAGTACGTCGACTACGCGGCCGCCAAGGGCGCGGTCGACTCGATGACCCGCGGCCTCGCCCTGGAGGTCGCCGCCGAGGGCGTCCGGGTCAACGCGGTGCGGCCGGGGCTGATCCACACCGGGATCCACGCGCTCGGCGGCGAGCCCGGCCGGGTCGACCGGGTCGCGCCCGGTCTGCCGATGCGGCGCGGCGGGCGTCCGGAGGAGGTCGCCGAGGCGATCCTCTTCCTGCTCTCCCCGGCCGCCTCGTACACCACCGGGGCGTTCCTGGAGGTCTCCGGCGGGCGCTGAGCGGCCGGTCGGACACCGGCGCCGGCTGGTTCGGGCCGACGTCGTCCCGCCACCGGGCGGCCCCCTGCGGTTTCCTTCCGCCCGCCCGCGCCCGCCCGTACGGTGGTGCCATGACCGACGTCTTCATCGACATCCCCGGTGTGCGCAACTTCCGCGACGCGGGCGGGATCGGCGCCCTCCGCCGGGGCGTGCTGTACCGCTCCGGGTCCTTCCACGCCCTCACCGAGGACGGCGCCCGGCGGCTCAGGGCGCTCGGCCTGCGGACGGTCTTCGACCTGCGCAGCGCGGTCGAGCTGGAGGTCTGGCCGGACCGGCGGCACGGCCTCGACCACGAGGCGTTCAGCCTGCCGACCCTGCCCGCCGACCGCCAGGACGCCGGGCGGCCCTGGCCCGAGGACCAGGCCGCCCTCTACCCCTTCATGGCGGAGACGGCGGGCCCCTCGCTCGCCGCCGTGGTGCGCCGGCTCGCCGCCCCGGACTCGCTGGCCGCCGTCGTCCACTGCGCCGTCGGCAAGGACCGCACCGGGCTCACCATCGCCGTCGTCCAGTCCCTGCTGGGCGCCTCGGAGGCCGAGATCACCGCCGACTACCTGCTCTCCAACATCGGGCTCGGCCTCGACAAGGGCCCCGTCCCGTACACCGACGAGACCGGCGCCGAGCGCGTCTCCCGCCCGGTCGGCGCCGAACTCCTCGCCTCCTCCCTGGCCTGGATCCACGACCGCCACGGCACCGTCTCCGGCTACCTCCGCCACCACGGCGTGACGGACGCCGAGCTCGACGCCCTGCACGCCAACCTCTCGGCCTGACCGGGCCTCAGCCCTCCCGGCGCTCGAAGCGCCACCACTGGGCCGGGACGTCGGCGTCCTCGCGCTGGTGGACGTCGGCCTCCGGGGTGTCGCCCGCCGACAGGGGCTTGCCGCTGACGAAGCTGGTGACCGTGTAGGTGCCCGGGGCGTCGGTGTGGGCCTCCAGCAGCCACTCCTGGGCGCCGAAGGCGTTGGCGGACCACTGCTGGATCCGGGCGCCGTCCTCCGTCGAGGCGCCGGTGACGTCCAGGCGCCTGCCGCTGCCGACGTTCTCGATGTGGAACAGCGCGCCGCCCGGGTGGACGGCGGTGAGGCGCCAGAGCTGGGCGTCACCGCCGTCGTCCGCGCCGAGGACGATCCGGGCGCCGAGGCGCCGGGAGGCGTCGGCGACCCGCAGCAGCAGGCCGCTCCCGACGTTGCGGACGAGGTAGCTGCCGTCGGTGATCGCGGAGTCAGTCACGGCCGAAGTCTGCCACCGGGCACCGACAGGCCCCGGACCGACCGGGGCGGGCCGGGCGCGGAGGAGTTTCCGCCGGACCGGCCCGGCCCCCTATGCTGCGGCGAATGTCCACCGAGCAGATACCGCCGCACCGTCAACAGCCCACCTTCACCGAAGCCGTGACCGCCCTGGAGGCCGCGGTCGCGGCCGGGGACGAGGAGCGGTTCGGGCCCGCCCTCGGGCTGGTCGGCGGGCTGTTCGGCGCGGCCGACCCGGCCGAGCGGGTGGCCGCCGGCCCCCGGCTGGCGGCGCTGCTGCCGGACGCCCCGCCGTTCCCCCGCGCCCACCTGGCCATGGTGGTGGGTGCCTGCGTGGAGCACGGCGCCGACCCGGTCGCCTGCTCCGGCCCGGTGCTGGCCGGCCTGCGCGGGGCCCTGACCGGAGCCCAGCTGCTGGTGCGGCGCTGGGTCGCCACCGGCGGCGGGCCGCTGCCCAGTGCGGAGGAGGACGATCCGGCCGAGGCGCACGAGCGGATCGCCGACCCGGCGCACCTGGACGACTGGCACGCCCACCTGGCCGTGGTCGCCTGGTGGACGCTGCACCTGTGGCAGCAGGCCGCCTGGGCGGTGTACACCCACGCCGAGGTCCGGACCGAGGCCCGCGCCTCGGGCGTGACCGAGGTGGTCCTGGAGCTGTTCGACCGCTACCAGGGCGAGCAGCACGACTTCAAGGGTCTGGTCCACCTGGCGCTGATGCTGGACGACGAGCCGCTGCTGGTGCTCGACCGCCCCACCGGCACCGGCTACCTGCTGCGGATGAGCGGCCTGAGCGACACCTTCCAGCTGCACACCCTGCTCGCCGACGTGCTGATCGGCGGCGGCCACCTGCCCGGCACCCCGCAGGACCGCGAGGTGGTGGCGCTGGCCCGGACGGCCTACCTGGACGGCCGCCGGCTGATCGCCACCGGCGCCTTCAACCTGGTCGCGCCGGACGGCTCCTGGATCTGGAACGAGGGGACGCCCAGCGACATCCCGGTGGTGGACGGCGTGCGCACCCTGGTCCTGGAGCCGCTGCCGTACGAGCGGAGCTGGTCGGCCGGGCGGTTCATCCAGGAGGTCCCGGGCGACCTGCGGCTGGAGCGGGTGCTCGACCCGGCGGAGGCGGCACGGCTGCTGGCCGCCACGGTGCCGGGGCAGACGCCCGCCGAGGCGTTCCGATAGGAGGACCGGCGGCAGTCGCGCAAGGCCCGGAGGCGTTCCGCCGGGAGGCCCCGGGCGCTCCGCCCGTTCAGCGGGTTAGGGTCGGAGACCGACACGGCCCAACGCGCCTACGAGTGGAGTCGACGATGGCGAAGGTCCCCAACGTGCTCGCGGCCGCCGCGCCCGCCGCGCTGACCGCGGCGAGCGGCCTGGTCGGCGGTTACGGCGCCGCCCGCTGGAGCGGCCGGCGCGAACTGGGCGGCGCGGTGCTGGCGGTGGCCGGCGCCGGGGCGGCCGCGCAGTGGCGCCGCAGCTCGGGCACGGGCACCGCGGCCGCGCTGACCGGCCTGTACGTGGCGGCCTTCGGCGGCTCGCACCCGCTGGCGAAGCGGATCGGCGCCTGGCCGTCCGTCTTCGCCGTGACCGCCGTGGTCGCGGCGGCCTCGACGGCCGCGACGGCGCTCTCCGCCCGCCGGAGGTAGCCCGCCGTTCCGGGGGCGGCAACGCTGCCGGACGGTCACCTCGCGCCGAACCGGGCCTCGAAGGCGGCCCGGTTGGCCGAGACCGGCGAGCGGTCCCAGACCGCGAAGACCACCGCGTCGAAGGCCGCCCCGTACCGGGCCAGCGCCCCCTCGAACGCCTCGGCGACCTGCGCCGGGTCGTTGCGGAACACCCCGCAGCCCCAGGCGCCGAGCACCAGCGTGCGCACCTCGTGCCGGGCCGCCGCCGCGAGCACCCGGACGGCCCGCTCGGCGAGCACGCCCCGGACGTCCGTCCCGGCCGAACGCCGCTCCAGCTGACCGGCGTTGGGCGCGGGCGAGGTCAGGAAGGTGACCGGGTACGGCTGGGCCAGCAGCTCGCCGCGCCCGTCCCGGATCACCGGCACCGCGGGCGAGACGATCACCCGGTGGCTGTACCGGACGTCGGCGGAGGCCCGGTGCGCCTCGTAGTAGTCCGGCGCCTCCAGCAGGCAGCTGTACAGCAGCGCGCTGCGGCAGAGGTCCTCCTCCTGGGCGCGGGCGCCGCGCAGGTAGCCGCCGCCGGGGTTGCGCGCGGAGGCGAAGTTCAGCACCCCGACCGGGCCGGCCCCGGCCTCGACCAGTCGGCGGGCGGCCTGGACGCTGCCCTCGGCCGTCACCTCGACCCGCCCCTCCGCCGGGCCCGGCCCGCGGTCGCCGGCGGCCAGCAGCGCGGCCAGGCCGTCCGGCGCGTACGACACCGTGCCGGCCTTCGCCGCCGCCAACTCCTCGCCCACCCGCACGAGTTCGCCCCCGGCCGTCCGGTAGCTCCCCCGCGCGGCGATCTCCTCGTTCACCCGTGCCACGTCGTGCAGTCTGCTGCTCATGACGGCGACGCTACGGGACTACCGCGCACGGGCGCCACAGGTTATTCTCACTCCCAGAACAACGCCTCGGGGGGCACGGCGAGGTGTTCGGGGGAACGCGAAGGGCCCGCTCCGGGGGACGGAGCGGGCCCTTCGTACGTTCAGCGCGGCCGGCGGTCGACTACCGCCGGTGCGGCGTCAGTTCTTCCAGCGCGGCTTGCGGTCGTCGCCGCCGAAGGAGCGGCCGCCGCGGTCGTCGCGGTCACGGCCGCCACCGAAGCCGCCGCGGTCACGGTTGAAGCCACCGCGGTCGGACTGCGGACGGCCGCCGGAGCGGTGGTCGTCGCGGCGGGAGAACGGACGGCTGCTGCCGCCGCGCTCGTCGCGGTCCCGGCCGAAGGACGGGCGGTCACCGAAGGAGCGGGCCGGACGGTCGCCGAAGGAGCGGCCGCCGCGGTCGTCGCGGTCGCGGTTGAAGCCACCGCGGTCGCCGCCGCGGTCACGGTCGAAGCCGCCCGAGCGACGGTCGTCGCGGTCACGGCCGCCACCGAAGCCGGCACGGTCGCGGTTGAAGCCGCCGCGGTCGCCGCCGAAGCCGCCCGAACGGCGGTCGTCACGGTCGCGGCCGCCACCGAAGCCACCCGAACGACGGTCGTCGCGGTCGCGGTTGAAGCCACCGCGGTCGCCGCCGCGGTCACGGTCGAAGCCGCCCGAGCGACGGTCGTCGCGGTCGCGGCCGCCACCGAAGCCACCGGAACGGCGGTCGTCGCGGTCGCGGTTGAAGCCGCCCGAACGGCGGTCGTCCCGGTCGCCGCCACGGTCGCGGTCACGGTCACGGCCGAAGGCCGGACGCTCGCTGCGGGCCTCGCGGTAGGACGGGGCGCGCTCCTCGGTCTGCGGCGCGGCGGCCTCGGCGACGGCCGGAGCGGCCTCGGTCGCGGCCGACTCGTCGGACCCGCCCTCGGCGGCCGGCTCCTCGTCCTCGATGCCCAGCTCGGCCCGCTCGCGCGCCGCACGGGCGGCCAGGCGGTCGGCCTCCTCGCGCAGCTCGGCGGCGCGGCGCTGCGCGCGCTCCAGCTGGCGGGTCATGTCGGCGAGCTCGCGCTCGGCGGCACCGGCGATGTTGGCGGCGCTCTCCGCCTGGACCTCGGTCAGCGAACGGGCGCCGGTGATCTTGGCGACCTCGGCGTCGAAGGCGTGGTCCAGGATGTGGCGCGAGGCGTCGACGCCCGCGTCCTCCATCAGGCGGAAGACGCCACGGCGCTGGTGCGGCAGCACCAGGGTGACGACGGCGCCGGAGCGGCCGGCCCGCGCGGTGCGGCCGGAGCGGTGCAGGTAGTCCTTGTGGTCGCCGGCCGGGTCCACGTTCAGGACCAGGTCGATGCCGTCGACGTGGATGCCGCGGGCGGCGACGTCGGTGGCGACGACGACGTTGGTGTAGCCGTCCTTGAAGTCGCCGAGGACGCGGGTACGGGCGCCCTGGGTCATGCCGCCGTGCAGCGCGTCGGCCTTCACGCCGGCCTCGATCAGCTGCTCGGCGACGCGGTCGGCGCCCATCTGGGTGCGGACGAAGATGATCGTGCGGCCCTTGCGGGCGGCGATCGCGTTGGTGATCGGCGCCTTGTCCTTGGGCTTCACCACGAGGATGTGGTGGGTCATGGTGGTGACCGCGCCGGCCGACGGGTCGACCTCGTGGGTGACCGGGTTCTTCAGGTAGCGCTTGACCAGGGTGTCGATCTCGTTCTCCAGGGTGGCGGAGAACAGCAGGCGCTGGCCGCCGGCCGGCACCTGGTCGAGGATCTCGGTGACCTCGGGCAGGAAGCCCATGTCGGCCATCTGGTCGGCCTCGTCGAGCACGACGGTCTGGACGTCGGCCAGCTTGGCGGAGCCGCGGTTCAGCAGGTCGCGCAGACGGCCGGGGGTGGCGACCAGGATGTCGACGCCGCGCTCCAGCGCGTAGATCTGGTTCGACATCGAGGTGCCGCCGCAGACCACCTTGAGGCGCAGGCCGAGCACCGAGCCGAACGGCTCCAGGGCGTCGGCCACCTGCATGGCCAGCTCACGGGTCGGGACCAGGATCAGGCCGCGCGGGTGCTTGGGCTTGGTGCGCTCGCCGTCGGCGAGGCGGGTCAGCAGCGGCAGGCCGAAGCTGAGGGTCTTGCCGGAGCCGGTGCGGCCACGGCCCAGCACGTCCTTGCCGGCCAGGGCGTCCGGGATGGTCGCGGCCTGGATCGGGAACGGGGTGGTGACGCCGCGCTTGGCGAGGGCGCGCACGACGTCGTCGTGCAGGCCCAGGTCGCCGAACGTGATGGTGGGCTCGGCGGCCGCCTCCTCGGGGGCCTCCACGGCCTCGGCGATCACCTCGTCCACGGCGGTGTCGTTGGTGTCGTCGGAGTCGGTGACATCGGCGGCGGCCTCGTTCGCGGGCATGGCGAAGCGGGCGTCGTCAACGAGAGACATGCAAAACCTTCCGGAAGTGGCACGCGCCAAAGTCCGGGGTTCTGTTTCACAACCGCCTCTATGCGGTCAGCCACGGATCGCCGGAACGCGCCAAGGGCGCCAGTGGGATTAGGGCGCCAGTCAAATGGATCAAACGAACGATCTACCACCATAGACGAACCTGAGGATCGGAGGCAAATGCCCTGGTCGATCCGTTATTGCCCGGCCGCCCGGGGAGTCGGGGCCGAGGAACCGGAGCTGCCGGCGGTCGGGTCCGGGGCCGGTGGCACGGTCGCGGCGGGCGAGCTGTGCTCGGGCGCGGGGGTGCTCGACGGGCGGCTGCTCGCGGTCGCCGAGGGCGTCCCGGCCGAACCGCCGCCGGAGCGGCCCTCCCCGGTGCCGCCCGCCCCGCCGGCGCCCCCGGAGGCCGTCGTGCCACCGGACCCGCCCGTGCCCGCGCCCGGATGCGGCACGGGACTCGTGTTCGCACCGCCCGCCGAACCGCCGCCCGGACCGCCGTCGGGCGCGCCCGACCCGGGCACCGGCACCAGCCCGGCCACCGCGCCGTTCGCCCCCGGGGCCGCCCCGCCGGACTGCGCGGCGGCCCCGCCCGGACCGCCTTCGCCCTGGAGGCCCCCCGCCCGCTCCGGGCGCCCCGAGGCCCCGCCCGGGTGCCCGGCGCCCGGCGAGGCAGAGGGCCCGCCGGTCGCCCCCGGCCGCACCGCCGGACCGGCCTGCCCGACCGGCGCCACGCCGTGCTTCTCCTCCGCCGCCGGACCGACCGACATGCACCCGGTCAGCCCGAGCCCGGCCACCGTCAGCAGCGCCGCCGCCCGTACCGCGCGCGAGGGCGGGACCGCCGCCGCCCGCCCCGGGGCCGTACGCGCCGCGGCCAGCCGCACCCGCACCGCCCGTACCGCCCGCACCGTCCGTGCCGCCCGTACCGAAGCCACTGAGGTCCCTCTCTACCGCCCCACCCGGGCCGCCCACTCGCGTGCGGCCGCTTTCGGTGCCCAACGCGCGCCCGGCCCGGCGGGACACGGGCAGCGCCCAAGCTCGCCCGGCGGGGCGGGGGCGCGGCGGGAGCGGCGGGGGGCTCCGGGCCCGGTCAGCCCCAGAGCGCCGCGGCCAGCTCCGCGCCCGCGTACACCGCGGCCAGCCCGGCCAGCACGCTGCCGGCCGCGTTGGCCAGCGCGTACCGCCCGGCGCCGGTCTCGGCCAGCCGCAGGGTCTCGTACGAGAAGGTCGAGTAGGTGGTCAGCGCCCCGCAGAGCCCCGTCCCCAGCAGCAGTTGGACCTCCGAGGAGGCCGCGCCCGCCGCCACCGCACCGGTCACCAGTCCGAGGACCAGGCAGCCGACCACGTTCACCGTGAACGTGCCCCACGGGAACACCGAGTCGTGCCGGGACTGCACCGCCCGGTCGGTCAGGTACCGCAGCGGCGCGCCGACCACCGCGCCCGCCGCCACCAGCAGCCAGTTCACTCCGCCGTCTCCCCCCGGCCCCGCTCCCGGCCCGGCTCCTGCTCCTGGCCCTGGCCCTGGCCCTGCTCCTGCCCCTGCCCCCGGCCCGCGTAGGTCACGACCTCGCAGCGGTCCAGCAGCACCAGGCCCTCCGCCACCATCCCGTCCAGCTGCGGCAGGAACGCCCGCACCCGCTCCTCCCGGTCCACGATCACCACCGCCACCGGCAGGTCCTCGCTCAGCGACAGCAGCCGCGTGGTGTGCACCAGCGACGAGGCCCCGAACCCCTCGATCCCCCGGAACACGCTCGCCCCGGCCAGCCCGGCCGCCCGGGCCCGGTGCACGATCTCGCTGTACAGCGGCCGGTGGTGCCACCGGTCGCTCTCCCCGATCAGCACGGTCAGCCGCAGCGCCGGCCCGCCCAGCCGGCTCACCGCGCGCCCCCGGCCCGGTGGACCAGACGCCGGGTCAGCCCGGCCGCCGCCCACACCGCGAGCAGCGCGCCCAGCAGCGTCAGCCCGAGGTACGCCACGGCCGGGCCGGGCCGTCCGCCCTCCAGCAGACGGCGGACGTCCACCGCGTACGTCGAGAAGGTGGTGAAACCGCCCAGCACGCCGGTGCCGAAGAACGGCCGCACCAGCGGATGCGCCTGGCGCCCCTCGGTGAGCACCACCAGGAACACCCCGATCACCGCACAGCCGACCACGTTGACCAGCAGCGTCGTCCACGGGAAGGCCGTCGGCCCGGTCTGCCAGCCGAGCCCGGCCGCGTACCGCGCGGTCGCCCCGATCGCCCCGCCCGCCGCGACCACCGCCACCGCGGGCCCCTGCCCGCGCAGCACCGGCGGCCGGCCCCGGGCCGGTGCCGCGACCGGCGGCGTCCGGACCGGACCCCCCGCCGCGGGGCCGTCCGCGGCGCCGTCCACCGCGTCCTCCGAGGTCGTCATAGCCCCATCAAACACCGGCCTCCGCCACCTGGCACACCGTCATCCGACACCGGACAATGATCCGGTGGAGATGACCCGGGAAGAGTTCGAGACGCTGGTCGCCGACGCCCTCGACCAGATCCCCCCGCAGCTCGCGGCCATGATGGACAACGTCGCGATCTTCGTCGAGGACGAACCCGATCCGAGCGACCCCGAACTCCTCGGCCTCTACGAGGGCACCCCGCTCACCGAGCGGGGCGAGTGGTACGCGGGCGTCCTGCCCGACCGCATCCTGATCTACCGCGGCCCCACCCTGCGCCACTGCGACACCCGCGAGCAGGTGGTCGAGGAGGTCCGCACCACGGTCATCCACGAGGTCGCCCACCACTTCGGCTTCGACGACCACGAGCTCGACGAGCTCGGCTGGTCCTGACCCCCGGCCCCCGCTCCGACCCGCCCCACCCCCACCCGGCCGAAACCCGTTTTGGCGATCCGCCCCGCATCCCATATGCTTCTCGACGTCCCCGAACGCTGGGAAACAGCGGGACAGGCCACAAGCCCTCATCGTCTAGTGGCCCAGGACGCCGCCCTTTCAAGGCGGTAGCACGGGTTCGAATCCCGTTGGGGGCACGCAGTACCGTAGTAAAGTGCAGTGCGCAAGACCGCAAGACCCTGAGTGGTTCGCCACTTCTAGGTCCCGTGGAGCAGTTGGTTAGCTCGCCACCCTGTCAAGGTGGAGGTCGCGGGTTCAAGTCCCGTCGGGATCGCTCGTCTCGCAAGAGACGGTGCAGTACGGCCAGGTAGCTCAGTTGGTACGAGCGTCCGCCTGAAAAGCGGAAGGTCGCCGGTTCGACCCCGGCCCTGGCCACAACCGGAAGCCCCCGTAGCGAATTCGCTACGGGGGCTTCGTCGTACCACCGGCCGGGCGGCCGACTACGCTGGGTGTCCGGTACTGGTGGATTCGGTTCGTTCGGCTCAGGAGGCTTCGCGCTCATGACCCGGGAACACTTCGAACTCCTCGAGGAAGCCCGCAGGAGCCTGCCCGACGGCTTCAAGGTCGAGCTCTCCGGGGACACCATCACGATGATGGTGAGCCCGTCCGGGATCCACCAGCGCAACCTGCTGGTGGTGCGTCGCCAGTTCGACGCGCACACGCCGGCCGGGCTGCTGCCGAGCGAGAACACCGACCTGGTCTCGCCGAACGTCGGCAAGAGCCGCAACCCCGACCTGACGTACCTGCCGGACGAGGCGCTGGCCACGACCGACAACCAGGTGCCCGCCGAGCTGGCGGCGATCGCGGTCGAGCTGGTCTCGCCCTCCAACCCCGAGAACGACTGGGTGGGGAAGCTGCGCGACTATCCGCTGATGGCCATCCCGCTGTACCTCCTGATCGACGCCCGGGAGAAGACCGTCACCCTCTTCAGCAGGCCGGACGCCACCCGGTACCACCGGCGTGAGGACGTCGCCTACGGCGAGACGCTGCACATCCCGGAGCCCTTCGACTTCGACCTGGTCACCGACGGGCTGCTGCCGTACTGACGCCGGCCGCCCCCGTTTCCCCCCGGAGGGGGAGGGGGTACCGCCCTCGGGACGATCCGGCGGGGCGGGCCGGCGCGGGACCGTGGGCGGCATGGGGACGACACGGGACACGGGCTGGAACCGGGTGGCGCGGCGCGCCGGGTACGCGGCGGCGGGATGGGCGGTGGCCTTCGCGCTGGTGCACGTGTACTGGCTGGCGGACGGGCGGCTGGGGCTGCCGGAGGGGCGGTCGGTGTGGAGCAGCACGCCGTTGCTGGTGATCGACGTGCTCGCGATCCCGCTGTGCGCGGTGGCCGCGGCGGTGGGGTGCGCGGGTGTCGGCCCGGCTGCTGGGCTTCGCGCTGTGGGGCACCACCGCGCTGCTGGTGCTGCACGCCGCGCCGTCCGTGCCGGACTGGATCGCGCTGGCCGTCGGCAGCCGCTCGGCGGCCGGGTTGGACGCGATGGCCCGGTTCGCGACCTTCGGCTACGAGCCGTTCTTCCTGGCCGGCGGCCTGCTGTTCGCCGTCGCCTCGCTCGGCCGCCGGGCGCTCGGCCGGTCAGTCGGGCGGTGAGCCGGTCGGCCGGTCGGCCGGCGAGCCCGGTCAACCGGTCAGCTTCTCCGTGAGCCAGTCGGCGGTGGCCGGGAGCCAGTCCGGCAGGGCGGTGCCGAGCAGGTGGTTGCCGTGCGGCACGAGCAGCAGTTCGGCGGCCGGGGCGCGCTCGGCCAGGGCGGTGGCGGGGGTGACGCCCGGGATGCGGTCCTCGCCGCCCTCGACCACCAGCAGGGGGACGGTGATCCCCGGCGCGAGGGCGGTCAGGTCGACCCGGTCGGCGAAGGCGCGGGCCGCCTCGTACCCGCCGCAGCGCTGGGCCAGGGTCGCGGTGACGAACGGCACCAGGCCGTCCCAGTCCAGCCGGTACGGGCCGCTGACCACGGCGGCGGCGCGCAGCCGCGGCTCGCGGGCGGCGGACTCGGCCGCGTAGTAGCCGCCCAGGCTGAGGCCGATCACGGCGGCCCGGGCGAGGTCCAGCCCCGGCCGGCCGGCCAGCGCGTCGAGGGCCCGGCCGACCACCCGGTGGTACTCCGGCTCCGGCGCGCCGGCGGCGGCCAGCACGCCCTGCCCGGGCCCGTCGACGGCCAGCACCGCGACGCCCCGGGCGAGCAGGGCCTCGGCGACCGCGTGGAACTCCTCCTTGCCCGAGTCCATCCCCGGCACCACCACGACCACCGGGGCCGCTCCCCCGCCGGCCGCCGGGCGGCGCAGCCAGCCCGCGAAGCCCTCGCCCTCGACCCGCTCCGCTCCCGGGTCGAGCAGCGCCAGCGCCCGCCGCATCGCCTCGTCGGCCTCGCCGGCGGCCTCGGCCGCGGCGGCCCGGTCGGGGTGCGGGAGCAACCCGGCGAAGTGGTACCAGCGGGCCGCGCTGCGGTACGCCTCACCGGCGGTGACGGCACGGCCCTCGGCGGCGGCCCGTGCCGCCGTCGCGGCGTACCGGTGGCCGACGGCCCGGCAGGCGGCCGGCCAGTCGCGCGGCGAGGTCAGCGGGGCGGTCACCCGGTCGTACTCGTACGTGTCCAGGCCGGCGCCGTGGGCGCGCGGGCGGTTCTCCTGGACGAAGGCGGGCAGCAGGCCGGGGGTGTCGAGGAAGGAGAGGTCGGGCACGGCGGGGGTTCCCTTCGGGGCATTGGTCGTCGGGTCGTCGGGTCGTCGGATGGTGCGCAACGGGCGTCAGGCGAGGGTCAGGACGGCCTTGCCGCGGATCCGGCGCTCGCGCAGGTCGGTGAGCACGGCGGCGGTCTCCGCCCAGGGCGCGACCCGGCCGAGCTCCGGGGTCAGCCGCCCCTCCCGGGTGAGGCGCACCAGGGTGGCCAGGTCGGCACCGTCGGGGACGTCCGAGTCCGCGTAGTGGAAGTGCCGGACGACCGCCGACTCCGGGCCCTTGAAGAAGTCGAAGAAGTCGAGCGTGACGGGCGTCCGGGAGGCCTGGCCGAACCAGATCAGGGTGCCGCGCCGGGCCAGCCGGGCCAGCGCGACCGGCAGTGCGGCGCCGCCGGTGGACTCCAGCACCAGGTCGTACGGCCCGCGCGCCGCGGCCGGCTCGTGCACCACCTCGGCCGCTCCCAGCTCGACCAGCCGCCGCCCGCGCTCCGCGGAGGCGGTGACGGCGGTCAGCTCGGCCCCGGCCGCGGCGGCCAGTTCGGTGACGTAGTGCCCGACGCCCCCGGAGGCCCCGGTCAGCAGCACCCGCCGCCCGGCCAGCGGGCCCGCGGCCCGGAGCAGCCGCAGCGCGGTGAGGCCGGCCAGCGGCAGCGCGGCCGCCCGGACGGCGTCCAGGCCGTCGGGCAGCTCGGCGAGGGAGGACGTCGGGACGCACACGTACTCGGCCCACCCACCGGCCGGCGGATGCCCCACCACCCGGCGGCACGCCGCCGGCCCCGACCCGTCGGCGGCGGCCTGCACCACCAGCCCGGCCACGTCCTTGCCCGGCCGCCACCCGGCCCGGGGCGCCTCCAGCTGGAAGGTCTCGCCCCGGTTCACCGAGAACGCCTCCACCTTCACCAGCGCCTCCCCCGGCCCCGGCCGCGGCTGCTCCACCTCCGCGAACCGCACCGGCTCCGCCGCCCGCCCCGTCGCCACCAGCGCCTTCATCCCCGCTCCTCCGTCGGCCACCCCCACACTTCACCCCGCCCCGCACCGGCCGGTCCAACAACCGGAGGAGGCCGACGACAACCAGCGGTTGTGCTGCGGGGAGGGGCGCGAGGGGGACGCGGGGAGCGGTGAGTCGGCCCGGCGAGGAGGGATGCGCGCGCCAGGGCGGTCACCGCGACCCGGCCCGGCGGGGCGCTTGGCGCGGCGCCCGACCGGAGGGCGCGGCTAGGGTGCCCGGGTGGATCTGGATCTGGCGCAGGTGCGGGCGTTCGTCGTCGCCGCCGAGGAGTCGCACTTCGGGCGGGCGGCCGGGCGGCTGGGGATCAGCCAGCAGGGGCTGTCGAAGCGGGTGGCGCGGCTGGAGGCGGTGCTGGGGGTGCGGCTGCTGGAACGGGACGCGCGCGGGGTGGCGCTGACCGGGGCCGGGCGGCGGTTCCTGGAGCCGGCCCGGCGGGTGCTGACCCAGGGGGAGCGGGCGGTGGCCGCCGTGGGGTGCGCCGCGCGGCCGCTGCGGATCGACGTGTGGGGGCACCTGTACGCCCCGATGCGTACGCTCGCGCAGGCGGTGGACGCCGCGCCGGGGCTGCAGGTGGAGCCGTCGCCCGGCCGGGACCTGCCGTCCGTCGCGGCGGCCGTGCTGCGCGGGGAGTCGGACGCCGGGTTCGGGCGGGTACACCGACTGCCCGCCCACGACGGCGAGTTGACGCACCGACTGGTCCGACTGGAGCCGGTGGACGCGCTGCTGAGCACCGACCATCCGCTGGCCGGCCGGGACGTCCTGCGCCCGGACGAGCTGCGGGGCGGTGTGCTGCGCTACCCGGCGGCGGTGGACCGTCTGGACTTCCTCACCCGCTTCGCCGCCCGGTTCGGGATCTCCCGCCGGGTCGGCTCGACCAACCTGGGCCTGGAGCACTTCGTGGACCAGGTCCGCGCCGACCCGGACTGCTTCTCCCTCGTTCCCGCCGACGGCCCGCTCCCCGCCCGCCCGGGCGTCCGCACCGTCCCGCTGGTGGACCCGACCCCGCTCTACGCCTGGTCGCTCCTCTGGCGCACCGGCCCGGACACCGACCCGCACCCCCGGCTCGACGACCTGCTGAGAGCGTTCACCACCGAGGCGGCCCGCAACCGCTGGCTGGAGTACGACCCGGCCCGCGACTGGCTCCCGGACGCCGACCAGGCCGCGCTCAACCCGTGACGGCCGCCCCGGCAGCCGGCCCCGACGGCCCCGACGCCCCCGCCGGCCGTCGGCTCAGGAGGTCCGGAGCCACTGGTCGAAGGTGCGCACCACCGAGCCGTCCGCCGCGTAGTAGGTGACGGTCCCGGGGTCCGTGCCCGGCTTCGCGAGGACGGAGAAGTAGCGGAACGGGGAGTCCCCGACCGCGACCGGCACCGCCTCGGTGGTGCCACCGGTCTTCCAGGCGATCACGACCTTCGCGACCTCGGCCTGGACGCCCTGGATCACCACCGGCGGCACGCCCGACCCGTCGTCGACGCCGAGCGACGCCCCGCCGACGGCGGCCGGGAACCCGCCCGGGGCGGAGACCGCGTGCAGGGAGTCGTCCACCTGCCGCTTCCCGTCCACGGTGTAGTAGTAGTTCACCCAGTCGAGGCGGGTGTCCCAGTTGTCGTCGATGTCCTTCTGGGTCACCGGCTTCACCTTCGGGTTGGCCTCCTGGCGCTCCGCCTGGATCAGCCGGGCCTGCCTGGCGTAGTCCCCCTTGTCGGGCGTGGTCGGCCACAGCGCGGCCCAGCCCTGCCAGGCGTGGCCGTTGGCCGTGCCCTCGGCGACCTTGACCCGCACGGGGTTGAACGGGTCCCGGGCGGCAGCGGTCGCGCTCGGTGCGGCGGCCGCGGCGGCCGCGGCGCCGGAGGCCGCCACCACCACGGTCGAGCCGGCGGTGCGCCCGTGTTCGCCGAGCACCGCCGTCCCGCCGGCGACGCCCGCGACCAGCGCGGCCGCCACCGCGGCGGTCAGCAGCCGCCGGCGCCGCAGCCGCCGCCGGCCCCCGGCGACCAGCCGGTCGTACGGGGCCGCTCCGACGTCGACGCTCCCGGCCAGTTCGCCCAGGGCCCGTACGGTGGCCGGCTCGTCGCCGTCCACCGCGTCCCCGAACCGGAAATCGTTGCTCATCCTGTCCCTCCGACGCTCGTCAGTCCGATGAGTGAGGAGGCGCCCCGGAGCTTGGCCAGGCCTCTGGCCGCCTGGCTCTTCACCGTGCCGACCGAGCAGCCCATCGCCGCCGCGGTCTGCGTCTCGCTGAGGTCCTCCCAGTACCGCAGCACCACGGCCTGGCGCTGGCGCGGCGGCAGGTTGCCGAGCGCGGCGAGCAGCACGGCCCGGTCGTCCGGGTCGGCGCCGGCCGGCGCCGGGCGGTCCGGGAACGCGGTGACCGGGTACTCGACCAGCCGCCGCCGGAACTTCCTGGCGTGCTCGTTGATCACGATCCGGCGCACGTAGGCGTACGGGTCGTCCGCCGCGCGCACCCGGTTCCAGGCCGCGTACGCCCGTTCCAGCGCCTGCTGGACCAGGTCCTCCGCGCCGTGCCGGTCCCCCGCGAGCAGGTACGCCGTCCTGAACAGCCGTGACCACGCGCTGCCGACGAACGTCCGGAACTCCTCGTCCCGGGCGGTCTTGTGGGCTCCCATGAGCACCTCCTCACACCCCGGAGCCCGGGACGGCCGCGGACCGTTGCCCGTCGTTCGCGATTCGCCGCCGACGGCTGTGACACTGGAGGGGCTCGAAAACCGAGGTGCGCTCCGCCGTGCCTCCTTGCGAACCTAGAGGGATGCCCGCAGTGAGTTCTCCCGCAGTCCAGTCCGCCACCGTACCCGCCGAGGGGCCCGGGATCGGGGAGCTGGCCGCCCGTCTGCCCGAGCTGACCCTGCGCGACCAGGTGCGGATCGGCCGCCGGCTGGAGGGGGCCCGCCGGGTCCGCAAGCCGGAGGCCCGGCAGAAGATCGCCGCCGAGATCGCCGCCGACATCGACCGCGCCGAGCTGCTGGTCGAGCGGCGCCGCGGCGCGGTCCCGACGATCACCTATCCCGCCGAGCTGCCGGTCAGCCAGAAGAAGGACGAGATCCTGGAGGCGATCCGGGACCACCAGGTGGTGATCGTCGCGGGTGAGACCGGCTCCGGCAAGACCACCCAGATCCCGAAGATCTGCCTGGAGCTCGGCCGCGGCGTGCGCGGCCTGGTCGGCCACACCCAGCCGCGCCGGATCGCCGCCCGCACGGTGGCCGAGCGGGTCGCCGAGGAGCTGGACAGCCCGCTCGGCGAGGCGGTCGGCTGGAAGGTCCGGTTCACCGACCAGGTCGGCCAGGACACCCTGGTCAAGCTGATGACGGACGGCATCCTGCTCGCGGAGATCCAGACCGACCGCGACCTGCACCAGTACGACACCCTGATCATCGACGAGGCGCACGAGCGCAGCCTCAACATCGACTTCATCCTCGGCTACGTCAAACAGCTGCTCCCCCGCCGCCCGGACCTCAAGGTCGTGATCACCTCCGCGACCATCGACCCGGAGCGCTTCGCCCGGCACTTCGGCGACGCCCCGATCGTCGAGGTCTCCGGCCGCACCTACCCCGTGGAGGTCCGGTACCGGCCGATCGTCGAGGACGGCGCCGACGAGGCGGACGACGTCGACCGCGACCGGGACCAGGTCCAGGCGATCTGCGACGCCGCCGAGGAGCTCCAGGCCGAGGGCCCGGGCGACATCCTGGTCTTCCTCTCCGGCGAGCGCGAGATCCGCGACACCGCGGACGCCCTCGGCCGGCTGAAGTTGAAGAACACCGAGATCCTCCCGCTGTACGCCCGGCTCAGCTCGGCCGAGCAGCACAGGGTCTTCCAGCGCTCCCGCAGCCGCCGGATCGTGCTGGCCACCAACGTCGCCGAGACCTCGCTGACCGTCCCCGGCATCAAGTACGTGATCGACCCGGGCACCGCCCGGATCTCCCGCTACAGCCACCGCACCAAGGTGCAGCGGCTGCCGATCGAGGCGATCAGCCAGGCCAGCGCCAACCAGCGCAAGGGCCGCTGCGGCCGCACCTCGGACGGCATCTGCATCCGGCTCTACTCGGAGGAGGACTTCCTCTCCCGCCCCGAGTTCACCGACGCCGAGATCCTGCGCACCAACCTGGCCTCGGTGATCCTCCAGATGACCGCGGCCGGCCTCGGCGACATCGCCGCCTTCCCGTTCCTGGACCCGCCGGACTCCCGCAACATCAAGGACGGCGTCCACCTGCTGCACGAGCTGGGCGCGCTCGACCCGGACGAGAAGGACCCGCGCAAGCGCCTGACCCAGCTGGGCCGCAAGCTCGCCCAGCTCCCGGTGGACCCGCGGATGGCCCGCATGGTGCTGGAGGCGGACCGCAACGGCTGCGTCCGCGACGTCATGGTGATCGCCGCCGCGCTCTCCATCCAGGACCCGCGCGAGCGCCCTGCCGAGAAGCGCCAGGCCGCCGACGACCGGCACCGCCGGTTCAACTCGGAGACCTCCGACTTCCTCTCCTACCTGGCGATGTGGCGCTACGTCCGCGAGCAGCAGAAGGAGCTCTCCTCCTCGGCCTTCCGCCGGATGTGCAAGGCGGAGTTCCTCAACTACCTGCGGATACGGGAGTGGCAGGACATCTACACCCAGCTGCGCACCGTGGCCAAGCAGTTGGGCGTGACGATCGAGGAGCCCCACCCGGACGCCGAGCCGGACGCGGACCGGATCCACCAGTCCCTGCTGGCCGGCCTGCTCTCCCACATCGGCCTGTTCGACGTGGAGAAGCGCGAGTACGGCGGCGCGCGCGGCGCCCGCTTCGCGGTCTTCCCGGGCTCCGGCCTGTTCAAGAAGCCGCCGCGCTGGGTGATGTCCGCCGAGCTGGTGGAGACCTCCCGGCTGTGGGCCCGGATCAACGCCAGGATCGAGCCGGAGTGGGTCGAGCCGCTGGCCGGCCACCTGATCAAGCGCAGCTACAGCGAGCCGCACTGGGAGAAGAAGGCCGGCGCCGTCATGGCGTACGAGAAGGTGACCCTCTACGGGATGCCGGTCGTCGCCCAGCGCAAGGTCAACTACGGGCGGATCGACCCGGAGCTCTGCCGCGAGCTGTTCATCCGCAACGCGCTGGTCGAGGGCGACTGGGAGACCCACCACCGGTTCTTCGCGGAGAACCGCAGGCTGCTCGGCGAGGTCGAGGAGCTGGAGAACCGGGCCCGCCGCCGGGACATCCTGGTGGACGACCAGACCCTGTTCGAGTTCTACGACGCCCGGCTGCCCGACGACGTGGTGTCCACCCGGCACTTCGACTCCTGGTGGAAGAAGGCCCGGCACGACCAGCCGGACCTGCTGAACTTCGAGAAGTCGATGCTGATCAACGACGCCGCGGACGGCGTCACCGAGGCCGACTACCCGGACCACTGGCAGCAGGGCAAGCTCCGTTTCAAGCTGACCTACCAGTTCGAGCCGGGCAGCGACGCGGACGGCGTGACGGTGCACATCCCGCTGCCGGTGCTCAACCAGGTCACCTCGGAGGGCTTCGACTGGCAGATCCCCGGTCTGCGGGAGGAGCTGGTCACCGCGTACATCAAGTCGCTGCCGAAGGCGATCCGGCGAAACTTCGTGCCGGCGCCGGACTTCGCCAAGGCGGCGCTGCGCGCGGTGAAGGACCGCCAGGAGCCCCTCCTCCCGGCCCTGGAGCACGCCCTGAAGCGCCTGACGGCGATCACCGTGCCCCCGGAGGCCTGGGACGACGAGCGGGTCCCGGAGCACCTCAAGGTGACCTTCCGGGTGGTGGACGGGCGCCGCCGGCTCGCCGAGTCCAAGGACCTGGAGGAGCTGCGGCTGAAGCTCAAGCCCAAGCTCAAGGAGACGCTCTCCTCGGCCGCCTCCGGCCAGGGCATCGAGCAGAGCGGGCTGACCGCCTGGCCGGCCTCGCTGCCGGTGCTCCAGCGCACCTTCGAGCAGCGCTCGCGCGGCCACTCGATGCGCGCCTACCCGGCCCTGGTGGACGAGGGCCAGTCGGTCGGCGTCCGGCTGTTCGACACCCCGGAGGCGCAGGCCCAGGCGATGTGGGAGGGCACCCGGCGGCTGCTGGTGCTGACCACCACGTCCCCGGCCAAGTCGATCCAGGGCCGGCTGGGCAACCAGGCGAAGCTGGCGCTCTCGCACAGCCCGCACGGCTCGATCGGCGCCCTGTTCGAGGACGTCGTGGCGGCCGCGACGGACCGGCTGATGGCCCTGAACGGCGGCCCGGCCTGGGACGAGGCGGCCTTCGGCAAGCTGCACGACAAGGTGCGCGCGGACCTGTACGACCTGTCCGCGGACACCACGCTGAAGACGGCCACCGCGCTGATCGCCTTCCACAAGGCGTCGACCCGGCTGAAGTCGGTGAGCAGCCCGGTGCTGCTGAACGCGGTGAACGACGTCCGGCTGCACCTGGCCTCGCTGGTGCACCCGGGCTTCGTGACGGCCACCGGCTGGCAGCGGCTGCCGGACCTCAAGCGCTACCTGCTGGCGGTGGACCGCCGCCTGGAGGCGCTGCCCAACCACCCGCAGCGGGACGCCCAGCAGCTGCTGAAGGTGCAGCAGGTGCAGCAGGCGTACGGGGAGCTGCTGGCGGCGGTGCCGGCCGGGCGGCAGCCGTCCGCGGAGGTGCGGGCGATCCGCTGGATGATCGAGGAGCTGCGGGTCAGCTTCTTCGCCCAGTCGCTGGGCACGCCGAGCCCGGTCTCGGAGAAGCGGATCATGAAGGCGATGGAGGCGGCGCGGGCGACGCTCTGACCCGGGTACGGCCGTGGCCGGTCCGGGCGGCGCCGTGAGCTGCGGGTGGGCCTTCAGGAGTCAGTTCGACCTGGAGGCCCACCATGGGCTACAGTCTGTCTTGTTCGCAGCGCGGCAAGCGAGTGAACGAGATCAGGAAACTCTGGTCCCGTGGAGCAGTTGGTTAGCTCGCCACCCTGTCAAGGTGGAGGTCGCGGGTTCAAGTCCCGTCGGGATCGCCGCAGTGCGAGAGGCCCGGAACCGTCAGGTTCCGGGCCTCTCGCTTTTGACCGTCCGGCTCCTTACCCCGGCTAGGTCTAGACCACAAGTGACGGATCGCGTGACGGTCGTCACGCACCCCCCTCCGGAACCGGCGCCGCGAAACCCCCTCCGGAACCCCGCTAATTTAATATGTAAAATTGTACAGCTATCCACTGTAAATCCCCCCCACCCCACGCGCATCAAATCGTTATCCGGAGTTCAACATTCCGACCGCTCGGCCGACCCGGAACGCCCTCCGGCGGGTACGACAAAGGGGCCGCTTACCGGACCCGGCGGAGTCCGGTAAGCGGCCCCTTTAAAGAGCCTTTGGCCTATCAGGCCTCAGTGCGCTGGGCGGGAATCCCGGCCAGCAGAGCGCGCACCTCCGCCTCACGGTAACGGCGGTGACCTCCGAGCGTGCGGATCGACGTCAGCTTGCCCGCCTTGGCCCAGCGGGTGACCGTCTTCGGGTCCACGCGGAACATGGTGGCAACCTCTGCCGGCGTCAGCAGCGGCTCAGCATCAGGGGTACGAGCGGTCATGAGCGGCCTCCTCGGGAGAACCGAACCAGGGCGGTTCTATCCTTCAAATTCTGCACCTTGGCCCGCGATGCCCGAAATGGCATAGACGGGCCGAGTCGGTTATAGGACGAACGGCTTGTCCTGGTGTCTACAACTACACCATCCGTCCAGCCCTATCGACCAAACCGCCAAAATTGACCCCTCACGGGTTCAAGGCCGACGGATGGCGATGGACCACCCCATAACGGACAGTCACAAAGCCATGACATCCGGTTACGAGGGGACCAGACCCTCCGTTTCCCCGCAAAGCACGCATCGACTCCAGAACCACCCAAAAGTGGGCACGCTCACGTGAAGTTGGGCTGGTTGTCCCATTTTTGCACATAGGGGTAAGTTCGCGTCAACGGTGAGTAGTGTCACGTTCGACAGCTATTGACCCGAACCAGGACCTTGGTCATCGCGCCCGCGGTCCTTAGGACTCTTACAGTCATACACGCGCGGTCGGACGTCAGTTCGCGTGCCGCAGCGCCAGCACCCGGCGCCACCGCAGCGTCAGCTCCCCGTACACCCGCAGCGCCTCGGCGGTGTCCCCCGCCCGCAGCGCGCGCAACCCCTCCTCCAGCTCCCCCGCCGAACGGTCCGCCAACAGCCGCTCCGGGCCCAGCAGATGCACCAGGCCCCCGTAGTCCAGTTCCACCAGCGAGCGCGGATGGAACTCCTCCAGCCAGCGCCCGACCCGCTCCGCCCCCCGCACCAGCTCCCCGTCCGGCACCGCCTCGCGCAGCGCCCGGAAGGCCCGCGCCACCCGTCGGCGCGCCTGCGCCATCGGCACCAGGTAGAACAGCGCCGCCGGCCGGCCCGCCTGGTCCTCCCCCGTCCCCGCTCCCCCACGCCCGTCCGCGAGCCCCTCGGCGGGGCCGTCCGGCGGCCCGCCCCCGCCCGGCACGAAGCAGCGGTCCTCGTCCCCGAACGGCAGGAACCAGCGCACCGGCACCTCCCACCGGCTGGTCAGGATCCACGGCCGGGCGTCCGGGTGCTCGGCCCGCCAGCGCTCCCGGTCCGCCTCGGCGGCCGCCCGGGTCACCGGCGGCAGTGCGGAGTCCAGCAGCGCCACCGGCAGCCCGGCCCGCAGCTCCTCCAGCGCCTGCCAGCTGCGCAGCCTGGTCGCCCACGGGCAGACGTACAGTACGCCGTCCACCACCCGCAGGTACGCCCGCCCGCTCTCCCGCTCGGGCAGCGCCCGGGGGGTGCGGGCGGCCAGCCCGGCGAGCGCCTCCCGCTGCTCCTCCAACACCGCCGCCGCCACCGCCCCGGCCGGCTCCGCGGCGTCCGGCCCGCGCTCCGCCGCGTAGGCCTGCCAGTGCGCCCGCTCGGGCTCCGGGTAGGCGGCCAGCGGCTCGTAGACCCGCAGGTGGGCGGCGTAGGGCGGTTGTACGGAAGTACGTACGGCGGTCACGTCCTGCATGGTCGCACGGGTCGCGCGGCCCCGGGAGAGCGCGCCCCCGAACGGTTCGCGCCCGTACCCCGCACCCGGTTCCGTCTCACTCCTCGGACGACCGGCCCCAGGTCGGACAAGACGGCCGATCGGCGGCGCGCACGCGGCTACGCTTCGCCCTAGGCGCCCGCACCACAGCAGCGGGCCTTCATTACTGGAGTCACCACAGTGACCGACGTACAGACCCCCGCCACGCACCCCGCACCCGGCGTGCTCAGCAGGATCTTCCGTACCGAACAGGACGGCGCCCCCGGCGACGGTCACGAGCAGGTCGTCCTCTGCCACGACCGCAGCTCGGGTCTGAAGGCGATCATCGCCATCCACTCGACCGCCCTGGGCCCGGCCCTCGGCGGCACCCGCTTCTTCCCGTACGCCTCCGAGGAGGCGGCGCTGGAGGACGCGCTCAACCTGTCCCGCGGAATGTCCTACAAGAACGCGCTGGCCGGACTGGACCTCGGCGGCGGCAAGGCCGTCATCATCGGCGACCCGAACAAGGACAAGAACGAGGCGATGCTCCGGGCCTACGGCCGCTTCGTCGAGTCCCTGCGCGGCCGCTACATCACCGCCTGCGACGTGGGCACCTACGTCCAGGACATGGACGTCATCGCCCGCGAGACCGAGTTCGTGACCGGCCGCTCGCCCGAGCACGGCGGCGCCGGCGACTCGTCCATCCTGACCGCCTTCGGCGTCTTCCAGGGCATGCGCGCCACCGCCCAGGCCCGCTGGGGCCAGCCGACCCTGCGCGGCAAGCGGGTCGGCGTCGCCGGCGTCGGCAAGGTCGGCCACTACCTGGTCGGCCACCTGGTCGCGGACGGCGCCACCGTCGTCGTCACCGACCCCTTCGAGGCCGCGGTCAACCGCGTCCGCGCGGCCCACCCCGAGGTGGAGGTGGTGGCCGACACCACCGCCCTGCTCCAGGCCAAGCTGGACGTCTACGCCCCCTGCGCCCTCGGCGGCGCGCTGACCGACTCCGTGGTCGCCGCGCTGGGCGAGTCCGGCACCTCGATCGTCTGCGGCGCGGCCAACAACCAGCTGGCCCACGCCGGCGTCGAGAAGGACCTGGCCGACCGCGGCATCCTCTACGCGCCGGACTACCTGGTGAACTCCGGCGGCGTCATCCAGGTCGCCGACGAGATCGAGGGCTTCAACTTCGAGCGGGCCAAGAACAAGGCCACGAAGATCTTCGACACCACCCTGGAGATCTTCACCCGGGCCACCGCCGACGGCGTCCCGCCGGCGGTCGCCGCGGACCGCCTGGCCGAGAAGCGGATGCGCGAGATCAGCGCCCTGCGCACGGTGCTGCTGCCCGGCGCCCGCCGCTCCTGACCGGACCGGTACCCGACCCCGTGATGCGCGGGGGGCCGTCACCGCGGCCCCCCGCGCATCACGATGTGGAACCGGATTCTCACTTCTGCGCCCGATCGGGTGATCCCAGGCCCCCCTTGGGGGGATAATCAGTCCTGGAACGACGGACCCGAACCACCTCCGGACAGCGTGCAAACCGCCGCAAAACCTCCCCTGACCTGGGAAGACCTGGTCTCGGGTGCAGTCGGTGCGCGCCACGTCACACTGACGACGTACCGTCCAGCGGCGGAAACAGGTACCGTTAATGCTCCAAGGGACGGTCCTCCCATTCGGGCAGGCCGCTCCTGATCATGAACACGTGTCAGACTCGGGGCCGTGAGCCCCATCGTTGAGGGGGTCGACCCATGGGGCGCGGCCGGGCCAAGGCCAAGCAGACGAAGGTCGCCCGCGAGCTGAAGTACAACAGCGGCGGGTTCGACGCTAACCGTCTGTCCAACGAGCTGGGCGTATCGCCGTCCACCGCTTCGATCGACCCCGAGCCGATCGAGGAGGAGGACGACGACGACCCGTACGCGGAGTACGCAGCCCGGTACGCCGACCTCGACGACGAGGACGACAACGAGCCGGGCACCGGGACGTCGCAGGCCTCCCGCCGCCGCTCGTAGCACAGCAGTCCCGCCGACCGGTCCGGGCGCCCAGGGCGCCGGGCCGGTCTTCGGCGTCCCCTCGTACGGCGGCCGCGGCCCGGTCCGTACGGCGCCGCTCCGCACCGGCCCTCGACGGCCTCCAGCCGTCCCGCCGAAGGCCTCCCCGCATGCGGAAGGGCCCCTCCGGAACTCCGGAGGGGCCCTTCCGTCGTCAGGGCCGGGTCAGCTCGCCCGGAATCCCTCGTAGGCGTTGTAGAGGGCCGCGCCGCCCTCGTGCTCGTCGGTGCGCTCGACGATGTCGCCGAGCAGCCAGGACTCCACGCCGCGGTCCTCCAGGATCGACAGCACGACGTCCACCGAGTGCGGCGGGACGACCGCGACCATGCCGACGCCCATGTTCAGCGTCTTCTCGATCTCCAGGGTGGCCACGTTGCCGACCTCGGCGACGGTCCGGAAGACCGGCAGCGGGGTCCAGGTGCCGCGGTCCAGGCGGGCGTGCAGGCCGTCCGGGACGACCCGGGCCAGGTTGGCCGCCAGGCCGCCGCCGGTGACGTGCGAGAAGGCGTGCACCTCGGTGGCGCGGGCGAGCGCCAGGCAGTCCAGCGAGTAGATCCGGGTCGGCTCCAGCAGCTCCTCGCCGAGGGTGCGGCCGAACTCCTCGACCTTGCGGTCCAGCTTCCAGCCGGCCTCGTTCAGCAGCACGTGGCGGACCAGCGAGTAGCCGTTGGAGTGCAGGCCGGAGGCGGCCATCGCGATCACCACGTCGCCGGCCCGGACCCGGTCCGCGCCGAGCAGCGCGTCGGCCTCGACCACGCCGGTGCCGGCGCCCGCGACGTCGTACTCGTCCGGGCCCAGCAGGCCCGGGTGCTCGGCGGTCTCGCCGCCGACCAGGGCGCAGCCGGCCAGCGCACAGCCCTCGGCGATGCCCTTGACGATCGCGGCGACCCGCTCCGGGACGACCTTGCCGACGCAGATGTAGTCGGTCATGAACAGCGGCTCGGCGCCGCACACCACCAGGTCGTCGACGACCATGCCGACCAGGTCGTGGCCGATGGTGTCGTGCTTGTCCATGGCGGCGGCGATGGCCACCTTGGTCCCCACGCCGTCGGTGGCCGAGGCCAGCAGCGGCCGCTCGTAGTTCTTGAAGGCGGACGCGTCGAAGAGGCCGGCGAAACCGCCGAGACCGCCGACCACCTCGGGGCGGTTGGCCTTCTTCACCCACTGCTTCATGAGCTCGACGGCGCGGTCGCCGGCCTCGATGTCGACACCGGCGGCGGCGTAGGTGGCGCCGTCGGAGGGGCGACGCGCAGCGTCACCGTTGTGGGTGGTGGTGGGCGACGGGTGGGAGCTGGTCACTGCGTGCGGCCCTCTCGGGTCAGGTGGGGGTTGGAACAGCGGTGGGGCCCCGGCTTTCGGGACCCCACCGTGCGGACGCTTACGGCCGGCGCAGCGCGTCGGCCGCGCCCGCCCCGCCGAGCAGCGACTGGACGCCGTCCAGGTCGCTGCCGCTGGTCGGCTTGCCGCGGACGGCCGGAGGCTGCTGGCCGCCCTTGATCTCGGCCTCCAGCAGGAGCTTGCCGAGCAGCGCCGGGTCGGGCAGCTCCATCGGGTACTCGCCGTCGAAGCAGGCCCGGCAGAGCCGGTCCTTGGGCTGCTTGGTGGCCTCGATCATGCCGTCGATCGAGATGTAGGAGAGCGAGTCCGCGCCGAGGGTGCGGCCGATCTCCTCGATGGTCATGCCGTTGGCGATCAGCTCCGCGCGGGTGGCGAAGTCGATGCCGAAGAAGCAGGGCCACTTCACCGGCGGGGAGGAGATCCGGATGTGGACCTCGGCCGCCCCGGCCTCGCGCAGCATCTTGACCAGCGCGCGCTGGGTGTTGCCACGGACGATCGAGTCGTCCACGACCACCAGGCGCTTGCCCTGGATGACCTCGCGCAAGGGGTTCAGCTTGAGCCGGATGCCGAGCTGGCGGATGGTCTGGCTGGGCTGGATGAAGGTGCGGCCCACGTAGGCGTTCTTCACCAGGCCGGAGCCGTACGGGATGCCGCTGGCCTCGGCGTAGCCGATCGCGGCGGGGGTGCCGGACTCGGGCGTCGCTATCACCAGGTCGGCCTCGACGGGGGCCTCCTTCGCCAGCCGGCGGCCCATCTCCACGCGGGAGAGGTGCACGTTGCGGCCGGCGATGGAGGTGTCGGGGCGGGCCAGGTAGACGTACTCGAACACGCAGCCCTTGGGCTTGGCCTCGGCGAACCGGGAGCTGCGCATGCCGTTCTCGTCGATGGCGATGAGCTCGCCGGGCTCGACCTCGCGGATGAAGGAGGCGCCGCAGATGTCCAGCGCCGCCGTCTCGGAGGCGACCACCCAGCCGCGCTCCAGCCGGCCGAGCACCAGCGGGCGGATGCCCTGCGGGTCGCGGGCGGCGTAGAGGGTGTGCTCGTCCATGAAGACGAGCGAGAAGGCGCCCTTGACCGCGGGCAGCACGACCTTGGCCGTCTCCTCGATGGAGAGGTCCGGGTGGCCGGCGAGCAGGGCCGTCACCAGGTCGGTGTCGTTGGTCGCGGCGGTCCGGCCGGAGCGCGAGACGTGCTCCTCGCCGGGCAGTTCGGCGACCATGGCCGCCAGTTCGGCGGTGTTCACCAGGTTTCCGTTGTGCCCGAGGGCCAGCGAACCGTGAACGGTCGCCCGGAAGGTCGGCTGGGCGTTCTCCCAGACCGAGGAACCGGTGGTCGAGTAGCGGGCGTGTCCGACGGCGATATGCCCGTGCAACGACCCCAGCGAGGCCTCGTCGAAGACCTGGGAGACGAGCCCCATGTCCTTGAAGACGAGAATCTGGGAGCCGTTGCTCACTGCGATGCCCGCGGATTCCTGACCGCGGTGCTGCAGGGCGTAAAGGCCGAAGAACGTGAGCTTGGCGACCTCCTCGCCGGGAGCCCAGACACCGAAGACGCCACACGCGTCCTGGGGGCCTTTCTCGCCGGGAAGAAGATCGTGGTTGAGTCTTCCGTCACCACGTGGCACGTCTTCGAGTCTAGGGCAGTCGGCTCCGGCTTCCGGACCCCGGGACTGCGGGTTTGTCCGGCGGCCGGGAGTTAACGCGCGTAGACAAAACCCCTTACCGGCCCGGGATTTCGGGTGGGGGGAATTCCGGCGGGTGGCGGTTGGCCTTGTGGTTCGCGCCTGTTGGGGAGTTCCGGGTGCGCAGCGGCGGGACTCCCGGCGCGGGCGAACGTGAGCCTGCTCACCCGGGGTTCCTCCGCCGGCCACCCGCCGGTCGCTCCCCGGTCGGTCGGTCGGGCCGCTGGTCGCAGCCGGACGTCGGGCCGTCGGCCGCCCTCCGGTCAGGCGGCCGGCAGCAGCAGGCCCCAGGCCCCCCGGTGCACCGTCCAGGTGCGGGCCCGGACCGGGCCGACCGGGTGGCCGTCCGCCTCGTAGCCGAAGCCGCGCCCGACCACCGAGACGCTCGCCGCCCGGGCCCGCACCAGGGCGCCGGAGGCGGCGACCACCACGTCCATCTCGCCCGTGCCGTCCGAGGCGCCGGACGGGAGCGTCACCTGCACCAGCCGGACCGGCCGGTGGACGTCCGCGAGCAGCCGGCCGTCGGCCTCGACCCGGACCCGGGAGCCGTGGTCCACGCCGTCCGGGGTGAGTGCGTTCGCCTGCTCGGCCGCTGCCAGTTTCGCCCATAGCGAACGCCAGCCGCCCGGACGGCCCACCGGGCGACGGGTGGCCCCGCCGGTGATCCGCACCCCGCCCAGGGCCACCCCGCCGCCGTCGTCCACCAGCAGGTCCAGCCGGCGCGGCGCGCCCGACAGCACCGCCCGCGCGGCCCGGACCGGCTCGCCCGGCACGCCGAGCGCGCGGGCCGCCGCGAGCTCCTCGGAGCGGCCGACCGGAACCATTCCCACCGGTTCGGTGCCCAGCTCACGCTGGCGATGCAGGGCCTGGAGCACCCGCTGCAGCGCGAGGTCGGAACCGATCACCACCGGTCGCCGCCGGCCCCGGTGCGAAAGCACCCGGTCGAGTTCGGAAGGGCTCTCCGGAAAGACCACCTTGACGTCCGCGCCCCCGCAGAGCACGTCCTTCGCGATCCGCACCGACTCGCCGTCGGTCTGCCGGGCCACCGGGTCGAGGAGCAGCAGGAGCGGCTCCGGGCCGCCGGTAGCAGGCGTGGACAGGGACGACACGACCGGTCCTTCCTCAGGTAATCTCTCGGTGCAAGAGCCCCTTGCGCCATTGCGCCAGGGGCTTCGTCTATCTCGGGGCAGACTGCGGCCTACGCAGGATGCCCCAACCGGAAGGGGTGTACGCCTGTGCCGGCACTCGTGCTCGTTGGCGCTCAGTGGGGAGACGAGGGCAAGGGGAAGGCCACCGACCTCCTCGGCGGTTCCGTCGACTACGTGGTCCGCTACCAGGGCGGAAACAACGCCGGTCACACGGTGGTCATCGGCGACCAGAAGTACGCCCTGCACCTGCTCCCTTCCGGAATCCTCAGCCCGAACGTGACGCCGGTGATCGGCAACGGCGTCGTGATCGACCCGGCCGTGCTGCTCTCCGAGCTGGCCGGCCTGAACGAGCGCGGCATCGACACCTCGAAGCTGCTGGTCTCGGGCAACGCCCACCTGATCACGCCGTACCACCGCACCCTGGACAAGGTCACCGAGCGCTTCCTCGGCAAGCGCCGGATCGGCACCACCGGCCGCGGCATCGGCCCGACCTACGCGGACAAGATCAACCGCGTCGGCATCCGGGTCCAGGACCTGTTCGACGAGTCGATCCTCCGCCAGAAGGTCGAGGCGGCGCTGCACGACAAGAACCAGGTCCTGGTCAAGCTGTACAACCGCCGCACCATCCCGGCCGACCTGGTGGTCGAGGAGTACCTGGGCTACGCGGAGAAGATCAAGCCCTTCCTCGCCGACACCACCCTCGTCCTGGACGAGGCGCTGAAGGCGGACAAGGTCGTCCTGCTGGAGGGCGGCCAGGGCACCCTGCTCGACGTCGACCACGGCACGTACCCCTTCGTGACCTCGTCGAACCCGACCGCGGGCGGCGCCTGCACCGGCGCCGGCATCGGCCCGACCAAGATCGACCGGGTCATCGGCATCCTGAAGGCCTACACCACCCGCGTCGGCTCCGGCCCGTTCCCGACCGAGCTGTTCGACGCGGACGGCGAGGCGCTGCGCCGGATCGGCGGCGAGCGCGGTGTCACCACCGGCCGTGACCGCCGCTGCGGCTGGTTCGACGCCGTCATCGCGCGCTACGCGACCCGGGTGAACGGCCTGACCGACTTCTTCCTCACCAAGCTGGACGTGCTGACCGGCTGGGAGCAGATCCCGGTCTGCGTCGCGTACGAGATCGACGGCAAGCGCGTCGAGGAACTCCCCTACAACCAGTCGGACTTCCACCACGCCAAGCCGATCTACGAGACCCTCCCGGGCTGGACCGAGGACATCAGCAAGGCGAAGACCTTCGCCGAGCTGCCGAAGAACGCCCAGGCGTACGTGAAGGCGCTGGAGGAGATGTCCGGCGCGCCGATCTCGGCCATCGGCGTCGGCCCGGGCCGCGACGAGACGATCGAGATCAACTCGTTCATCTGAGCCCGATCCGGCGGCGGCGGCTGACCGCCAGCCGATCGCTTCGAAGGCCCCGCGGGACCCGTCCCGCGGGGCCTTCGCTCTGCCCGGCGCCCCAGTTTTGCACTAGTGCAGATACCTATTGCATCTAGTGCAGCGCGCCGCTACGTTCGGAGCATGACCGCGAAGCTGCCCTCATCCGTCGTCCTCACCGGCCGCCACATCCGCCTGGAGCCGCTGGAGCGCCGCCACCTCGCCGACCTCTGGACCGCCGTCGGCTCCGACCCCGAGGTCTGGCGCTGGACCATGTCCCTGCCGCCGGGCACGGAGGAGGAGTGCGGCGCGATCCTCGACGAGCGCATCGCGGAGTCGGCCGCGGGCGAGTCGGTGAACTTCGCCGTCGTCGACCTCGCCGGCGGCCGGGCCGTCGGCGTCACCGGCTACCACGACTACAGCGAGCGGGACGAGTCCGTGGAGATCGGCGGCACCTGGTACGCCCGCTCGGTCTGGCGCACCGCGGTCAACACCGAGGCCAAGCTGCTGCTGCTCTCCCACGCCTTCGAGGACCTCGGCATGGGCCGCGTCTTCTGGAAGACCGACGCCCGCAACGAGCGCTCCCGCGCGGCGGTCCTGCGCCTCGGCGCCCGCTACGAGGGGACGCTGCGCCGCCACCGGCTGCGCCCCGACGGCAGTTGGCGGGACAGCGTCTACTTCTCGATGCTCGCCGACGAGTGGCCGGCGGCCAAGGCCCGTCTGACGGAACGGCTTTCGCGGGGCTGAGCCGCCGGACCGGCGGGGCGCGACGGGGGCGCGACGGCTACTTCCGCTCGCCGGGGGCGGACCGGCGGGCCGCGAACTCGCGCTTCGCCGGGCGCGGTTCCCAGGCCTGGACGTTCACCAGCCAGACCAGCCAGCCGACGAACAGGACGGCGAGCAGGAGCGCCGACAGGCCGGCGACGAGAAGTGCGTTCACCGGGACGCGGGAAAGCACTGGTGAGGGTGGAGCCGGTGGGGGAGGCCGAGTGGCGGGAAAAGGGGCATGGCTGTCTCCGGTCAGTGATTTCGGGTGCCGCGACCATGCGTCTGGTGTGTCATTACGGCTGATAGACGTCTGCCTGCTGACTGTTTAGGCGACAACAAGTCAGTGAGTGACACGGACGACCATAGGGTTAGGGTGCCAGAGTTGCTACCGAGCGGGGGGACGTTCACTCCATCGTGGGGTATCCCCCGATTCGGTAGCTAGGGCCCGGTGTGCGCGGCACACTTCACCGGAAGCATCGACGCCAGCCGCGACCCGGAGAAGAGAGTCATGCCACCCCGCTTGTCGCCGACCGTGCGCCAGCAGCGCCTCGGAATCGAGTTGCGCAGGATCCGCGAACGCGTGGGCGTCACGCCCAAGAGCCTGGCCGCCTCCATCGGCACCGACCTGCCCAAGATCTCCCAGATGGAGAACGGGAAGTCGGGCATCAGCGCCGAGCGGCTCCGGATCTGGGCGCGCACCTGCGGCTGCGAGGACGGGCCGTACCTGGACGCGCTGTTGACGATGACGCAGGACCGGCGCAAGTACTGGTGGGACGCCTACCGCGGCCGGCTGCCGAACGCGATCATCGACATCGCCGAGATGGAGCACCACGCGGCCTCCCTCTCCATCCTGAACAGCACCTTCATCCCCGGACTGCTGCAGACCCCGGAGTACGCCGCCGCGGTGTTCGAGCGGCTGCCCCCGCAGTACCGGCAGGAGGCGGACGTCCGGAAGGCGTTCCGGATCCGGCGCCAGCAGATCTTCGTCGACCACCCCAAGCCGTACAGCGCATTCCTGCACGAGTCCGCGCTGCGCATGCAGTTCGGCGGTCCGGAAGTGCTGCGCGACCAGTGGCGGAGCCTGCTGGAGAATTCCGAACGGCCCGGGGTGGAGATCCGGGTGATCCCGTTCAGCGTGCCCACCTACACCGGCTCGGGAGAGAGCCTGTACCTCGCCCGCGGGCCGGTCCCGGAGCTCGACACCGTCCAGATCGATCTCTCCCACGGGCCGAAATTCGTGCACACCCAGGCCGAATTGGCCTCCTACCGGCGGATCAAGGAGGAGACCGCGGCGATCGCGCTCGGGCCGGACGAGTCCCGGGACTTCATCCGGGCCTTGCTGAAAGACTTCGCATGAGCACCTGGCGCAAGGCGTCGGCGAGCGGAGAGAGCACCGACTGCGTCGAGGTCAGATCCACCGGCGGGCTGGTGGAGATCCGCGAGTCGGACCGGCCCGAGGTCGTCGTGCGGACCACGCCGCGCAAGTGGGCCGCCTTCGTCCGCGGGGTGAAGTCCGGGGAGTTCGACCGCTACGGCGACTTCACCCGGCCGTGAGCCTGCGGCCCGCCGCGGCCGCCGGGGTCTAGGCTGACAGCCCACAGTGGACCCCTGCGCCTGGCACGGCACTCCGGGTGGGGTGCGCGTGCGGGAGAAATCGGAGCATCCGAGGATGGCTCGGCACCTGATCACCAGCGCCCTTCCGTACATCAACGGGATCAAGCACCTGGGCAACATGGTCGGGTCCATGCTCCCGGCGGACGTCTACGCCCGCTACCTGCGCCGACGGGGACACGAGGTGCTGTTCGTCTGCGCCACCGACGAGCACGGCACGCCCGCCGAACTGGCCGCCCAGGAAGCCGGGTTGCCGGTCGCGGAGTTCTGTGCCCGGGCGCACGGGGCGCAGCGGGCGGTGTACGAGGGCTTCGGGCTCTCCTTCGACCACTTCGGCCGCAGCTCCTCGCCGCAGAACCGGGAGATCACCCAGGAGATCGCCCGCGAGCTCCAGCGCAACGGCTTCATCGAGGAGCGCGCGATCCGCCAGGTGTACTCCAACGCCGACGGCCGCTTCCTGCCGGACCGCTACATCGTCGGCACCTGCCCGCACTGCGGCTACGACAAGGCCCGCGGCGACCAGTGCGAGAACTGCACCCGGGTGCTGGACCCGACCGACCTGCTGGAGCCCCGCTCGGCCATCAGCGGCAGCTCCGACCTGGAGGTCCGGGAGACCCGGCACCTGTTCCTGCTCCAGTCCAAGCTCACCGAGGAGGTCGAGGACTGGATCGCCACCCACGCCGACGACTGGCCGGTGCTGGCCTCCTCGATCGCCCGCAAGTGGCTGACCGAGGGGCTCCAGGACCGCTCGATCACCCGCGACCTGGAGTGGGGCGTCCCGGTGCCGGCCGACGTGTGGCCCGAACTGGCCGCCGAGGGGAAGGTGTTCTACGTCTGGTTCGACGCCCCGATCGAGTACATCGGCGCCACCAAGGAGTGGGCGGACGCGGCCCCGGCCGGGCAGCTGCGGGACTGGAAGTCCTGGTGGTACGAGGCCGACGAGAGCGTCCGCTACACCGAGTTCATGGCCAAGGACAACGTCCCGTTCCACACCGTGATGTTCCCGGCCACCCTGCTCGGCTCGCGCCGCCCGTGGAAGAAGGTCGACTACGTCAAGGCCTTCAACTGGCTGACGTACTACGGCGGGAAGTTCTCCACCAGCCAGAAGCGCGGCGTCTTCACCGACGTCGCGCTGGAGCTGCTGCCCGCCGACTACTGGCGCTACTTCCTGATGGCGCACGCGCCCGAGTCGGACGACTCCAGCTTCACCTGGGACCTGTTCGCCTCGGTGGTCAACAAGGACCTCGCCGACACCTTCGGCAACTTCGTCAACCGGGTGCTCTCCTTCAGCCGCAAGCGCTTCGGCGGTGACGTCCCGGGCGGTCACGCGGCGGGCGAGGCCGAGCAGCGCCTCGGCGAGCAGGTCGCCGGCCTGCTCGCCGAGTACGAGGCCCAGTTGGAGGCGCTCAACTTCCGCAAGGCGGCGCAGGCCCTGCGCGCGCTGTGGAGCGCGGGCAACGCGTACCTGGACGAGAAGGCGCCCTGGCTGCAGGTGAAGACCGACCCGGAGGCGGCGGCGCTGACCCTGCGCACCGCGATGAACCTGATCCACCTGTACGCGGTGGTCTCCGAGCCGTTCGTCCCGACCGCGGCGGCGGCCGTGCGCGGGGCCTTCGCCCTGCCCGCGGACTCGCCGGCCGCCACCCGCGACTGGATCTCCCCGGCGGAGGCGCGGGCGCTGGACCTGGTGCCGGCCGGGACGGCGTTCACGGTGCCGCCGGTGCTGTTCGCCAAGATCACGGACGAGGACCTGGCGGCTTGGACGGCGCGCTTCGGGGGCTCGGCGGGCTGAACCCGGCCCGCGTTGAACGCGGCGGGGGCCCGCGCTACTCCGTCGCGCCCGCCGTCTCCCCGGCCACCCAGTCGAGGTAGCCCGGGCTGCCGCCCACCACGGGCACGGCGATCAGCTCGGGCGTCTCGTAGGAGTGCCGCCCGGCCACGAAGGCGGCCAGCCGGTCCATGAGTTCGGCCCTGGTCTTGAGGTCGATCCGCCACTCCCCGGCGTCCTGCACCTCGCCGTCCCACCAGTACACCGACCGTACGGGGTACACCTGGGCGCAGGCCGCCAGCCGCTCCCGCACCACGGCGGACGCCAGGTCCCGGGCCTGCTCCTCGCTCTCGTGGGTCGTGGTCACCACGACGAAGCGCTGCTCGCTCGCTGCTGTCATGACCCGACGGTATCCCGGGCCCGTTCGGCGGATGCCGTTCGGCGGATCGCGTGTCGGTGAGCCTCCTTGCGGTGACCCTCTTGCGGTGAACTCCCTTGCGGCGTCGGCCGTTGCGGATCACATCGTAAATCTGCGATAGTTCGATGCGTTGCGACCGGACCGTGGACGGAAGGGAGCCGTATGAGCGCGATCGACAGCCTGGGGCTGGGCCGGTTCGGGATCTACACCTTCGACTTCGAAGGCCTGGGTGCCGCTCGGATCCGGGACCACGCCCAGGAGTTGGAGGACCTCGGCTGGCCCGCGATCTGGGTCCCCGAGGCCGTCGGGCGCGAGGCGTTCACCCACGCCGGGCTGCTGCTCGCCGCCACCCGGCGGATCCGGGTCGCCAACGGCATCGCCCAGATCTGGTCCCGCGAGGCCCGCCGCACCCACGGCGCCGCGCTGCTGCTGGCCGACGCCCACCCCGGCCGCCATCTGCTCGGCCTCGGCTACGGCGGCGTCCCGCGCCCCGGCGTCAAGCCGCTCGCCGCGATGGCCGGCTACCTGGACGAGCTCGACGCCCTCGCCGCGGCCCCGGACAACCCGGCCCCGGCCACCCCGGTCCGCCGGGTGCTCGCCGGGTACGGCCCGAAGATGCTCGAACTCGCCCGCGACCGCTCGCTCGGCGCCCACACGTACCACGTGACCACCGCGCACACCGCGCAGGCCCGGGAGATCCTCGGCCCGGACGCGCTGCTCGCGGTCGAGCACCCCGTGCTGCTCGAAGCCGACCCGGGGCGGGCCCGCGCCCTCGCCCGCGAGCACCTGGCGCCGTACCTCGCCACCCCGTACAACGCCGCCAAGTTCCGCCGCCTCGGCTACACCGACGAGGACTTCGCCGACGGCGGCAGCGACCGGCTGGTGGACGACCTGGTGTACTGGGGCGACCTCGACACCGTCGCCGCCAAGCTGCGCGGCCACCTGGCGGCCGGCGCGGACCACGTCGCCGTGCAGGTCGTCGGCACCCCTCCCGGCGGCTCCGCCCTCCCGCACTGGCGCCGGCTGGCCGAGGCGCTGCTCTGACCACCGCCGGTACGCTTCCGGCATGGATGCCGACCTGGTCACCGCCCTGCGGGCGATCGCGAACCCGACGCGTCTGCAACTGCTGACCTGGCTGCGCGACCCCGAACACCACTTCCCGCTCGACGGCGCGATCGCCGACCCGCACGAGGTCGGCGTCTGCGTCAGCCACCTCCAGGCCAAGGCGGGCCTCGCCCAGTCCACCGTCTCCGCGTACCTCGCCGAACTGCAGCGCGCCGGCCTGGTCCGCGCCACCCGGATCGGCCGGTGGACCTACTACCGCCGCGACGAGTCGGCCGTGGCCGCCCTGCTCGGCGCCCTCGGGCAGGCGCTCTGACGACCGGAGCGGGACTGGGGCTCCGGCCGATTTCCCGTTGCCCCGGCCGGCCGGCGGTTGCCACGATCACCCGATGACGACCTTCACCGGCCCCGACGGCGCCCGGCTCGGCTACCGCGTGCTCGGCGGGGGCGAGCCGCTGCTCGTCCTGGCCGGCGGCCCGATGCGCGACTCCGCGTACCTCGGCGACCTCGGCGGGCTCTCCGCGCACCGCGCCCTGCACGTCCTCGACCTGCGCGGCACCGGCCGCTCGGAGCGCCCGGCCGATCCGGCGGGCTACCGGGTCGACCGGCAGGTCGCGGACGTCGAGGCCTTCCGGGCCCGCCTCGGGCTCGACCGGGTGGACGTCCTCGCCCACTCCGCCGGCTGCTCGCTCGCCGTCCTGTACGCGCTGCGGCACCCCGGGCGCACCGGGCGGCTGGTGCTGGTCACGCCCAGTCTCCGGATCTTCGGCGGTACGGCCACCGAGGACCACTACCGCGAAGCGGCCGAGGCCCGCGGCCCCGCCGACGAGGAGTGGTACCCGGCCGCCCTGGCCGCCGTCCGCACCGCCTTCGCCGGCGGCACCGCCGACCCCGCCGCCGTGGCGCCGCTCTTCCACGGCCGCTGGGACGCCGCCGCCCGCGCCCACGAGGCCGACTGCGCCGCCCAGAGCCACCCGGAGGCCGCCGCGGCGTACCACGGCGGCGGCTTCCGGCCCGCCGAGGTCCGCGCGGCCGTCGCCGAACTCGCCTCCCCCGTCCTCCTGTTGGCGGGGGAGTACGACCCCGACCCGCGGCCGGGGACGGCCCGCGCCGCGGCGGCGCTGTTCCGCGACGCCCGCACCGCCGTCCAGCCCGCCGCCGGGCACTACCCGTGGCTGGACGACCCGGCCGCCTTCAGCCGTACGGTGGCCGCCTTCCTCAGCCACTGACGCCCGGGCCGCCGCGGGCGCCGGGGGCCCGGCGGGCGGTCAGTCCCGGCGGGCGGTGTGGACGGTCATCGCGGAGAGGTAGAAGGCGTCCGGGCGGCGCAGGATGCCGGTGGGGGCGTCCTCGGCGAGCAGGGCGTCCAGGGTGGCCCGGTCCTCGGCGTCGAGCTGCTCGGCGAGCTGGTCGCGCCGCCGGGTCAGCTGGGTGTGCAGGTAGCCGCGGACGGGGTCGGCGAGCGGGGCGGGGTGGTCGACCAGGAAGGTGCGGGTGCCGGTCGGGGTCAGCCCGGCCCGCCCGAGCATGGCCGGCCAGTCCTCGATCTCCGCGGTGCTGCCGGGCAGTTCGGCCCGCATGGTGCTGAAGCCGTCCTCCTGGGCGGCGTCCATCCGGGCCTGGAAGCCGGGCCGGCCCAGGCCGAAGTCGCGCGGCAGGTAGCGCGCCGGCAGACCGCTCTCGGCGACGGCCAGCAGACCGCCGGGCCGCAGCGCCCCGGCGAGCGAGGTGAGTGCGGCCTGCTGGTCGCCCAGGTGGTGGACGGCGTTGCCGGACCAGATCAGGTCGGCCTCCCCGAGCTTGTCGAACTCGGCGGGCAGGTCGGCCTGTTGAGTGCCGAGCCGGCCGCCGGAGCGGGTCCTGGCCCGCTCCAGCAGCGCGGCCGACTGGTCGACGGCCACCACCTCGGCCGCCGGGAAGACCTCCGCCAGCAGCCCGGCGATCACCCCGGGCCCGCTGCCGACGTCGAGGACCCGGCGGACCGCGCCGTCCCCGTGCAGGCCGAGCAGCCACCGCCCGGCCTCGGTGACGGCGGCGGACCGCAGGTCGGCCTCCAGCTCCAGGTGCGCGGCGAGCGCGTCCCAGTCGAAGTCGGCGGCGGGGACGTGCCCGTGGGAGTGGCCGTGGCCGTGGGCGTGGTGCTGGTGCTGGTGCGCTGACATCCGGATTCTCCGATCGTGGATTGACGAAAGCTTCCCCGCTGGGTTGGTCTCAGACGGGCAGGGCGGCGCCGGACGCGCGGTACCGCTCGACCGCCCGGTCGAGCTCCTCCGCCGCGAGGTCGTGGTCGAGCGCGAAGGCGGCCGCCGCGCCCGCTCCGGCGGCGGTGACCACCTGGGCGCGCGGGTCGGCGACGTTGCCGACCGCCCAGACGCCGGGCAGGCTGGTGCGGCCGGTCCGGTCGGTGGTGACCCAGCCGTCGTCGTCCCGGGCGCAGTCGAGGCCGAAGAGCAGCGCGTCCCGGGGGACCGGCCGCGGGAAGACGAACACCGCCTCGCGCGGGACCACCTGTCCGTCCGCGAGTTCGACGCCGCGCAGCCGCCCGCCGTCGGACACCAGGCGGACGATCCGGCCCTCGACCACCCGGACGCCCCGGGCGGCGAGCCGTTCCCGCTCGGCGTCGGTCGGCACCACGGTGTGCGCGAGCAGCACCACGTCCGCCGACCACTGCCGCAGCAGCAGCGCCTGGCCGACCGCCCCCGGGCCGGTGCCCAGCACCCCGAGCGGGCGGTCGCGGACCTCCCAGCCGTGGCAGTACGGGCAGTGCAGCACGTCGCGGCCCCACCGCTCGGTCAGGCCCGGCAGCTCCGGCAGACCGTCCCGCAGCCCGGTGGCGACGACCACCCGGCGCGCGTGCAGCACCGGTCCGCCGGCCAGGTGGACCACGAAGCCGGGCCGGTCGGAGCCGTCCGACTCGATGTGCTCGACCCGGGCGTCGACCAGGTCCACCCCGTACCGGGCGACCTCCTCCCGCCCGACCGCCAGCAGCGCGGCCGGGGGCATTCCGTCCCGGCTCAGGTAGCCGTGCAGGTGGGCGGCGGGCGCGTTGCGCGGCTCGCCGGCGTCCACCACCGCGACCCGGCGCCGGGCCCGGCCCAGCACCAGCGCGGCGTTCAGTCCCGCCGCTCCGGCGCCGACCACCACCGCGTCGTAGTGCTCGCTCCGCCTCGTCCCGGTCGTCCGGGCAGTTCCCGCAGTTCCGGCAGTCCCGGTCGTCCCGGTCGTCCCAGTTGTTCCGGCAGTTCCGGTCGTCTCGCCCATGGCGCTCACCTCCACCGCCAGGCTGCGGCCGACCCTACCGGATCGGCAAGCTTTGTTGCCGCCTCAGCAAACCCCCGAGCCGGCGGACGTCCGTCCCGGCCTCAGCGGGCCCCCGCGGTTCGCGCCCCCGTCCGCCGCCAGTACGACCAGGCGGCCACCACCAGCGCGACCCCGTACCCGGCGAACCCGCACATCCCGACCCAGGCGATCTCCAACGCGCTCTGCTCACTGGCGAACTCGCCCAGCCGGATCCGCGTCACCCCGGCGGTGCACAGCGTCAGGTAGCCGATCCCGGCCACCCCGTACGGCGCCAGCGTGGCCGCGCCCAGCAGGGCCGGGGTCAGCGGCAGCCAGCGCGGCACCCGGCGGCCGCGCAGCGGCGCGGTCCAGCGCGGGAAGACCTGCCCCCACGGGCGGACCAGCCCCCAGAGCAGGAACACCCCGAGCAGCGCCAGCAGCATGGTGCCGTCGAGCCCCCAGCGCTCCAGGGCCAGCCAGAGCCCGGAGGAGCCGTTGTGCACGTAGCTCGCGTACATCTGGTCGCCGCTGATCCCGGCGAAGCTGCCGCCCACCGCCCAGACCAGCTTCATCAGCACGTACGGGACGAACGCCAGGCTGCCGGCGCAGGCGGCGAGTTGGACGAGCGGCGGCGCCGCGGTGGGAGCCGGTGCGGGCCGCTCCGTCCGGCCGCCCGGGCCACCGGTGCCGCCCGGACCACCGGTGCCGCCGGTGCCGCCGCGGGCAGCGGGCTGCAGGCCCAGGGCGGTCCTCGCGAGCAGCACCGCCCCCACCGCCGCCAGGACGCGTTCCACCGCGTCGGGGACGCTGTCCACCCGCTGGCCGAACAGCAGCGTGACCAGGTCCATCAGCAGGCCCCAGGCCCCCACCGCGGCCGCCCCGCACAGCAGCCACAGCAGCGGGCGCACCGGCCTCCGGCGCACCACCGCCGCACCGGCCGCGGCCGCGACCGCCCCCGTGCCGGCGACCGCCCACCCCGCCCAGTCCGCGCCGAACAGCTCCGTCCCGCTCAGGGCGCACCCCAGCCCGAGCCCGGCGAACCCGAGGCCCCAGCCGGTCACCGCCCACCCGTTCTTCCTCATGCCCCCAGGCTCGCCCGCCCCACCCGCACCGCTCCTCCCCCGCCGCGGTGATCCGGCTCCCCCGCCCGAGGGGGCCCCGTCCGGGCACGGCGCCAGGCCTCGGCGCCCCGGGCGGGGCGGGCGGGGGAGGCGGCGGCCGTTCAGCCCCTCGGGGCGGCGAAGCAGTGGACGGTGACGGTGCGTCCGGAGGCCCAGCGCTGGTCGCCGCTGCCGAGGTGGGTCCAGCCGAGGCGGCGGTAGAGGGCCAGCGCGGCCGCGTCGGTGGCGAGGACGTCGAGCACCGGGTGCAGGCCGAGCGCCCGCGCGTGCGCCACGGCGCAGTCCAGCAGCCGGGCGCCGATGAGGTGGCCGCGCGCCGTGGGGGCGACGTACAGCCGGCCGATCACCGTGGCGAGCTCCGGGGGGCCGCCGGTGCGGTGGCTCCACAGCACCGGGGCGAGGTCGCCCGGCGCGCTGCGGGCGAGGCCGACGTGGCCGGCGAGCCGGCCGTCCGACTCGGCGATCCAGGCGGCGAGCAGGCCGTCCGGGGTCAGCCAGGCGGCGGGGCGGTCGGGCCAGTCGGCGGGGTAGCCGTCGGCGGCGTGGACGTCGCCCAGCACCCGGACGCAGTCGGCGAGGTCGGCGGCGCGGCGCGGTCGGACCACCACCTCCGCCCCGGCCGGTCGTGGGTCGGACGCGACGACGGTGGCGCGTTCTTCGAGGTCTGCCATGCCGGTACGTTACCGGCCGGAACTCACCGTCGCAGCAGGTCGACGACCCCGGTCAGGTCCTCCTCACCGTCGCCGGCCTCCAGGCGACGCTCCATCAACCGGAAGTACGGCTCCAGCAGTTCGGCGCTCACCCGCTGCTCCTCCGCGGTGCGCAGCAGCGTCCCCTTGCCGGCCACCTGCATGGCCAGGTTGGACACCACGTCCAGCTTGTAGTCCCCGGCCTCCAGCTGCTCCGCGGTCTTGGCCACCGAGCCGGACATCGCGCCGAGCCACCCGCCCAGCAGCGGCGCCAGCTCGCTCGGCGCCACGGCCTCGCCCCTGATCAGCGCGAAGGCGTGCGCGATCCCGGCGAACATCCCGTACATCCCGCTGAGCAGCGCCACGTCGTGCAGCGCCGCGAACCCGGCGTCCGCGCCCACGTACCGGGTGCCGGCCGGGGCGGCGAGGGTGTCGCCGTGCTCGGCGAACAGCTCGGCGGAGCCGCTGTAGAACACGTACGCCCCGGCCGCCGGGACGCCGATCATCGGCGGGACGGCCATGATCCCGCCGTCCAGGTAGCGGGCGCCGCGCCGCTCGGCCCAGGCGGCGCGGACGCGGGCCTGCCCGGGGGTGCTGGTGACCAGGTTGACGAGGTCCTTGCCGGTCAGGTCGACGCCGTCCAGCGCTTCGAGGACGGAGTCGTCGTCGAGCAGGCAGACGACGACCAGCCGGTTGGCCGCGACGGCCTCCGCGACGCCGGCGGCGACGGCGGCTCCGCGGGCGGCGAGCCCGTCGGCGCGGGCGGCGGTGCGGTTCCAGACGGTCAGCGGGTGCCCGGCGGCGAGCCAGGCCTCGGCCAGCGCGGTGCCCATCGCACCGAGGCCGAGCAGGGTGAGCGGGGTCTTGGTCACGTTCTCAACGGTGTTGGTTGCCATGGCGTCCAGCCTCGGCGCGGCTCCGGAGACGATCAAGTACGCACTTCGAAGTGGGTGGTTACCCTGGGGTGAGCATCGAGCTCGGAGGGGCGGAAGGGGTGGGCATGGCGATCGTGCCGAGGCCGGGGGCGTACATCTGCGGGACGGACGCCGCGATGGACGTGATCGGCGGCAAGTGGAAGGTGTCGATCCTCTGGGCCCTGGGTGAGCGCCCGCACTGCCGCTTCGGCGAGCTGCGCCGGCTGCTGCCGGGGATCACCGAGAAGGTGCTGGCCGCGCACCTGCGCGAGATGGAGGCGCACGGCATCGTGCACCGGGAGGCGTACGACGAGGTGCCGCCACGGGTCGAGTACGCGCTGACCGAGGCGGGGCACCGCCTCAACACGGCGCTGGGGCCGCTGGGGGACTGGGGGCGGGAGCACGTCCTGGGCAAGGCGCCGTACCCGGCGTAGCGCGCCGGCGCCCGATGGCGTCCGGGCCGGACGCCGGGCGGCAGGCGGTGGCCCCGCGGCCGGGAGCCCGTGCCCCGCGTCCCCGCGGCCGGTGCGCCTAGGCGATCGCGGCCGACACCACCGCCGCCACCGCGATGTTGCAGGCGGCGGACACCCACACCGCCGGGTGCGGCTCCGGATCGACCAGGATCGCGCCGAGCTTGCCCGGCGTCAGCAGGTCCACCAGCCAGAACGCGATGGCCATCAGCACCAGACCGAGCAGGCCGTAACAGGCCGTCGAGACCAGGCCCTTGCCGAAGTCGGCGTAGGTGTACATGATCGCGGTGAAGACGATGCCGCCGATGCCGAGCAGCGCCGAGCTGAGCAGCAGGGCGGCGTTGCGGTTGCGCTCGACCCAGATCTGGTGGCCGAGCCGGCCGGGCGTCAGCAGGTCGACCAGGCCGATGCCGAGGAGCAGCAGCACCACCCCGAGGGCGCCGTAGGCCGCCGCCGCACCGAGCCCGTGCAGGATGTCGTTCATCGTGGTTCCAGCCCCCGGTCCGCTCACGCCGTCCCCCTGACCGGCCGGCCAGGGCCCCCGACCCACCTGGTCAAGGGTTGGCAAAAGATACCCCACCCGAGTGAGCGGCGGAGCCTGTCGGCGGGCCGAAACCCCGTCGCACGGCAACCCCCCGATCCCCTTCAATACCTGCCATGCACTCCGACCTGACCACCGCCGAGCTGCGCAGCGAGCGCCTCGACCTGCTGCCGATCGCCCCCGGGCACGCCGAGGAGCTGGCGGCCGCGCTCGCCGACCCGGCGCTGCACGCCTTCACCGGCGGCCGCCCGGCCACCGTTGCGGAGCTGCGCGCCCGCTGCGCCCGGCTCGCCGCCGGCTCCCCCGACCCGGCCGAGGTCTGGGGCAACTGGGTGCTGCGGCTGCGCGCCGACGGCGCCCTCACCGGCTACGTGCAGGCCACGGTCCGCGCCGACGGCGCCGAACTCGCCTGGGTGGTCGGCACCCCGTGGCAGCGCCGCGGCCTGGCCCACGAGGCGGCCCGCACCCTGCTCACCCACCTCGTCACGGCCGGCATCACCACCGCCGTCGCCCACATCCACCCCGACCACCGCGCCTCCGCCCGACTCGCCCGCACCCTCGGCCTCTACCCCACCATGCGCACCCAGGACGGCGAGACCCGCTGGGAGGCCGACCTCGCCCGGCCCGACCTCTTCCCGAACCTCCTCGGCCTGACGGCGGAACGGGCCGCCCGCCTGACCGCGCTGGTCGAGGAGTGCCGCCCGGTGCTCGCCGCCGACGGCATGGAAGCCGTCCAGTCGCTGCTGGCCGAACGCGGGGTGGGCGTGATCCCCGCGATCATGGCCACCAGGGCCCTGCTCGGCTGGACCGGGACCTCCCTCCACACCGCCCGGAAGATCGTCGAGCTGAGCGCCGCCCGCACGCCGGACTGGTGAGCCCGGTCCGCCGGAATGCGGGCAGCCGGCGTGCGGTTTCATTGGGGCATGGCATCTCGTGCACGTGTACGCGCCCCCGAGCTGGTCGGGGCAGGCGGTTGGCTGAACACCGGCGGCAAGGAGCTCACCCTCGCCGACTTCCGGGGCAAGATCACCATCCTGGACTTCTGGACCTTCTGCTGCATCAACTGCCTGCACGTCCTGGACGAACTGCGGGAGCTGGAGGAGAAGCACCGCGACACCGTGGTGATCGTCGGGGTGCACTCGCCGAAGTTCGTGCACGAGGCCGACCACCAGGCCGTCGTCGACGCCGTGGCCCGCTACGAGGTGCACCACCCGGTGCTGGACGACCCGGCGCTGGCCACCTGGAAGCAGTACGCCGTACGGGCCTGGCCGACGCTGGTGGTCATCGACCCGGAGGGCTACGTGGTCGCCCAGCACGCCGGCGAGGGCCACGCCCACGCACTGGCCCGGCTGGTCGAGGAGCTGGAGGCCGAGCACGCCGCGAAGGGCACGCTGCGCCGCGGCGACGGCCCGTACGTGGCGCCGGAGCCGACCGCCGGGGACCTCAAGTTTCCCGGCAAGGCGGTCCGGCTGCCGAACGGCCACTTCCTGGTCGCCGACTCGGGCCACCACTCGCTGGTCGAGCTGGCCGAGGACGGCGAGACGGTGGTGCGCCGGATCGGCGACGGGCGGCGCGGCCTGGTGGACGGCGACGGCGCGGACGGCGACGGCCCGCGGTTCAGCGAGCCGCAAGGCCTCGCGCTGCTGCCGGAGGGCTCGGAGTACGACGTGGTCGTCGCCGACACCGTCAACCACGCGCTGCGCGGCGTCCGCCTCGCCGACGGCCGGGTGACCACCCTGGCCGGCACCGGCCGGCAGTGGTGGCAGGGCTCGGCCACCGGGGGCCCGGCCCGCGAGGTGGACCTCTCCTCGCCGTGGGACGTCGCCTGGTTCGACGGCCGGGTGTGGATCGCGATGGCCGGCGTGCACCAGCTGTGGTCGTACGACCCGGCCACCGACACCGTCGCGGTCGCGGCCGGCACCACCAACGAGGGCCTGGTGGACGGGCCCGCCGCCGAGGCCTGGTTCGCCCAGCCCTCCGGCCTCGCGGTCTCGGCGGACGGCGAGCGGCTCTGGGTCGCCGACTCCGAGACCTCCGCGCTGCGCTCGGTTTCACGTGAAACCAAGACGGTCGAAACCGCCGTCGGCACCGGCCTGTTCGACTTCGGCCACCGCGACGGCGCCGCCGGGCAGGCCCTGTTCCAGCACCCGCTGGGCGTCACCGTGCTGCCGGACGGCTCGGTGGCCGTCGCCGACACCTACAACCACGCGCTGCGCCGCTACGACCCGGCGAGCGGCGAGGTCAGCACGCTGGCCACCGACCTGCGCGAGCCCTCCGGGGCGGTGCTGGTGGACGGCGACATCGTGGTGGTCGAGTCGGCCCGGCACCGGCTGACCAGGCTGCGGCTGCCCGAGGAGGCGGTACGGGTCGAGTCGGTGGCGCACCGCACCCAGCGGGCGGCCACCGAGGTCGCCCCGGGCGCGTTCCGGCTGGACGTGGTCTTCGAGGCGCCGAACGGCCAGAAGCTGGACGAGCGCTACGGCCCGTCCACCCGGCTGCTGGTCAGCGCGACCCCGCCCGAGCTGCTGGTCTCCGGCGCTGGCGCGGACAGCGACCTCTCCCGTGAGCTGGTGCTCTCCGCCGAGGTCGCCGAGGGCGTGCTGCACGTCTCGGCGATGGCCGCGTCCTGCGACGACGACCCGGAGATCGAGTACCCGGCCTGCCACGTGCACCAGCAGGACTGGGGCGTGCCGGTGAAGCTGGTCGCCGACGGCGCCCGCCGCCTGCCGCTGGTGCTGGCCGGGATGGAGTAGCCAGAGGCCGCGGCACAGCGCGAAGGGGCCCGGCGAACCGACGCCGGGCCCCTTCCGCCACCGCCGTCAGCCCTCCAGGAAGGCCTTGAGCGCGCTCGCCAGCAGGTACGGGTCCTCCGCGCCGCACAGCTCGCGCGCCGAGTGCATGGAGAGCGCCGCGATGCCGCAGTCCACCGTCCTGATGCCCAGCCGCGCCGCCGTGATCGGGCCGATCGTCGTACCGCAGGGCATGGCGTTGTTGGAGACGAAGCTCTGCCACGGCACGCCCGCCTTCTCGCAGGCGGCCGCGAACACCGCCCGGCCGACGCCGTCGGTCGCGTAGCGGTTGTTGACGTTGACCTTGAGGATCGGCCCGCCGTTCGGCATCGGGTGGTGGCCCGGCTCGTGCCGCTCGCTGTAGTTGGGGTGGACGGCGTGGCCCATGTCCGAGGAGAGGCAGACGGTGCCGGCCAGCGCCCGGGCCCGGTCCTCGGTGGCGCCGCCGCGCGCGTGGATCGTCCGGTCCAGCACGTTGCCGAGCAGCGGGCTCTGCGCGCCGGTGTCGGACTCGCTGCCGGTCTCCTCGTGGTCGAAGGCGGCCAGCACCGGGATGTACGGCAGATCGGCGGCGCCGTCGGCGGCGGCGACCGCGGCGAGCGCGGCGGTGGCCGCGTGCACCGAGAGCAGGTTGTCCAGGCGGGGCGCGGCCAGCAGCTCGCGGTCGCGGCCCAGGTAGGAGGCGGGCTGGACGTCGTGGGTCATGAGGTCCCAGCCGACCACGTCGGCGGCGGCCAGACCGGCCCGCTGGGCGACGTAGGAGATCAATGAGCCCTCGTCGACCGGGCCGAGGCCCCAGATCGGGGTGAGGTGGCGCTGCTTGTCGAGCTTCATGCCCTCGTTGACCTGGCGGTCCAGGTGGATGGCGAGCTGGGGCACCCGCAGCAGCGGCTCGTCCAGCTGGACCAGCCGGACGGTGCCGTCCTTGAGCGCGAGCCGGCCGGAGAGGCCGAGGTCGCGGTCCAGCCAGGTGTTCAGCGGGACGCCGCCGTAGATCTCCACGGCGACCTGCCGCCAGCCCTCCGAGCCGGTGTCCGGCACCGGCTTGACCCGCAGGTTGGGCGAGTCGGTGTGGGTGCCGACGATGCGGAACGGGGTCTCGGGGCCCGCTCCTTCCGGCAGGTACCAGGCGATCAGCGCGCCGCCGCGGATCAGGTAGCGCCCGCCGGCCGCGTGGTCCCAGGCGTCCGTCTCGGCGACCTGCCGGAACCCCGCCTTCTCCAGCCGCTCCGCGGCGCTCGCCACCGCGTGGTACGGGGACGGGGAGGTGCCGAGGAACGCGATCAGGTCGTCGGTGTGCGTCCGGTCGAAGAATGCCTGGCGGGCGGCGGTCGACATGCTGCTCCTGGGTCGAGTGAGGGCCGAAGCCGGATGGGGAGGCGGCTTCGCACCTGAGCATATGCCCGTACACGGACAGGGCATTCGGAACACCGGTCCGGTGCGCAACCTCGGACACAACAGTGAACCACCCCGTGCGACCTGAGGTTTCGCCTCCCCGGACCACGGCCCGGACACACCGAAGGGCCCGGTGGCAGCCGGGCCCTTCGGTGTGAGGGTGTGTCAGGCGGTTCGGGAGGTGCCGAGGCCTAGAAGGCCTCCTCCGCCAGCTCCATGATCTCGTTGTCGATGCCCTCGGCGATCAGGCGCTGCGGGGCGACGGTCGGCAGGACGTTCTTGGCGAAGAAGCGGGCCGCCGCGACCTTGCCCTGGTAGAAGGGGACGTCCTTCTCCGAGGCGCCGGCCTCCAGCTTGGCCAGGGCCACCGCGGCCTGGCGCAGCAGCAGCCAGCCGACCACGACGTCGCCGGAGACCATCAGCAGGCGGGTGGTGTTCAGGCCCACCTTGTACATGTTCTTGACGTCCTGCTCGACCGAGGTGAGGTCGGCCAGCAGCTTGCCGACGATGGCCTCCAGGTCGCCCGCGGCCTTGGCGAGCAGCTCGCGCTCGGCGGCCAGGGCGTCGCCGCCGGCGGCGGAGCCGAGGAACTTCTGGATCTGCTCGGACAGCGCGGTGAGCGCCTGGCCGCCGTCCTTGACGATCTTGCGGAAGAAGAAGTCCTGGCCCTGGATCGCCGTGGTGCCCTCGTAGAGGGTGTCGATCTTGGCGTCACGGATGTACTGCTCGATCGGGTACTCCTGGAGGTACCCGGAGCCGCCGAAGGTCTGCAGCGACTGGGCGAGCTGCTCGTAGGACTTCTCCGAGCCGTAGCCCTTGACGATCGGCAGCAGCAGGTCGTTCAGGCGCTCGGCGGCCTCGTCGCGCTCGCCGCGCAGCTTGGCGGCCATCATGTCGTCCTGGGTGGACGCGGTGAACAGGACCAGCGCGCGCATGCCCTCGGCGTAGGCCTTCTGGGTGAGCAGCGAGCGGCGCACGTCCGGGTGGTGGGTGATGGTGACGCGCGGGGCGGTCTTGTCCATGAACTGCGAGATGTCGGCGCCCTGCACGCGCTCCTTGGCGTACTCCAGGGCGTTCAGGTAGCCGGTGGAGAGGGTGGCGATGGCCTTCGTGCCGACCATCATGCGGGCGAACTCGATGATCTTGAACATCTGGCGGATGCCGTCGACCTTCTCGCCGAGCAGCCAGCCCTTGGCCGGGTGCTTGGCGCCGAAGGTCATCTCGCAGGTGTTCGAGGCCTTGAGGCCCATCTTGTGCTCGACGTTGGTGGCGTAGACGCCGTTGCGCTCGCCCAGCTCGCCGGTCTCCCAGTCGAAGTCGAACTTGGGGACGATGAACAGGCCCAGGCCCTTGGTGCCCGGCTTACCGCCCTCGGGGCGGGCCAGCACCATGTGGATGATGTTCTCGGACATGTCGTGCTCGCCCGAGGTGATGAAGCGCTTCACGCCCTCGATGTGCCAGGAGCCGTCCTCCTGCTGGATCGCCTTGGTTCGGCCGGCGCCCACGTCGGAGCCCGCGTCGGGCTCGGTGAGGACCATGGTGGAGCCCCACAGGCGGTCGGTCATCCGCTTGGCGATCTCGAGCTGCTCCTCGGTGCCCTCCTCGGCGATGACGCCGGCGAAGGCCGGGCCGGAGGAGTACATCCAGATGGCCGGGTTGGAGCCCAGGATCTGCTCGGCGAAGGCCCAGATCAGCGAGTTCGGGGTGACCTGGCCACCGATCGACTCCGGGATGCCCAGGCGCCACCACTCGGCGTCCATGAAGGTCTGGTAGCTCTTCTTGAAGGCGGCCGGGATCGGCGCGGTGTTGGTCTCCGGGTCGAAGACCGGCGGGTTGCGGTCGGTGTCGGTGAAGGACGCCGCGAGGTCGTTCTCGGCGAGGCGCGAGATCTCGCTCAGGATGTTCTTCGCGGTCTCGACGTCCATGTCCGCGAACGGTCCGGTGCCGTACACCTGCTCGCGGCCGAACACCTCGAAGAGGTTGAACTCCACGTCGCGCAGGTTGGACTTGTAGTGACCCATGGCCGTTATCTCCGGTTCGTCGCTTCCGGGAGACCGCCGCGTTCCGGCGTCCCGTACCCACCAGTAGGCATCATGATGCTACCCAGCGGTAACTTGGGCAAGCCCCCGCCCGTGAATCGGCTATGAACGTGGTCACGTCCCACAGCCCGGGCGGCCACTCCTTGTCAGGATCGGTGCCAGCGGAGCGGGGTGCGCTGCCGCTAGCCTGTCCGTGTGTACGGATATGACCAGAACACATACCCGGGCGACCCCTACCAGCAGCAGGCGGGACCGCAGCAGGGCATGAACGGCATGCCCGGACCCGACGCCTACGGCGGGCAGGCGCAGCCCCCGCAGCAGTCCCTGTACCCCGAACCGTCCCCGCCCTCACTCGCGGACGCCGTACGGGCCTTCACCACCGGCTCGATGGCGGTCGAGGACTTCCAGGCGATCTTCATCACCTCGAAGGTGCACTGCCCGCGCGGCGACCGCCCCGGGTTCCTGGCGCTGCACAACACCCCGACGCCGGTGATCCCGATGTTCAGCTCGCTGAAGGAGCTGCGCCGCTACGCCGGCAAGGACTCCAAGCACTTCACGGTGACCGGCGCCGAGGTCCTGGACCTGCTGCCGACCGGGTACGGCTTCGCGCTGGACATGGAGGGCGAGCACCGGATGGTGTTCGACGCCAAGGCCGTCGAGCAGATGGTCGACTTCACCATGCGCCGGATGTACGGCTGACCCGTCCGGGGAGAGGGAGCGCCGCTCCTTCGCCACCACATAGTTCAATTTTCAACTTGCCTGTTGTTGAGGATTGAACTAACCTGGTGCACGTAGGCCAGACCACCCCCCGAAGGAGGCCGACATGCCCGCCGTGACCGTCGACAACCCGCTGACCCTCCCGCGCGTCACCACGCCGGACCCCGCCGTCACGAGCGCCCGGCCGGTCCTCACCGTGGCCACCGCTCCCGAGGGCTTCGAAGGCGAGGGCTTCCCCGTCCGCCGCGCCTTCGCCAAGATCAACCAGAAGTACCTCGACCCGTTCATCATGATGGACCAGATGGGTGAGGTGGACTACGCGGCCGGCGAGCCCAAGGGCACCCCCTGGCACCCGCACCGCGGCTTCGAGACCGTCACCTACATCATCGACGGAACGTTCATCCACCAGGACTCGCACGGCGGCGGCGGCACCATCACCGACGGCGACACCCAGTGGATGACGGCCGGCTCCGGCCTGCTGCACATCGAGACCCCGCCGGAGTCGCTGGTGCGGTCCGGCGGCCTGTTCCACGGCCTCCAGCTGTGGGTGAACCTGCCCGCCTCGGACAAGATGATCGCCCCGAAGTACCAGGACATCCGCGGCGGCAGCGTCAAGCTGCTCAGCACCGAGGACGGCGGCGCGCTGCTCCGGGTGATCGCCGGTGAGCTGGGCGGCCACCAGGGCCCCGGCACCACCTTCACCCCGATCACCATGATCCACGCCTCGGTCAGCCCCGGCGCCCAGATCACCCTGCCCTGGCGCACCGACTTCAACGCCCTCGCCTACGGCCTCGCCGGCAACGGCTCGGCCGGCACCGAGCACCGCCCCTTCCACCGGGGCCAGGCCGTCGTCTTCGGCGACGGCGACTCCCTCACCATCCGCGCCGACGAGAAGCAGGACTCCCGCGACACCAACTTCGAGGTCGTCCTCCTCGGCGGCCTCCCGATCCGCGAGCCCGTCGCCCACTACGGCCCGTTCGTGATGAACAGCCACCGCGAACTCCAGCAGGCCATGGAGGACTTCCAGGCCGGCCGGCTCGGCACCATCCCCGCCTCCGGCCGCTGACGGCTCGGAGCCGGTGCGGCGGGGGGGGGGGGGGGGGGGGCGCCCCGCCCCCCCCCCCCCCCCCCCCCCCCCCCCCCCCCACCCCCACAACACCCCCCCCCCCCCCCCCCCCCCGGCCCCGGGGGGGCCCCCCCCG
>NZ_JBIAVL010000021.1:0-18694 GCF_042894165.1 Kitasatospora sp. NPDC001547 | reverse complement strand
GGGGTTGGTGGCGGGGGCCCCCCCCCCCCGGCGGGGGGGGGGGGGGGGGGGGGGGGGGGGGGGGGCGGGGGGGCCCCCCCGCCCCCCCCCGCGCCGTACCCCGGTCACAACAGCGCGTAGAGGGCCGAGGCGTCGTCGTGCGTCTTGCCGCGCGGCCAGCGCTCGCACTCGGCGTCCGCCCGCTCCACCGCCCGGACCTGGGCGATCAGCTCGCCCGGCCCCGACTCGTCGAGCAGCCGCAGCACATCGCCCCAACTCCCCAGCCCGAAGCGCTCGGTGTAGCGCGAGGCGCCGTCGGTGAGGGCGGCCAGCGCGCGCAGTCCGTCCAGCGGGACGAAGCCGGTCTCGGCGTGCTCGGCCGCCCGCGGGCTGGCGGCGGCGATCCACGGGCCGTTGCCCCGGTTGCGGGCGGCCCGCACGGCCAGCGCGTACTCCAGGTGCAGCGCGGCGCGTTCGGCCGAGCCGGGGACGGTCTGCCAGACCTTCCGGCGCAGCGCCTCCCCGCCGGGGAAGCGCTGGTTGTCCCCGATCACCCTCGGCGGGCCGTCCTTGGGCTCCAGCACCAGCAGGGAGTCGCCGAGCACCAGGTACTCCAGCGCCCCGCCGTGCCGCCGGGCCGCGACGACCATCGCGGCGGGGGTGTTGGGATGGGCCAGGTCGCAGCGGCCGCCGTGCAGCGCGGCCGTCTCCACGATGGCGTCGGCCAGGCACTCGGCGATCGAGCGGTCCGGCCGGTCGGTGAGCCGGGCGAGCAGGTGCACGCCCAGCCGGCGCACGTACCAGGCGGTGCCGTGCCGGCACCCGGACTCCAGGCCGGTCGGCGAACTCGCGCCGTCCAGCAGGACCAGCGCCTCCGGCGAGGCCGCCGCGAAGTCCTCGCTCTCGCGGTCGGGCCGCCGTGCTTCCCCTGCGAGCTGTAGCTGCATCCCGACAGTGTGGCCGCCGCCCCCGGCCCGCGCCCAGACCCGTGCGCCGGTGCGGCGCCGGCCGGTGCGCGGTGCCCGGTGGCAGCGGGGGTGATTCGGCCATACCGTCGGACAGTGACCGGACGATTCGGCCAATCGGAGCGGGTCGGGTTTGGGATCACCTTCGGGTGTCCGGGCCGCCCGCGACTGACGAGGAGCGGAAGATGTTCTGGCAGTTCATCGTGGTGCTGGCCGCCTCGCTCGGCTTCCCGACCGCCGTACTGCTCTTCCTGATCGGCGGGCCGCGCTTCCCCGACGAGCGGCGCGGCCCCGACACCCGGGGCACCCACACCCGGGGCACCGGGAGCTCCCGGATCGCCTAGGCCTTCCGGGATCCCCTGTGTCCCGGACGCCCCCGACGCCCGCAGCCCCGCCGCCCCGAGTCCGCTGGGCCGCTACGGCTTCCAGGCCGGGTCGCGGCCGAGCAGCGCCAGGGCGCGGGCCGACCGGCCGTCGCCACCGCCGGGTTCGAGCCCCGGACCGAAGGCCCGCCCGGGCGCCCTGGCCTCCGGGGTGCTCGGGACGGCCTGCGCCACCGTCAGCAGCGCGGTGGCCAGCGCGTCGTCGCCGTCCACCGCCGCGACCAGCCCGTCCCGGGTGCCCAGCGCGGCGGCCGCGTCCCAGCCGTGCACCAGGGTGTCCAGCAGGTGGAAGCCCACCGCCGCGGCGAACGGGAACGGCCCGCCGTCGCGGATCTCTGGCAGCCAGAGCGGCCGCTCCGCGGCGGCCGCCGCCCGGAAGGCCGCCGTGAGGTCGGCCCCGCTGCGGCGGAAGGCGCCGGCCGGGTCGGCGCCGAGCGGGGCGTCCGCGAACAGCGCCGGGTCCGGCCCGGCGCCGCGGGCGGCCGCGGTGAAGCCCTGGTGCTGGCCCACGCAGTGCTCCAGAAGTCCGCGCAGCGTCCAGCCGGCGCAGGGGGTCGGCAGGTCCAGCTGGTCCGGCCGCACGCCGTCCACCACCTGGACGGCCAACTCCATGGCCCGCGCGTGCAGTTCGACGATCACGGTGCTCCTCATGCGGCAGCGGCCTCCAGTCCGGCGGAGATGAATCCGATCACCTGGTCGACGACCGCCGGCTCGGCGATGACCCGGCGGTGGCCGAGCCCCCGGGTGACCACCAAGTCCAGCCGCTCCCCGTACGCCCTGCGCAGCCGGTGCGCCTCGCTCAACGGGACGACGGTGTCGTCCTCGTCGTGCACCACCAGGACCGTGCCGCCGACCGCGTCGACCTGGCGGGCCGCGTCGTAGCGCTCCCAGCCCCCGGCGTCCCCGCCGAACAGCTCCTGTTCGATCCGCGCCCGCAACGCCCGCTCCACGTCGGCGTTCAGCCCGAGCCCGGCGCAGAACGCGGCCGGGAAGAAGCCGACCCGGGACACCCCGGAGACGGCGGCCAGCCGCCCCGCCCGCAGGCCGTCGGCCAGCGCCCCGAAGGCCGCGCAGCCACCGAGCGAGTGCGCCACCACGCCCTCGAACGGCCCGTACCGGTCCTGGAGCCGCAGCGCGAGCTCGCGGTACTCCGGCACGCTGGTGGTCCGGCCGCCGGAGTCGCCGTGCCCCGGCGCGTCGAAGGCGACGGCGCTCAGCCCGAGCGCCCGCAGCCGGGGGACGTACGGGGCGAACCGGGAGGCCCGGGAGCGCCAGCCGTGCAGCAGCAGCACCGGCCGCTCGCCGCTTCCCCAGCGGTAGCCGACCACCGGCTTGCCGCCCACGGAGAGCCGTTCGGTCACCGCCCGCTCGTGCACCTCCCGCTCCGAACCGCGCACCCGGCTGCGCCGCAGCGGGTGCCTGAACAGCTCGAAGGCGGCCCGCCCGGCCAGGCCGGGGGCGATCCGGGCGGTGGGGTTGAGGGTCGTACGGATCAGTCCCTGAGTCGGGTCCATCGGGTCTCCCTGCTCTCCGCGCTCCTTGTCACGCCTCGCTCGGGCGAGATATTAGCACGACCGTTCGTGCAGTTTTCCGGGGATTCCCCGGGCCCGCCCAGGCTCGCGTCCGGGCCCGCCACGGCCCACGCACTACCCTGGGCGGCACCCACGACGAGCAGAACAGGGGCGGACGATGGCCGGACCGACCACGGACGGACGGGTTCTACGCGGCGAGGAGACCCGCCGGGCGGTGCTGCGCCGCGCCGTCGAGATCGCCTCCGTCGAGGGCCTGGACGCGCTCTCCATCGGCCGCCTCGCCACCGACCTCGGCCTCAGCAAGAGCGGCGTCTTCGCCGGCTTCGGTTCCAAGGAGGAACTGCAGCTGGCCACCGTCCGCGCCGCCCGCCGGATCTTCGCCGACGCCGTCGTCACCCCGGTCGCCGACACCCCGCCCGGCCTCGCCCGGGCCCGGGCCCTCTGCGAGGGCTGGCTCGCCTACTCCCGCGCCCGGGTCTTCCCCGGCGGCTGCTTCTTCTACGAGGTCACCGCCGAGTTCGACGCCCGCCCCGGCGCCGTCCGGGACGCCCTGGCCGGCTGCGCCGGCGAGTGGTTCGACACCGTCGTCGAGACCCTCCACGACGCCCGGGCCGCCGGCGCCCTGCGCCCCGACACCGACCTCGGGGACCTCGCCTTCGCCCTGATCGCCGTCCTGGAGACGGCCAACTCCCAGGCCGTGCTGCACGACGAGGACACCCCGTACGAGCGGGCCGGCCGCCTGCTGCTGCGCCTGCTGCGCGCCGAGGCCGCCGACCCGGCCGACCCGGCGCTCGTCTAACCGTCCGCCAGGGCCCGTTCGACCAGGGCGGCCTGGGCCAGCAAGCGCTCGTCGCCGCCCTCCGCCCCGACCACCTGGAGCCCCAGCGGCAACCCCTCCCGGGTCCGCCCGGCCGGCAGGCTCAGCGCCGGCCGCCCGAGGAAGCTCCACGGCAGCGACATCACCGCGTCCCCGGTGCTGTGCAGGCCCTCCGGCGCGCCGCCGGTCGCCGAGGGCGCCAGCCACAGGTCCACCCCGGCCGCCGCGCCCGCCTCCGCCACCCGCTCGCGCAGCCGCTCCCGGAACCGCAGGGCGGCCGCCCGGTCCTCCGCCGTGACGCCCTGGCCGGCCCGGATGCCCGCCACCGTCTCCGGCCGGTAGAGCCCGCCGAAGCGGGCGAACCAGTCGGCGTGGCTCCGGGCCAGCTCGAAGCGGTTGACCGTCTGCAACTGCCGGACGATCCCGGCGAAGTCCGGGAACAGCTCGACCCGGCGCACCGCGAACCCGGCCCGCGCCAGCCGCGCCGCCTGCTCCTCGAAGGCGCGCAGCGCGGCCGGTTCGGCCCGCTCCAGGTACGTCCCGTCCGGCACCCCGAGCACCGGCGCTTCCGACCCGTCCCGCACCGCCCGCCAGCCGTCGCAGAGCAGCGGGGCCGCCAGGGCCGCGCCCGCCAGGTCGGCGGTGAAGATCCCGAGGGTGTCGAAGCTCGGCGCGTTCGGGATCACCCCGGTGGTCGGGATCCGGCCGTACGTCGGACGGAAGCCCACCACCCCGCAGTACGCGGCCGGGCGGACCACCGAGCCGACCGTCTGGGTGCCGACCGCCAGCGGCACCAGCCCGGCCGCGACCGCCGCCGCCGAACCGCTGCTGGAGCCGCCCGGGGTGTGCCCGGGATGGTGCGGGTTGCGGGTCGGGCCCGGGGCGCTCGCGGCGAACTCGGCGGTCACCGTCTTGCCCGCGACCAGCGCCCCCGCCGCCCGCAGCCGGTCCACCACCACGGCCTGCGGCCCGGCCAGCACCCCGGGCGGCAGCGCCGAACCGCCGTGGGTGGGCAGCCCGTCCACGTGCACGACGTCCTTGACGCCCACCGCCACCCCGTACAGCGGCGGCCGCCCGACCGGCTCCGGGTACCGCGCGGCGAGCTCCCGCGCCTGCGCCCGCAGCCGTCCGTGCCGCCCCGGCTCCGGCACGAACGCGCGGACCAACGGGTCCACCCGCTCGACCAGCGCGCACAACCGGTCCACGTACTCGGGCAGTTCCGGCACACCGGCGCGCAGCCCGGCGGCCTCGTCGGTCAACGGCCGCCACCGGACGAGTGGTTCCTCCATGCCGGTCACGGTAGACCGGCCTCAGGGGCGGTGTTCGCCCGCCAGGTACGGCGCCTCGCGCAGGAAGTACGCCCCGCAGGTGTGGCAGCACAGCTCCGGGGTCCTCCCCCAGTCCACCGCCTCCCGCACCCGCGCCCCCGGATCGAGCTCCCGCCCGCACATCGCGACGCTCTCCTCACCCCGGACCACGTGCCACAGCCGAACCCCCTCGGCCGCACCGCCGGCGCCGTACTCGGCTCGCATCTGGTGCATCATCCCCCCATCGTCCGATCCCCTCCCACCCCCGGCAACCGGGGCCCGCGGCCACCGGGCCGGGCCGGGCGACGGTCAGGACGCGGCCTGGAGCAGCGCTCCGTCCTGCCACTTGAGGATCTTGTCGAAGCTGACGATCGCCCCGCGCAGGGGGTGGTTGCGCAGCTGGACGTGGTCGGTGAGGGCGTGGATGAGGAAGAGGCCGCGGCCGGATTCGGCGGTGAGGTCGGGGAGGGCGTCCAGGTCGACCGGGCGCAGGGTGGGGGCGCTGGGGCGGCAGGGCAGGACGTGGGTGTCGTACGGGTGGCCGTCGCGGCGGGGGTGGTGGGCGGCGAGGACGCGGGCCGGGACGGTGGCGCGGCCGCGGCGGGTGCGGCGCGGGGCGCGGCCGGGCAGTGCCGGACGGGCCTGGGCCGGGGCGGCCGGGCGGCGGGCGGGCGCGGCGGCGGGGGCGGGCAGGCCGGGGCCGGAGTCGGTGACCTCGATCCGCAGCCGGTCGCCGCAGATCGAGGCGGTGACCTGGAAGCCGTCGTCGGGCCGCCCGGTGGCGCCGTGCTCGACGGCGTTGGCGCAGGCCTCGGTGAGGGCGACGCCGAGGTCGTCCGCGATCTGCGGGTCGACGCCCGCGGTCGCCATCGCACCGAGCAGGATGCGCCGGGCCAGCGGAACGCTGGCCGGGTCGCGCTTGAGGTGCAGAGTCCACCAGATGTCCACGGGAGGTCCCTCCTGGCTGCGGCTCCACATACAACTAGGTATCTCCGGGCGATTCCCGGGTGAACCGTGCCCGGGGGCCGCTACCGCCCGTTCGGCGGATGGACCGGGGGACGGGGTCTGTGCCGGGCGACGCGTACGCCCCCTCGCACGCCGCGGCCGAAAGGGGCATTCGTAGGGATTTCCCACCCTGCCCGTGTCGGTGGCGTACGCAATGAGAGGATGGCCCGGCCATGACTGCCCTCGCCGCCGCCCCGCTCCCGGGCGCCCCAGGACCGGCCCGGCCGGTGGGGTCCGCCGCCTGGGACCTGCGGCTTGCCCGGGCGGTCCCGTTCGCGCTGGTGTGCACCCTGATCGCGGCCGCCGGGCACGCCCTGGCGGGCGGCGGGAACGTGCCGCCGACCGCGCTGGCGCTGGGCTTCGCCGCGGTGCTGGCGTTCGCGGCGGTCTGCGGCGGGCGGGAGCGTTCGCTGGCGGCCATTGCCGGGGCGCTGGGCGCCGGTCAGCTCGGACTGCACTGCCTCTTCCACGGCTTCGACGGCTCGATGCCGGGCATGCACCACGGCGGCTCCGGTCCGCTGACCGTGCCACAGGTGGCCGGCCGGCTGATCTGCAACGAGGCCCGGCCCGGCACGCTGGTCGGCCTGGCCGGCGGCCCGTCCCCGGAGCAGCTGGTCTCCTCCGCGGGCCTGGATCCGCACGCGTTCGCCGCCGCGCCCTGGTGGCAGGCCGGCCTGTTCGGCATGACGCCGTCGATGCTGGCCGGGCACCTGGGCGCCGCGCTGGTCGCGGGCTGGTGGCTGCGGCGCGGCGAGGCGGCGCTCTGGCGGCTGCTGCGGGTGGCCGCCACGGCGGCCCGGGAGCACTGGGCGGCGCCGCTGCGTACGGCGTTCGCGCTGGTGGCCGCGCTGCTGCGCGGGCTGTTCGGCGTGGCCGGCCCGGCCCGCCGGTTCGGTGCCCGGGGCGGGGAGAGCCTGTTCCCGGCGGGTGCCGTGCTGCGGCACAGCGTGGTGCGGCGCGGCCCGCCGTGCGGGGCCCTCGCGTACTGACCGGCGTCTCCTGGCGGCCCTCCGGCCGTACCGGGTGCCCGGTGTGCGCACCGTCCGGCCGTTCCCCGACCACCGGAACGGCCCGAGGCTCTGCCCCCCACCTCCCCGCGCGCGGCCCCGCGGCACGGCTCACGTCCGTCGCCCGGCACCGGCCGCCGCCGAGCTCCGATCGGAGACCCGCATCATGCGTTCCCTTCCCACCCGCCGTCTCGCCGCCGTCGCCCTCACCGCCGCCGCCTCCGTGGTGGCGCTGGCCGGCCCCGCCTCCGCGCACGTCACCGTGAACCCGGGCGCCGCCTCCCAGGGCGGCTACACGGCCGTCGACTTCCGGGTGCCGAACGAGAGCGACTCGGCGGGCACGGTGAAGCTGGAGGTCAACCTCCCGCTGGACCACCCGCTGGCCTCGGTCCGGACCCTGCCGCTGCCGGGCTGGACCGCCACGGTCGAGAAGGCCAAGCTCGACAAGCCGATCAAGGTGCACGGCAACGACGTCACCGAGGCCGTCTCCAAGATCACCTGGACCGCCGACACCGGCACCAGGATCGCCCCCGGCCAGTTCCAGGAGTTCCGGGTCTCGCTCGGCCCGCTGCCGACCGACACCGACAACCTGGTCTTCAAGACGCTCCAGACCTACGACAACGGCGACGTCGCCCGCTGGATCGACGAGAGCAAGGACGGCCAGCCCGAGCCGGCCAAGCCCGCGCCCGTCCTGAAGCTCACCAAGGCCGCCGCGGGCGACGGCCACGGCGTCACCGCCTCGCCGGCCGCCGGCGCCCACGGGGACAGCTCCGACCACGCCGCCGCCTCCGGCGACGCCGACTCCGGCGACTCCACCGCCCGCACGCTGGGCGTGGTCGGCATCGTGGTCGGCGTGATCGGCACCGCCGTCGGCGTGCTCGGCCTGCGCCGCAGGAGCGGCGGCTCCGCCTCCTGATCCCCGCGCCGGCGGGGCCGCGTCCCTCCACCGGGCGCGGCCCCGCCGGCGGTCCCACCCCCGCACGATCGGAACTCCCATGCCCCGCACCACCCGCACCACCCGGCTGGCCGGCGCCGCCGCCCTCGCGCTGGCCGCCGCCCTGACGCTCTCCGCCTGCGGCTCCTCCGGCGGCGGCTCCACCGCCGCCAAGGTCACCCGGCAGAAGGAGGACACCCCGTACCAGGGCACCAAGCTCGCCAAGAACTTCGAGAAGCCGGACCTCCAGCTGACCGACACCTCCGGCCAGCCCTTCGACCTGCGCCGGCAGACCAACGGCAAGGCCACCCTGCTGTTCTTCGGCTACACCAGCTGCCCGGACGTCTGCCCGACCACCATGGGCGACATCGGCGTCGCGATGAAGGCGCTCTCCCCCGAGGACCGGCAGAAGGTCAACGTCGTCTTCGTCTCCACCGACCCGCAGCGCGACACCCCGAAGGTGCTGCGCACCTGGCTGGACTCGATGGGCAGCGACTTCATAGGCCTCACCGGGGACCTGGCCAAGGTGAAGACCGCCGCCAAGTCGCTCGGCATCATGATCGAGGACCCGGTGGTCAACGGGGACGGCACGGTCACCTCCACCCACGGCGCGCAGGTGCTGGCCTTCCTCCCCTCGGACGACAAGGCGCACGTGCTCTACATGAGCGGCACCGAGGAGAAGACCTACGAGCACGACCTGCCGCTGCTCGCCAAGGGGGTCGCGGCGTGACCCCGGCGCAGACCGGAACCCGCCGCTTCCGCCGCAGCGCCCTGCTCGGCGCCGTCGTCGCGACGGCCCTGGGCGGCGGCGCCATCCTGGCCGCCTGCGGGACGGACGCCGGCTCCGGCGGCCAGGGCGGTGCCGGCGGCCCGGCCCGGCTCAGCGTCGCCGACAGCTACGTCCCGCTGCCCCCGGCCGGCGGCATGGCGGCCGGCTACCTGACGGTCCGCAACGACGGCGGGCAGGACCAGCTGCTCAAGGTGACCAGCCCGGCCGCCGAATCGGTCACCATGCACCGCTCGACCGAGTCGACGATGAAGCAGGTGGACAGCCTGGACGTGCCCGCGCACGGCGCCCTGCAGCTCGCCCGGGGCGGCAACCACCTCATGATCACGGGGTGGCGGAAGGCCCCGGTCCTCGGCGACGAGCTGGAGCTCGACCTCACCTTCGCCAAGTCCGGCACCATCTCCGTCAAGGTGCCGGTCAAGGAGCTCACCTACCGCCCGAACCAGAGTTAGGGGACCGCCACCATGCAGTCGGTCGGCCTGGAGAAGGCCACCCACCGCCGGACCGCCGGGGTGCTCGGAGTGCTCGGCGCCCTGCTCGCGCTGATGCTCGCGGGCGCCGGGCCGGCCTCCGCGCACGCCGTCCTGGATTCCACCGACCCGCGGCAGAACTCGGTGGTCGCCACCGCCCCGCAGGCGGTGACGCTGACCTTCAGCGAGTCCGTCTCGCTCTCCGGCGACTCCGTCCGGGTGCTCGACCCGGCCGGCAAGGCCGTGGACACCGGCGACCCGGCGCACGCCGACGGCAAGGGCAACACCGCCCGGGTCGGGCTGCGGAGCGGGCTGGCCAACGGCACCTACACGGTGGCCTGGCGGGCCGTCTCGGACGACTCGCACCCGGTCGGCGGGGCGTTCACCTTCTCGATCGGCGCGCCCTCGGACACCTCGGTGTCGGCCACCGCGCTCCAGGACGTCGAGGCCGACGGCCTGGTCGCCGCCCTGTACGGCACCGGCCGCACCGTCGCGTACACCGCCTTCGCCCTGCTGGCCGGCGTCGCCGCCTTCGTGCTGGTCTGCTGGCCGGCCGGCACCGCCCGGCGCCGGGTGCAGCGGCTGCTGATGACCGGCTGGACGGCGCTGCTGGTCTCCACCGTGGCGGTGCTGATGCTGCGCGGCCCGTACGAGCGCGGCTCGGGTGTCGGGCAGGCCTTCGACCTGTCGCTGATCCGCGCCACGCTGGACGAGCGGATCGGCACCGCGCTGGCCGCCCGGCTGCTGCTGCTCGCGGCGGGCGGGGTGTTCCTGTCGCTGCTGGTCGGACAGCTGGGGCAGCCGCCGCGGCCCGTCGTCCCGCAGCCGCGGGACGAGGCGGAGCGCGACTCCGACGGCTCCGACGGCTCCGGCAGCCCGGTGGCGTCCGAGGAGGACGCCGAGGCGGCCGAGCTGCGCGAACTGCGCGAGCTGGAGCAGCGGGCCGCCGAACGGCCGCAGCGCGAGGTCCGGCTCGGCCTCGGCGTGGCCGGGCTGGTGCTGGCGGTCGCTCTCTCGGCGACCTGGGTCGGCGCCGACCACGCCTCGGTGGGCATCCAGGTCTGGCTGGCGCTGCCGCTCGGCATCCTGCACCTGCTCGCCATGGCGCTCTGGCTGGGCGGGCTGGCCGCGCTGCTGGTCGCCCTGCGCGAGGGCGTCGGCGCCGAGGTGGTGGACCGCTTCTCGAAGATCGCCTTCGGCTCGGTGGCCGTGCTGGCCGCCACCGGGATCTACCAGTCCTGGCGCGGCCTGGGCAGCTGGGGCGCGCTGACCGGCACCGAGTACGGGCGGCTGCTGCTGGTGAAGAGCGGCTGCGTGGTCGCGATGCTCGGCGTCGCCTGGATGTCCCGTTCCTGGCTGGCCAGGCTGCGCTCGGCCCCGGCCGAGGCGGTGGAGGTCGCCCCGGCCGAACTGCCGGAGCCGGTCGCCGTGGCGGCCCACGGCGAGGACCCGGTCCGGCAGGCCCAGCTGGAGCGCCAGCGGGCCGCCCGGCAGAGCGCCGGACGCGACCGCGGGCTGACCCCGACCCGGGCCGGGCTGCGCCGCTCGGTGCTGGTCGAGGCGCTGGTCGCGGTGGCGGTGCTGGTGGTCACCACGATGCTCACCAACTCCCCGCCCGGGCGGGTGGCGGGCGAGATCAGGGCCGGGGCGGCCGCCGCTCCGGGTGCCGGCGGGGCCGCGGCGGGGGCGGCGCCGCAGACCGAGCCGGGCCGCACCGTCGAGCTCAAGCTCCCGTACGACACCAAGGGCCGGACGCCGAACGCCAAGGGCACCGCGACCGTCACCCTCAACCCGGCCCGGACCGGTCCGAACGAGGTGCGGCTCGCGCTGGACGGCGCGGACGGGCAGCCGGTGGACGTCCCCGAGGTGCAGCTCGCCTTCACCCTGCCGGACCGCGATCTCGGCCCGCTGCCGGTCGCGCTCACCCCGGAGGGCACCGGCCGCTGGACCGGCACCGCGCAGCTGCCGCTGGCGGGCAACTGGGTGGTGTCGGTGCAGGTCCGCTCCTCCGACATCGACCAGACCACCCCGACCCAGCAGTTCAAGATCGGATGAGCGGGGTGACGGACCTCTCGACGGGCCACGGGTCGCCCGACCGCGCCCCGGCGGAGCAGTCGTCGGCGGAGCACGCGTCGACGGGCCCCGGGGGCTTCACCCGGCGGGCGCTGCTCGGCACCGCCGGGGCCGGGCTGCTGGCCGGCGCCGGCGCGGGCGTCGCCGGGGCGGTCGCCCTGGAGGGGCGGCCCGGCCCGGCGGCGCTCCCGGCGGGCCCGGCCGGCGGGGCACTGGGCACGGCCCGGGTGCCGTTCCGCGGCGAGCACCAGGCCGGGATCACCGACCCGGCGCAGGCCAGGGTCCAGCTGGCCGCCTTCGACCTGGCCGAGGGCGTCGGCCGGGACGGGCTGCGCACCCTGCTGCAGCGCTGGACGAGGGCGGCCGAGCGGCTGACCGCCGGGGAGCCGGCCGAGGAGTTCGACAACCAGGTCGCGCTGGACGCCGGGCCCTGCTCGCTCACCGTCACGGTCGGCTTCGGGGCCGCGCTGTTCGACAAGGCCGGGCTGGCCGACCGCCGCCCGCCCGGGCTCGAACCGCTGCCCGCCTTCCCCGGCGACGCGCTCGACCCGGCCCGCGGCGACGGCGACCTGTTCGTCCAGATCGGCGCGGACGACGCCCTGGTCACGGTGCACGCCCTGCGGGTGCTCCAGCGGCTGGCGGCCGGTACGGCGGCGCAGCGCTGGCAGTCGGCCGGCTTCGCCCGCACCCCCGGCGCCGCCGCCCGGCCGGTGACCGGGCGCAACCTGATGGGCCAGATCGACGGCACCAACAACCCCAGGCCGGACGAGGAGGGCTTCGCCGCCAAGGTGTTCTGCGCCGCCGGCGGCGACCAGCCGGCCTGGCTGGCCGGCGGCTCGTACCTGGTGTTCCGGCGGATCCGGATGCTGCTGGACCACTGGGAGGCGCTGCCGGTGGACCGGCAGGAGCGGGTGATCGGGCGGCGCAAGTCGGACGGCGCCCCGCTCGGCGCGCCCGCAGGGGCCGGCGAGCGGTCCCCGGTCGACCTCTCCGCGCAGGGCCCGGACGGCACCCTGGCGATCCCCGCCGACGCGCACATCCGGGTCGCCGCCCCGGCGGCCAACGGCGGGGCGGCGATGCTGCGGCGCGGCTTCTCGTACCACGACGGGCTGCTGCCGGACGGTTCGCCGGACGCCGGGCTGCTCTTCCTCGCCTTCCAGGCCGACCCGCGCAGGGGCTTCACGCCGGTGCAGCGCAAGCTCTCCCGGGGCGACGGCCTCTCCCGCTTCCTGCGGCACGAGGCCGGCGGCCTGTACGCGCTGCCGCCGGGCGCACCGCCCGGCGGCTACCTCGGCCAGCAGTTGCTGGAGGGGTAGTTCCGCCCGGGTCCGGCGACGGACCCGCGAAGTCCACCGCCGCGGTCCCGGCCACCGGAACGCTTTCCTGCCGGGGCCGCGGACTCGTTATGGTGACTGCTTCGGCACAACCCGCCCGCGCAGCACCCGAGATCCCACGGAGGCGTCATGTCGGCCACCCGCTACACCTACCTCGGACCGGCCGGCACGTTCACCGAGGCCGCCCTGCACACCCTGCCCGAAGCGGCGACCCGGGAGCTGGTGCCGCTGTCCTCGGTGGCGCTGGCGCTGGACGCGGTGCGCGGCGGGGACGCGGCCGGGGCGTTCGTCCCGATCGAGAACTCGGTGGAGGGCGCGGTCACCGCGACCAACGACGAACTCGCCTCCGGCGCACCGCTGATGATCTACCGTGAGGTGCTGCTGCCGATCACCTTCGCGCTGCTGGTGCGGCCGGGCACCGAGCTGTCCGGGATCAAGACGGTGACCAGCCACCCGGTGGCCCAGCCGCAGGTGCGGCGCTGGCTGGCGGCGAACCTGCCGGAGGCGAAGTGGGAGTCGGCCGCCTCCAACGCGGACGGCGCCCGGCTGGTCGCCGAGGGCCGCTACGACGGCGCGTTCGCGGGCGAGTTCGCGGCGCCGATCTACGGGCTGGAGCCGCTGGTCAAGGAGATCGCGGACGCGAAGAGCGCGGCGACCCGCTTCGTGCTGGTCGGCCGCCCTGGGCGGGTCTCCTCGCCGACCGGCGCGGACAAGACCTCGATGGTGGTCTGGCTGCCGGACGACCACCCGGGTGCGCTGCTGGAGCTGCTCCAGGAGTTCGCGGTGCGCGGGGTCAACCTGATGCGGATCGAGTCCCGCCCGACCGGTGAGGGGATGGGCAGCTACTGCTTCCTGATCGACTGCGAGGGCCACCTGTCCGACCGCCGGGTCGGCGAGGCGATGATGGGCCTCAAGCGGATCTGCCCGCAGGTGCGGTACCTCGGCTCCTATCCGCGTGCCGACCGGCAGCCGACCGCCCACCGGCGGCCGGGGACCTCGGACGCGGATTTCACCTCGGCGGCGGACTGGCTCTCCCGCGCACTCGACGGCCGCGCCGACATCTGAGCCACGCCTTTTGCCTTTCGGACCTTTTCCGACCGTTGTGGACCGTTCCGGACCGGGCCGATCAGGGCGGTCGGGCCACCTCCCCCGTCGTCCACAGGCCGCCCGGGCCGCGACCCCGCTGTCCACAGGCCCTCCGCTGTCCACAAGCCCGGAGTTATCCACAGGCCTGGGGACGAGTCGACAAACCGGTATAGCCATTGCCCAGAACGGGTCGGATCATCGGTTTGCATCGCAGAGATGACCAATCGGACCAGAGTCACCCGGTTGCCAGCAAATCACCCGTCCGAGTGGTTCAATTCCCTCACTCGAGAAGGTTGATTGAGGTTTGAAACCTCAATCCCCTGGTTCGTTCACGCGGAAGGCGATCCTCCCCTTTGATCCACAGGCCTGCGGCCGAACCTGTGGATAACCTGCCGCCGCGCGGTGGCCCCCAGAAGTTATCCACAGGCCCGGGGGAGTTATCCCCAGGGGAAAAGCGGTACCGGTGGAGGAACGGTCGCCCGGTACGCTAGGGCCTGTGATTGACCTTCGCCTGCTCCGTGAGGACCCTGACCGAGTGCGCGCCTCGCAGCGCGTCCGTGGCGAGGACGTCGACCTGGTCGACGCCCTCCTCTCCGCCGACGAACGGCGCCGGTCCTCGGGCAGCCGCTTCGACGAACTGCGCAACGAGCAGCGGGTGCTCGGGAAGCAGGTCGCCCAGGCCAAGGGCGACGAGAAGGCCGCCCTGCTCCAGCGCACCAAGGACCTCGCCGCCGAGGTCAAGGCCGCCGACGCCGAGCAGAGCGCGGCCAAGGAGGAGGCCGACCGCCTGCTCCGCTCGCTGGCGAACCTCATCGACCCGGCCGCCCCGGTCGGCGGCGAGGAGGACTTCGTCACCCTCGAGGAGATCGGCACCCCGCGCGACTTCGCCGCCGAGGGCTTCGAGCCCCGCGACCACGTCGAGCTCGGCCAGATCCTCGGCGCGATCGACACCGAGCGCGGCGCCAAGGTCGCCGGAGCCCGGTCCTACTACCTGACCGGCGTCGGCGCGCTGCTGGAGCTCGCCCTGGTCAACATGGCGATCGCCCAGGCCACCGCGGCCGGCTTCATCCCGATGATCACCCCGACCCTGGTCCGCCCGGCCGCCATGGACGGCACCGGCTTCCTCGGCCAGGCCGCCGAGAACGTCTACCACCTGGCCGAGGACGACCGGTACCTGGTCGGCACCAGCGAGGTCCCGCTCGCGGCGTACCACATGGACGAGATCCTCGACGCCGACAAGCTGCCGCTGCGCTACGCCGGCTACTCGTCCTGCTTCCGCCGCGAGGCCGGCACCTACGGCAAGGACACCCGTGGCATCATCCGCGTCCACCAGTTCGAGAAGGTGGAGATGTTCGTCTACACCACTCCCGAGGACGCGGAGAACGAGCACCGCCGCCTGCTCCAGTGGGAGAAGGACTTCCTCAACGCGCTGGAGCTGCCGTACCGGGTGATCGACGTCGCCTCCGGCGACCTCGGCGCCTCGGCCGCGCGCAAGTTCGACATCGAGGCGTGGATCCCCACCCAGGGCAAGTACCGCGAGGTCACCTCGACCTCCAACACCACCGAGTACCAGGCCCGCCGACTGTCGATCCGGATGCGCGAGGAGGGCAGGACCCGCCCGCTCGCCACCCTGAACGGCACCCTGGTCGCCATCCCGCGCACCATCGTGGCGATCCTGGAGAACCACCAGCAGGCCGACGGCTCGGTCGTCGTGCCCGAGGCGCTGCGGCCGTACCTCGGCGGGCGGACCGTCCTCCAGCCGGTCAAGTAACCCGGCCGCACCACCCAGCACCACCCGCTACTCCCGGGAGACGTACGGCCCATGAGCACCACCAGCCCCCGCCACGGCTCCCCCGACGGTGGCGACCTGCCCTACCGGCTGGTCGCCACCGACCTCGACGGCACCCTGCTCACCAGCGGGGAGACCGTCTCCGAGCGCACCCGCGCCGCCCTGGCCGCGGCCACCGACGCGGGCGCGCTGCACATCATCGTCACCGGGCGCTCCGCGGTCTGGGCCCGCCCGGTCTTCGACGAGATCGGCTACACGGGCATAGCGGTCTGCGGCCAGGGCGCCCAGGTGTACGACGCCGGCGCGCACAAGCTGCTCACCTCGCTCACCCTGGACCGGCGGCTCGCCGCGCTCGCGATCGAGAAGATCGAGGCCGAGACCGGCCCGCTGGCCGTCGCCGCCAACCAGGACGGCCTCGACGGCCAGGTACTGGCCGGGCCCGGCTACGAGCTGCGGATCGGCTCCGACCTGCCGATCGTCCGGGTCGAGCGCACCGGCCTGTTCGACGCCCCGCTCAGCAAGCTGTACATCCAGCACCACGCCCTCGGCGACGACGCCCTCGCCGAGGCCGCCCGCCGTGCCGCCGGCGACCTGGTCGGCGTGGTGATGGCCGGCGCCGGCGTGGTCGAGCTGCTCCCGCTCGGCCTGTCCAAGGCCACCGGGCTGGCCGTCGCCGCCCGCCGTCTGGGCGTCCGCGGCGCCGACACCATCGCCTTCGGCGACATGCCCAACGACGTCCCGATGTTCGGCTGGGCCGCCCACGGCGTCGCCATGGCCAACGCCCACGAGGAGCTCCTCGCCGTCGCCGACGCCGTCACCGGCAGCAACGACGAGGACGGCGTCGCGGTGGTCCTGGAGGGGCTCTACCCGCCGCGCTGACGCCTCCCGCGAAGGCGCCGGCCCGGCCGTCCGAGCGGGCCGACCGCTGTTCACGGCCTGTTCACGGGTGGGTTGTAGGATGACCGGGCAAGCGGTTGTAGGATGACCGACGACCGGTAGGACGTATGCGGTGGAGAGGGAGGTCCGGCATGAGCGGCGGTTTGCAGGCGGCCGGACGGCGCTCCCTGGTGGACACCGCGATCGAGCAGCTGCGGGAGCAGCTCGCGGGCGGGGCGTGGCCGGTCGGGTCGCGGATCCCCACCGAGCACGAGCTGGCCGAGCAGCTGCAGGTCGGACGGAACACCGTCCGGGAGGCGATCCGGGTGCTGGCGCACGCCGGAATGCTGGTCTCCCGGCAGGGCGAGGGGACGTTCGTCCGCTCCACCAGCGACCCGGCGTCCGTGCTGCGCGGCGTCCAGCGCTCCGGAATCCGGGACGTCCTGGAGGTCCGTGCGGCGCTGGAGACCGAGGGCGCCCGGCTGGCCGCGCTGCGGCACACCCCCGAGGACATCCGGCGGATGCGCGCCGCCCTGGCCCGTGAGGCCGAGGTGTTCGCGGCCCACCCCGAGCGGGCGAGCCGCGAGGCCACCGTCGAGCACGACCTGGAGTTCCACACCGCCGTCGTCGAGGCCGCGCACAACCCGGCGCTGGCCGAGGTGTACCGCTACTTCGGCGCCTCCGTACGCGAGGCGATGACCTCGGCCTTCGGCGACCACGACATGCCCGAGGCGGTCGTCGCCACCCACGAGGCGCTGGTCGACGCGATCGAGAGCGGTGATCCGGACCGGGCGGAGGCGGCGTGTCGTGCGCTGCTCGCCGGCCCGACCGCGGCCGTCGAGCAGCTGCTCGCGGCCATCGCGGCCCGGAAGTAGGACGGCGCGAGCCTCCGTTCCGCCGTCCGCATCCACGCACATTCACGAAAGAACAGCACACCCATGGCCGTCACCCGTGCCCAGCAGCCGGTTGTCACCACTCCCGCCCCGCTCCCCGTCCGCACCCGGCTGGCCCATCCGCTCCTGCTGCTGACCGGCATCGTGCTGGTCGCGCTGAACATGCGCGCCTGCCTGGCCGCGGTCTCGCCGATGGTCGGCGAGATCCAGCGGACCTTCGGCCTGTCCGCCACCGCGGCCGGGCTGATCACCACCGTCCCGGTGCTCTTCCAGGGCGCCGGTGCCCCGCTCACCCCCCGGCTGACCCGCCGCTTCGGCGTCGAGCGGGTGGTGCTCGGCGCGGTGCTGGTGCTGGGCGCGGGCGTGCTGCTGCGGGTGCTGCCCTCGGTGGCGGCCCTGTACGCGGGCTGCGTGGTGATCGGCGTGGCCATCGCGGTGCTGAACGTGTCGATGCCGGGCCTGGTGAAGCGCGAGTTCCCGGACCGCGCGGCCACCATGACCGGCGTCTACTCGACCACCATGCTGGTCGGCGCCACCCTGGCGGCCGGCACCTCCGTCCCGCTGGAGCACGCGCTCGGCGGCGGCTGGCGGGCGTCGCTCGGCGCCTGGTCGCTGCTCGCGCTGGTCGCGGCGGTGGCCTGGCTGCCGCAGGTGCTGCGCTCCCGTCAGGAGCGGCAGGGGACGGCGGCCGCCGCGGCCGGTGCGCCGGGCAAGCCGATCGAGGGCATCTGGAAGTCCCCGCTGGCCTGGCAGATCAGCCTCTTCATGGGCATCTCGTCGCTGCTGGTCTACACCCTGGTCGCGTGGATGCCGACCATCCTGGCCGACCACGGCATGGACCGCGGCGAGGCCGGTCTGGTCTTCGCCTTCTCCAACCTGGTGCAGGTGGCGGGCGCCTTCCTGGTGCCGCTGATGGCCGGCCGGATGACCAGCCAGCGCGCGCTGGCGGTGACCATGGCCGCCCTGAACGGGCTGGGCATCGCGCTGCTGCTGATCGCGCCGGTCTCCGCCGCGTGGGCGTCGGCGACCATCCTCGGGGTGGCCCAGGGCGGTTCGCTGGGCCTGGGGCTGGCGTTCATCGTGCTGCGCACCCGCACCGTGGGCGGCGCCGCCCAGCTGGGCGGGATGTCGCAGGCGATCGGCTACCTGGTCGCGGCGGCCGGTCCGGTCGGCGCCGGGGCGCTGCACCAGCTGACCGGCGGGTGGGAGGCCACCCTGGCGCTGATGCTGGTGCTCGCCCTGGTGGTCGGCGTGGCCGGCTGGGGCGCGGGCCGCAACCGCACGCTCTGAGCCGCTCACCGCGGGAGCACGGCCGTGGGGGGGGGGGGCCCCCCCCGGGGGGGGGGGGCCCCGCGGGGGGGGGGGGGGGGGGGGGGGGGGGGGGGGGGGGCGGGGGGGGGGGGCGGCGGGCCGCGGGGCGGGGGGGCGGGGCGGGGGGGGGGGGGGCGGGCCGCGGG
>NZ_JBIAVL010000020.1:0-120828 GCF_042894165.1 Kitasatospora sp. NPDC001547 | reverse complement strand
GGTTCACGATGCCCTCGTGCGGCACCACCACACCCTTCGGACGACCCGTCGAACCCGACGTGAAGATCACATACGCCGGCTGCGACGGCAGCACCCGAACACCCGGAACCGTGCCCGGCAGACCCGACAACTCCTCGACCACGCCCGACTCGTCCAGCACCACCACCGAAGCCGCGGCCGGAACCACACCGGCGAACGACCGCGCCGTCAGAACCACGGCCGGAGCCGCATCCTCCAACACCACGGCAATCCGCTCCGCCGGATAGGACGGGTCCACCGGCAGATACGCCCCACCGGCCTTCACCACCGCCAGCAGCGCCACCACCAGATCGACACCGCGCTCCAACGCCACCGCGACGACCGACTCCGCACCGACACCCCGGCCGATCAGCAACCGCGCCAGCCGGTTCGCCCGCGCATCCAACTCCGCGAACGACACCTCCACACCCTCGAAGACCACCGCCACCGCATCCGGCGACGACGCCACCCGCGCCTCGAACAACGCCGGCAACGTCGACACCACACCCCCGACAGCCGTGTCGTTCCACTCCACCAAAACCCGGTGAAGCTCCTCAGGAGCCAGCACCTGGACCGCGTTCAGCGCGATCTCCGGGCCGCCCGCCATCGCCCGCTCCAGGGCCACCAGCAGGTTCCACGTCGCCGTGCACAGCAGCGATATGACGAGGCGCGGGTCCACCTGGGGCGACACGTCGACCGTCACCCGCATCGCGTCATCGTCGTCGTCGACGTTCACCGCCAGCGGGTAGTTGGTGTACTCCCGGTAGTAGCGCAGCTCGACCCCCTCGAAGAGGGAGCCGCTCTTGCTGACGGAGCGGTCGTTGTGGCGGAAGTTGAACATCGAGGCGAAGAGCGGGCCCTCGCCGTCCACCCCGCTGGCGTTCTGCGCCACGGCGAGCGGCGCGTGCTCGTGCTCCAGCAGGGCGGCGAGCTGGCTGCGCACCGCACCCACGGCGGCCAGGACACCCAGTTCCCCGGTCTTCACCCGCACCGGCAGGAGGTTCATGAAGGGGCCGAGCTGCCGGTCCGCCTGGGCGTCGGCGTTCATCCGGCCGAACAGCACCGTGCCGAACACCACGTCGTCCCGGCCGCTGACCGCGGCGAGCACGCGGGCCCACGCGAGGTGCATCAGCGTCGCGGGGCTGGCACCGACCTTCCGGGAGACCCGGCGGAGCTTGCGCTCCAGGTCGGGGGCGATCCGCACTTCGGCGTCGACCGACTCGGCGCCGGCCTCGCGCGTCTCCAGCAGTCCGAACGGCGCGGTCGGCTCGGTGACGTCACCCAGCAGGTCGGCGAAGAAGCGCTCGTGCGCTCCCCCGTCGAGACCCGCTCGCGCCTGGACCACGATGTCGCGGAACGGCAGCGGCTGCGGCAGTTCGGCGCCGCGGCCACCCATGACGGCCTCGATCTCGGCGAGCAGCACCTCGACCGTGGTGTGGTCCTGCACCAGGTGGTGCAGTTGCAGCAGAGCGAGCCGGCGGCCGTCCGCGGTGGCGGCCACGTGGAGCCCGAGCAGTGGGGCGCGGGTGAGGTCCACCGTCCGGCCGACCGCCGTCGGCAGCGCGGTGACCGGGTCCCCGGCCGCCGGGTCGAGGACGACCTCGGTCACCGGGAGTTCGGCCTTGCGCCACACCACCTGGACCGGCTCACGCAGCCCCTCCCAGACGATCGCCGTCCGGAAGATGTCGTGTCGGTCCAGCACCTGCTGCAGTGCGTCGGCGAAGGCGTCGAGCCGGCCCTCGGAGTCGAACTCCAGGACGAACGAGGCGAGGTAGGTGTCGTCGTCGCCGTCGGCCATGAGGTGGTGGAAGAGCAGGCCCTCCTGCAGCGGCGCCAGCGGGTAGACGTCCGCGATGTTGGCCGCACCGCCGGCCACCGTGGCGACGACGCGTGCCAGCTCCTCGGCCGACAGGTCGACCAGCGGCAGCATTCCGGGCGTGAGCGCGGTCGCGTCGGCGGGGATCAGGTTCGCCGGGACGGCGACCTCCCCGGCGCCCACGGACTGGGCGAGGCCGGCCGGCGTCGGGGACTCGAAGAACGCCCGCACCGAGACGGAGACGCCGAGCTTGCGGATCGCGCCCACCAGGCGGATCGCCATCAGGGACTGGCCGCCGAGCTGGAAGAAGTTGTCGTCGACGCCGACCCGCTCCAGGCCGAGGACCTCCGCGAACGCCGCGCAGAGGATCTCCTCGCGCGCGTTCGCCGGGGCCCGTCCGGCCCCCGCGCGGACACCGAAGTCGGGGGCGGGCAGAGCCTTGCGGTCCAGCTTGCCGCTCATCGCCAGCGGCAGGTCGTCGAGGACCACGACCGCGGCCGGGACCATGTGCGCGGGCAGCTGCTCGGCGGCGAACGCCCGGACCTGGTCGTCCAGTTGTTCCGCCTCGCCGGCGGGTACCACGTAGCCGACGAGCTGCACGTCGCCGGGCGTGTCCTCGCGGGCGACCACCGCGGCCCGGGCGACCATCGGGTGGGACGCCAGGACGGCCTCGACCTCGCCCGGCTCGATGCGGTAGCCGCGGACCTTCAGCTGCTCGTCCGCGCGCCCCAGGTACTCCAGCTCGCCCCCGCGCGTCCAGCGGCCGACGTCGCCGGTGCGGTACATCCGCACACCCGACTCGAACGGGTTCGCGACGAAACGCTCGGCCGTCAGGCCCGCGCGGTTCACGTAGCCGCGCGCCAGCTGGACGCCCGCGATGTAGAGCTCGCCCGCGACCCCGGGCGCCACCGGCCGCAGGAAGTCGTCGAGCACGTACAGCCTCATGTTGGCGATCGGCCGGCCGATCGGCACCGAGTCGCCCAGCTCCTGCCCGGCCCGGACCTCGAAGACGGAGCACCCGACCACCGTCTCGGTCGGGCCGTACTCGTTCACCACGACCGACCCGGGGGCCAGCTCCAGCAGGTCGCGCACTGCCGGGCCCGGCAGTGCCTCGCCGCCCACCACCCAGGTGGCCGCGGCGTTCGCGAGCTGTCCGTCGGTCAGCATCTCGCCGAGCACGGGCAGGTGCGCCGGGACGGCCTTCACCAGGCCGAAGCCACCGACCGGGGAGCGCAGCAGCTCGGCCAGCCCCTCGGCGCCGCCCTCGCGGCTCACCACCACCGGCGCACCGGAGACCAGCGGCACGACCACGCTGGTCACCGTCAGGTCGAAGGCCAGCGAGGAGTGCAGCGGCGCACCTCCCGCGGTGCGGTACGAACCGGCCGCCCACTGGGTGTAGTTCGCGAGGCCGCGGTGGGTGACCGCGACGCCCTTCGGACGGCCGGTCGAACCCGAGGTGTAGATCACGTACGCCAGGCCGTCCGCCGCGAGCGGCACCTCGGGCGCCGTCGCGGGCAGGGCGGCCAGTCGGGCGGCCAGTGGCGCGCCGTCCAGCGCGACCACCCGCGAGCCGCCGGCGAACCGCTCGGCCGGGGTCGCGCCGTCGGTCAGCGTCACGGCGGCGCCGCTGTCGGCCAGCAGGTAGGCGATGCGGTCCGCCGGGTGCTCGGGGTCGATCGGCAGGTAGCCGGCGCCGGCCTTCCAGACGGCGAGGATCGCCACGACCGCGTCCACGCCCCGCGGCAGGCAGATGCCGACCACCGACTCGGGGCCGACCCCCTCGCCCAGCAGGAGGTGCGCGAGGCGGTTGGCGCGGGCGTCCAGCTCCGCGTACGACAGTTCGGCGCCGTCCGCGACCACCGCCACCGCGCCCGGGGTGCGGGTCGCCTGCGCCGCGAACAGCTCCGGCACCGGCGAGCCGCCGAACTCGACCGCGGTGTCGTTCCACTCGACGAGCACCCGTCGGCGCTCCTCGCCGTCCAGCGCGCCGGACCGGACGACCGGTGCCTCGGCACCGGCGGAGACCAGCCAGGAGGCCAGGGCGAGGAAGCGGCGGAAGACCTCTTCTCCCGGCGCGAGGTCGGGGGCGTCGGGGTTGACGTCGACGGCGATCTCCAGGCCGGACCGGTCGTAGACGTCGATCCGGGTGCCGTCGACCGGCCCGCTGGCCAGGTTGCGCGCGGTGACGGCGCAGTCGCCGAACGGCAGGGAGTAGATGTCGAAGGACATCACGTTGATCATCAGGTCCCACACGTCGCCCTCGCCGAGCGCGGCGTCGTGGAGCATCTCCTCGTAGCGGTAGCGCTGGTGGCGCAGGCCGCGGAAGAGCGCGCGGGTGGTCCGCCGCACCAGGTCGCCGACGGTGGTGTCCGGGGTGATCTCCACCCGGATCGGCAGGACGTTGTTGGTCATCAGCGGGATCGCGAGGTCCCGCGTGCCCAGGCGGCCGCTCACCGGCACGCCGACGACAACGTCCCGCTTCCCGGTGACGTGGTGCTGGTAGAGCACCGCGGCGCTGATCATCAGGCCGGCGAAGTTGGTGCCCAGCCCGCGGGCCGCCCCCTTCAGGCGCTCGCCGAGCGTGTCGTCGACGTTCTCCAGGAACCGGACGGGGGCCCGCTGGGCCCGCCCCGCGTAGCTACCGCCGCGGCCCTCCCCCTCCAGGAGCCCGGCGAGGACGCCCTCCCAGTACTCCCGGTCCGCCTCGTAGTCGGCGGAGGCCCGGTAGTCGCGCTCCGCGTCCATCAGCACGGTGCTGGACGGGAGGGCGGAGTCCTCCACCGGGGCGTCCTTCAGCAGCGCGTTGTAGATCTGCGACAGCCGGCCGACGATCAGCGCGATGCTCCGGCCGTCCAGGATGACGTGGTAGGCGCGCTGGTACCAGAGGGTGAGGCGCGGGCCGGCGGTGAAGACCGTGATGCGGTAGAGGGCGCGGTCGGCCGCCCCCCGCGTCTGCCGGATGTCCTCCCACATGAGACGTTCGGCGGCAGCGAGCGGGTCGTCCTCACCGCTGACGTCGACGACGTCCACCGGGTAGTCCGCGGCGTCGTGGAAGTACTGCCGCGGCTGCCCGTCGACCTCGCGGATCCGCAGCCGGACCGCGTCCGCCTCGTCCATCAGCCGGCGCGAGGCCCGTACCAGCAGGTCGAGGTCCACCTCGCCGTCGAGCACCAGGTACTCGCCACCGTTGAAGTACGGGTTGTCGGGCGCCAGCTGATGGCTGTACCAGATCGCGAGCTGACCGCCCAGCAGCTCTCGGAGTCCACCCTCAGACGTAGCCATTCCCGCGCACTCCCATTCGGTTCGTCTCATCGGCTGGCAGGCGAAGGCACGAACCTCGGGCAGGGCGCCGGTTCGACCGACACCCTGCAATGCAGCCATGAGGCGGACCAGCCGGAACTGAATACTCGGCGTCCCGGAATCGCGAATTCGGCCGCTGCCGCGAGGGCGCCGTCGACGCCGTACACGTTTCCCCCGGCACGCACTCTCCACCGCCCGGGACGTGATCCACTATGGCTCAGGGACGAGGATGCGATCAATGAGCGAGAACTGCCCGCCCGGCCCTGCCCGGCCCGTGACCAGGCCGATCGGGGCGCGTCGTTCAACTGCGCCGACGCGCCGGTTGAACACCGTGCGGAAGGACCGCCCGAACACGGTTGACAGGGCACGCGGAAAGGCACTCGACGACCCGGCGCCGGCCCCCGTCCGAGGCGTTCCGGACGACATTCCGCCAACACCCCGACCGGGGGCATGATATTTCGGTCTCGAATTCCGACGAACCTGTGAGGCATTCCCATGCACAATGCGCCGGCCGAATCGGCCCCGCCGATCGATCTGGTGGATCCCGGACTGTACTCACACGGCGACCCCTTTGTGCAGTGGCGCTGGCTGCGGGCCAACGACCCGGTGTACTGGCACCCGGCCAAGGAGTTGCCCGGGTTCTGGGCGCTGACCCGCTACGAGGACGTGCGCACCGCCTACCGGGACGCGGAGACCTTCAGCTCGGCCCACGGCATCCTGCTCCGGCCCGCCGACCACGGCGCCGACCCGGGCGGCGGCCGCACCCTCGCCCTCACCGACGCCCCGCGCCACCGTCAGCTGCGCGGGCTGGTGGACGAGTGGTTCTCCGTGCGCTCGGTCCGCTCGATCGAGGCGGAGATGGCGGGCATCACCAAGGGGATCGTGGACGAGGCGCTGCGGCAGGGCGACTGCGACTTCGTGTCGGACATCGCCGCGCGCGTCCCGCTCTACGTGATCTGCAAGATGATGGGGGTGCCGGAGTCCGACTGGGACCACCTCTACGACCTGACCAGCCGGGCCTTCGCCGCCGGCGACCCGCTCGACCGCCGGTTCGCCCACCTGGACATCCTCGGGTACTTCGAGACGCTCCAGGCGGAGAAGGCCAAGCGGCCGGGCGACGACCTGGTGAGCGTGCTGGCGACGGCCACCGTCGACGGGGAGCGGCTCGGCGCGGAGGACGTCATCCTGAACTGCGACAACCTGCTGGTCGGCGGCACCGAGAACACCCGGATCTCGGCCGCCGGGGGCATGCTGGCCTTTCTCGAACGCCCCGACCAGTGGAAGCGGTTGGTCGACGACCGGGAGCTGCTGCCGTCCGCGGTGGAGGAAGTCCTGCGCTGGACCTCCACCGCCACCCACATCATGCGCACCGCCACCAGGGCCACCGAGATCCACGGCAAGAAGATCGAGGAGGGCGACCGGGTGGTCTTCTGGCTGCCGTCGGCCAACCGCGACGAGACGGTCTTCGACGACCCCGACACCTTCAGCGTCACCCGCAAGCCGAACCGGCACCTCGCCCTGGGCTTCGGCGAGCACTTCTGCCTCGGCAGCATGCTGGCGAAGGTCGAACTGCGCTTGCTCTACGGCGAGTTGCTCGACCGCAAGGTAAGGATCGAGCTGGCCGGCGAGCCCAAGCTGCTGGACTCGATCGTCGTCAACGGCCCGGAGCGCCTGCCGGTCCGGCTGACCACGGCCTGACCGCGCCCGCCGGTTGCCGGATGACGAAGGAGGGCCGCCGGTTCGCCCGGCGGCCCTCCTTCGTCATGTGGCGTCCACCGGCCTACCGGTCGGCGATCAGCGGGGCGAGCGCCTCCGCCAGCGGGCCGATGGCGGGGTGGTCCCAGAGCAGCGTGGGTTCCACCTCGATGCCGTAGTGGTCCTCGATGTCCGCACAGAGGCTGAACACGTAGACGGAGTCGAGGCCGTACTGGGACAGCGGTGCCTCGAAGTCGATGCTCTCCTCGGGAATGCGCACGCTGGCGGCCACGCAGCCGCGCAGCCACTGCCGGACGGCCTCGGTGTCGACGGCGTTCGCGTTGTCGATGGCGTCGGTCATGGAACCTCCCTGGGTCCTGGGTGTGTGAAGGGCGTCTTGGATGTGCGATGGGTTCACGCGCCGGTGGGGCGGCACGCGAGGTCGAACGTGAGGCCGGCGTCGTGGCGTCGGAGGAGTTCCGCGTACAGGCGCTCGGTGAGCTGCTCGGGCAGCGGGTCGTGGTGGCGCCCGTCGTGGACGCCCAGCCGGTGCAGTGCGGCGAGCACCCAGTCCGGCTCGGCACCCGGGGCCCGCCCGTCCCGCGGCCGCTCCCACCAGAGGCCGAGGCAGGCCGCCGCGGCCAGCGCGGAAGCCCAGCGGGTGGTCAGGTCGAAGGCCTCGGGCGGCGCCGCGGGGCCCAGCCGGCCAGGATCGAGCACGGCCGCGTCGGCGGCGAGCGCCCGCAGCAGAGCGGCGTGTTCGGCGGCCCGCGCGGCGATCGCCGGCTCCTCGCCGGTGCGCCGCTCGGCCCCGTCGAGCAGCGTCCGGGAGAGCGGGTCGCGGCCGCCCGCCGTGACGGCGAGCCCGCCGAAGTCCATCGGCGCCGATCGCTCTCCCGGTCGGAAGGTGGCGGCGGGCATCGCCGGCCCGTCCTCCTTGTTCCAGGTACGCCGCGCGGTCAGTGGCAGTTGGGGCAGCAGGGCGGACTGGCAGGAGACCCGGGAGGCGTGGCCGAACGCCGAAGGCAGCACGTCGCGCTGCAGCTTCTGGAACAGCGGCTGCTCCGCGTTGCGCAGGTAGAACTGCGAGCCGAGCAGGTCGCCGAGCCGCCGGACGGCCGACATCAGCAGGGTGGGCACCAGAAGCTTGACCGCTGAGGCGTAGACGGCGCACTGCGCGGGCGCGGTGTGGACCGCGCGAGCGGCGACGGTGACGAACGCGTCCGCCAGCAGCAGGTCGGCGAACGCCTCGGCGAGCACCGTCCGGGACAGGGCCAGGTCGGCGGCGGTGCCACCGTACAGCCGGCGGCCGAGCATCCCGCGCACGGCGGTGCGCAGCGCGGTGTCGAGCAGGCCCGCCGTCATGCCGGGCAGGGCGATCCGGGTGAGCTGGAAGGAACGCTGGGCGGTCTCCAGACCGTGGCCGGGGGTCCCGACCACGGCGTCGGCCGGGACGGGGCAGTCGGTGAACTCGATGCCGCCGAGCGGCACGCCGCGCATCCCGACGGTGCCGAAGCGGGGCAGGCGGGTGACCCCCTCGGGCGGCAGCCGGTCCGTCTCCACCAGGAGCTGCGAGTGGCTGCGGCTGCCGGCGGCCTCGCTGGTGCGGGCGAAGAGCACCACGGCGCCGGCCCGGGTGATGTTGGCCACCACCTCCTTGCGGCCGTTGAGGCGCAGCCGGCCGTCCGGTCCGGGCAGCGCGGAGACCTCGGCGCGGGCGAAGTCGTTGCCGTGGGCCAGCTCGTGGTAGCCGCAGGCCACCCGGTCGCCGGAGAGCAGCCGGTCGGCGAGCCGGGCCTGCTGCTCGGCGCTGCCCGCGGTCCAGACGTTGACGGCGGCCATGAAGGAACCGACCCCGTAGCCGAGGCCGAGGCAGGGGTCGCGCCGGTAGACGGCGCGCATGACGCCGATGAGCTCCTCGGGGCCGGTGAAGCGTCCGCCGAGGGCCTCGGGGACGAAGTGGGCGTTCAGCCCGAAGGCGTCGAGCAGGCCCTCGCCGGCCGTCAGCAGGGCGCCCCGGGCGTCGGCGGCGAGCACCGCGTCCCGGCCGACCGGGTTGGCGGGGTCCCCGGCGTCGCCGAACAGGGCCTCCAGCCGGTCGATCGGGTCGGTGGCCGCCGCGGGGGGCGTGCTCGCAGCGGAGTCGACGGGAGTCATCGGACCGGTTCCTCCACGGGGTGCGCGGGTGACGGGACGAGGGGCTCGTAGGCGTCCGCGGGCGCCCGGTGGCCGGGCACCAGGAGCTCCAGGCAGCGCTCCAGGGCCGCGGTCAGGGGCACCGCGCGCTCCGGGCCGCCAGCCGCGGCGAGCAGGTGGAGGACGGCGCCGCCGGCGAAGCAGAGCTCGAAGCGGCGGGCGACGGCGAAGGCCGCGGCGGGCGCGTTGCCGCCGCTGGGCGGCAGTTCCGCCATCGCGTCGGCGAGCGCCCGGGTCTGCGCGGCGAGCAGGGCGGCCAGTCGGGCGGCGCGCTCCGGCAGGGCGCCGGCGGCGGCCAGGTCGGCGACCCGCCCGGCGGCGTCCGGCACCGCCTGGACCACGCTGCAGCCGGTACGGCTCACCAGGCGCAGGGAGCGCGGGTCGAGGTCGGGCAGCGGGGCCTGCCCGGTGACGGCGGCGAGCCCGGCGGCATCGTGGCGGCCGGTGCCGATCAGCCGGGCCAGCAGCGGGAACTGGGAGATGAGCAGGGAACGGTTGACCGCGGTGCTGCCGTCGAAGACGGCCACGATCCGGTGGTCGCGTTCCACCTTCTGGAAGGCTCCGTCGGCGTGGTGCTCCGTCAGGAATCCCCGCGCGCCCAGGAGTTCGGCGAGATCGTCGACGACCTGCTGGACGATCCAGGGCACTCCCGCCTTGACGGCGGCCGAGACCGTGCTCATCTCGCCGGTGAGCCCGTGGGCGCAACGCGCCGCCAGCAGGGTCGCGGCGTCGGCCAGGGCCAGGGCTGCGGCGGCCCGGCCGAGCGTGCGCCGGGCCAGCGGCAGGAGCAGCAGCCGGGTGCCGTAGAGCTCACGGCCGGCGGCGAACCCGGTGGCCAGGCGCAGCGCGTGTTCACCGGCGCCCAAGGACAGCGCGACGCACATGGTGCGGGTGAGCTGCAGGGCGTTGAGGACGATGCCCAGGCCGTCGCCGACGCCGCCGATCAGCGCTTCGGCCGGGACGGGCGCGTCAGTCAGCCGGATCCCGCTGATGTCCGCACCCCGGATGCCGTGGGTGGGTTCCTTGGGCAGCGGCTGCCAGGCGCCGTCCGGCAGGGTCGACTTGTCGACCAGGAAGAGGCTGAACCCGCGCGGTCCGCCGTCCGGTCCGGTGCGCGCCAGGACGCAGACGAGCCGCCCGCGGGTGGCGTTGTTGATCGGCCACTTCTCGCCGGTGAGCCGCCACCCGCCGTCCGGGTCGGGGACGGCGGTCAGGCTGCCCGCCAGCAGGTCGCTGCCGATGCCGGGCTCGGTCAGGCCCCAGGCCGCCACCGCATGCTCGTCGAGCACCAGCTCGGCCAGCGCGCGCTGCTGTTCCTCGGTCCCGGCGACCCAGGTCGACACCGAGCCGAGGAAGGTCTTGCCGTGGGCGACCGCGGCGGTCAGGTCCCGGGCGGCCACCGTCCGGAGCGCGTCGACCAGTTCGGGCAGGCCGCCGGGAGCGCCGCCGAGCCGGGCGGGGACGTAGGCGCGGGGGAAGCCGACGGCGTCCAGCAGGGCGCACTCCAGGTCGGGGAAGGCCTCCGCGGCGTCCAGCTCCGCGGTGCGCCGCCCGCTGAACGGGCCGCCCGCCGCGGCCGCGGTGTCCATCGCCGCGGCCAGCGCGCCGGCCAGGCCGGCCGGCCACCGCGGCACCCGCGCGTTCACCCGGCCGCTCCCGGCAGGACCGCCCGCACGGCGGGGGCCAGGTCGGCGTGGATCGGGGTGAGGTCGCCGGACAGGAACAGGGAGCGCATCTCGCCGCGCTGCACCTTGCCGCTGGTGGTCTTGCGGACGGCGCCGGGGCGCAGCAGCACGACGCCCGCGGCGTGCACGCCGAACTCGCGGTGCACCGTGGCGCGCAGGGCGGCGGCGAGCTCGCGCAGCTGCTCCTCGGTGAACCGACCGCGGACCTCGTGCACCACCACGACCTCCTCCTGCGGCACCGGCACCGTGAAGGCGGTGCCGGCCAGGGTGGCCAGTTCCGGGTGCTGGAGCCGCAGCTCGTGCTCGATGTCGTGCGGGTAGAGGTTGCGGCCGTGCACGATGAGCAGGTCCTTGGTGCGGCCGGTGACGAAGATCTCGCCGTCGACGAGGGCGCCGAGGTCGCCGGTCCGCAGGTACGGCCCGTCGCCGTCGGCGGTGCGGGCGTGGAAGGCCTCCTCGGTCGCGTCCGGGCGGCCCCAGTAGCCCCTCGCCACGCTCGGGCCGCGCAGCCAGATCTCGCCGGTGGTGCCGTCGGGCAGCACGTTGCCGTTCTCGTCGACGATGCGCACGTCGAGGTCGGGCACGTCGCCGCAGCCGACCAGCTCGCGCACCGGGGCGCCCGGCTCGGGGTCCTGGACGAGGTGCTTCTCCAGCGCCTGCGCGTCGACGGCGCGGAAGACCGGCGGCCGGGTCGAGCGGGCGGAGATGAAGACGGTGGCCTCGGCCATCCCGTAGGAGGGGGCGAACTGCTCGGCCCGGAAGCCGGCCGGGGCGAAGCGCTCGGCGAAGTCCCGCAGGGTGCTGGCCTGGTTCGGCTCGGAGCCGTTGGCGGCGAACCGCCAGCGCGACAGGTCGAGTTCGGCGATCTGCTGGTCGGTGACCCGCCGGGTGCAGAGCTCGTAGGCGAAGTTCGGCGCGGCCGAGAGGCCGATGTCGTAGCGGTCGATCAGCCGCAGCCAGTGGTGCGGGCGCTTGAGGAAGGCCATCGGCGACATCAGCACGACCTGGCTGCCGAGGAAGAGACCGGGCAGGGTCTGCGCCATCAGACCCATGTCGTGGTAGAGCGGGATCCAGCCGCCGAAGTTGGTCCGCTCGGTGAAGCCGAGGGCCCGGCCGAAGCTGTCCGCGTTGTGCAGCAGGTTGGCGTGGTCGACCATGACGCCCTTGGGGTCGCCGGTCGAGCCGGAGGTGTACTGCAGCAGCGCCAGGTCCCCGGCCGCGGCGGCGTGGTCGCGCCAGGCCGCCGCGTCACCGAAGTCGGGGGCGTCGCTGGCGGCGACGGGCAGGCCGAGTCCGCCGGCGCCGGCCCACTGCTGCGCCTCGCCCAGCTGGCCGACGTCGGTCAGCGCCACGGCCAGGTCCGCGTCGCCGGCGATCCGGGCCACCCGGCGCTGCTGGTACTGGAACTGGCCCGGCATCGGCGAGGGCACCGCGACGACCCCGGCGTAGAGGCAGCCGAGGAAGGCGGTGACGAAGGGCAGTCCGGCCGGGTGCAGCAGCATCGCACGGTCGCCGGGCGCGCAGCGCTCCTGCAGCCAGGACGCCACCCGGCGGGCTTCGGCGTCCAGTTCGGCGTAGGTCAGGCTCCGCGCACCGTCGGGCGACTCGTGGTCGGCGACGTACGTGACGGCCGTCCGGTCGCCTCGCTCCGCCGCGTGGCGGCGCAGCAGGTGGACCACGCTGGCCTCGTGGGTCGGGTTCACTGGGCTCTCCTCTCCGCGCGGGCGTGCCGGGCGGCACGTGCCCGCTTAGCGGTCGTAGCGGCCCGGCCTGCGCAGCGGAGAACCGCGCCGGGCGAGCGGGGAAGGACTGTCCGGCGCGGACCGGCTTCGGTGGGACCGTCCATCGGATCCCCTCCGGGCGCGGATCCTGGCACGCCCTAGGGCGTGAGGGGCTCGGCCATGGCGACGGCGATCCGGCGCGAGCCGGTGAACGGCTCCCGGCCGTGCGAGGTCAGCATGTTGTCGATGACCAGCACGTCGTGCTCGCGGTAGTCGAAGCGCGCGGTCTCGGCGCGGTAGCAGTCCCGGACGTGGGCGATGACGTCGTCGGGGATGCGCCCGCCGTCGCCGAAGTAGGTGTTCGTCGGCAGGTCGGGTTCGTCGAACAGCTCCAGCAGCCCCTCCCGGATCACCTCGTCCAGCGTCGTGACGTGGAAGAAGGCGGCGTGGTTGAACCAGACCTCCTCGCCGGTGACGGGGTGGCGGTGCACGGCCTTGCGGACCGCCGTGGTGCGCAGGCCGCCGTCCGGCAGCCATGCCGACTCGATGCCGTTCGCCGCGCAGTAGGCCTCCACGGTGGCGCGGTCCTCGGTGTTGAAGACGTGCTGCCAGGGCAGCCCGATCCCGGGGTGGAAGTTCCGCACCACCTGCCAGCCCCGGCGGGTGAACTCCTCGCGCACCGAGTCGTCGAGCCTGGCCAGCACCCCTCGGGTGCCGGCCAGGGAGGTCGCCCCCAGCGTCGCCGGCGGCTGCACGCAGTAGAAGTACAGCGCCATGGGCCAGGACTGCTGGTAGGAGTTCTCGTTGTGCAGGAAGATCTCCTCGTTCGGCGGGTAGTCCGTCGAGGTGTACACCTGCCCCTGGATCGCGCTGCGCGGCGAGGAGCGCTCGGTGTAGGTGAGCGGGTCCCCTGACAGCCCGCGGACGACGGAGTCGAAGGCGGTCACGTCCGGCACCGAGAATCCCCGGAAGAGCAGGGCTCCGTGCTCGAGCAGGGAGGCGCGCAGCGTGCTCCGCTGGTCCTCGACCCGCTCGACGAGGCGCTCGCCCCCGTGGGACTCGATCACGAGGGGGAATGCTGTGCTCTGGCTCATGCGTCGGGTGTTCCCTTCCGAAGCGGCGCGCGACTCGCCGGTGCGGCCCGTGCGGATACCGGGCGGTGCCGTGACGTGGTCCGCCGGCTGTGACGTCGTCCGCCGGCCCGGTCGCCCGGGCCGGACCTCTCCGCCCACCGGCCCCCGCCGGGCGGGACGACCGTGAGCGGCGGGTCCGGGCTGGGCCGACGTGATCGGGGCGGCCGGGACCCGGTCCCTCCGGAGTGTGCCGCAGCGGCTGACGGGCCGCCAACCTCCCGTGTTCAAGTGCGGCGGCGTCCCGGTTGAACGAACCGGAAATACCCGACGAAGTGAATCCGCGCGCAGGTTCCCGCCGTTGTGCACACCGGACCCTGTCCGTAGCATCGGCTTTTCCTTCGCCTGTTCCGCCGGAATGGAGAGCCGTCATGCTGGGAGCCCGGTCGCTGGGGCACGTGGAAGTCGTCGCCTCATTCCCCGAGGAGCCCATTCTCCGCGCTCCGGTTCTCAGCACGACGCCGTTGATAATCCGCGGCGCCCCGGCTCTCGGCCCGATGCACCGGTGGACTCCCGAATACCTCTCGGAACGACTGGGCGACCGTGAGGTGCCCGTCAGCATCGCGGACGCGGACGGCGGGTTCCGCTACAAGCCGGAGGCACGGGGTCTGCACTTCGAGCCGATGCGCGGATCACGACTCGCCACCGAGTTCCGGGACACGGCGAGCGGCCGCCGGCTCAGCATGCAGCAGATGTCGATCCCCGGCTCCCTCCCGGAACTCCGGGACGATCTGGTGATCCCCCCCTACATCCCGGCCGAGGTCATCAGCGACATCAATCTCTGGATGGCGTCGGAATCCTCGAACACCCCGCTCCACTACGACAACATGAACAACCTGTTCGCGCAGCTCGACGGGAAGAAGAGGTTCATGCTCTTCAACCCCTCCCAGAGCGAACTGCTCTATCCCGGAGCGCTCGACATCCGCACCCGGCACCTGAGCAGCGTCGACGTGAACGCCCCCGACCTGGAGAAGTACCCGCGCTTCGCGCAGGCCGAGTACTGGGAGGCCGTCGTCGAGCCGGGCGACCTGCTCTTCATCCCGGCCTTCTGGTGGCACCAGGTCTCCGCACCGGACATCTCCGTCTCCGTCAACTACTGGTGGCGGGCGGACGTCCGGGACTGTGCCTGCCCCTCGTTCTTCCGGCAGCTCCACATGGACGTCGTCATCGAGGACGTCCGCGGCCTGTTCCCCATCCACGACCTCCGCGCCCTCGGCAACGGCTCCGACGCCGTCCTGGCGCTCGCCGAGCGGGTGGCCGAGCAGGGCGAGGCCGGTGTCGCGGCGCGACTCTGCGGCGGGCTCGTCGTCGCCGCCGCCAAGGAGGCCTGCGCCGGGCTGGGCATCACGCCCGGCGGAGGCTTCGACGCCGCACTCACCGAACTCGAGCGGCGCGGCGCCTGGTCCCCCGAGGAAGCCGACCTGGCCCGCCGCGGCCTGGCCCTCGCCGCGACCGCCCAGCCGGGCCGTCCCGCCCCGGCCCCGGAGGTGCGCCACCTGATCGAGCGGCTCCGCCGCTCCCGCCTCAGGTGGGACCAGCCCGCTTCCTGACCACCGCCGCCGTGACGCGCAGCCTCGTCCCGCGCGCCAACCCGGCCCCACCGGATCCCCGCCCCGGCGCAGCACCACGCAGCGGGACACCGGGAGGCCGGCCCACGAGCCGCCCCGCGGCGGGATCACCCGACGGTGATCCCGCCACCGCCCCCTACGCCGAGGCGTGCGGTCCGGCAGAAGCGGCTCGATCCGGGCAACACCGGGCGTCGGTCAACGAGTCACGTCAACCGACGATCCGGTGACCCGGGAGAATCGCCCCGGCTCCTCAGTGGTTGTCGTACGGGGAGACGATGATCTCGGAGTTGACCGACAGCAGCGTCTTCCCCGCACCGTCGAAGGCGACCAGGCGGGCGTACCCCCTGCCGTTCACGTGCAACTCGGCGAGATACCGAGCGGTGCCGACGTGCCCGGTGGTGCAGGGAATGTCGTTCACGGAATGCACCGCCGTGCCATCGGGGTCAGCGACATCGACCCGGAATTTTGCGCAGTTGGCGGGGAATGACTCGATCTGGCCGAAGCCGATGAATTCCTGCGGGCCCCAGCCGACCCGGTCCACACAGACGTCGCCCTTGAACCCGTTCTGATCGAATGACGTGCACTTCTGGAACGGCGGCACCCAGGCGGTCTGGGCCTGGGCCGCACCACCGGTTGCGGTGACGATGCCAACGGCAGCGGTCGCTGCGACGACCGTCGCGGAAATGGCCTTGCGAATCCTCATCGGTGTCCTCTCGTACGACAGGTGAACATTCGAAGTGCCGTCCGCCAGTGGAGAGCCAGCCTTTCCCGACGGATCGGCGATTCGCCACGCTAGCCGACCGGTTCCGGGGCGTCGACGGCCGCAGTTGAACAGCTTCTGCGGCGGAACAACGGGAATTCGGCCCGGCGCTCCGCGCGCCCCGGCCCGCCGGCGATCTCGATGCTGTCGCGCCCGTACGGGGTGGATTCCTGTTCGCATGGCTCTGAGCCCCCGTCCACGGTGACCGGCGCCGACCGGATCGTGGTGATGGGCGGGGGCGCGCTCCAGCTGGAGCCGCGGGGGCCGTCCGGACGGTCCCCGGGGGTGGCACGGGCGGACACTTGCATTACCTGTTCACCGGCGTCTACGCCGACGGCCTCGACGCCCTCGACGAGACCCTCGTCGGCTGAACCCCGCCGGCGGGACTCCGCCGCCACCCCGGCAGCAGGTCCCGCGGCCCGGACACGCACCCCGGCGTCCGGGCCGCGGGCGTCTCCGCAACGAACCCGCCGCCCGGCACCCTGACCCAGTGCCCGCGCTCCGTGCGGGCGCGCGGGCCATCGAGAGCAACGTCCGCCGCACCGGCGCCACGTCCCTCGTCAGCGCCCCCGACCCCCACCGGCTCCTCGGCACCGAGCACCGGGTCCACCGGGTCCTCGCCCCGCCCCACCCGACCTGACCCGCTGTTGACCGTCCGCGCCCACCTCTGCACCCACCCTGCACGCTTGCGGGATCGACGCACCGCCACCCCGCCCGCCACCGCCGTCGACGGGCGGGTGCGGCCCCGGTCGAACGCTGCGGGGAGCATTCCTTCCCTCAGCTCATGATGCTCCGTCAGTTTCCTTGCCGTGTAGTGCTATTGATCACAGCTTAGTCGTCAACGAGGCGCGCTCGGCTCCGCCGCCGACCGCCTCCACGGCCGTCCGGCCACCCCTCCCGCGGGGCTCGCGGCGTCCCGTTCCCGGCATGCACAGGCCATCCGCCGCCATGCCACGATGCTGCCCGGAAGAACCCCGCGGCGCCCCTGTCGGCGCCTCCGCGAACCGGATCGGCCGTCAGGACCCGGCTCCGGCAGTACACGAGAGAAGAAGATGAAGAAGCGCACCATCGTCCGTGCACGGCTCCGTTCCGTCCTCCTCGCCGGCGTGGGTCTGAGCATGACCCTCACGGGCGTGCTCGGCGCAGCCGGGACCGCCCAGGCCCGCACCGAGTGGCGACAGATGTCCCACGTGTGGTTCGACCTGTCGGAGAACGGCCCGAGCGGGGACGAGCGGATCCGGTACTCCGCCTTCCTGGCCAGCCTGCGGGCGGCGGTGGCGGGCTACAACAGCCAGGAGACGCAGTTGGAGGACGTCGGCCTCGTCCAGGTCTCGCTGACCGCGCCCGACGACCGGGGCCAGCGCCGCCACACCGACATCTGGATCAACCCCTCCAACCTGTACATCTGGGGCTTCTCCAACGAGCAGGGCATCACCTACCAGTTCAGCGACATCGACAACGCCCTCCAGTCGCGGATCACGGAGACCACCGCTCCCGCGCCGCCGGTCAACCACAACGTCCAGACCCTGAACATCGGCTCGAACTACAACTCGCTCAGCACCGCCGCCGGCCGGGGCCGGGAGGCCATGCCGATCAGCTGGATCGACATGCGGTACTCCATCGTCCAGCTCGCGGGCGAGAGCAACCCGTGGGGCAACCGCCAGGCCACCGCCCGGTCGCTGAGCCTGATGATCCAGGCACTCTCCGAGGCCGCCCGCTTCAACGACGTCGAGGGCACCTTCCGTGCGGCGATGAACAACTGGGAGGTCCGCGACCTGCCGATCCAGCAGCAGTACCTGGAGAACTCCTGGGACGCCCTGTCCCGGTACTACTCCCGCGTCTCCTCGGGCCAGAACTCCACCCCGGTCGACATCCCGACCGTCGGGCAGGTCGGCAACCTCGACCAGGTCCGCCGGTACGTGCGGATGACCATGGGCCACCCCCACACGGACAACGGGGACTGGAACACTGACCAGCTCTGACCGGTCCCCGGCCCGGCGCCCCTTCCGGCGCCGGCGCCGGGCCGCGCCGACTTCAGCAGGTGGACGAAGTCGCGGGTGGGAAGCACGAACGCAGCAGCTCGGCCAGGCGTGGCGGGATCGGCAGCGCCCCGGGCGTCAACGACCCATGGAGGGCAGACTCCAGCACCTGCGGCGCAGCGATCGCGCCGGAGGCCCAGGCGCACTCACCGAGCAGCATCTCAAGGACGGTGACCGCCCAACTCCCGAGCGGGCCAGGCAACTTCCTCGTCGGCAACATCGCCGCCCGCCCCAGGACTTCCATGCACCTCGGCGTGTTCAACCCGACCCGCGCCACCCTCACCGCCCCGCGACAGGACGCGCTGTTCTGACCCTGCCGGGACCGCGCGCAGACGCGTCAGGCCGACCATCAAGCGCCGGCGCCCAGGCGTGCTCCCAGGCCTCGCACACACAGCAGCGCACCCATCACGTTGATCGCGGCATCCGTCCACGCGGGAGGCGAAGTAGGGGCGGCGGGGAAGGCGGGTGGCGAACGGCCGGAGCGCGTCCACATCAGGCAGTGAACCTAGACAGCATGTATCTGCGGGATTACAGTCGGTCGGGCCTGAGGGGGCAGGAAAGGCAAGAGAGGCGGCGAACGCGAGCGGCGGGATCAATGCCGCTTCCTTGCCATTTTCGGAATTTGCGCGAAGAGTGACTCATGGAGTTCGCCGGGCGCCTGGTCCGCTCAAAGAGTTCCTCTGTGATATTGCGCCGCAATTTTCGGTTCGACATGCGCCACAGGCTCAGGAATTCCGCGCCGCGACAAGCCGCCGCCGGCGGCGCCGGGATCGACTCGTCCGCGATGCACCCGATCCGAAGAAGAGAGGCCACCATGCCCCTGTCAGCAGCCGACCTCGAAAAGCTCGGAGACACCCCCGTCACGATTCACTCGACGCACTACCCGAACGTGCACCTCCGCATGGACGGGACCGGCGTGACTGCCTTCGCCGGCAGTGGCGCGGGGAAGGTCAACTGTCAGTACGGGCCCGGGCAGTGGACGTCGTTCAGGGTGCGTCCGCAGGGTGACGGCTCGTACGCCTTCGAATCGCTGGCCTTCCCGAACGTGTTCCTGCGGATGGACGGCGCCGGCGTCCCCAACACCATGGCGGGTGGTGGAGCGGTCAACTGCCAGTTCGGCGCGCACCCCTACGAGCCGTCCGGCTGCGTCCGCAGCCGGACGGCTCGTTCTCCTTCGAGTCCGCGACGGCATTCCCGAACATCTATCTGCGCATGGTCACCGGCAGCGGCGTGACCGCTGCCACTGGTCCCGGTGGAACGGTGAACTGCCAGATCAACGCCAACGGCGGGGACGACGAGAAGTTCTTCATCGACCTGGCCTAGCGGCCCGGGCGCCGGATGAGCACCATGCCGGGATTGCCGCGGAATCATCGCGGGAGGAGCCGCTGACGATGTGCCCGTGACGGGGCCTACATTGGTGATCTGCCGATTCCCCTGCGGCCATTCCTTGACCCGGTTTGGACAGGAATCCACAGGCGCCCTCCAGGGCCAGGCCGGCGAGGTACCCGCCGGCCTGGCCGGAAGGCCTTTGCACCGGGTGAGCAGGATGCAGGCTCCTGAGGTCTGTCTGGTAATTGGCCTTGTGGCAGGTCGAGGTGAGCGACGGCCGCAACCCCAAGGCCCTGCTCGCCGAGCGCCTGAACATCGACGCCCTGATCGGACTGCCGAAGGTCCCCCGGGTTGGCAGGCCGGCGACCTGGTGTAAACGCGAATGCGCGGCCGCCGCAGCAAGTTGCGGCGGCCCGTCGGCCAACGGCTGCGGTCCCTGACTGATCCCAGCGAGATCGCAAAACGGCGGCGCCACAGTCGCCCACTACCTGCCGGGCCATCAACAAAAAGGCCGCTGATCTGGGATTTCTCCCGATCAACGGCCTTCCGACATACTGTCGGGACGACAGGATTTGAACCTGCGACCCCTTGACCCCCAGTCGCCCGGCGATGTGCATCGCTGCACGTCAGACCGTAGACAGCACGCGCTGTCCGTTGACCGAAGCACACCTCGGTGCGTGGTGTTGCGCAGCGCGTGGTCCCTGGCAGTCCCCCGGCTGGCTGCAACCCGGATCTGCCTCAAGCCGCGGAAGCAGGAGGCTGGTCCGGCCGACCTCGGTTACGCGGGACTCACCTGAGGGCGCCGTCACCACTGCCCGCGCTGCAGTGCCCTTCTCGCGCGAACTGGATCAGCCCTCGCAGTAGTCCGCCCCGGTGCCGACTGCCCCAGCTGATCGGTGTCAGAGCCACCTGCGGAGGGCTTGTCGTGCGGGGCGTCAGGGCCGGCGGCTTACGCTCGGGAGCTTGCCGTCGAACTCCCGACCGGCCCGATGGCAGCTCTCGCCAACCTGGTCTTTCTCGGCACCCGGACGACACCCAGTCACGACTGAGCTTTAAGGCGGCCCGCACCCGGACGCACCGTTTAGCCCGCGCTTGGGGACACATCGCAGTACCCTCGCGCGATAGGCTTGATGAGCACCAGCGCTGACTTGAAGTCAGCAACACCGCACACTTCGTGAGGATAGTTTGGACCTCCCCTACCAGGCGTGGCAGCAGGCGCTGGAGGACGAATTCTTCGGCTCAGCGCAGGCTGGCCGCCCGACCTTGCTCTACGTCGATGACGATGTCGAGCGGGAGCTCCGGAAGCGCTACGGTATCGGTGTGTCGCTAGCCGAGTGTGTGGGCCGTGTCCTCAACTCTGGCACGGATCGGCCCTACGCCCCAGTGGAGACATACCGCTGGCGGAAGTGGAAGGAAGACAAGGAAGCGATCCCTGCGTTCCTGCCACTGCTCGCCGCCTCCGTGCTCGCGGCAACGAGGATGGTGAATGACGGGCACCACCCGGCGAGCGCCTATCACGTCCGCTTCTCCGAGCTGCTGACCAACCGTGAAGACCTCCTTCGCGGTGAAGAGTTCGAAGCAGTGTCACAGATGTGGCAGGTCCTTGCGCGGTGGCAGCACAGCCAGGGCACGGCCCGTGGTGTCTGCACCATCCCCGCCGCCGCGGACCTGCCGCGCAACCAGTCGAGGATCGGCTTCCCGCTGTCCCAGGCACTGCTGAACGGCGGCGACCGGCAGGCACTTCCGGAGATCTTCGCAAAGCTGCGAAGCCACAACTCCGGCGCCTGGCCCCTTGACGGAGAGACCTTGCTGGCCACTCTGGAACAGTGGGGCTGGGACAGCAGGTTCTCAGCCGGCTTCCGACGGGCGAAGAAGGTTCCCGATTTCCGTTCACACATAGCCCGGATCCTGGGCAAACTCGCTGTGTCCTGGGACAGCACGGCAGTCAAGGCGAGCCGCGGCAGCGGGCGGACCGAGTTGCTTGTGAAGTTCGAGGCCGGCAGGCTGTCCTGGCTCGCTCGCGTCCCAAATGCGGGGGCGCCGCACATCAGCCTTTCCGGTGGAGTGGTCCTGGAACGGCTCGCTGACACCGCCTACTACTCGGTCGACGGGCTGGGCGTGCCAGATGCACGGAACCTGAACCGTTGGCTGAACGCCAGCTCCGATGAGGCAGCGCTGAACCGGTCGCCGACACCCGTGCTGGCGCTCGGGCGCGACGATGTCCTGGGCACCTGGGTGAGTGCCAGCGCCTTTGTCCCCGGTGAGGAATACATAGTGCTGGCGGCGCCTGAGGCACAGTCGGACGTGCGGCGCCTCCTGGACCGGGCCGCGTCTCCAGGCCGGCCCAGGGAGGGAGGGAGGCTGCCGTGGGTCCCTGAGGGCTGGGCCGTCCACACGGGAGTGGTCTTCAACAGTGCCGTGACACTGCGGCGGGCTGTCAGTGAGATCCAGGGCGCCGTCGATTCACTGCGGCCCACCCAAGAATTCGACCTGCAGCTGGTCGGCGGCCTACGCCTCGCCCCAGTACTGGAGCGGCAGCTCTATCTCGTCGGGGGTGAGCCCTCCGTTGTCATCCCGGACGACGCGTCCGAGACGCTCCTCGTCGACGGGACCGCGCGCCCGGAGCTGAACGGGGCAAGGGCCCTCGGCGGTCTGGTGCCGCTGGCGGGGCTCGGCCTTCCCGCTGGCGTCCACACGGTCTCACTCGGTGCCGGTGCCGTCCGGTTCACCACGGCCGAGGGGCTCCCCGTCCCTGCGGCGGCGGAGCGCCGCTGCGGATTCGAGGTGTCCGGCTTCAAGGCTTCGGCGTACCCGGCGGTGTGCGGGAGCGGGGCAGCGCTGTCCGGGGCGGACTGCGCCGGGCACCGGGTTGGTGCTGTCCCCGAAGTGGTCCTCAGCCGCCGGGGCGCCGACGAGCTGCTGTTCGCTGCCTCCGACGGGAGGCTGTGGCGCATCACCGCTCCCGAGCCGCCCACCTGGCTGGCAGAGCGACTGCCGCAGGCGTCAGCGCCGTACCTGTTCGAGGTTGAGCTGCACGATGTCGGCGGCTGGCTGCTGGAGCGCCGCGCCGGGCGCTGGCGCGGGCGCGCCGTCAGCCCCGGCATCCCGGAGCCGGCCTCGTCGCCGAACGTCAGCACCTGGGCCGAGGCGGTCCTCGCGGCAAGGGACTGCACAGCGGATTCGAGGTGGGCCGCCTACGTTCACGCGGCGGAGGAGGCAGCCCGGTGAGCACTGATACGATCGGCGATCTGCTGCTGCGCTGGCTGAGCGAGCGGCAGGGCGGTTCGGTAACGACATTGCGGGAGGGTGTCCGCAGCACGGTGCGGGCATACGGCATCGACACCGCCGAGTACGCGGACTGGGAATGGGTGCGCGCCGTGTCCTCGCTCGGATTCCTGGATGCGGACATCCGGGCGGACCGGTGGTCCGCCGCTCCGCTGGTCCTCACCCGCCTGCCGTTCTCCGACGGTCTGGCACTGATCACCGGTGCCCGTACGGCGGCGGTGCGTGCGGCCCTCGGGTCCGCCGCTGCGGACTGGCTGGAATTGCTGGAGATCCCCGGCGAGACCCGCGAGAGGGCCGTGCCGCTGCCCGCAACGCTGATGGTCCAGTACGACGACGCAGCACGGCTGGACGAGCTGGCCGCGCGCATCGGGGCCGCTTACGTCCCCTGTGCGGCACTCCAGTTGGCCGCGCTCCTGCCGCCTGCCCAGACAGGGCCCGAGGCGGCCCCTCCGGGCGGCGCCGGGCTGGACACCGTGGAGCGCTACGACCTTGCTTCGCGGCGCTTCGTCCCGGCCGATTCGCACACCGAGGACGGACTGTACCGCTGGCGTGGCGCCGACCACGCCCGGCTGGTGCGGCTGCTGCGCGACGGCCGCTTCACCCGGACCGAACACGAGACGGGTATCTACCTCGAACTCGCCCGCCACCATGAGAACGCCGTGCGCTGGCGCCCGGAGGCGGCCGAAGGACGCGCCCGTCTCGGGCGGCTGTTCGTGGACTGCAACTCCCCGCTGCCGCCGCTCCACGCCCGTGCTGCCGTGCTGTGCACGGGTCTGCCGCCGATCAGAGGAAGCCAGGGTCAGACCCTGGCCTACCACAACGTCCCGCAAGTCCTGGCCGAGGCCGTGGCTGCCTCGCTGTTGCAGGACCTGGAGATCCTGCCGCCGCTGGCGGCCGTACCCGGGAGGGCACATTGAGCGCCGACAAGGGCATTTCGACCGGAAGTGCGGCACCCGGCGACGTAATCGCTACCTTCGGCGATCTCCGCCGGGCACTGTTCCGCTACTACGACACCCCGTTCGGTGTCGACGACGTCTCGGTGATGGAGGAGCGCCGCCTGCTGCTGGACCGCGACAACGGCGCCTGGCGCGAGCCGCTGATCGAGCTGCGCCCCCAGTACGAGGCCAGCGGGATGACCGTCCCCGAGTCGTTCGCCGCTGCCGCAGCTCACCCGGAAGCCGCCGACTTCGCCCGGTTCGCACTGCCCGACGGGGTATCGAGCCTCTACTGCCACCAGCACGAAGCTCTGGTGGCGGCCTGCCGGGACGGCAAGGACTTCGTCGTCACGGCCGGAACCGGCTCGGGCAAGACCGAGGCGTTCCTGCTGCCGGTGCTGGCCGACCTGGTCGCCGAGTCCGCCTCCTGGACCGGCACCCGCGCCGCACAGAGCGCGTGGTGGCGAGGAGAGGACGAGTACCGCCCGAGCCGCACGGGAGAGAACGGCCACCCCGCGGCAGTCCGGGCCCTGATCCTCTACCCCACCAACGCCCTCGCCGACGACCAGATGATGCGGCTGCGCAAGGCACTGGACGGCGAGGGGGCCCGCACATGGCTCGACGCCAACCGGAACGGCCACCGCTTCTACTTCGGCCGCTACACCGGCGCCACACCCGTACCGGGCGCCAGCACGTCCGCACCCGCCGCGGCCAGGCTGCGCGAGTACCTGCGGGCCCTGGACGCGCGCGAGCAGCGCGCGGACAGCCGCCACCACGCGTTCATCCCCCGCCTGGGCGGGGCGGAGATGCAGAGCCGCTGGGACATGCAGGCCGCACCGCCGGACGTCATGGTCACCAACTATTCGATGCTCAACATCATGCTCCTGCGCCCGCAGGAGGCAGGCCTGTTCGCGGCCACCCGCCGATGGCTGGAGACCACGCCGGACGCCCGGTTCACGCTCGTCCTCGACGAGCTCCACATGTACCGCGGCACGGCCGGCACCGAGGTCGCGTACCTGCTCCGCAACCTGCGGCACCGACTCGGGCTGGACTCCGCCCCGGAGAAGTTCCGGGTACTGGCGGCCTCCGCGTCGCTGGAGGAGGGACGCGACGACGCGTTCCTTGAGGACTTCTTCGCGCTCCCCCGGTCCCGGTGCAGGATCATCCCCGGCACCGCCCTGCTGCCGAAGCGCGCCAGCACCGACCTGACCGCCCACGCGCAGCTCCTCGCCACAGCCGCGAACGATGAGCTGCGCCAGGACCAGGCGCGCGGCCTGGCCGAAGCCACCGGCCTCGGCGGTGCGATCCCCCACGTGCTCTCCCCCGGCGGGACGCCCCGGACATTGCGGATCTCCGCACTCGCCGAGCAGCTCTTCCCGGGCATCGCGGCCCCGGAGCAGCGCGAAGCGGCCCTGCACGGAGCGCTGCGGGTGCTCGGTGCGGCCGAGGACCCCGACCTGCCCAAGCTGCGGGCCCACCTCTTCTTCCGCAACATCGGCGGCATCTGGGCTTGCTCGGACCCGCAGTGCCCAGACATCCCGGTGGAGGCGGACAAGGACCGCCGGGTCGGCCGCCTGTTCGCCGAACCAGCCTCCCGCTGCAGCTGCGGCGCCCGGGTGCTGGAACTGCTGTACTGCCAGACCTGCGGCGACCTGATGCTCGGCGGGTACGCCAGCCCTGAGGACACCCGGAAGCGGAGGTTCACCGGCGCGCTGCACACCGACTTCCCCGAACTCGACCTGCTGCCGGACGAGGCCAGCGGCGTCCCAACAGCGGCGAACTACATCGTGTACTGGCCCAGGCCGAAGGCCCTCGGCCTGGACAAGCCGGACTGGTCAGCCGGGCTGTCGAACAGCGGGGGCAGCGTCGGCTTCGAGTTCCGGCGCAGCGCATACCAGCCCGCCACCGGACGCCTTGTCAACAAGGATGTCGGGCACAGCGGCTGGTCGTTCCACATCACCGTGCCGGACGGCAAGGACTCAGGGGAGCCTGTCCTCGACCCCGCGCAGCTGCGGCCGTTCCCGACACACTGCCCCTCGTGCGGCGACGACTGGGAGATCCGGCGGGACCGCGACGGCCGGCCCATCCCGCTGGAGGACCCCGCCAGGCTCCGCAGCGCCCCGGTGCGCCGCATGCGGACCGGTTTCGACAAGATCAACCAGGTGCTCGCCACCGAGGCACTCGGCCACCTCCCGGCGGACGAACGAAAGGCGATCGCCTTCTCTGACAGCCGCGACGACGCGTCCGAACTCGCCAGCGGCCTCGCGCTGCGCCATTACCAGGACCTGCTGCGGCTGCTCACCGCCAAGGCCGTCCGTGAGCAGGGCGACCCGTTCGCGGACCTGCAGCTGGTAAAGGCCCACTACGCGGGCGAGCAGGTCGAACCCGCAGCGGCCAAGGCCGCCATGCTCCGGCTGCGCGACCGGCATCCGGCCGACTGGGGCAAGCTGAAGGCCATCCTGACGGACGACCTCGACGCCGAGCCGGAGCTGCTGCCCGATCTTGAGCGCCGCTTCGCCAACCTCCCGTCGCTCGATTCCCTCCCCGGCGACCTCGAGGGGCTGCTCGTCGGCTGCGGCACCAACCCCGGCGGCCCGTCCGCCTCGCTGCAGCATACCTCCGCAGGGCAGAGCTGGACCGTGCTCTTCAACTGGAAGCGCAACCGGGAGTCGGCCGCCGAGACGCAGGCCCAGGAGGAGCTGCTGGACCGGATCCGCAAGCGGCTGCGCACCGAGTTCCTGAACGGGCTCTTCTCCAGCGCGGGACGCGACTTCGAGTCCCTGGGGCTGGGGTGGCTCTGCCTCCAGGACGACCGCGCACCGGTCGAGGCGGCCGTCGGCGGCGACGACGGACTTGCCCGGGCCAGCCTGCGGATCCTCGGCCAGATGCGCCGCTTCCACCAGATGCGCAGCGGGCTGCAGAATCCGCCCGCTCCGCTGAAGCACTTCTGGCAGGAGGTGGTGACCCGCGATGGCACCGACCTGGAATCGGTCAGGGACCGCGTGCTCGGCATCTGGAAGGACGCCGTGGTCGAGTATGTGATCAACCCCGAGAAGGTGGCGCTCCGTACCGGCATCGGCAAGGTCTGGACGTGCACTGGCTGCCGCCGCCCGCACCTCCACCCGGGCGCAGGGATCTGCACCAAGTGCCGCATCGAACTCCCGTCACAGCCCGAGGAGTTCGAGGGGGCACTCGCCGACGACTACTACGCATGGAAGGCCGAGCACGGAACGGGGAACTTCGCGCTGCGAACGGCGGAGCTGACCGGGCAGACCGACCGGCTGGAGGCCCAGCGCCGCCAGAGCATCTTCCAGGATGTCTTCCTCGGCGAACACGATGTCGAGGAAGCCGACGGGCTCGAGCTCCTGTCGGTGACCACCACCATGGAGGCCGGCGTCGACGTCGGCCCGCTGAACACGGTGCTCCTCGCCAACATGCCGCCGACCCGCTTCAACTACCAGCAGCGTGTGGGCCGGGCCGGCCGACGGAACAGCCCGGTCGCGGTCGCGCTCACGGTCTGCCGCGGGCGCAGTCACGACGAGCACTACTTCGCCCGCCCCGAGGTCATCACCAACAGTCCGACGCCGCCGCCCTACCTGGCGCTGGGAATGCCCGCGATCTTCAAGCGCGTGCTGCTCGGCGAGGTCCTGCGGCAGGCCTTCGAAGCGCTGTCCGCCGCCGACACCGATGACACGCCGTCGCTGACGAACAACGTCCACGGCCAGTTCGGCCTCTCAGCCGGCTGGGCGGACCACCGTGACGCAATCAGGAGCTGGACCGCCGCACACCCCGACCGCATCCGGGCGGCCGCCGCCGCCCTGCAGGCCCGCACCCCCGAGGCAGTCTCCTCGATCGACCCGGTGGCATGCATCGCCGACCTGCTGGACCGGATCGACACAGTCTCCGCGGAGCGGGTCGGCCACGCCGAACTGAGCCAGCGGCTCGCCGAGGCAGGGCTGCTGCCGATGTTCGGGTTCCCGACCAGGGCGCGCCTGCTGCACTCCAGCTTCCCCGACAAGCCATTCCCGTGGCCGCCCTCAGACTCGATCAACCGCGATCTCGCCGTGGCGCTGAGCAAATTCGCGCCCGGCAGCGAGACCCCGCGCGACGGCCGCCTGCTCCGCTCGACAGGCATCGTCTCGCTCAGCCCAGGTGCACGCCGGGTCTACGCCGCCGAGGACCCTTTCGGCCCGGAGCAGCTGGTGGCGATGTGCAGGATCTGCGCCAACATCGATCCGGTGCCCGACGGCGCCGAGCCCCCGGACCGCTGCCCGGCCTGCGGCGCAGAGGGCAAGAACTACCGCGTCGTCCCGTTCCGGGAGCCGGCCGGCTTCCGTGCCGCACCCGACCCGCGGGACTACGACGGCACACGCGACTGGGGCAGCGGTTCGACCAGCACGCGCACCGCCGCCGATCTGGAGAACACCGCACCCCGGGTGCTGCGGTCGGCGGACGACTGGCTGGTGGTGCACTGCGGCAGCGGGGACCGCTACATGGTCAACAGCAACGGCGGCAGGCTGTTCCGCTTCCGTAAGGACACCGGCAAGTGGAAGGGCTACTGGCACGTCGAGAACCCGAGGGCCGACGCGGACCTGCAGACCGCCCTCGGTGCCACCCAGCACACCGACATGCTGTTCCTCGGAGCGAAGGCGGCCGTGGACGAGCGGCGGGGCCTGCGGTTCGACATCTCGCGTTCCGCGCAGCCTGACGGCTTCGCCGACGCCTACCACGGGCGCCGTGCCGCCTGGTACTCCCTCGCCGCCCTGCTGCGCCGCGCGGCCGCGCCGTACCTCGACGTCCAGCCGGATGAGCTGCTGAGCGGCATCCACGGCTCCCCTGCACCGGTGGCGGCACCCGTCATGGCCTACCTCGCCGACAGCCTCGACAACGGCGCGGGTTTCAGCACCCACCTGGGAGCGCCCGACCAGATCAACGGGTTCCTCGACGCGGTGGACGACTACCTCGCCCAGTTCGGGGAGGACAGCCGGCACGCGGGGGCGTGCAGCAGCTCCTGCTACTCATGCCTCCGGGACTACACGAACATGCGCCTGCACCCCCTGCTGGACTGGCGCCTCGCCCGGGACCTCGTCGGCGCCCTGCGCGGCAGGGACCTCCAGCCGGAACCGTCCCGGCACGAGGAACTCCTGCGCGGCTGGGCGAAGGAGGACCCCGCCGTACGCCTGGCGGAGACCGGCAACGGCCTGGTCTGCGTCCACACCTCGGACTTCACCGGCGAGCCCGTCGCCGTCGCAGTCAAGCATCCGCTGGAATCCTCCACCGCCGCCTGCGAGGCACCGCGTCTGGAGCGGCTGCGGAAGGAGGTGTCCGATGCGGGCATCGCTGACCGGCTGGCGTTCGTCGACGCGTACTGTCTGGACCGGACCCCGGCGGCTGTGATCGACGAGGTCCGCAGGTTCGCAGAGGAGTGATGGTGGAGAGCACCGGTGCCACATACGGCGACGGCACCACCGGCCCCGCCGACGACCTGGAGGCGCTCCGGCGGCGTGAGCTGGCCCGGCGCAGAGCGCTAGCCGAAGCACGCGAGCGCGGCGAGCGGCCTCCGCTGCGCTCGGGCCGCGGCACGTCCCCAGCGGCAGCCGAGCGGCGTCACGGCCCGGTAGGGAGCGTGACCGCGGACCCTGTACGGGTCCCCGAAGGTTTCGCCGACGCTGGAGCGTGGACGGAGGCCTTGGCTTTCGCCCGGCGCGTCCTCGGCGGGTCGCCCCCAGATGCCAGTCCTGCCTCGGGCCTGACGGCGCGCCAACTGGCTGCGGAGATCGTCCGGGCTGCTTCGCAGCTGGCACCAGTCGCCGGCGTGGCTGTGCTCACCGAAGCGGACGGCCATGGGATCCCCGTCCTGGATCTGCCTGCTGCCGCCCGGGCACGTGCCCTGCTCGCAGACACGCCCGCCGTCGTACCAGGGGCAGCCGGGAGCGCCTGGCAGGTCTACCAGGACGAGCAGTCCATCGATGAGTTCCACATCTCCGAGACCCGGCAAAAGGCACTGCTCTCCGTACTTCCGCTCGCCGTCCTGGACGACTTCGTCGACGAGGAGTGGATCACCGCGGTCCCGGAGCCGGACGGCTCACCCCGGGCCGTCTACCTCCGGGCACGGCTCGCCCCGGATATCCTCTCCGACGAGGAGCTGTCGCAGCTGGACTGGCCGTTGGAGCGCGAGCGCCGGGCAGCCGGAACGGGCGCCGAGCCCGGGCCCGACTGGCCGGACTCCTGGCGGCTGCTGTCCCGGCTGCAGCAAGCCGACGCCGGAGCCGTGACGGAGGAGTGGTTCGGACTCCCGCCGGGTGTGCGGAAGCTCCTCGATGAACTTCGGGAGGTACGTCGGACCGGCTATGTGAGCCAGGATCTCGCTGCCGACCGCTCGCTCTGGCTGCTCCTCGAGCGCCTGGCCCCCCACGGCCGCGGCGGCTCGCGGCAGTTCACCGGTTGGCTCGGTGTCAGGAGGATGCTGAGGGCTATTCGCCATGCCCAGCGTGCCGAACTCCACAACGAGACGGAGCGCGCGGAGCGGATGCGGGCGGCTGCCTGGGAGTCCGCCGACCGGCTCGAGCACGGACCGCAGACCGTCCGGTGGGAAGCGAGGAATGTGTGCGCCTACCTGCTGGCCGCGGACGATCCCGGCAGGGCGGCGTCCTGGCTGGAGCTCGATGTAGAGTCCCGGCCGCCCCGGTTCCAGGAACTGGGAGAGTCCGCCGCTCATTCACTACAGCGCAACCGCCGCTACCTGAAGAGCAGCCCCCGCTCCGAGCGCAGCGGGCCGTTGAACCCCTACCTCGTGCTGGGTGTCGAGGACGCCTCACCGGACTGGAAGCAGTCCTGGCGCAGACTCCGCCGCGAACTCGACGAATCAGGGAACGTCGCGGTCAACCAGGCCAAGGACGTCATCGAAGCCGCCGAGCGCGGGCAAGGGGAGGTGGCACGCTTCGTGCTCCCCCTCGCCCCGCGCCGCTGGGCAGTGCCACCGGGCGTCAGCCGACTCCTTGAGCTCCCCACCGAGCCGATGGGGCGGCTGACCGCGCCTCCATCCGAGGCCGACCGGGCCTGGGCACGGGAAGCTGCCGCTCACGAAATAATCAAGGCCGCCGCGGACCTCCTGTCCCCTCCTCCTGTTCTTCCGGACCTCGACCAGCAGAGAGCAGCTCATCGTGACTAGCAAGCCCCCGCCAAGCGCCGACCGCAGAAGCAAGGGGGCGGCACGTTCCGGAAGGGGCGGCAGCCGCCGCAGCCTCTCCGACCGCCGTATCTCTGAACCGCAGGTCCGCTCCGAAGGCTCCGGGCGCAGCCGCTGGACAGAAGAGAGCCGGCTGCCGGAAATCGCTCCTGGTACCTTCGATGCGGCTGCCCTGCTGGCATCCGTCACGGAATCCTTGCGCCCCGTGATCGATACGCAGCTCGAACAGATCGCCTGCTCCCTCGCCGTGTCGGTGTCCGCCGCTGAGGACGGCGACCTAGCGGCCGTGATCCGCACTGAGCTCACGCGCCGTCTCGTCCCCCAGTTCACCGAAGCAGTCCGCGGGGCCGTCGTAGAGGGAATCCGCGCGCGGCAGATGCACCTGGCTCAGCTTGCGGTCATCGACCGCGCCGCGCACCAGGCCTCGAAGCTAACGTCGCTGCAGGCACGGATCGACCACGAGATCACGAAAGCAGGCCTGGTCCGGGTCGTCGAGCCCGGGGATCTGTCGCTCTTCAGCCTGGTGAACCCGGACCAGGACCGCACCGGCGATAGCGAGGCCCCGGCCTATTCCGTGGTCTCCCCCGCCTACACCGACCGGGAGTCTGGCCGGGTTGTGGAAATCGGCTGGCTGCGGGTCGAGGACGGTGACCGGCCTGAGGACCAGCCGAGGAGCTTGACGCCCCGCAAGAAGCGCCAGCAGCACCCTGACCGGGAACGGCACCCGCAAGCCCCTCCCGCTCCGGCAAAGGCACAGGAAGCGCTCAAGAAGCCGCACCGCAAGGGGCCTTCCGCCCGTCCGGGGCCGCCCCAGCCCGCTGCCGAAGGGGCTTCCGGGGCCGCACCAGTACCGGGCCGCCCCCGGGAGGACCGCACGCCGGACGGATCGCTCCTGTCCCGCACCCATGCCGCCCCGCACCGCGACGCTGCCGGGAACCACCGCACCAAATAGCATCGGAAGGCACTCGATGAGCTTCGGCATCGACTTCGGTACCAGTAACTCGGTTGTCGCACGCTGGAACGGGCTGGCCGCCGAGGTTGTCCCGGTGGACGGCGGAAACGGACCCGCGAACTGGCGGCGGCCGGAGTTCGGGCAGCTTTTCCCTTCCGTCGTCTCCGTACGCGACGTCCGCCGCACGCTCTGCTTCGGGTGGGCGGCAAAGACTGGTACCAGCGACCCGCTCGATGCCGTCAAGCGCATGCTCGGCACCCGTTCCAGTGCGGACCGGGCGGCGGACGCCGGCGAGGAGACGCTTCCGCATCTGGAGGAACACCGGGTGTGGATCGGCGGCGAGCAGTTCCGGAGCACGGCGGCCGCCGCCTCGCTCTTCAGCCGCATGCGGGAAGGAGCCGCTGACGAGCTGCTCGAGCTGTCCGAGGCCGTCGTCACCGTCCCCGCCAACGCGACCGGCGGGGCCCGCTACCGCACGCGCGCGGCCGCCGTGCTCGGCGGCGTCAAGGTCAAGGCTCTGATCAACGAGCCGACTGCGGCGGCGATCTCGTATGCCTACGACTACCCCATCCCGGGCCGGTTCCTAGTCTTCGACTGGGGCGGCGGCACCATAGACGTCACCGTGCTTGATTACGTGGACGGGCTGTTCGAGGAACGGACGTCACGCGGCATCACTGCCCTCGGGGGCCTGGAGTTCGACGAGGAGCTCGCCAAGCTGATTCTGCGCAAACTGGGCACCGTCCCGGAGCGGCTCAGCATGGCGCAGCGCCGGCAGTGGCGCCGGCATGTCGAGCTCACCAAGATCGAACTCTCCCATCTGCCTCCCGACGGCTACGCCCTCTTCGAGTCCCCGCCGAGCGAGCGGTCCGGCCGCAGCGTCAACAACGCGAAGATCACGGTCGAGGAGTACAACGCCGCGATCGCCCCGCTGGTCGAACAGGCGTTGAGACCGGTCGAGCAGGCTCTCGACGACCTGGGCACCAGTGCCCAGGGGATCGACTCCGTCCTGCTGATCGGCGGGACCTCCCAGATCCCGCTGGTGCGCGAAACCCTCGGAAGAATGCTGGGCCACGACCGGATCGTCGATCCGCGGCTGTGCAGGCCCATGACGGCCGTCGCCCGAGGTGCGGCCATCTACGCGGCCTCGCTCGACGGGGAGCTAGACGATCTCAGCGATTTCTCCTTGGTGAGCAACTACGACCTGGGCTCCGCTTTCAACGCCGGCCGGACGCGCGGCTTCCAGTCGATCATCCGCCGCAACGCCACTCTCCCAGCCGAGGGCACGTCGGTCTTCCAGCCCTCCGCCCCCGGGGCCACGTCCGTGCATGTCGAGATCGTCGAAGGCGAGTACGGGCACTCGGCCGACAGCGACCGGGCGTTCCCGCTCGCCGCGTTCGACGTCCCGCTGCCGCGGGCGGAAAACGATCCTGCCCACAATAAAATCACCATCCGCTTCCGCTACAACGAAAGCGGAATCCTCCGCTTCACCGCGACCCACGCCATCACCGGACAGCTTCTGGCCGAACGCGAGATCGACTCCTTCGGCCCCGACGGCACCCCGCTGCAAGACGGCCTGGAAGGCGAGCTCACCAGGCTGCTCGCCCACACCGTACGGCCGTTTCCCGATACTCCGAAGGCTTCCGCACCCGGGCCGGCCACTGGTAGTACGGAGGCGCCCGGAGAGGAAGCCGCCAGTCGCGCGCCGATCGCCGACCCCTCGGTGACCGTCAACGGGGAGTCCCAGTTCCTGGCATCCTGACAGCTTGCCAACGGCTCAGAGCAGCTCTTCCCCACCCACCAGGTCCGCAAGGAAGGGGCTGGGGGCGCCGCTCCAGCTGACCGCCATGGCATCCCGCGCCCGGGTGCACGCGACGAACAGCAAGCACCGCTCGGCGAGGAGGTCAGTCGCGTGCTGGATCGAATCGGCCTCTGCCGGAGTCACCGCCGACAACAGCGGCAGAGCCGACTCCGAGGCGCCGAGCACGGCGACACAGCGGAACTCCAACCCCTTCATGGCGTGCATCGTGGCCACGCGCACGCCCGCCTCATCAGCACCAGGACTGTCCTTCAGCAGCACGGCGTCGATTCCCGCCGCCTTCAGACGGGACATCACCTTGTTCCCGAGCTGCCGGAACCTAGTGCACACGGCGATCTCTGCCGAGGGCACGTCGGCGGCCAGCCACTGCTGCACACGGTCGACGAGCGCCGTCAGCTCGGCATCCTCCGAGTCGTAGCCGCAGGCGGTCGGTCGGGTGCCGTGAAGGAGCGAGACGTAATCAGCGAGGCCCCCGTCCCGCTGGTCTCCCGACAGGTCGTTCACTGTCTGCTCAGACAGCACCGCCCCGGACCAGCGCAGGATCTCCTCGGTATTGCGGTAGTTGAGCCGCAGCCGGAAGCTCCGCCCGGCAACCGGAATACCGAGCGCCGCAAAAGACACCCGAGAGTCGTAGATCCGCTGGTGAGGATCACCGGTGAGGAAGATGTCGTCGGGCCCCTCGGCCACGGCGGCACGCAGGAGGCGCCACTGGGCAGGGTGGAGGTCCTGGGCTTCGTCGACCACGATGTGGCGATAGCGGGATGCGCCGGACCCTGCCGCCCGCAGTACTCGGGCCGCCTCCGCGCACAGCCGAAGCTGGGTGCTGCGTCCTTCTGCATCGAGCTGGCGGGTGAACTCGGCCACCGCCTGCCAGAGTAGCGGGCGCTTCGACGGCGCCAGTTGACCGCCCCGTCCCCTGCGCTCCGCGGCGGTGTACTCCTCCTCGGTGAGCAGGTCCTGGGCGAGGATAACGTGGCGGTACTCCTGCATCAGGAACTCGCCGGACCACGGCAGGTTGAGCTTCGTGCCGAGCGCCCGCCACCGGTTACGCTCGTCGCTGTCGTCGACCGCCTGCGGCGCGCGGCCAGTGTGCTCGCGCAGGACCTTGAAGGCAAGGGAGTTGACGGTCCCGGTCTCGACGCGGGCGAGCGCTGCCGGGTCGTCAAGCAGCAGGGCCAGGTTCTCCCGCAGGATCGCGGCGAGCGCGTTCGTGTAGGTAGTCAGCAGAACGTGGGGCCGGTCGCCATTCGTCGGTCGGCCCAGCAGGTGCTTGACGCGGTGGAGTGCGACGACCGTCTTGCCCGTGCCGGGGCCGCCGGAGACCTGGGCAGGCCCACTGTAGGACTCGCGGTACGCGACCCGCCGCTGATTGGGGTGCAGGAACACCCGCCAGGCGGCGAACGGCTGGGAGAGCATGTACTCGAGCTCGTCCGGCCGGGACACCACGACGATGCGGCTGGCGGTGTTCGCGATGGCGGTGGACACGTCCCGCGAGTCCAGCGGCCCGGGGTCGGCCGGACGGCGCTGCGAGACGATGTCGCTCCACACCTCCTCCGGAGTGAACCCTTCGGCGAGGTACTGCAGCACCTCGCACTGGTCCTCGGGGAACATCGGTACGAAGGCGTCGAGCTGGGCCTGGTCCGTGAGCGAGCGCACGGCCGGCAGCAGACCGCTGTCGATACCGAGGTCACGCAGCACCGTGTCCGAGTAGGCGTCAAAGAGCCGGCGCGGCGCGGCGGCGGCCACCCGTTCCAGCAGCGGTGTGATCTGCTCGATGGCCTCGACGTTCCGCACCTCCAGCCCCCGGGTCGCCGAGTTTACGCTGAAGATCCGCTTCGCGGCCCACTCGTATGCCTTGTCGTGCTGCAACACATTCACCAGCAGGAACGTCGCACCCCCGTCGTCCGGCGCAAGTACGACGCCACGCCAGAAACCAGTGATTCGGATCGTCCGCAGCCGGGGATCCCTGGCGTTCTCGACCGACTCCAGGTGCAGGCCCTTGTCCTTGTGCAGCTCTGCGGCGCTCAGCTGCTGGAACTTCACCACCGCCTTCCGCACCCCGGAGCGGACATGCTTCTCCAGCTGCTCGTACTGCTCCCAGAAGGAGACGGAGAGTGCGAGTTGCGGCATCGGGCTGGCCTCCATCGAACAGTGCGGCAGCGATCAACGTACTTGCTTACACCATCAGCACTTGTGGCTGATAGTCAGTGCTTGTTCGGTTCCGCCGCCCGCTTCCACGGCTCCCGCGGTCGGCGACGAGCGGCCAGGCGAGACGGAGCTAGTTGTACTGACCACAGAGGTTAGTGACGGGGTTCAGGACCGGGTGATCTTGAAATGAGTGAGGGCCTTCTGGCTCGGTGTGGATTGCGACATCTGCACCGGCACCAGAAAGGCCCTCATGCCCCACCGTAACGCACCGCTGACCGAGACGGGACGCCTGCGTCTGGCCCGCTGCGTGGTCGAGGACGGCTGGCCGCTGCGGCGGGCCGCCGAACGCTTCCAGGTCTCGCCGACCACGGCCAAACGCTGGGCGGACCGCTACCGCGCGCTCGGTGAGGCCGGCATGAGCGATCTCTCCAGCCGCCCGCATCGCAGCCCGCGCCGCCTGCCGACGCGCACCGAGAGGCGGATCGTCAAGATCCGCGTCCTGCGCCGCTGGGGACCGGCACGCATCGCCTACCTGCTCCGCCTGAACCCAGCCACCGTGCACCGGGTCCTGGTCCGCTACCGCCTCGCCCGCCTCGCACACCTCGACCGTGCCACCGCCCGCCCGGTGCGCCGCTACGAACGCGCCACACCGGGCGAGCTGGTCCACGTCGACATCAAGAAGCTCGGCAACATCCCCGACGGAGGCGGCCACAAGGTGCGCGGCCGCGCGGGCAGCCCGTCGCACTCAGGCGTAGGCTACAGCTACCTGCACAACGCCGTCGACGACCACTCCCGCCTGGCCTACAGCGAGATCCTGCCCGACGAGCGCAAGGAGACCGCAGCCGCATTCTGGGTCCGGGCGAACGAGTTCTTCACCCGGGCCGGGGTCACGGTCCAGCGCGTGCTGACCGACAACGGAGCCTGCTACCGCTCACACGCCAGGCGCGATGCCCTCACCGCCCAGGGCATCGCACACAAGCGCACCCGGCCCTACCGCCCGCAGACCAACGGCAAGGTCGAACGCTTCAACCGCACCCTGCTCGACGAGTGGGCCTACGCCAGGCCCTACCGAACCGAGCAGGAACGCCGCGACGCCTTCACCGACTGGCTCCACACCTACAATCACCACCGCGGACACACCGCGCTCGCAGGCAAGCCGCCCGCCAGCCGCGTCCCCAACCTCACTGGTCAGTACAGCTAGGGATCGTCTTCAAAGATCAGATCCAGAGCAGGATGGAGGCGATGGTGACGGTGGCCTGGTAGGACTCGCGGGTCTTGTCGTAGCGGGTGGCGAGGCCGCGCCATTGCTTCAGCCGGTTGAAGCAGCGTTCGACGACGTTGCGGAGTCGGTAGGTCTGCCGGTCGAAGCCCGGCGGCCGGCCTCCGCGCGAGCCCCGGTTGAGACGGCCGAGCACCTGCTCGACGCGTTCGGGGATGGTGTGCCGGATTCCGCGTCGTCGCAGGTAGGAGCGGAACTTGTGGGAGCTGTAACCCTTGTCCGCGATCACGTGGTCGGGTCGGGTGCGCGGGCGCCCCGGCCCGACCCTGGGAACGCGGATCGTCTCCAGTACGGCTTCGAGTCGGGTGCAGTCGTTGGTGTTGCCGCCGGTCAGGACGAAGCCGAGCGGGCGGCCGCGGCCGTCGCAGGCCAGGTGGAGCTTGGTACTCAGTCCGCCACGGGACCGGCCGAGGGCGTGATCACCCGCTTCGTCCCCATCGAGGGCCCCCTTCTGCCGCCGGTGGCGTGCTGGTGGGCCGGCACGATCGTCGAGTCGACCGAGACCAGCCAGTCGATGTCGCCGGCCGCGTCCTTCTCCGCCTGGATCGCGTGGAGCATCCGGGAGAACGTGCCGTCCAGCGCCCACCTGCGGAAGTGCGTGTACAGGGTCTGCCAGGAGCCGTAGCGCTCCGGCACGTCCCGCCAGGACGTGCCGGTCCGCAGCTTCCACACGATCCCGTTCAGCACCAGCCGGTCGTCCGACCGCGGACGACCGGCCACCCCCGAAGCAGGCAGGAACCGCGACAGCACAGCCCACTCGGCATCCGACAGCTCATGACGACGCATCATGACCGGCATGATCCCGCATCACTTGATCAGCTTTGAAGACGACCCCTAGGTGTGGACAGCGATTACCACCATGTCCATCGGTCAGCCGACGCCGAGTCACGAAGCCCGGGTCTGGTCTAGCCCAGCGTCTGGTTCCAGGGATGTCCTGGACGCGGAGCGTGCGCAGGCCCGGGCCAACGGGCCGGGATCAGGACGGCTTACGCCGCTTGTGCGCTGCAGCCGATCAGGGCCCGGGCATCCGCGTGGCTGCCGACGTCCATCAGGTGGCCGACCACGTCGAGGACGAACCGGTCGGGCCGACTGCCGACCTTCCGCAGGAGAGCATCCGCGACCTCTGTGAGACCCCGGCTGCGGCACGTCTGAATCGCTGCGGCGGACTCCACCGCAGGCGCCTCGTCGCCGGCATAGTCCAGCATGCCGACGGCGTGCTCGTAGCGGCCGCTGTCCAGGTGCAGCACCAGTTCGTCGACCGGCCACTGCAGCCCGACGGCGCGTTCGATGCGCCGGTCCCCCTCGGCGAGGGGGACCGGCGCATCGAACGGCGCAACTGTGCCGCCCTCCAATGCGCCGCGCATCTCATCAACGTCCTCCGCCGCCGGCCTGTTGACTTCGGCACTGATGTTGTCTGTGGCGAAAGCGGACTCGCATTCGTCGGAAACACGCTGCAGGAGTGCCCGCAGGTCATCCTCGGTCATCACTTCAACACCGCCCTTGCTCTTAGCGAGCCGGTGCAGTTTCAGAACCGTGTCCGTGTCGGGGAACAGGACCTTCCCCAACGCGAGCCGGTTGAGGACCGAGCGGGAACTGTGGATCTGACCTGCGACGCCGCGCAGCGATCCGCCAGTAGCCCGCAGCATGGCCCGCACTGCCCCAGCGAGTTCGCGGCGCGCCGGAGGAACGGAGGACGGAAGAGCCTTCATCTGTCCGCGTGTAGGCAACGAAACTCCCTAGAGGTAGGGGTCGGCGAAGTGTCATCCCATCTTGGCAAACGCCTACGACAGCTGAACGGTCATCGGTGCAAGAGGGACACTCCGGGACACCGGGAGAAGCGGGACACCGGGGGACAGCGAAGCCTTCCCCTGCCTCCGGGGCATGCGCTTCGCTTGAAGAGCAGGCGGGACTGGCCCGCTGACAACCCACCAGGGTCGTCACTGCGCTGTGCACGAGAGGATCCGGAGAGCATGGTGGCAATTCCGTCCTGGACGGACGAGGGACTCGGCACTATGAAGCGCGTCGCGCTCTGGCTCGTACAGGAGGTCGGAGTCGGCAGCGTGTTCACCAAGGAGCAGCTGCGGATCGCGTTCGAGGGGGTCAGCCAGGTCGACCGCCGCATGAGGGAGCTCCGCGTCCACGAGTGGCAGATCGATACCAACAGGGAGGACCCGGCCCTCGACCCCAGTGAGCACCGGTTCGTGTGTCAGGGTGTTCCGGTATGGCAGCCTGGCAAGGGAAGCCGCAAGGCGGCCGAGTCCGTGGGAGCGGTGCAGCGCCGCGCTGTGCTCCTGAATGACAACTACCTGTGCCGGACCTGCGGCATCGGCAACGGCGAGGCATACGCCGACGGCCACGGCGCCACCTCCCACCTGGACATCGCACGGCGCCAGGTCACCCTGCCCGGCGGCGGCACGGAGGTGCAGCTGGTCACCGAGTGCAACCGATGCCGTGTCGGCGGGCGCGACGCCGGCGCCGACCTGGGCGCCTTCGCGGCGGCGGTGGCACAGCTGTCGACGTACGAGCGCAAAATGCTGTCGTCCTGGATGGAGCAGGACGCCCGCGGCTTCAACGAGGTCGAGAAGCTCTGGGGTATCTACCGCACCCTGCCTGCGGCGGCGCGCGCCGGTGCCCGCGACATGCTCCTGTAGTCCCCGCCGGGGCGGCAGCGGAACCCCCGGTGCCGCCCCGTTCCCGGCCCTGGCAGTATCGGCATCGCTTTCACACGCACAAAGGAGCACATCCGTGTTGATCGACTTCGGCCGGCCCCACGAAGCAGCCGGCAACCGCGAGCTCGTGGCGCACCGGCTGAAGGAGCTGCGCAACGGAAACGGCGTCCCGGAAACGCTGACCGTCGAGTGGCGCGGGAAGCCCGCCCATATCGAGGTCATCGACATGCCGGTCGAGGTCCTGCGCTACAACCCCGGCACACATCGCATCCGCGCCCAGCGCGCCTACGACCCGGCCCGGGACCGGGCGCTGACCGAGGACCCCTGGAGCCCGGAGAGCCAGGATTACCTCCACCACCTGCTGAAGGCGCTGCCGGCCGACCCCTCGAGGACCGACAAGGCCTTCGAGGACCTGACGGAGAGCCTGCGCGAGTACCAGCAGAACGAACCCGGGCTGATCACCCACGAGGGCATCCTCGTGAACGGCAACACCCGCCGCGCTGCCCTCAAGGAGCTCGGGCGGACCAGCATGCGGGTCGGCGTTCTGCCGGAGAGCTGCGAGTGGAGCGACATCCATGCTGTTGAGCTCTCTCTCCAGCTGCGCCCGGACACCCGGCGGGACTACTCCTACATCAACCACCTGCTAGCCCTGGAGGAGCAGGTGGCGCTCGGCAAGCCGCTGCCGGAGATCGCCCGGAACTTCCACACCACGACGCCGGCCTGCGACCGAGACCTGTGGATCCTGGCCCAGCTCCGGGACCTCATCAGCCGTAGCGCCACCGGAACCTCCTCGCTGCGCCTCATGGACTTCGAAGAAGCCAAGGAGCGGTTCTTCGAGCTCTACCGCGCCTACAACACCGAGTCCGCACGCAACCGGGAGCGTGGCGACCTACTGAAGGAGGGCCGGCTCGCGGCCATCGTGCTGGAGTTCGCCAAGACCGACGTCCGGTTCATCCAGCCCGACTTCCAGGAGCGCTTCCTGGACCAGCGACTGCCCGCAGACCTCAGGCCCGCCCCCGCCCAGGTGACCCCGGCAGTGGCCATCCCCGGCCTCGGCCGCACCGTCCAGGCCGCCGGCGCGAGCGTCGCCGCGGCCAAGGCGCTCACCGACTCCCTCCTGCAGGCCAAGGCCGTCAAGGCGGCCGGCGCCGCCGCAACCCCCGAAGAGCAGACGGCGGCCGCCGCGGTCCTCGACCGCACCCGGGACGTCTTCAACGAGGCGCTGGAGTTCGCCGGCAAGGACTTCCGGCTCCGGAAGAAGCGCCTCGCCGCCCCCGACCGCGTCACCGACGCCTGCAAAGACCTGGAGCAGTGCGTCACCGACCTCGTCCTCGCCCGCGGCAACGGGAGCCTGGACGAAGGGGCGTTCGACGACGCCCTGCTGAAGCTGCGCACCATCATGGGGCGCGTTGCCGTCGAGGCCGGCAAGAGCATGCCGCTCCCCGGCGAGGGCCTCACCTGGCTCAACGCTGCTGTAGGGAAGCAGCAGTGACGGACACCCAGACCGAGCCATCGCTGCGGATCGCATTCGACGTGTCGCGGACCCGCGTTGTCCTGCGCACGACGCCCGGGCACGAGCAGGACTTCGCGGACCTCGCCGCGCGCATCGCCCCCGGTGGCCAGCGCGGGCCGCTGGTAGGAGAGTTCGACCTCGACGACTTTCTCGACCGCATCATCGAGCTCGGCTCCTGGCGCCACGACGGCGTCGAGTGGGAGGAGGCGCTGGTCCAGCTCGTCACCGGCGTCCTCGACGACGCCGAGCGGGCCGAGCAGACCCTCCGCAGTGGCGCGGACGCCAGCCAGAGCGCAGTCGCGCCGGGCGACGTGCCGGGTCTTCTAGGCGACGGCTGGACCGGAGACCTCACCCCCTTCCAGCTCCGCGATGCAGCCCAGCTGCTCTCACTCGGGCACGGCGCGAACTTCAGCGTCCCCGGAGCTGGCAAGACCCGCGTCTCACTCGCCGTCTACGCCGCCATGCGTGAACAGGGCCTGGCCAAGCGGCTCCTGGTCGTCGGACCCAAGTCCGCTTACGAGGCATGGCAGACCGAGAGCCAGATCTGCTTCCGCACACCGCTGCGCATCGCCGTCATGGGCCGCACCCCCGACTACGGCGCCGAAGTGCTGTTGGTCAACTACGAGCGCCTGTCCCGGGCTGTACCCGGGCTCGCGTCGTGGCTGGGCACGGCGCCGTCGATGCTGGTGCTCGACGAGGCCCACCGTATGAAGCTCGGTGCCAACGGGACATACGGCTCTGCCTGTCTCGCGCTCGGGCCCACCGCGACCCGGCGGCTCATCCTCACCGGTACTCCGGCCCCCAACGGGGCCCGGGACCTGGAGAACCTGCTGTCGTTCGTCTGGCCCGGCCGCGGCAAGCGCGTCGTCTCCGACGCTGTACGCGGCGGAGACCTCGCCTACGCCAGCACGGTGCTGCGGCCGCTGTTCACCCGCACCACCAAGCGCGAGCTTGGCTTGCCCCCGTTCGAGCCAAAGGTCCGGTACGTCAGCCTCCCGCCGATCCACCGGGAGGTGTACGAGGCGCTCAAGGGCAACTTTTCCCCACGGGCCGAGGCGTCCCGCAACGACATCGAAGCCCTCGGGCGGGCAGCACTGCGCCTGCTCATGGCCGCAACCAGCCCGGCGCTCCTAGTCGAGGGCAGCAGCCCGTACGAGCCGCTCGCCTACCGGGTGCCGGCGCTGGAGGCCGCCCCCGGCGAGTCCCTCCATGCGCTTCTGCGTGACCTGCCCAGTTACGAGCTCTCCCCCAAATTCCAGGAGGCCGTCCGGATCGTCGCCGCGAACGCGGCAGCGGGCCGCAAGACGATCGTGTGGACCACCTTCGTACGCAATATCACCACCCTGGCCAAGCTCCTCTCCCCCTACTCCCCAGCCGTCGTCCACGGCGGCACGGCCGACCGGGACGAGGAGATCCGGCGGTTCCGCGAGGATCCCGACTGCATGGTGCTGCTCTCCAACCCGGCTACCCTGGGCGAGGGCATCAGCCTGCACCAGGTCTGCCACGACGCGGTCTACGTCGACCGCGACTTCATGGCTGGCCGGTTCCTGCAGAGCCTCGACCGCATCCACCGCTTGGGCCTGGCCCCCGGAACGGATACGAGAGTTACCGTCCTTGTCGCGGAAAACACCATCGACGAGGTGGTCCAGCTTCGTCTTGAGGCAAAGCTGCAATTCATGGGCAGCATCCTGGACGACCCGGAGGTGCGCCAGCTCGCAGATCTCGTCGAAGAGCCCGTCGGCAGCGCCGGCCTGGACATGGCGGACATCCGGGAGCTCCTGCGCCACCTCGAGCCCCCGGCCTTGCTCGACGGGCAACCACGGGGGTGAGGCCCGGGACCCGCGGCCGTCGCGGGTCTAGGGTGCCGTACGGATGGAAAGGAGCCCTCGAATCCGCCGTGTTAAGCGGGAGGAAGAAATGACACACGCAGAAGTGGACAGCGAGCGCCCGCTGCCCGACCCCACTGATCCGTCCCTCGACGATCTCTTCAGCAGCCAGGAGACCGCAGAGGCCTGTCGGTTCCTCCTCATGCGGCAGGACACCCCTCCGACAATGGCGGAGTGGCTGGCTCGATCGCAGCAGGTTTTCGGCAAGTCAAACGTGCACAGTCAACGTCGGCTGCGCGAGGTCCGGAGCCACTTCGTGGTGCAGAGCCGGCGCCGCACCAGTGACGGAGAGTGGATCTACCAGCTACTCGGCTGGAAGAAGGCGGCTTCCGCGTCCGCAAAGATCTCGCCCCGGCTGCAGGCAGAGGTCTTCAGCAAGAAGGGCCGCTTCTGCCAGATGTGCGGGCGCGGCCCCCAGAACGGTATCCGGTTGCAGATCGACCACATCGTGCCCGAGTCGTGGGGCGGCAAGACGGTGTACTCGAACCTGGAGCCGCTGTGCGAGGAGCACAACCACGGGAAGCAGGCATTCTTCGCCTCGCTCGACGCGTTCGGGCCGGCTCTTGGGCGAGCGCTCCCCCGCCCGAATCCATGGGAGCGCATCGGCGAACTGCTCCTCGCCTTCCAGGAGATGAGGAAGCCGACGCCGGTCGAGCTCATCGAACTAGTCGCACAGGACACCCACAAGGGCGACCCGAAGAAGCGGCTGCGAGAACTCCGTTTTGTCCTCGGCTGGGACATCGTCGCGCACCGCAGGAAGACGGACGGCGTCACTGAGGTGACCTACGAACTGATCAGCTCCCAGCCATGGCCTGCGGAGGGTGCAGCCGCCGCGGTTGCCGACTACGAGCGAAGGCGCAAGGAGCGCAAAGCCACTGAGCGCGCCGCACCCGAGTCCGACTGACCCGGCCCACGCACCGGAGACAAACTCCCGGGATCCCTACATCTTCCGTTCAAAGAATTGAGTTGATATGACGTCAGCCGATACCTTATTCCCCGTTTCCTCCGTCGCGCCCCCTGATCCGGAACTGGCCCGCGTCCATGCCAGAATCCTGGCGGCGGACCCGTGCGGCGAGATCTTCGCTGCAGCCCTGCGCCGTACCTTCGACATGCTGCTCGACGGACAGCACACGGGCCGTTTTCGCTGGGAGGAGCTCCACAAGACCGAGAAGACGCATGCCGGCACCCTCGTGGAGATCAACCTCCAGCGCGCCTTCAACTTTGCTGACGGCGACAAGATGGACTACTCGATCGACGGCATCGATGTGGACTGCAAGTATTCCCAGGACCTGGGCCGCTGGATGATCCCTCCTGAGGCGATGGGGCATCTGTGTCTTGGGGTGTGGGCCAGTGATGACGCTGGGCTCTGGTCAGCGGGGCTGTTCCGGGTCACCGAGGAACTGCTTACCAAGAAGGAAGGAAACCGGGACGGCAAGCGGTCTCTTACCGCCATTGCCCGGAAGACCGCCGTTCACTGGCTCTTCGAGGATGCGCCGCTCCCCGAGAACATCCTGCTGCGCTTGCCTGAGAAGGACATCTCCGCGATCTTCGCGTCACGGTACGGCACACAGCGGGTGCATGAGCTGTTCCGGCGTACGCAGGGCCGTGTCGTCTCGCGTGGCGTGGTCGCCACGGTCGCACAGCAGGACGACTTCATGAAGCGGGTCCGGTACAACGGTGGCTCCCGCTCGGCGCTCCGACCGGAGGGAATCGTGATTCTCGGGCAGTACGGGAATCACCAGGTGGTAGCCGAGGGCCTCGGTCTGAGGGTGCCAGGTGCTGGTGAGTCCGTGAGCGTCCGCCTGGCACCCTGGACTTTGGAGCACGTGGACGCACGGTGGGTGGAACTGGAGGACGTCAAGTGGGTGGTAGCGCGGGAAAGCGACCCGGTCGTCGAGGCACCGCTGCTGCCGGAGCGGTAGGCGCGGATGCTGCCGCATGGGTTGCCCCGGCAGGATCATGGGCCTCTTCAGCTGCCAGGCGCCGCAACATGCAGGCGATCAGGAGCCGGGACACGTCCCCCGAGCTCGCGCTGCGCTCCCTTGTCCACGCCGAGGGGCTTCGGTACCGGGTGGCGGCAAAGCCGCTGCCCGGTATGCGGCGGACGGCTGATCTCCTGTTCCGTCCCACACGGGTGGCCGTCTTCGTCGACGGGTGCTTCTGGCACGGGTGCCCGGAGCACTTCGTTCCGCCGAAGACCAATCCCTCGTATTGGGAGTCGAAGATCAGCGGAAACGTCACCCGTGACCGGGATACCGACGAACGCCTCGCTGACGAAGGGTGGCTCGTGCTGCGGTTCTGGGCGCACCAGTCGCCTGAGGAATGCGCGGACGCAGTGGTAGCCGCCGTAGTAGCGCGGCGGGGGGAGCTCGCCGAGCGGAAGCGGCGACGTCTGGAGGGCAAGCAGGGGTGTCCAGGCACAGGACCGCCCGCAGGCTGACGCCTGCGGGCGGCAGGTCGATCAGACTCAGCTGATCTTGGCCTTGTTTGCCTTGAAGAGTTCGTGCCGGTCGTGGTCTTCCTGCCCGACGAAGGCCTTGAAGTCGCGGAGCAGATAAGCCATGGCACCGTCCTGGCCGGCCTCGGTCTCTTTGATGTGGAAGTCTCGGCCGAGGTGGGAGAGGCGTCGCTCGACGTCGTGCATGCCCATGACGACACCGGTCTTGTCCAGTGCGGCGACAATCTGCTCTGCGGTCATGGCTTCGCTCTTACCGCGGAGGAGCCGGTAGACCGGGTCGTGAGTGGTCTCGACCCGCTCGCGGGGCTGGCCTTCCTTCCGGAGCGCCCTTGCGATGGAGAGCCCGACAGCCTTGGCGACCGGCGGCGGGAAGGCATTGCCGATCTGGCGGTATCCGGTGGTCTTCCCTCCGGAGAACTCCCAGTCGTCGCTGAAGCCCTGGATCCGCGCGGCCATGCGGCTGGTCAGCTTGGGGCCGCCCCTGACTTCGCCCTTCTTGCTCACTGCCGGCTTGAAGTCCGGCTTCGGCGCCTCGTTGGCAATGCCCCAGGCGTTGACGCCCATAGCCTCCCAGGCCGCCTTGGCTCGGGAGGGGCCAAGGTCTGCCCCTCCGTGCTTCTTGGAGCCGCCAACGATCGTGGGTGCGATGCCGTCGGCCTTGGCGGCCCATGCCTCGACGCCGCCCCAGCCGTTGGCTGCCATGAGGTCCTTCAGCGTCTCACCGACGGTGGGCGCAGGGCCGGGGAGGGGCTCGGGCCAGTGGAAGTACTCTGCGTATTCGTCCTGGAGTGCCACCAGCACGAACCTCGGCCGGAGCTGCGGCACCCCGAACTGGGACGCCTGGAGGAGCCTCCACTCGCCCACGTAGCCGAAGTCGCGGAGCGTGTCCAGGACGTGCTGCCGGTAGGCCGAGAAGCGGTTGGCACTGAGTCCTCGCACGTTCTCCAGCATGAGCGCCTTGGGCTTGATGCGGCCTGCCAACTGGACTGCCCAGGCAAACAGGTCACGCTCGTCGGTGGCACCGAGCTGCTTGCCCGCGATGGTGAACGGCGGGCAGGGGACACCTCCTGCCAGCAGCGAGACCCCTTCGTACTCCTCGGGGTTCCAGACCGACTCGTCCGCGACATCACCCTCCGCGACCTTCCACGCCGGCCGGTTCAGCCTGAGGGTGTCGCAGGCGTTCGGGTCGAGCTCGACTGCGAGCTGGTGCTCGAATCCTGCCCCTTCGAGGCCAAGGGCCTGCCCCCCTGCTCCTGCGCAGATCTCGACAACCTCAAGGGCAGACATTCTTCCTCCGTACAACACACGTCGAGCCTGCGGGATGGGAGGCGCCAGGCAGCGAGCTGAAAATAGTCATGATATCGAACAAACTAGCTACCTCCCTTCGGACGCACCTTGCCGCTCCATCTCCCCACCCAAGCCTCACCTACCGGGCACGCCGGGGACAAACGATCCCTGTGGAGCGGCCAGCGTAGTCGCCAGCTCTGACATGCCGACCGATGTGGCCCGAGTCCTGCCCGTCCCTGCACAACGCGCCGCTGTGAACGAGGACACGCATACCGTCCTCCTCACACTGCCCCGGACCACTGGAGACCAGCGGCGAGAAGGCCGAGCGCTGACCTGATACGCGGAGGCCTGGAGCCGCTCCCCGCGGGCATCTGGGCCTACCCGCAAAGCTTGGGCCCGCCACCTACGCCCCTTGCCGCAACGACATACACGATGCCCCGATCCCGGCTTTCCGCGGACTCAAGCGTTCCGGTCTATGCGGACCGCCACATCAAGCTGCCGTTACCACTGGCACGGTCCGTGGCTGGGGCAGGCCGAATGCCGCCGCAGCCACGTGTGCGGCCAGCAGTGGCGGCACGGCGTTGCCGGCCTGCTCATACTGCTTCGTCTGTGTTCCCTGCCACGGGTAGTCCCCGGGGAAGGATTGCAGCAGGCCCGCCTCGTGGACCGTGATGCGCGCTGTGTCGGAGGCGGCGCTGCGGCTCTTCCAGCATCCGCGGTCACGGGACTCGGCAAGAGCACGGCGGGCCTGAGTTGGGAAGGGCTCGGCACCGCCGGTCTTGCCGCCGCCGGCGGTGACGGTGGGCGCGGGCCGGTCGGTGGCGCCCCAGCCGATGCCCTCCGCCATGGAGACCCAACAGGCCCGGGACTCCCCGAAGAGGTCGCCCTCTTCGCCGTACTCGGTGTGCGTGGGCTCGGGAGGCTGGGCGGTGCGCAGGCGCGAGGCGATGAGGATCGCGCGGCGTCGGCTCTGTGGAACGCCGAAGTCTGCTGCGTTCAGGTTGCCGCACCAGGTGCTGTAGCCCCAGCCCCGAAGCACCTCGGCGTAGTGGCGGAACAGCGGGAGCGCATCGGGGACCTCTTCCATGACAGCGTCCTCTGGCCGCAGGGCGTAGAGGTACCGCATGGGCTCGGCGGCGAGTAGGGAGCGGGAGTCCTGGCACGCAGCCAGGAGCTGCGGCCGGGTGTCCCGGTCTCTGGCAAGGTCATCGATCGCCTGGTGGACCAGGGGCTGGTCCCGGAGCCCTAGCTGCTTGCCCGCCCTGGACCAGGCCTGACACGGCGGAGACGCGATGAAGCGGCGGATACGGCCGACCAAAGGCGCCGTGGCGATCTGGGCGACGTCTGCACGGACAGTTGGATGCCCGGCAGCAGCCCGCGTCCGGCAGGCCGCAGCGTCCCATTCGATCCCGATGTCAGTGATTCCGTGGTAACTGCGCAAGCCCTCAGACCAGCCGCCGGGCCCGGCGAACAGGTCCAGGGTGTCAGGAGCGACGGGCGCAGGCATCAGGCCTCCGGGACAGATGGAACAGTGAACGTGGCTGGGCTAGGTACGGCGCACTGCGCCCTGCCCGACTGACGCAGACAGCAGCCGACCCGCCCACACGACCATACAGGCGCAAACCACCGAACCCTCTGCTGAGACGGGCACTGCACCGTGAGGGCCTGCAGCGGCAGCTCCGATGGAATCCAGCTACCGCGGTCGGATCGAGCCCGACACGAGGCGATATCACCAGGCCGTCGCAGCGGCAGACGCCCGGTCAATCGGGGCACAACAGCAAAACCCTTGCGGCACACGGTTGCCCAATTGCCCGGCAAATTCGCCAACTTCGCCTTTCAAGTAGCGGTGCGCCCGGCTTTTCCGCAGCGCTGCTAGACCGCCAGGCCTAGCGGAAGGCCACTGATATCACGAAGGCGGTTTCCTGCGATCGTAGTGTGCAGCATGGCACTTGCCTCGTCGTTGCACGTTTTCTCTACTGTCCGGATCAGTTCTGGGAGGGCAAAATGGTACACCGTATCGATGCCGCCAGTTCCGAGGGCGAGAGATGCAAGCCTGGCGGGTGACGGTTCCCCTCTGACGACCGCAATGTGCGGCGTGCATCCCTTGCGATTCCGGATAACGTTCAACGCCTCTGATCGCGCATTCTGGGCGCGATCGCTACGCAAAGTCCACTTGCACGATACTATCGCATGGACAATGGAACGCCCCCGGCTGGCGCTCCTAATGACAGCATATCGGCCAGATTCGCCATCTGCGAGTTCGCACTCCCGGCCGATCGTGGCATTCGACTCAGACTTCCGCAACACCAGAATACCTGGACTAATCTCATAAGAATTTCCCAGAACCGAGGCTGGATTCTGGTCTTACTCAATAGCAATTGCAAGAGCGGCCAGGTGAGCAAACGGCTCATATTTCGAGATCTGATATTCGGCGGGCGATCCTCCAACATTCTCGACAATCCAGCCACCCGGGCGGAGGGACTGGAATATCGGGAAGGTCTCCATCAGGAAGGCTTCCGCGGCCTCTTCGAAATTGGAAGCCACGCCGTCACGCGACAGAGACAGAGTGCTCCTGTCGGTGAGATGCTTGTGAAAGTTCACCCTTGCTTCGGCAAGTACCGCCGCCATGCGAGGCCGCCTAGGTTGTCTGGTTTGCGTTAGCTCATCGCTTTTGCGAAGAGAGGGACATGCAGTGCGTTCAGCGCGCGAAAGCAGCCACTCGCCTCCACAGGCATCCCGATGAGCATCGCCGGCTGACGTCATCTGGGGCCTCAAATGGTTCCACCGGCAGCCGCCCGTACAGGTTTGCTGTCAGCAGCCCTCTGTACGGCCGCTACCGCACCCCTGCGCGGGCGCATGGGGAGGGAGGACCAAGGGTTGCGTACCGGACGGTCATGCGAGTGGGCTTGTTTGCGCACCGGATCCAGGACGGAACGCCCTGCCCTGTCGGCAACTGCTGAAATAAGGGCCGCGGACAGTGAACCAGAAGAGGCCCGATTGGTGGTCTCGTGATCATCGGGGCTTCAGCAGTGCTGGAGCCCCGATGAAGCCAGGGTGATTCGCGTGGAGAACTTGAGTTGAGATCCGCCGGTTGTTTCGGAACGAGGGCCTGTCGACCCGGGCAGTAGCCCGTGAGCCGGGAATCCCCGGGGACCGTTCAACGTCCCGAAGGGAGGACGGCCCGGCCCATCACGCAGCTGGGGATCTCGGTCAGCTGTCAGGTAGGGCTTCGGGGCCGTGGTCGACGTCGAGGAAGCGGTACTCGGTCGCCCGGGTGCGGCTCATCGCGTCGAAGGTGCGGCGTTGCTCGACGACGAAGCGGACCTGGTCGCCGAGGGCCAGGCGCATGGCGAAGAGCTGCTCGGGGTCGTCGAACTTCACGTCCCAGGCTGGTGACTTCTTCGAGGTGCCGGTCTTGATCCGTACCACGCCGGAGCTGCGCAGTTCGGTGATCCGGCCGGACAGGCGCTGGACGTCGACGGCTGTGTGGGTCTCGCGAAGGCGGGCCACGTACGCCCTGCCGCGGGTTGTCAGGGTGGCGGTGCGGACGTCGCCGTCGGATGCGAGCCACTTCAGGCCCATGCCGAGGTCGAACTTGTCGAGGGCTCTGACGACCACGTCGACCGGGTCGAGGATCTCGCTCCAGGCCCGGACGTCCTGCTCGTCTTCGAGGGCGCGCAGCAGGTTGACGAGTGCGCGCACGCCGGCGTCGGCTGGTGAGATGTCCAGCGGAAGTCCGTCGTCGTCCGGTTCGGGGTCGGGGGCCGGCCGGGGCCGTACGTGCATGATGGTGCTGCCGCGGGACAGTCCGGTCAGTTCCAGGGGGACCTGGCGGTGGGCTGCCGCCGAGACGCTGTCCTGGAGCGGGCGTAGCAGGGCGTTGCCCCAGTCGAACTGGAGGGCCCCGGCGGCGGCGTGGTCTCCGGTGAGTCGGATCTGCAGTTCTTCCTCGGCCTGGGCCTGGGGGTCGTGGCGCTGGAGGTAGTCGAGGTTGGCGCGGCGCAGGTCACTCTCGACGAGGTCGTCGTCCCGGTCTTCCGTGCCTTCCTCTTCCAGTCGGCGGGCGGTGCTCTCGCCGTGGAGTCGGCGCATCTGCTCTCGCCATTCGGCCGTCACAGGGTCACCTCCACGTAGCCTCGTACCGGCGCGGCGCTCTGCACGCTCGGTTCCCCCTCCCCGGGGCGGCGGCATCGCTGCCACCAGTCGTCCCAGCGGCCGCGGTCGCGGAAGTACTCCAGTTCCTCGGCTGCGAACTCCTGGGGCTGGAACACCTTGGCCACCGGCACGTACGGGATCCGCAGGGGAGCCACGCCGTACCGGTCCTGCATAGCCTTCCAGCTCTTGAAGGCGGTCGTCAGCCATTTCGAGCCGGGATTGCCTCGAATGGCCCGTTCGGCTTCGGGGTTCATGAGCAGTGTGGCGTCCACGTTGTGAGGGTCCAGCTTGGCGCTGACGAAGCTGCCTCCCAGCCAGACGCTGTGGATGAGTTCGCGGCCCTGGAGCAGCGGCGCGAACTGCTCCTCCAGGTGGATGAACTGGTAGAGGTACTCCTGGAAGCCCTGCCAGATCTGGGTCCGGCTGGTGGATGCCTGGAAGCGCTCCGCGTGGACGAAGGCTTCTGCGGCCTGCGTGATGGTCAGCCGGTAGCGGCCGGGCGGCAGGTGCCCGCGGTCGTTGAAGTCTGGCAGCACAGGCCCCCCTTACCGGTCGTGGAGTGACCCTAGCCGCAGATCGGCCGGCGGTGACCATCTGGTCGGAAGATCGTGCGGAGATGTGATCTCACGGACCTGTGGCTTGTGACCGTTCGCCGGAGTCCCGGCGCCTGGGTGCTCGGGACGCCGGCGAGGGAGTCTTCCGTGCCGGTTCTCGGCTGTCAGGTGTGGCGGCCCGGCCCAGGATCGATGTCGAGGACCTGGTAGAGGTGCTGGCCGGCACCCCAGCGTGCGAGGCGTTCGCGGTCGACGAGGTGGAGGTGTTGCCGGGTGGCGAAGGCGGCAGCGGGCTCGGTGAAGCCGTTGAGCGCCACGACGACCGGGACCGCGGCGCCGTGGATGGGCCGGGCGGTGCCGTTGAACCTCTGGAATGCCTCCGACCCCAGCGGGGTCGCGTACCGCTTGCACTGCAGCACCACCCGTCGTCCCAGGCCGTCCACGGCGACGACGTCGGCACCGAGGTCCCTGGCGCCGCCGACCCGTACGGCGTCGATGAACCCGTCGCGTTCCAGCAGTTCGCGGCACATCTCCTCGAAGCGGGTCGGTGTGGCGGCCTCGAACGCCTCCAGAGTGTGGTCGAGGGAGCGCCGGGTATAGGACGCGGCGGGTTCAGCGGGCGTCGCCTGACGCACCGGTCGGTGGGCCCACTGCTCGATACGGCCGGTGACGGACGCCGCGGCCCGGGTACGGGCGAGCTTGAATCGCGTGGCGATGCCCGCACGGACCAGGGCCCACAACGGTTGCAGGAATCGACGCACCGGCGGGCCGAGGGCGGTGCGCCGAAGTGCCGCACGCAGAGCGACGAGTACCGCGGCGGCACCGCCGAGTGCCGCGGTGGCGGCCAGTGGATGTCCCCACAGCCAGGCCGCGGTCTGCACGACGGCGCCGAGCGCGAAGAAGCCCATCAGGAACGCGAGACCGCTGTCACTGTCGTCGTCGGCACCCGTGCCGTCCTGGCGCCGCGTGCGTCCTTCGCCGGGAGTCATACCTGTCACCCACCGTTTCCTTCCCGTCCGACGAGAGGGTAGGGCCCGACCGTACTCGCGGTTCACGTTTCTGATGAATCGCCTTGATTCGACGGCCGGTTGCGGCTTTGACGGGCTGACAGTGGCCGTGCGGCCGCTGACCGGCTCAGGGCGCGAGCGCCCTCTTCTGCGCCCCCGGCGTACGCCGCTGGTTTTCGCCAGATCCATCGACGATGCTTACCACGCCCTGCTACGGCCGGGCATTCGTCCAGCTGACAGGTGGTTCGTACGGTGAAGGCCGTAGCTGCGGCCGCCTCGGCGATCAAGGGCGCCACTGCGTCGTGCAGTTCGGCAGCCTGGGCCAATGCCGGCGGCTGGCCCCGCCAGGAAGCCGGCATCGGCACGAGATCCGTGTCCGATTCCCGCTGCGGCCTGTGATCGATTGTCGACGTTCCGTCAGTTCGTGTCGGAGGGCGCTGCTACATCAGAGGGCGGAACGGGCCGCGAGGGGCGGCTCGCCGACGGGAGGGGAGCCCATCCGATGCCGGTACCCGAGGGATACCACGTCGTCCGCAGCCACATCCGGCGCAACCCGCGGCCGAGCTCGAAGAAGATGAGCGGCTGGACGATCGTCGGCGTCTGCGCGCTGGTGTGGCTGTGGAGCCACTTCATCGGCTTCGGCGACACCGGCGCGGCAACGCCGAACGATCCGGCGCCGACGACCACTTCTGCCCCGGTGGCACCGTAATGGCTCGTCGGCGACGCCGGTGGCCGCGCCGACCCCGGGGAGTCACCGAGCACCTGGCGGCCGGCGTCACCGCCCTGGCGGTGGCCACCCTGCTCGCCCAGGCCGCGACCGCCGGCGTCCGGGCCGCCGCCCGGCACTGGCCCGTCCTCGCCGCCCTCGCCGCCGCAACCCTCATCGGTGCGGCGGTGCGGTGGGTGCGGCGCCACTCCGCCGATCGGGCCCGCGCGGCGCGACGGGCCGGTCTGCGGCTGACCCTGAGCGGCATCGACGCGCTGGACGACCAGGAGTTCGAGTTCGCGTTGCGGGACCTGCTGGTCCGCGACGGCTGGACGGCGCGACAGGTCGGCCGACAGGGCGACCAGGCCGCCGACGTGATCGGCCGGCACCCGGCGCTGGGCCGGATCGTGCTGCAGGCGAAGCACACCACGGTCGGCGCAAAGGTCGGCTCCCCGGTGATGTACCAGGTCAAGGGCACTGCCGGCCCTGCCCACGGTGCCGACATCGCCGTCGTGGTCACCAACGGCCCCTTCACCCGCGACGCCAAAGCATGGGGCGACAAGCACCAGGTGCACTGGGTCGACCGCGACCGGCTCCAACTGTGGCCCGAACACGGCATCGCCCTCCACGAACTGCTGCACCTGCCGGCCCGAAGGCCCCAGCGACGAGTCCGCCGCCCCACAGCCCGACCGCTCCGGACCCAGCGCCCCGAGACGACACACGAGAGGCCGCACAGTGCGCCATGACGGCACCTTCGATCCGCTACTGAAGGCCATCGCCGGGGTGGTACTCGCCATCGCCGTCGCCAAGGTGGTCTGGCAGTGGCTGAGCACCACCTTCTGGCGCTGGCTCAGCGTGGACGTCTGGGGCTGGATCACCGATCACCCCTGGTGGTCGGCTCTGATCGCGGCCCCGCTCGCGCTGGTACCCGTCATGCTCGCGGCCCGACTCCTCGCCCCGCGCGGGTACGTCCACTACGTGGACGACGACTTCGACGACGAGGCCCCGGCCATCCTGACGTACGGGATCCATCACCTGGATGCGATGGGGGACACGGAGTTCGAGCGGGCGTGCGCCGCCCTGCTCGTCCGCGACGGCTTCACCCGGGTCCAGCACTCGGGCCGCGCCGGTGACCTCGGCGCGGACGTCATCGCCTGGGACCACCTCGGCCGCAAGGTGGTCGTCCAGTGCAAGCACTACGGCAAACCGGTCGGCTCCCGGGACGTCCAGACCTTCAACGGCACCGCCCGACCCGAACACCACGCCGACGTACCCGTCATGATCGGACTCAACGGCTTCACCCGGGACGCCCGCGCCTTCGCCGCCCGCCAGAACCTCATCCTCGTAAACCGGCAGATCCTCCACGACTGGGCCCAGGGCACCTACCTCTATGCCGCCATCGACGACGAGGCTGACCGCGCCGCCGCCTGAGCACCCGCTGGCGACCTCGCGGCGTGGACAGGGAGCTCCCCGCGAACGCCTACGCCGACTATGCGGCCTATGTGGAAGGGGACTTGATTATCGCGTTCGGGTGGTGCCGCCTGCTGGACCCGCGGCCGGAGTAGATCGAGAACTGGTCGGCCGCACAGCGGAACCGGCGGGCTGTCGGCTGAGCGTCGACTTCGACGGCGCGTTGCAACTGAGCCCCGACCGACTGACGGTTGCGTGCCAGCTTCAGGGCCTCGCCAGGAAGGACCTCGACTTCCTCACAGCTCAACCCGCCGTCACCCCTGCCAGCACAAACGGCGCGAACGCCGACCACATCAACCACCTCCAGGGCGACTGTTCCGACAGTCTGGAGATACCGCACCAGGCTGCCGCAGCCCCTCGTGCCCGTCGTGGAGCCACCGAGCGCGGCTATCGGGCCGGTGTGCCGTCGGGCGAGATCCTAACGTCCAGAGCCCGCCGACTCCGGACCGTCGCCGCCGGAGACCACCACGGGTCAGTCCGATCGGCCCAGATTCTTACCGGTCGACCGGGCACGGACGAAGCGGAGCCGGGTGTCCTCACAGTCGGCAGCAACCCGGCGTGTGGCGGCAAGTCATCATTGGCCGCCTGGTCCGGCAGAGCCCGTGGTTCTCCCCGGAGTGCACGCGCACGGTCGTACGGCCTTCATGGAACTGGGCCCCAGCGCGCGATGTGCTGGGGCCCAGTTCCGTGCGTGACGGGTCAGGGGTTGACGGGCTGGGGCGGGGTCCTGAGGGCGGGGAAGCTCCAGGTCTGGGCGGGTGTGCCGTTGCAGGTGGAGGCGGCGAGGCGGCTGCCGGGGGTGGTGTCGTTGTTGGGCAGGTCGAGGCAGTGGTCGGTCGCCGGGTTGTAGAGGCTGCCGTCGGCGCGGGGGAGCCAGACCTGGTTCGGGGCGCCGGGGGCGCAGGTCCAGAGGCCGACGCCGGCGCCGTTGGCGGTGCTGTTACTGGTGATGTCGAGGCACATTCCGCGCAGGCTGACGGTGCCGTTGGTGGAGTCGACGGTCAGGTTCTGGGCGGCGGTGTTGTTGCAGAAGGTGAGCTCGATTCCCTGGCTGGTGTCGTTGTAGGGGACGTCGAGGCAGTTGTAGCTCGCGGCGTGGCGAATCGCCATGGGAGCGGTGGGCGGGTTGACAGGGGTGTTGTAGACGGCGAAGTTGCTGATGCTGCCGTTGAAGCTGGTCGTCGGCTGGCCCTGGTCCTGGAAGCGACCGAGGACCAGACCGCCAGTGGGGGCGGGGCTGGTGGCCGCGTTGTGGTAGGCGCTTCCTGCGAGGGCGCCGTTGACGTAGAGGCTCATCTGGCCGGTGTCGGCGTTGTAGCTGGCGGTCAGACGGGTCCAGGCGCCGTTCTGGACCAAGGCGGCGCTGTTGCTGACCTTGGTGAAGTCGTAGGGCCAGGTGTTGTCGTCGCCGTGCGCGAGAGCGAAGCGCCAGGCGCCTCCGGTGCCTTCGCTCCAGAGGAGGAAGCTGCTGGCGTGGACGGTGTTCTGGCTGGCGACGATCTGGCCGTTGCCGTTGGACTTCGCCCAGGTGCTGATGGTGAAGCTCTTGCGGGTGTCGACGACCGGCTTGTCGGTGGTCATGGCCGAGGTCGCGCCGTTGAAGACCGCGACCTTGGTACCGCGGCCGTCGACGGTGTCGTCCGCGAAGGCGAGATCGGTGGCGGTCACGTTATAGGTGACGGTGGGGTCGGCGCTGAGGGCGGTCGTGTCACCCTGGAGCTTCCACTGGACGGCCGGGGCCTGGGTGTTGCCGCGGTAGTGGTCGGTGCCGAAGCCGGTGACCGTTTTGCCGGTGAGTGAACCGGGCCAGGCGTGGAGCTTGCCGGAGCTGTCCAGGGCCCACAGGTCCGGGACGCCGTCGCCGGTGACGTCGCCGTCGGCGCCGACCGTCGGGAAGGCACCGGTCGTGACGTCGGTGCCGATGCGGTGCGCGCTCGCCGGGGTGACGGCGGTGACGGTCGTGTAGGTGTCCGCGCCGACGGTGCGGGTCTCGGTGACGAGCGTGTACTGGAGGATGTCTCCCGCGGTGTGTCCGTTGGAGGTGGTTCGCGCCCTCGCCCACAGTGACGGGGCAACCGGTGTGGTGCCGGCATCATCGACAGCCAGGGTGTTACCCGGGACCATCAGGTCTACGGTGTCCCAGCCGCCTGCGGCGACCAGATTGGGCGGGAGCAGGGTGTGATTGGAATCGGCGGGGTAGTACCAGAGGTTGCCGGCCTCGACCGTGAGGATGCCGGTGGCGTTCGTGACCTGACGGTTGGGCGTCCGCGTGTCGACGGCCGAGCCGATCGGGGTGATCTGGCTGGTGTAGCGCCAGTCCTCGTCCTGGTGATAAGCAGGGCAGGCGGAGTCGCCGCCTGCGCAGTTCGGCCGGTCCAGGGTCTTCTTCAGGTTCAGGGTGAACCGGCCTGGGTCGGATTCCTTGTTGGCGTAGTAGTGGAGGGAACCGCCGCCGTCCCGATGGACGAACAGGTCGTCGGTGTTCTTCCCCGGGTCAAGCGATCCGCGGTGCGAGACCTTGAAGTCCTTCCAGGTCCTGCCCTCGGGGGCTTGGGCTGCTGCGGCGGCGGTGCCGGTGGGCGGAACATCGAGGTTGCCCGGGTTTGTGGCCCGGCCGTGGGTGATCAGGTTTCCGGCGCTGTCCGGGACCAGGACGTCGGGGTTGGCATCGCCGGTGGTGTCGCCGAAGGCAACCGGGCCGGGGGCCCAGGGGACGTAGAAGGAGTACGACATGGTCTGCGAGGCGTTCGCGGCATCGTCGAAGACCTGGGCGTAGAGGATGTTGGTGCCCCAGTGTGTGGGCTTGGTCTTGATCTCGGTGACGTTCAGGGTGCTACCGGCCGCGGAGCAGTTCTGCGTGTAGTCGGCGAGCTGCGGGTCGTAGCCGTAACGGACGCAGACGACGCCCGAGGCCAGCTTGCCCGAAGGGTTGGGGTCGTAGGCCGTAAAGGGGATCGAACCTTCCTGGCCGAGGCGCAGGTTGGTGGTCTGGCCGTTGCCGGACGGCGGGAACTGGGTGTTCGGGTCGGTGAAGGTGCCGAACGCGGCGACCGGCGGGGTGGTGTCGACGGCGAAGTGGCACGTGGCCGTCTCCGGTCCGCGAAGGATGCCGTCGTCGCCCTGGGCGGCCCAGCCGTAGATGTGGCCGTCCTGCAGGGTGAAGCGGGGGACGGTGTAGGAGGCGCGGCTGCCGTTGGGGACGAAGCCGGACCAGCCGTTGCTGACGATGGGCGATCCGGAGACGGCATCGTCCCAGATCCTGACGTACTCGGTGAGCTGGCCCTGGTTGTGGCTGTTGACGACCGAGGTCAGGTTGACCGTCGTGTCGGTCACCCAGCGGAACGAGGAGAGTGTTCCGTCACCGCAGGCGTCGCTCTCGCCGCGGGTGACGCTGCGCGGGGCCGGCAGGGCACGGGGGTCGCCCGGCTGGAGCGGCACGTGGTCGAACTCGGTCGACAGGACCGCGTCGTAGGCGAGGCGCTTGAACGCCACCTTGTCGCCGGTTCCCTCCCGGCCGGTGACGGCGAACGCCAGGGGAGTGCCGGTGTCGGCGAGGGCGTTACGCATGGCGCTGGTGACGTTGAAATCGATGGGGATGCCGGCTATGCAGGCGTTGTCGCCTCCGTTGCCGGGGACGTCCTTGCCGTCGAGGAATTCGAAGATGTGGTGGGTACTCCAGGAGATGCTGCTGTCGAAGGCTCCGGCGCGGTAGGCGTTCACCGGGTACGCGTTGGTGCAGGAGTAGTCGGCGGACACGTGCTGCCAGATGCGCAGGTTGGCATAGTTGATGGCAGTGTCGGGCAGGTAGCCGTTCAGGTTGAACTCGTACAGCGACCGTTCGATGCCCTTGGCGGTTTCCCAGCCCTGGTAGCCGACGCCGGGGTGGTCGCGGTCGGCAGAACCTGTGCGGTCGTAGTTCCCGGTCCCCGGGTAGGCGGATTGGACCCAGGCGTGGTGGCTCTTGCCCCGCGCGTCGTTCGACCACGTCGGGTCGACGTAGATCGGGTATCTGGTGTTCGGGCCGTCCAGGAGTTCCGGGCTGGGTGACAGGACGATGCTCTTGCTGCCGTTTGCACCCGTTCCGGTCGCCACGGGGATGTCGGCGACCGTGGCCCCGGCCCCGGGGCCGTCCGTCGTACTCAGTGTGTCCGTTGCCTGCCCGGTGGCCTGGCCGGAGCCGCCGCCCTCAGCCAGCGAGCTTGACGGGCTGGGCGCCGTCGCCGAGGACTGGGTCGCGAACGACGCCTTCACTGCTGTGGAGGTCTGCGTCGGCGCGGCGCCCCCGGACACCGGTGCCGCGGCCGACCACATCTGCGGCTTCGGGGCGGTGAAGACCTCCTTGCCCTCACTGACCGCCTTCAGGCTCCCGTCCTCGTTCGTGGACAGTTCCACGCCCTTGGTCACGGTGGGGAAGGTGAGCGAGCGCACCGCCGGGTTCGAGGCGGCGGCGGGCGTGTGCAGGATCAGCACGGTGCTGTAGCCGCCGAAGCGGGTTGCGGTCACCTTCAGATCCGTGTCCGGTGCCACCGATGCGTACAGGGCGCTGTTGCCGCTCACCGTCGGGACCGGCAGAGGCCCCGGGAACGGCGAGCCGACGGCGAATTGCTTGCCGTCCTTGGTCGTCATGGTCGCCAGCGTGCTGCTGCCGCCTCCCGAGATGACGAGGTTGTCACTCGCTGCCGCCGGGGCGAGGGTGCCGTCGGAGCGTTTGAGCAGTGTGTCGTGCAGCGCCGTCCACACTCCGTCGGCGCGCTTCACGCGCTGGGCGTCCAGGTGCCTTTCCTGGCGGAGCTTGCCGGAGGGTGTGGCGACCGTGGTGCTGAACTCGTCCGTAAGTGACGGTAGCGGAACATCCTTGCCGGTCTTCTTCGCCTCGGCGAGCGCCAGCTCGGCTGGCCGGGGCTCCAGCAACTCCCCCACATGCCTGGCGTCTCCTGCGGTGACGGCGTTCTGCGTGGCCTGCCATGGTTCGGTCGCCGGTTCGGCTGCGGCGGGGAGCGACGCGACGCCTGGCAGCGTCACCGCGAGCGCCAGCAGCGCCGCCAGTGACGAGAAGCGGAGTCGAGCTGGCCGCCGCCTGGCGGTCCTTCCGAGCAGCAGTCGACTGTCAGTCATTTTCCTACCTGGAACACCCATTGGCTCTTTCCGGTGTGAACCCTCGACGCCGGACGCGCAGAGGTCAGGCGGACGATCTCAGTGAATCAGGCCGGTCGTCAACGATTTTCTTTCCGGAATATCCGCATTGACTGGCATAGACACCCCCACCCTGCATGCCGTGACACATGTCACATCGTCGCGTTCTCGATACGAAGAGATCAACTTTCACCCCTTCCCATAGAATCCACCAGCCCTTAGCGGGTCCGTAGTTAACTTGTCGTCAGAAAAATGGAATCGTCGATGCAAATTCGTAGAAGAAACGGGTCACCGCCGGTGAGCAGGCGCATAGCCTGCGCCGTGGTGCTGGCCCTGACCTCATCGCTGCTGGGACCTGCCGTCTCCCAGGCCATAGCGGCCGGGCCCGACTTCTCCCGGGTGTGGTCGCCGCCCAACACCCCGCTGCCTCGCACCCTGTCGGTCAACGCGGCGGCGGCACCGAAACCGTCCGAGACCGGGCCGCACTACCCCGTCCCTGCGGCCTCGAACACCGCGCCCGCCCGTACCCCCGTCGAGCAGAAGAGTGCGACAACGGACCTGACGGCCACACCCTCGCGCGCCGGGACGCTCCCGGTCTGGGTCAGCCCATCCGAACAGGGCTCCACCCCAAGCGCGGTAACAGTCACGCAGGCTGACACGAAGACCGCGGACTCCGCTCAGGTGAACGGTCTCCTGCTCTCCCTGAGCGCCGCCCCACCCAAGGCCGGCGTACCGTCCACAGCAGGCGACGGCACGCAGAAGGCGGCCGTGAAGGTCGCCGTCGATGTCGCGGCACTGGATTCGGCAAGCGGGACAGTCGGTGAATTCGCCTCCCGCGGCCGCCTGGTCACGATGCCGCCCTGCGCTCTGACTACCCCGCAGGTGCCGTCCTGCCTGGTCCGCACCCCTGTTGCCACCGCCTACGACGCCGCGTCCAAGCGCCTGGTCACCGACCTGGAGCTCCTTGCCGACCACACTGGCACGCAGCCCCCTAAGGCGGCCAGCGGAGCGATCAAGGCCACGTTCTCCAGCACATCGACCTCGACCGCTGAAACCGGGGCCGTTCTCCTCGGTGCGGAGACGGGCTCTTCCGGCGGCGGGGGAACTTATCAGGCTACGAGTCTGTCGAGTTCGTCCGGCTGGGCAGCGGGGGGTTCCTCCGGCGCCCTCACCTACAGCTACAGCGTCGAGGTCCCGCCAGCGCTCGGCGGCGCTGCACCACTGGTCTCCCTCGGGTACAACTCATCCTCGGTGGACGGGAAGACCTCGGCCACCAACGCCCAGGCTTCCTGGATCGGAGACGGCTGGGATTTCAACCCCGGTTTTATCGAGCGCAGTTACACCCCGTGCGACAAGGACGGCATCACCAAATCCGGTGACCTGTGCTGGGGCGGGTTCAACGCCACGCTGTCCATGGGCTCGCACGCCGGACCGCTGGTGCGCGAGTCGAACACAGCGGCCACGTCCGATGAGGCCACCGGTGTGTGGCACCTGAAGAACGACGACGGCACCCGGATCGAGTTCGGCACGGACCCGGCCAGCGGCAACGGCACCTACAACGGCGCCTACGCCAAGGTCACCGACACTTCCGGAACGGTGTACTACTTCGGCCTCAACCACCTGCCCGGCGGCGACCGGAGCGACCCCGCCACCCAGTCCGCCTCCACCGTGCCGATATACGCCCCCAACAGTGGCGACCCGTGCTTCGACGCCGCCAAGGGCAAGGCCTCGTGGTGCCAGATGTGGCAGCGCCTGTCCCTCGACTATGTCGTGGACGCCCACGGGAACCTGATCACCTACACCTGGGCACCGGAGGCGAACTACTACTCCCGGGGCGCCGGCCAGAACAGCGGCAATGGAACCCTGACGTCGTACACCCGGGCGAGCACGCTCGCGCGCATCGACTACGGCCAGCGTCTCGCCGACCAGGTCGCGGCGAAGGGCGCGCTCCAGCCCGCGGCCCGGGTCACCTTCGCCACTGCCGAGCGCTGCCTCGCCACCGGCTCCGCCTGCGACCCGGCGAACCGCACGGTCGCGAACAAGAGCAACTGGCCCGACGTACCGGTGGACCAGGAGTGCAAGGACACCGGAACCTGCATTGTCCCGAGCCCGACGTACTTCTCCACCAAGCGGGTGACCTCGATCGCCACCCAGGTGCGGGTCAACAACGCCTGGCAGGACGTCGACTCCTATGAACTGAAGCACTCCTTCCTCGACCCCATGGACGTCACCAGCGACCCGAAGGACGCCCTCAGTCAGCGCGTTCTGTGGCTCGACTCCGTGCAGCGCACCGGGAAGAGCGCCACTCCGAACGTCAGCACTCCGCCGGTGTCGTTCACGGCGGTCATGTTGGCGAACCGGGTCGACGGATCGGACCTCGTCCCTGCGCCGCCGCGGATGAACCGGCCGCGCATCCAGCAGATCCGCAACGAGACCGGCGGCGTCCTCACCGTCGACTACAACGACCGCGACTGCTCCCGCGTCAACCATGTGATGCCGACCGCCGAGGACGACAACTCCCGCGCCTGCTTCCCGGTGCGCTGGGTCGTACCGGGATCCATCGCCGGCGCCGACCCGATCCTCGACTGGTTCAACCACTACACCGTCCGCACGCTCGCCGAGAACGACTTCGCCACCGGCGCGCCCGCGAAGACCACCAGCTACGAGTACGGCCCCGCGGCCTGGCACCGCGACGACAGCCAGTTCACCGACCCCAAGTCCCGTACCTGGAACGACTTCCGCGGGTTCGCCATGGTGACCACCACCGTCGGCAGCGGCAACGACGGCCCCAAGACCCGGACCGTCACCACCTACCGGCCGGGCATGGACGGCGACATCCTCAAGAACGGCAGCCAGCGGACCGTACCCCCGCTCACCGATGCCCTCGGCCGCAACATCACCGACGTCGAATGGCTCTCCGGCCAGGTCCTGCAGACCGAGACGATCGACCTCACGACCGGCAAGACCATGGCACAGATCGTCAACAGCGCGACCCGGGAACGGACCACGGCGACCCAGCCGCGCGGCAGCGGGCTCCCAGACCTTGTCGCCCGCTATCCGGCCACCATCAGCAGCACCACCAGCCGTATCCGCAAGGCCGACGACACCTGGCAGGCCACCACCAGGACCACCACCGGCGACGAGAACCACGGCAACCGGCCGATCACCTCGCTCGACCAGGCCGACGACCTGCCGGACCTGTGCATCCGCACCTCCTACGCAACCGGACCCGACCCCCAACGGATCGACCAAATAGCCGAGACCCTGACCCTCTCCGGCGCCGATGCCTGCACAGCCCCGGCCGCGGCGACCAACACCGTCGCCCGGCAGCGGGTCTTCTACGACGGAAAGCCCTACCAGCAGGCGGCCGCGACCGCCGACCAAACGGCCAAGCAGGTCCTCGACCGCTACGACAGCACCGGCGCACCCGTGTTCACCACCGTGAGCACCACCGCCTTCGACACCTACGGCCGGCCCGTCTCCGTCACTGACCCGAACAGCACCGACGCCCAACACCCCAACGGCGCCACGAGCACGACGTCCTACACGGCTCCCGCAGCCGGCGAACTGCCCACCACCATCACCGTGTCGGCTCCTATCCCCGGTGTTGCAAGCGGCACCTGGGACACCGTCAGCACCTTCGACAGCCGGCGGTCGCTGCCGCTGACGGTCAAGGACGCCAACGGCAGGACGGTCACCGATAGCTACGACGCCCTCGGCCGTCTGACCGCGGTCTGGTCACCCGGTCGCACCCCGGCACTCAAGCCGAACGCCAACTTGACGTTCAGCTACAACGTCTCGAACACCACCGGCGTCCCCTCGGCCACCACAACCTCCACCCTCACCTACGACGGCGGCGACACCCCCGTCTACATGCGGCAGGTCACACTGCTCGACGGCTTCGCCCGCACCCGCCAGACCCAGTCCACCCCGGCAGGCCCCGGCTACACCGGCCGGCTGATCACCGACACCCAGTACGACTCCCAGGGCCGGGCCTGGGCCTCCAACGCCACCTGGTACAACAAGGACTCCGGCCCCTCGACAACGCTGGTCAGCACCCCTGACAGCGACATTCCAGCCCAGACCCGCCTGACCTTCGACGGCCTCGGCCGGACGGTCACCTCGGCGTTCTGGTCCAAGGGTGTCCTGCAGAACCAGACCACCACCTCCTACCCCGACGCCGGCCGGACCGACGTCGTTCCCCCGCAGGGTGCCTGGCCCAGCACTACCTTGACCGATGCTCGCGGCCGCACCACCGAGGCGTGGCAGTACCGCACCGCCACGGTCACCGGGCAGGTCTCGGATGCTGCCGTCACCCGCCGCACCTACACCCCGGGCGGCCAGATCGCCGGCTTGACGGACGCCGCGGGGAACACCTGGACCTACACCTACGACCTGCGCGGACGCCAGACCAGCGCTACTGACCCGGACACCGGAACGACGACCCGCACCTACGACAACGCGTCCCGCGTGTCCACCTCGACCGACGCCAAGGGGCAGGTCCTCACCTCCTCCTACGACCTGCTCGGGCGGAGGACCGGCCTCTACCAGGGCACGGCTACACCCGCCACGCAGCTCGCCGCGTGGACCTTCGACACGGTGGTGAAGGGCAAGCCGAGCTCCTCCACCCGCTACGTCGGCGGCAGTACCGGACAGGCCTACACCACCACGGTCACCGGCTACGACAACGGCTACCGGCCCACCGGCACCACCCTGACCATCCCCGGAATCGAAGCGGGCCTCGACTCCGGCACCTACACCTACGCCACCTCGACCACCTACGACCAGATCACCGGCAACCCCAAGCTGCTCACCCTGCCCGCCACCGGCGGCCTCCCTCAGGACCGACTGGCGTTCTCGTACAACGACTACGGCCAGATGTTCTCCTACGCCGGTGCCACCACCTACGACGTCCAGAGCGAGTACGACGCCTACGGCCGCCCCCTGCGCTCGACCGTCAACCCGTGGGGCACCCAGGTCGTCACCACCACCGACTACGACCAGGCCACCGGCCGCGTCCGCGGCCAGTTCCTCGACAAGCAGACCTCCACCCTCGGAGCCGTCCAGCAGACCAACTACACCTACAACCCCGCCGGATCGATCACCTCGATCACCGACATCCCCGACAACAACCCCGCCGCGACCGACCGGCAGTGCTTCACCTACGACTACCTCGGCCGCCTCACCACCGCCTGGACCGACACCGGCGGCATCACCACCCCGGACCCGCTCCAGCACAAGACCCTCGACCAGGGCGCCTGCACCAACACCACACCCACCAGCGGCGCCGTGGCACCGGCCAAGACCACCGTCGGCGGTGGCAACCCCTACTGGCAGGAGTACACCTACGACCTGACCGGCAACCGCACCTCCCTCATCCAGCACGACCAGTACGGCGACCCCGCCAAGGACGTCACCACCACCCAGCAGTTCCCGACCCCCGGCACCGTCAACACACCGACCACCGCGGCCAACACCGGCGGCGGCACCGGCGGCGCCCACGCCCTGCTCGGCTCCACCGTCAAAACCGGCACCACCACGACCGCCACCGGCGCCACCCAGTACGACGCCACCGGCAACACCACCACCATCCGAACCGGCGTCCCCGGCACCGGCACCTCCGCACTGACCTGGAACAGCGAAGGCAAGCTCGCCTCCTACACCGCCCCCGCCCAGATCACGGGCAACGGCGGCACCTGCATCGCCACCGCCGGCGGCAGCAATGCCAACGGCACCAACCTGCAGATCAGCACCTGCAACAACAGCAGCAACCAGCTCTACACCGTCGCCAACAGCAAACTCGTCGTCCTCGACAAGTGCGTCCAGGCCATGGGCACCACCGCCGGATCGGCCGTCCAACTGCAGGCCTGCGACAACTCCGCCGCACAGACCTGGAACACCCGCCCCGACGGCACCATCCACAACCCCACCTCCAACCAGTGCCTCGCCATCCCCGGTAACGTCACCACCAACAACACCGCCCTGACCCTCGGCACCTGCGCAAGCACCGTCCCGGCCGGACAGAAGTGGACCGTCCCCAACACCACCACCACCTACCTCTACGACGCCGACGGCAACCAGCTCATCCGCCGCAACCCCGGCCAGAACACCATCAACCTCGGCACCGACGAACTCACCGTCAACACCACCACCAAGGCCCAGACCGGCACCCGCTACTACCCCATCCCCGACGGCCTCACCATCGTCCGCCAAGGAGCAGGCACCGCACCCGGAACCTTCGTCGTCCAGGCAACCGACCACCACGGCACCGGCACCACCAGCATCGACCTGACCACCTCCGCCACCACCCGCCGCACCAGCGACCCCTTCGGCAACCCCCGCGGCAACCAGCCCGCCCCCGTAACCTGGCTCGGCACCAAGGGCTACATCGGCGGCACCAAGGACGACACCACCAACCTCACCAACCTCGGCGCCCGCCAATACCAACCCACCACCGGCCGCTTCATCAGCCCTGACCCCATCCTCGACCAGACCGCCCCACAACAGTGGAACGCCTACGCCTACAGCAACAACAACCCCGTCAACCTCAGCGACCCAAGCGGGCTGCGCCCGCCAGGCAAGTGTGACGGCGACTGCGCCAACGTCGACGGCAGCCTTGACCTCTGGATGGGTGGCCCCGGTAACTGGCAATACGGAAATATCTCCGGACAGGTGACGGACACAGAGCTTGTCGTTACTACCCAGTACGTCAACTTCAAGGACTCCTCTCGCTCCTTCGTTGCCCAAGATCGGGCCAAGCTGGCGAAGCCGGAGAAGCCAACCTGCTACTACGCGATGGGAATGAGGTACAACTGCCAGCAGGCTGAGTCCAAGGGGAATGTCAACTACCCCATGACATACATGAAGATCGACACCGGGGACCGCAAGCTAGCCACCTGGCAGAAGGTCCTCGTCGGCGCGGTCGCCATCATCAGCCTCGCCATCGTCGCCGCCCCTGTCCTCGCAGAGGCGGGACCCAGCTGCCTTGCAGCAATTATCGCCTGCAGCGCAACCATCGCCGACATCGCATCCGGCGAAGCAGCAGCAGGCAGCACAGCCCTCGCCGGCGCGGGAATAGCCGCCGCTGCACGCAGGATCGCATGCGAGGGCAACAGCTTCACCCCTGATACCCAGGTACTCCTCGCAGACGGAACCGTCAAACCCATCAGCGACATCAAACCTGGAGACGAGGTCGTCGCCACCGACCCTGCAACTGATACAACGAGTGCCGAAGCCGTAACCAACAGCATCATCGGATCGGACGATCGCGATTTCACTGACCTGACGGTCGCCAACTTCTCCGACTCGTCCAAGTCATCCACCATCACCTCCACCCAGAAGCACCCCTACTGGAACGAGACCACAAGGCGCTGGACCAACGCCAGCGACCTTAGAATTGGCGATCACCTCCGGTCCTCTGACGGCAAGACCGCGTCAGTCCTCCGGATTCGCAACTACCACACAAGCCCTCGTTCGGCCTACAACCTCACCGTTGCGAACCTCCACACGTACTATGTACTGGCGGGCGCCACGCCGATCTTGGTTCACAACAGCACATGCTTCACGATCACATCCGCAATTCATGATGACCCGCTTCTGGTCAGGGCAGCCGAGAAGGCTGGTAAAAATCAGACGGCTCAGCGTGATCTCGATGCTATGCAGGCGAGGTTGGCGCAAGGAAATTTGAATCCGGGAATCGGAAATGGCTACCTGAGCGGAACTGACGTCGCCTATGCTCGCGCCAGAAATGGGGCGAGGCTCTTCTTCCGCAACACGGGAGACGGCATTCAGATCGTCGGAAAGTCCGACAAGGGAAATGAGGATTCAGTGATAGCACGATTGCAGCAGATCTATGGCAAATGATTCCTTGATTCGAAGGGGGATCGGTAGCGCCTCCGCACTCTTCATGATTGCTCTTAACCAAGAGCCGGGCGAAGCGTCGAACTTGGACCTAATTCTGACGCTGGAGGATGGATCGCGATGGAGCGCGACCGTCCTTACGTTGGACGAAATTTCTTCCATCTGGAGGCGATGGGAAGAGACCGGAGAGTGCTTCAATGGCAGGTATTTCAACTGCCCCGACCTCCTACTTGTGAAGGAGGCTGGAATCGACAGGATCTGCGAGGTTCTCAGCGACATCCTCGCGACGGGCGGACCAGAGGGAGTCCTCACTCGCCTAGAGGACGATGAGTCAATTGATTGACCTATCGGAAATCTCGCTAGCCGACCTGAAGCCCCATCGGTTGTGGGCAGCTTCTAGGGATCGCTGCGACACGTGGCTGGTTTAATCAGACCGCGAGCAGTTTATGCAAACGCTCGGCTGGGGTTTCCCAGCCGAGCGTTTGCGCGGTCGGCCATTGAGTCGGCGGCGACGGCAGCAAGGCAAGCCCGGCGAATGGAGGCGGAGACCCAACCAGAATTTGCGCGATTGCGGAAAGATGGGAAAGTCGTGACCGCCTTCCCGTACCTCGCAGGTCAGGCACAAGGTCCGGGCGCCGCCACTGTGAGCCCCTGCCGTGAGGGTCTTGGAGGTTGGCCCCCGTTCAGCGACTTCCGCGCTTGGAACTGGAACGTTGTGAACCCGGGACTGGGACGGTCCGCCCTCGGCCACCCTTGCGGGCGGGACACGCCCTGTCGAAGCAGCGCCAGTACCAGCCGGCCTTGCCTCGCTTGAGGTCGAGCTGGTCTCCCTGGCAGCCGGCGCATCTCGGAGGGCGGGCGAAGTCCTCGGCGTGCTCGTGCTCAAGGAACCTGCGGGCGAAGTGCGAACCTCGCACCGTCAGCATGATCTCGCGGGAGTGGCTCTGGGAGAGGGAGTTCAGGCTGCCGAGGAGTACGGTCCTCGTCGATAACGACGATCTTCTGGTATATGACGTGACTGGGATCACCGAGGGGGTGACGGCCTTGAGGTCGTCGAGGTACTCCATGAAGCGCTGTTGGTTCTGGTCGCTCTGATCCCAGACGAAGAGTGACCTGCGCGCCGCGTCGTACGGCGTCTTCCAGGTCGGGGAGCAGGCTTCGCATGCGCTTGGCGACCTACGGGGTCCAGATCCAGAGGGCGGTCATCGAAGGTCTTGTAGAAGGCGACCTCGTCCTGGACGTCGGCGATCAGCGCCCGTCTGTACTCTCCGGAGCTGACCGTCGTGAGAGGTGAGGAAAGGGACGCTCATGCAAATCGCTGGGCTCGGCCTGTACGTGAACCACCCGGTTATCACGCTGGGTTCCTCAGAGTGGTTCCCGGCATCCCTCGAACTCGGCGGTCGGGTGGCCGCAGCCTGCGAGACCCACTTGGTTGTGCGAGTACAGCCGCAAACCTCCCTGTCAGAGTGCGGATCTTTCATGCCGACCCCGAGAGAGCGTCGCCGGTCCCGGCCTCGGGTTCACCACCGCATTCAGCGGGCCGCTCCTGCTGCCCGATGGGCGGCTCGTAGACGGGGATACCATGAGACAAAGCCGATTCACGACCAGCCTGTTGGCGCCAGGAGTGCACGTGTGCGCGTCGGCGCGTAGACGATGACATTGGGCACGCACATGCCGTCGACGTCATCGCCGCGCGGGATCCGTAGAAGCCTGGCCAGCGCGCCAAATCACGAAACTCGCGCCAGAGCCGGGTCTGTAAAAGGAACGCTTACACGCCCCCGAGGGTCAAACCTGGCTCCAGGTTGGGTTGGGGCGAGCACCGTTCCGTGCGCTGTGGGTGTGCTTCGCGCTCCTTTGCTCAGTGCGACTTCGCGGCTGCCGAGTAGGCACTCATGTGAAGGAAGTTGCTTGCGTGAAGGGAGAGTTCAATGGCGTCTAGTGGGGCTGAGTTCGAGCGTGGGCGGGTCTACCGGCGCTGTGGCTGCCGGGGTGCGGATCGACGTCCGATCGGGGCGCGCTGCCCGCGGCTGGCGGCGGATGAGCGGCACGGGAGCTGGGCGTACGCGGTGGACATGCCGACGAACGGCGAGGGACGCAGCACCCGGCGGCGCAGCGGTTACGGGACACGGGAGGATGCCGTGTACGCGCTGCAGTGCGTGCTGAACGCGGAGGCGACGGGCGTGTTCGAGGACCGCAAGCTCACGGTCGGTGCGTTCCTCCTGGAGTGGGTGGCGTTGAAGGAGCGGACGCTCAAGCCGTCCACTGCAGCCTCCTACGCCAAGTGCGTGCGCCAGGAGCTTCTTCCGGTGTTCGGCCGGATGCGGCTGAAGGACCTGCGTTCCCGGCATGTCGCCGCCTGGCAGGCCGACCTGCGGGATCAGGGCCGCGGCGCGCCGACGGTCTACCGGCTCGGGGCGACGCTGCGCAGTGCCCTGAATCATGCCGTCCACAAGGAGCGTCTGATCGGCTACAACGCGGCCGAGGGTGCCATCGGCGCGCGGCCGGCGGCGGCCGAGCGCCTGTGCTGGACCGCGGTGCAGGCGGCGGCGTTCCTGCGTCACAACGAGCTGTACTACCGCGACCAGGTCGCCGACATGTTCGAGGTGATGCTGGGAACCGGGATGCGGCGCGGGGAGGTGCTGGGGCTGCACTGGGAGGACGTCCACTTCATGGAGCTCAAGATCTTCGTCCGCTGGACGCTGGCCACCATCGACAACAACGAACTGCACCTGTGCGCGCCGAAGACCAAGGCGAGCCGGAACTGGGTCAGCGTCAATCCACGGGTCCTGGCCGCGCTGCAGCGCCAGGCCGACTACCAACAGTCTCTGCTGCCACCGGGAGCGCCGTTGCGTGGACTCGTCTTCGCAGGCGTCGACGGAGCTCCGCTGCGTCCGCAGTACGTCCTGGACCAGCTGCGGCACCGCCAGGCCGAGGCCGGGCTGCCGCAGATCACGATTCACGATCTGCGGCACACGGTGGCGACCATCATGATCACCTCCGGGGTGTCGATCGCGATCGTGTCGAAGGCCCTGCGTCATTCGACCATCGCGACGACCATCAACATCTACGGGCACCTGCTCAAGCACGCGGCCGACGACGCGGTCAACGCGCTCGCCCATGCCTACGAACTGGCTGCCACGGACCTTTAGGACTGGCCCGGTTTCCAGCCCCGCCACGCTGCTTGACCGGCCCGGGAGTCAACCGCCCAGGAGCAGATCGGACACCGCCCGGGGAGCGGCGAGCGAGACCTGGCCGGCCGGCCAGTCGACGCCGCTCTGGTGGACCGCGATCACCCTGGCCTGCCAGAAGGTGAGCGGATCGTGCTCCCGACCGGTGAACGGCTCCGTCTCAAGTAGTGGGAGCGCCATCTGAACCAGGTGTACGGGCTCGGCGTTCTCCTCTTCAGCGAGCCGCCGTGCCTGGTCGGTTGAGGCCGTGATGAGGCGCTGGACAGCGTCCAGCGCCTCATCACGTGCCTTGCGCCGTCTGCCGAACGCTTCGTAGACCGCTGCGGACGCCGCCCGTACGCAGTCCGCCACCTGCGCCTCGCCTTCGGCGCAGGCGCTCTGCCAGCGCATCCACGCCTCCAGCAGCAGCCACTCCCCGTCAACCCCCCAGCTCCCTGCACACGTCGGCAGCCCTTCCCGCAGGCCGACCGGCACGGGCAGGGCCGCCACGCAGGCAGCCGTCAGCAGTTCACGAGGGTCGACGCGGCGGGCAACCGCTGCGCGAGCCTGCTCGACCGCGCCGGTCAGCGCGGACAGCCTGGGCCCTGCCCAGGACTCCAGCCAGGGGAAAGCGGCAGCGGCCGCGAAGCCCTCAAGCGCGCGCGTCTGCGCGCGCCGCCACACCCGCACCGCCTGGGCCGGCTCACCGCCCGCAGGCCCTGGTGTCGGCGCCAGCCCCGCCGGCCCGTCGCCCGCCACCACGGCGGGAGTTCTCAGCCCTGCCACCGCGACCGCAAACTCGCTCACGGGATGGTCTGCCGGCAACATCCACGCGCAGGACCCGCACAACGGCCCGGCCGGGAGCCCGACACGGCCCAGCCGCGCACCGGACCCCAACTGGGGGCATGCCCGGTCACCGTGAAGCACAGCCCGGCCCCCGGGGACGCTGTAGCAGTCCAGGAGGAGGGAACCCAGCGAACCCAGGGGCACGTCATCGCCAAAGATCTGCCCCAGCCGCACCCGGCGCGCCCCACCCCTCAGCACACCGTCTCCCGAAGCCCGCGGCCTGCCGAGCCCCTTTGCGCCCCAGCAAGGAGGACCGCCTGGCCAGGGCGGCTCCCGCCTACGTGGTGGTCGCATGGTGGTCGCAGACCTTCGCCCTGCGGGGCCACCCCCGCGCCGACATCTGGCCCAGAAAATCCGGACAGAGCGGAAGAAGGTTCACAAATTGAATAATGCTCACGCCCGGCCGCGTCAACCCCGCGACGCGAGGTCACCCGCCACAGGATGTCGTGAGTGGTTAACGATCCGGCCACCGATCGGGCCACGTGCGCCAACTCCAGCCATACAGCAGCGAGTTGACCAGGTCAGCCCGCGCCCGGCTGCGGTCCGCGGCCGGACGAGATGCGACCACCCTGCGACCATCACCCCGTGACACGCACAAAAAAGGCCGCCCCCATCCTCAGATGGAAACGGCCTCCGACCTGCGGATTCGCAAGTCGGGACGACAGGATTTGAACCTGCGACCCCTTGACCCCCAGTCAAGTGCGCTACCAAGCTGCGCCACGTCCCGTGGTCTCGGTGCCTGCAGCGGGGCCTGGGGGGCTCTGCTGTGGGCTTCTCGACCTTGTCTCCGGTTGTCCCGGCGACGTGGAAAACAATACAGCACGTCGGGGGGTGCTCGCTGCCAGGTTCTGGGGTGGGTGGGGTCAGGGGGTGGGGTGGCGGGCGTCGTAGGTGAGGAAGGCGGGGCGGCGGGCGGCGAGGAGGAGGACGGCGGCGACGCAGGCGAGGCCGCCGGTGATCACGGAGGTGGCAGGGTTGGTGAGGGCGGCGACGGTGCCGGACTCGAAGTCGCCGAGGCGGGGGCCGCCGGCCACCACCACGATGAAGATGCCCTGGAGGCGGCCGCGCATCTCGTCCGGGGCCGCGACCTGCATCATCGTGTTGCGGAAGATCATGCTGACGGTGTCGGCGCAGCCCGCGACCGCGAGCAGCAGGAGGCCGAGCCAGAGGTTGTGGAGGGCGCCGAAGGCGGCGATGGCCAGGCCCCAGGCGGCGACGGCGGCGAGGACGGCGACGCCCTGGCGGTGCACGCGGCCGACCCAGCCGGAGAAGAGCGCGCCGACCAGGGCGCCGACCGCGGGGGCGGAGACCAGTAGGCCGACGGTGCCGGCGTCGCCGCCGTAGAAGGTGACCGCGATGGCCGGGAAGAGGGCGCGCGGCATGCCGAAGACCATGGCCGCCAGGTCGGCGAGGAAGCTGGTGCGCAGGTTGGGCTGCTCGCGCAGGAAGCGGAGGCCGTCGAGGACGGAGGCGCGGCCCTTGCGGTCGCCGAGCGGCCGCATGGCGGGCAGGCGCCACATCGCGTAGAGGGTGCCGGTGAAGGCGACGGTGTCGATCAGGTAGGCGGCCTGGGGGCCGTAGGCGCCGATGAGGACGCCGCCGAGCATCGGACCGACGGTGAGGCCGAGGTTCATGCTGACGGTGTTCAGCGCGTTCGCGGCCGGGAGCTGGTGGCTGGGGACCAGTCGGGGGATCATCGCCGAGCGGGCGGGCGAGCTGATCGCGAAGAAGCCGGCCTGGACGGCGACGGCGGCGTACAGGACGGCGACCAGGCCGAGGCCGGCCAGCGCCTGCGCGGCCAGGACGGCGGAGACGGCCGCCAGACCGGCCGAGCCGATCAGGCCCAGTCGGCGCCGGTCGACGGTGTCGGCGATCGCGCCGCCGTAGAGGCCGAAGACGACCAGCGGGACGAGCGAGAAGATGCCGACCAGGCCGGTCGCGAAGGCGGAGCCGGTCAGGTCGTAGACCTGGACGGAGACGGCGACGGCCGTCATCTGCTGGCCTATGGAGGAGACGGCCTGCCCGGCCCAGACCCGGCGGTAGTCGGCGTGGTCGCGCAGCGGGCTGAGGTCGGCGAAGGCCCGCCGGTACCAGGCTGAGTCGGCGGCCGCCTCCGGCTCCGGTCCGCCCCCTGACGAGGGACTGGAGAGTGGCGCAGAGGAGGCGGAGGGGGAAGACGGGGAGGCGGAGGAGGGAGACGAGGGGGCGGAGCCGAACGGGGCGGGTGAGGGGGACGGAGTGGAATGTTGATTGTTCGACATAACCCCCCATGCTCCGCTCCACCCCGGGGCCGCCCCGCACCGGGGCCCGCCCCAGCGGACCCGCCGTCCCCACCACCCGTTACCGGTTCAGCACCTGCTTCTCCCCCGCCTCCACCGCGAAGTCCAGCCGGTTGCCCGGCGGCGGGAACGGGCAGATGAAGTGGTCCGAGAAGGCGCACGGCGGCAGGTAGGCCCGGTTGAGGTCGAGGACGGTGCGGCCGTCGGCGTCCGGCGCCGGCAGGGTGATGAACCGGAAGCGGTAGGTGTCGATGCCGCTGGTCGCGTCGGCGATCACGCCGCTGAGCCGCCGGCCCGACCGGCTGACGGTCAGGGTCCGGTGCTCGCCCGCCACGGTGAACGCGATCTGCCCGGAGACGGCCAGCGGACGCTCCCGGCCGTCGGCGTTCGGGACCACGACCGACCGCGCGTCGCCGTCCTCGAACGGAGTGAAGACGGCGGACACGGCCCACTCGGGCGCGTACGGGTAGGCGGAGATGCCCGCGAACGCGGCCCGGCGCGGGGAGGCCGGATCGAAGACCCGCAGGGCCAGCTCGCCCTCGCGCTCGATCGGGACGAGCAGCAGGGCGCCCAGGGTGGCGGTGTCGGCGGCCGGGTCGCTGTCCGGCCGGAGCAGCGCCTCGCCGTCCACCGGGGCGTCGGCGCCGTCGACCGTGATGCCGTCGGACGTCTCCGCCCGGACCCGGACGCCCTCGGCGTCGGCCCACCAGCGCCCGGGCAGGCCCGGGATCTCGGCGGGCTCGGGCTCCAGCCAGTGCGTGCCGGTGAGTGCGAGCTGGCCGTGCGGCGCGCTCACCGTCGCCGCCCGGCCGTCGCTCCAGTGCTTCCAGTCCTCCGCGGCAGTCGCCGTCATCGGTTCACCCTCCCGGTCGGTCCGCGGACGGCCCGCGGTTCGGGCCGCCCGTCTCGGTCATCCACAACACCGTCCACGCGGACGGATCATTCCCGTCGACCCGAAGCCGCCGAAACCGCAACACGGCTGCGGCGCGCCGACACGGGGCACAACACGAGGCAACGCCGGGCAACACCACCGGGCCCCACGACCACCTACCCGTCGCGGCGCTTCAGCGGCCGGAACAGCCCCTCCTGCACCACGGACACCACCAGCCGGCCGTGCCGGTCGAAGATCTGCCCGCGCGCCAGGCCGCGCGCGCCGTGCGCGATCGGGGACTCCTGCTGGTACAGCAGCCAGTCGTCCGTCCGGAACGGCTGGTGGAACCACATCGCGTGGTCGAGCGAGGCCATGTCGAAGTTCCGCTCGCCCCACAGCGGCTCGACCGGGGCGCGGACGGCGTCCAGCAGCGTCATGTCGCTGGCGTATGTGAGGGCGCAGACGTGGATCAGCGGGTCGTCCGGCAACGAGCCGTTGGTGCGCAGCCAGACGCCGCTGCGCGCCTCGACGCCCTCCAGCTCCTCCTCCGTCCAGCGCAGCCGGTCGACGTAGCGGATGTCGAAGGGCTGGCGGCGGCTGATGAAGGGGGGCAGCTCGCCGAGCCGGGAGCCGACCTCGTCCAGGGCGCTGGGCAGGTCCTCGGGGGCGGCGACGGGCGGCATCGGGTACTGGTGGTCGATGCCGCCCTCCTCGGGTCTGTGGAAGTCCGCGGTGAGGGCGAAGATCGACCGCCCGCCCTGGATGCCGAGCACCCGGCGGGTGGTGAAGGAGCGGCCGTCGCGGATCCGGTCGACCTGGTAGACGATCGGCACGCCGGGGACCCCGGGGCGCAGGAAGTAGGCGTGCAGCGAGTGGACCGGGCGCTCGTCGTCCACCGTGCGCCCCGCCGCGACCAGCGCCTGCCCGGCGACCTGGCCGCCGAACGTCCGTTGCAGCGCCTCCTCGGGGCTGCGCCCGCGGAAGATGTTGAGTTCGATCTGCTCAAGGTCGAGCAGATCGACAAGGTCGTCGACGGGGGTTCCCATGCGCACGCTTCCTCTCGGACTCCGAACGAATTCTCCAGCTCACTCGAATTCTCCGGCGACCCGGGTCATTCCCGCGCATCGGTCCGAAGCCTCCAGTTCACTCGAACGAGTAGACGAGTAGACGAGTAGACGCGTAACCGGGTGAACGAGGAGAGGAGTAGGCCAGCAGCCCCGACGAACCCCACCCTCCCCCTACTCCCCCAGCCCCGACTCCCGCACCGTGATGTTGAGCCGCCCGACCAGCCCCAGCGCCGGATCGGCCGTCCCCGGCAGCGTCCGCACCACCCCGTGGTACGCGAACCGGGCCGGGCCGCCGAACACCAGCAGGTCCCCGCTGCGCAGTTCCAGGTCGGTCCACGGCCGGGTCCTGGTCTCGGTGTTCCCCAGCCGGAACACGCAGCCGTCGCCCAGCGAGAGCGAGACCACCGGCGCGTCCGCCCGCTCGTCGCGGTCCTGGTGGAGGCCCATCTTCGCACCGTGGGCGTAGTGGTTGACGATCGCGATGTCCGGCTCGTACGACGCCGCGCCCGCGACCTCCCCCAGCGCGGTCCCGTACGCCTCGGCGACGGCCCTGCGCGCCAGGTCACCGAGCAGCGGCGGGAACGGTTTGACGGGCGCGCCGTCCTCGGCGACCCGCCGGTACCCGTACGGGTACCAGTGCAGGCCGAGGCTCACCATCCGGACGGACATCATCCCGCCGGTGGGCATCCGCACGGTGTGCAGACCGGCCGGCGGACGGGCCCACTCCCGGCAGGCCGCGACCAGGCGGCGCTGCGCGTCGAGGTCCAGCCAGCCGGGGAGCAGGACGGCACCGGGGGCCGGCTCGGAGCGCTCGCGCGCGCCCGCGGACCCGCCCGGATCGCTGAACAGCTCGTCCTGGATCACCCCACCATCCTCCCGCACCGCGGCTATCCGGGCCCAGCCCCGGCGCCGGCCGCGGGAGCGCCCCCGAGCAGCCCCAACTCCCGGGCGCAGGACGGCCAGGCCTCCCACCCCTGACGGCGGACGATCTCCTCGCCGACGGTCGTCTGCTCGCGTCGGCTCGCGTGGTCCGGCCGGTCGGCGAAGCGCGGACCACCGGCCTCCGCCCAGGTGGACGGCCGGATCTGCAGGCCGCCGTAGAAGCCGTTGCCGGTGTCCGCCCGCCAGTCGCCGCCGCTCTCGCAGTCGGCGAGCTCGTCCCACACCAGGTCGGCGACCCGGACGGCCGCCCGGGCCCGTACCCCGCCCGACGAGACGGCCAGCAGCACCGCCACGGCGGTGCCCGCGCCCACCACGAACCGGCCGAGACCTGAGCGCTCATCACATGAAGGTGGCATGGCAGCCGACCCTAGGCGCGCCGCCCGCCCCTCGCCCACGCACTCGGCCGAACGCCACAAACGCGGTAGACCTCGAAACCGCCGTAAGCGCTGTGAATGGCGTCAACGATGCGAGACACCGCACAACACCCCACAACGCCGCGCACCCCACGCACCCCGCGCAACGCCGACGGCCGCTCCCCCGACCGGCGGGAGGAACCCGCGCGGCGGAGAAGCGGCCGTGGAAGCCGAGCACATCGCCACGTCAGCAGATCGCCGCCCGTGCGGGCGGCACCGCAGGGCGGCGCCGACGTACCGCCGGAGCCCGCGTAGCCGGTACCGGCTACGCACCGGGCCCCAGGCGCCCGAGCGGACCTCAGATGCTGAGGGTCTGGCCCGGGAGGATCAGGTCCGGGTTGCCACCGATGACCTTGGCGTTGTTCTGGTACAGGTCGTGCCAGTCCAGGCCCTGCGCGGCGGCGATGGAGCTCAGGGTGTCACCGGCCTTGACGGTGTAGCTGCCCTTGGCGGCCGGCTTGGCGTCGTTCGAGCGGTTCCAGGACTTGGCGCCCTGGTCGGCCTTCGGCGCGGACTTCTGGGCGTCGGCCTTGGCGGCGGCCTTCGGCGCGACGGCGTCGTTCTTCGGCGCGGCCTGGGCCTTGGGGGCGGCCTTCGGGGCCTCGGCCGGCTTGGCGGCGGCCTTCGGGGCCTGCGCCGGCTTGGCGGCGGTCGAGCCCGCCGAGGTGTCGACGGCGGCCGGGGCGCCGCCCTTGGTCAGGCCGGCCTTGACGGAGCAGACGGGCCAGGCGCCCGGGCCCTGCGAGGCGAGGACCTTCTCGGCGACGGCGATCTGCTGCGCCTTGGTGGCCAGGTTGGCCTGCGAGGCGTAGGCGGTGCCACCGAAGGCGGCCCAGGTGCTGGAGGTGAACTGCAGACCGCCGTAGAAACCGTTGCCGGTGTTGATGGCCCAGTTGCCGCCGCTCTCGCACTGGGCGACGGCGTCCCAGGTGGCGACGGAGGCGGCGGAGGCCGAGGTGGCCGTGACGAGGCCGGCCACCGGCAGGGCCGCGACAGCGGCGCCCGCCACGACGGCCATCCGAACGCGGTTGCGCTTGGTGGCGGTGGAGGTGGTGGCAGCGGCGGTCTCGTTACGGAAGGTCATGAGGTTCCTCTCGACAGCCCCGGGGCGGGCATGCGGAACCAGACCCCGTGAGGGGCCGCGTTCGCTTGCCGCGTCCGTCGGACGGCCGTGCACGTATCGGACGTGCCGCTGCCGCCCCGGTCACCCAGCCGCGCGCCGACGACCTGTTCGAGCGATCGTGTCGGCGGGCACCTGCCGCGCCCGGCGGACCGGGGGGCCGTGCGTCGGGGGTGAACCCGGGTGGCGCTCGTTGCGCCGACCAAGAAGCTACGAGGCGGTCGACGGGGAAGCCAAAACTTCAACGGTCCGCCCAGCTCAGCCAAGGGTTACCGGCGGTAATGACCAGGGAATCACGCCCGAAATGTCGGGTTTGGCCATTGTTTCCTAGATCAAACACCCGGATTCCGTGATTCACCTCACCGCTTGATTCCGGCAGTCCCGGCACCCACATCGACAGATTGCGACCACGACAACACGCCGCGCGGTCGGATCCGAGGCAATTCCCGTCAGCCTCGACGGGCACCCGTGACGCCCGACACAAGGGCCCGTTGGGCATGGCGACCTCCCCGTGTCCGCCCGCGAACCGCCATCCACACCCATCCGAGGAGACCCTGTGCCGCGCATGCTCGACGTCAGCGACGAGGTCCGGTCCGAGATCGGCGACGACGAGGCCGACCGCCTGCTAGGCGGCGACCGCGCTCCCGACAGCTACGAGTGCACCTCCTGCCGGACCCCCGGCGACACGCACGTGGAGCCCACCAGCACCGTGCTGTTCGTCGGTGAGGAGACCGCCGTCCTCGCCTTCGCGCACGCCCGCTGCATCCCCTCCCAGGTCGTGCCGGTCGCCGAGGAGCAGCTGGTCGGCGCCGTCCGCAGCATCAGCCAGTCCCAGCCGGGCGGCGGCCCCGACCTCGCCGCCCCCGGCGTTCCCGGTGCCCCCGGCTTCCCCGGCTTCCCCGGCACCCCCGCCGTCGCACCGAGCGCCCCCGCACCGGCCCCGGCCGCGCCCGTCGGCCCCGCCCCGACCCAGCCGACCGCCCCCGGTCAGGCCGCCATCCTCGGCATCACCTGCGGACTGGTGCTGCACGGCAAGGTCGGGCACGCCTCGCTGGTGGTCGAGCCGACCGGGCCCGTCGGCCGGCCCGGCAGCACCTCGGGCGAGGACGAGTTCCTGGATCTGCTCCAGGACGCCGGCTTCCAGCCCGTCACCGATCTGGACGAGACCCCGGACCAGCTGCCCGGCTGGTCGGTCCTGGTCGCGATGGGCAAGCTGCACGCGATCCTCCAGCCCGCCGCGGCCGGCGGCAGCACCGGCTGGTGGCAGGCGCACCAGCCGCTCCAGGTCACCGACGCCTGGCGGATGGCCGCGAGCCAGCTGTCCGAGGTGACGATGTACGCCGTCCCGGCCGGCATGGTCGGCCGCCAGCCCCGCGAGGACCTGCTGCGCCAGGCGCTGGAGCGGGCGGTGGCGCTGGGCCAGGTGGTCGCCGCCTCCCTCCCGCTCGCCGGCACCTGATCCGCCCCCGCGTCCCGCGTCCCCGCCTCCCCCGCCTCCGCGCCCCGACCCGCCGGAAGGCGGCCACCCACCCCCGTGGCCGCCTTCCGGCGAACGCCTGCCGCCCCCGCGGCCCGACCAGCCCCGGCGACCCGAGCCGACCCGCGCCCCGCCCCGGCGCGCCCGCTCGCACCCCCGGCGTGCCCGCTCCCCACCCGGCGCGGCCGCCCGCCCCGCACTCCGGCGTGTGGAAGCGCCCCCGCTCCCGCCCCCGCATCCCCCGCCCCTCTCACTCGTTGGCCCCTACGTGTACAGCTACGACGTCTCCGCGTCCCCCGGCCGGTCCGCCACCGCCTCGCGCTCGATCCCGGGCATGCGCCCGTCGTACGACGCCGAGCACCCGCACTCCGCCACGCCGATCTACGACGAGCTGTACTCCGAGTACCGGCGCCTCTTCCGTGCCCTGCCCGGCGACCGCTCGGGCGAGGAGGACCTGAAGTTCACCGGCTTCGCGGTCCGCGACGGCTACCCGATGGTCGGCGAGCAGCGCCCGTACCCGCCCCAGCAGCAGGCCTTCCACACCCTCGCGGGGCAGACGCCGGGACTCCCCCAGTTCATGCCGAGCCACCAGCACCAAGGCCCCGGCCCCACCGGCGGCCAACCGCACGGCCAGGCCACGGCCCAACCGCACGGCCACACCCCCGCCCAACAACACGGCCACGGCGGCGGCCAGCCCGGTGCCCACGCCAACAGCCACTCCCACTCCCACTCCCACTCCCACTCCCACTCCCACTCCCACACCGGCGGTCCCGCCACCGGCCACCACCACGGCCACGGGCACGGCCACTCCGTCGGCCACCCCGAGCCCGCCACCTCCACCGCCCCCACCGGCGACGCCCCCGGCCGCGCCGCAGCGATCCCCGCCCAGGACCAACCCGCCGTCCCCGCAGCCCAGTTCACCAACGGACAGGGCTGGGTCGCGGCCGGCTACCTGGGCGCGGCCCCGCACCCGGTGTCGGTCCCCGCGCCGGTGCCCCCGGCGCCGCCCGCGCCCGCCCCGGTGACGGGTACGGTCACCGGCCTCGTCCCCACCCGGCCCTCCGGCGGCCGCCACCGCCAGATGCTCTCCCTGCCCCCGGGCCCCGCCGTCGAGCTCCACTGACGCCCGGCCCACGCCCCGCGCACGTATCCCCGCACCGGCTCCACTGCGCCCCACCGCGCCCCACCACGCCCCGCCGAACCCGGCCCGCACCACCCCCAAAACACCGGAGGGCCCCGCCACCACCGTGGCGAGGCCCTCCGGCCGTCGGTCGGTCAGCGGACCGACCGTTCCCTCTCCCCTACTACTTCTTCCTGCGCTTCTCCCGGACCCGCACCGAGATCGAGATCGGCGTCCCCACGAACCCGAACTCCTCCCGCAGCCGGCGCTCGATGAAGCGCCGGTAGCCGGCCTCCAGGAAGCCCGAGGCGAACAGCACGAAGCGCGGCGGACGGATGCCCGCCTGGGTGCCGAACAGGATGCGCGGCTGCTTGCCGCCGCGGATCGGGTGCGGGTGGGCGGCGACCAGCTCGCCGAGGAAGGCGTTCAGGCGCGCGGTCGGGATGCGGGTCTCCCAGCCCTCCAGCGCGGTCTCGATCGCCGGGACGAGCTTCTCCATGTGCCGGCCGGTCTTGGCCGACACGTTGACCCGCGGGGCCCACTGCACCTGGACGAGGTCGCGCTCGATCTCGCGCTCCAGGTAGTAGCGGCGCTCCTCGTCGAGCTGGTCCCACTTGTTGTAGGCGACGACGACGGCGCGCCCGGCCTCGACGGCCATCGAGATGATCCGGGTGTCCTGCTCGGCGAGGGTCTCGCTGGCGTCGATCAGGACGACCGCGACCTCGGCCTTCTCCAGCGCGGAGGCGGTGCGCAGCGAGGCGTAGAAGTCGGCGCCGGCGGTCAGGTGGACCCGGCGGCGGATGCCGGCGGTGTCCACGAACTTCCAGGTCTTGCCGCCGAGCTCGATCATCTCGTCGACCGGGTCGCGGGTGGTGCCGGCCAGCTCGTTGACGACGACGCGCTCCTCGCCGGCGACCTTGTTCAGCAGGCTGGACTTGCCGACGTTCGGGCGGCCGATCAGCGCGATGCGGCGCGGGCCGCCGGGGGCGGCGTCGCCGAAGGTCTGCGGCGGGGCCTCGGGCAGCGCGTCCATGACGGCGTCCAGCAGGTCACCCGAGCCGCGGCCGTGCAGGGCGGAGACCGGGAACGGCTCGCCGAGGCCGAGCGACCACAGGTAGGCGGCCTCGGCCTCGGTGGAGGGGCCGTCGACCTTGTTGGCGCACAGGACGGTCGGCTTGCCCGCCCGGCGGATGATCTTGATCAGGGCCTCGTCGGTGTCGGTGGCGCCGACGGTGGCGTCCACCACGAACAGCACCGCGTCGGCCTGCTCGATGCCCAGCTCGGCCTGGGCGGCCACCATGGCGTCGATGCCGAGGACGTCGATCTCCCAGCCGCCGGTGTCGACCACCTTGAAGCGGCGGCCGTTCCAGCTGGCCTCGTAGGTGACCCGGTCGCGGGTAACGCCCGGCTTGTCCTCGACGACGGCCTCGCGGCGGCCGATGATGCGGTTCACCAGGGTGGACTTGCCGACGTTGGGCCGGCCGACCACGGCCAGCACCGGCAGTCGGACATGCTCGGCGCCGTCCCCGGCGTCGAAGCCGTCGAGGTCGAAGCCCTCCTCGGCGGCGAGCGCCATGAACTCGGCGTAGTCGGCGGCGTCCAGCTCACCGTGGCCGGTGGCGGCGTGCTCTGCGGTCATGTTCGTCTGTTCCGTTTCCCGGCCCGGCCCTTCCCAGGGGCGTGCCGTGCGTACCTGCCCCGCTCGGGGCAGCGCGGTGGTTGTCTCCGCGGCACCTCGACGGCCCGCGGTTCACTCGTCGGCCGGCCCGAAGGGGTTCGGACCGGCCCTGGTCGGACCGACGGCGGCCGGTCAGACCGCGGACAGTCCGGCCCGCTCCTCCACCAATCCGGCGATCCGGTCGATCACCTGCTCCAGGGTGAGGTCGCTGGTGTCCACCAGGACCGCGTCCGCGGCCTGGGTCAGCGGGGCCGTCTTCCGGGAGGAGTCGGCGGCGTCCCGGCGGGCGAGGTCGGCGGCCATCGCGGTGATGGTCGCCTCGTCCACGCCCTTGGCGCGCAGCTCGGCGGCCCGGCGCGTGGCCCGGGCCTCCTCGGAGGCGGTCAGGAAGACCTTGACGGTGGCGTCCGGGAACACCACGCTGCCCATGTCCCGGCCCTCGGCGACGATGCCGCGCTCGGCGACCTCGGCGCAGCCGCGCTGGAGCTCCACCAGCCGGGACCGTACGGCCGGCACCGCGGACACGGCGCTGACCTTGGCGGTCACCTCGGGGCCGCGGATCGGGCCGGACACGTCCTGGCCGTCCACCGTGATGGTGGGGCCGTCGGCGTCGGTGCCCGAGACGATCACCGGCTTGCCGCACGCGACGGCCACCGCCTCCGCGTCCTCGACGTCGACCTCGTTGGCCAGCATCCACCAGGTCATCGCCCGGTACATGGCGCCGGTGTCCAGGAAGCTCAGGCCCAGCCGGGCCGCGACCGCCCGGGAGACGGTCGACTTGCCGGAGCCGGAGGGTCCGTCGATGGCGACGACGACCGGGGCGGGCGCTCGGTCGGCAGTGTCCACGGGGCGAACCTCTCTCTGAGCATGGGAGCCGGGGCCTGGGCAGGCGGGCGGCCGGGGATTGTCTCCCTCAAGGTTAATGGACCGCCGCCGGGACGGACTCCGCGGCCGTCCGGGCCGATCAACCGACCCAGACTAGTCGACCCTGAGCAACCGCCCCGACCAACCGACGCCGCCGATCAACCAGGCCCGACGGCCCGGCATCGCCGGCCCCGGCCCCTGGACCCCGGCCCCGGTATCCCCGGCCCCGCCCGGAGCCTCAGTCCCGGACGCTCCAGCCGCTCGCCCGCAGCGCCTTGGTCAGCCGCTTCACCGCCGTCGGCGCCACCGACAGCTGGACGAAGCCGACCTGCTGCCCGGTCGAGTGCTCGATGGCGACGTCCTCGATGTTGACCCCGGCGTCGCCGACCTCGCCGAACAGCCGGCCCAGCTCGCCCGGCTGGTCGCCGAGCACGACCGCCACGGTCTCGTACCGGGTGGGCGGCGCGCCGTGCTTGCCGGGGATGCGGGCCTGGCCGGTGTTGCCGCGCCGCATGACCGCCTCGATCCCGGCCGCGCCCGCCTGGCGCTCGCCCTCCTCGGCGGCCTCCATGGCGCGCAGCGCGGTGACCGTCTCACCGAGGTCGCGGGCCACGCCCTCCAGGACGTCGGCGACCGCGCCCGCGTTGGCGGAGAGGATGTCGACCCACATGCCGGGGTTGGAGGCGGCGATCCTGGTGACGTCGCGCACGCCCTGCCCGGAGAGCCTTATGGCGGTCTCGTCGGCGTTCTCCAGCCGGGCCGCGACCAGTGAGGAGACCAGCTGCGGGGCGTGCGAGACCAGGGCGACCGCCCGGTCGTGCTCGGCGGCGTCCATCACGATCGGCACCGCGCCGCAGAGCGCGACCAGCTCCAGCGCGGCGTTGAGCGTCTCGGTGTCGGTGTCGGCGGTCGGGGTGAGCACCCAGGGGCGGCCCTCGAAGATGTCGGCGCGGGCGGCCAGCGGGCCCGAGCGCTCACGGCCGGCCATCGGGTGACTACCGATGTAGTGGACGGTGTCGCAGCCGAGCTCGGCGACCTCGCTGCCCGGGCCGGCCTTCACGCTGGCGACGTCGGTGTACCAGTGCGCCAGGTTGCGGCGCTGGCAGTCGGCCAGCACCTTGCCGACCAGCGCGGGCGGCACGGCGATGATCGCCAGGTCCACCGGGCCGTCGGCCGGGTCGGTGGTGCCCGCGCCGAGCGACTCGGCGGTGCGGGCCGCGTCCGGGTCGGCGTCCTCCAGATGGACCGTCAGCCCGCGGGCGGTGAGCGCGAGCGCGGCGGAGGTGCCGATCAGTCCGGTGCCGACGACGACGGCAGTGCGCATGGCGGGTCGCTCTCCTCATCACGATTCTCGAAGGTGCCGGGACCGTCCGGGAGCACCCGCGGCCCATCCTCCCTCATCGACCCCGCCGAAGTCCCCACACTCCACCCGGCAACCGGTACGGCGGTCCCGGCAGCTTCCGGCGCCGGCAACCGCCACGGACCCGCCCCCGTCCCACACAGTGCACACGCCGCACCCGGAAATCCTGCGACGCCCGCACCGAAGCCGGGCAGACTGGCCGCCCGGAGAAGGCGGGCAACACCACGAGCAGCACCGCGAACAGCAGCACGGACACCACAGGCACCACCACGAGCGCCACGCGGCGGGCGCCACGCGAACGAAGGGGTTGCGCATGGACGATCAGCACAGCGGCCGGAGCGGGCAGTCGAAACCGCCGGCCGTACCGGCCCACCCGTCGGTCCTGGACTCCGTCGTGGTGTACGCCGAGGGTGCGGTGTGCCGCCGGCGCGCCACCGTCCCGGTCCCGCCCGGTGGACGGCTGCGGCTGACCGGCCTGCCCGCCGCCCTGGACGGCCGCTCGCTGCGCGCTCGGGTGCTCTCCGGACCGGCCGGCACCGCGGTCACCGAGGCCCGCCTCGAACTGCTCGCCGAACTCCGCGAGGAGGACGAACTCCCGGAGTTGCAGCGGGCGTTGGAGGAAGCACGCGAACACCATCACGCGCTCGACGAGCGCCGGCGGCTGGTCCTGGCCGCGATCGCCGAGACCGCCGCGCTGCGCGCCGTACCGCCGCAGCGCCGCCGTGACGAGCCGCTGCGCCGCACGCCCGCCGACGCCTGGCTGGAGCTCGCCGACTTCGTCGACGAGCGGCTGGCCCGGCTCCAGGAACGCGCCGAGGAGCTCACCCAGGAGCTCGAACTCGCCGACCACGAGCTCTACCTGGCCGAAGACCGGCTGGAGCGGGCGTCCACCGCCGACCGGGCCGAGCCGGTCGGGACCAGCACCACCGTCCTGCTCACCCTCGCCACCCCGGGCACCGCGGGCACTCAGCCGCCCCCCGCCCCAGCGCTCGAACTGGAACTGGAGTACGGCGTCCCCGCCGCCCGCTGGGTGCCCGCCTACCGGCTGTCCTACCGGACCGGCGCCGACACCGCCCACCTGGTGCTGCGCGCCGCCGTCGCCCAGCGCACCGGCGAGGACTGGACGGGCGTGCGCCTCGCCCTGTCCACCGCCGACCTCGACCGCCGCACCGACCTGCCCCGGCTCGCCTCGCTGCGGATCGGCCGCAGCCAGCCCGCCCCGCCGCCCTCCGGCTGGCGCGAGCCCCCGGCCGGCCTGAACGACCTCTTCGCCGGCTACGACGCGGCCGGCGCCGACCGCCCCGAGCCCGCCACCCGCCGTCCCGTCCCCGGCGGCGCCGCCCGCTCCGCCCGGCTGGGCGGCGCCCGCCCGGGCGGCCCCCGGGCCGAGGCCTTCGCCGCCGAGGACCGGATCGCCCCCGCCGCGTACGGCGGCGGCCTGCTGAACGCCGACCAGCCGATGCCCGCGCCCCCAGCCCCCGGCGGCTTCGCCGGCTACGGCGGCCCACCGCCGCCGGCCCCGGCCGCCGCCCCGGTGGCACCGCTGCCACAGGCCCCGGGCGGCCTCCCGCCCGCGGAGGCCCGCCGCCGCGTCGGCCACGCCGCCCCGCCCCCGCCACCGCCACCGCCCGGCGTCGTCCCGGACGCCACCCTGCTCGACTACCCCGACCTCGTCCTGGCCGGCCCCGAGGAACCCGCCGCCCGCCGCGGCACCCTCCACCCCCGCCCCGAACGGATCGAACAGGCCTGGCCACTGCGCGCCGGCGGCACCGCACAGCTCCGCACCCTCACCCTGCCCCGGCACGCCGTCCCGCCCCGCGAGTCCGCCGGCTCCTTCGACCACCGCTTCGACGCCGCCGCCCCCGCCGACATCCCGTCCGACGGCACCTGGCACACCGTCACCGTCGGCGAGATCCCGCTCGCCGTCCGCCCCGAGTACGTCACCGTCCCCGCCGTCGAGGAGAAGGTGTACGCGACCCTGGTGCTGGCCAACCGCACCGACCGGGCCGTCCTGGCCGGCCCGGTGGAGGTCACCGTGGACGACGAGTTCCTGCTCACCACCGCCCTGCCCACCCTGGCGCCCGGCGGCACCAGGCGGCTGGGCATCGGCGTCGCCGAGAGCATCGAGGTGGCGCGCCGCACCGAGTTGCACGAGTCCGCCACCGGCATGCTGAAGGGCAACAGCACCGTCCTCGACCACCGGGTGCACGTCCAGCTGGCCAACCGGCTGGCACGCGCCGTCACCGTGGAGGTCCGCGAGCGGGTGCCGGTCACCTCCGACGCCGAGATCCGGATCGAGGAGCGGGCCGACTGGCACGCCCCGACCGTCTCCACGCCGGACTGCCCGCCCAGCACCCGGCTCTGGCGGGTCGATCTGCCCCCGGGCGGACGCGCCGAGCTGGACGGCGGCTACCTGATCAAGATCCCGGCCGGAAAGGCCATCGTCGGCGGAAACCGGAGGAACTGAGCGATGACCGTCGAGACCCTTCCCCTCCCCGTCACCGCCGTGACCTGCCTGGAGGACCGCAGCCAGGTCGAGCGCGGCACCACGGTCGGGCTCGCCGCGGGCGTGCAGCGGCTGCGCCTCGGCCCGCTCACCGCCCTCGCCGTCGACCGCACCCTGCGCGCCGAGTCCGCCACCGACGGCGTCCGCGTACTGGACGCCCGGCTGGTGCGCGGCTGGATGCCGCGCGCCGCGCTGCCGCCCGGCCCGGAGGACTCCGAGCTGCGCCACCGGCTGCACCGGCTGGACGCCGAGACCCGGCTGGCCGACCAGACCCGGGCCCGGCTGGAGGCCCGGCTGGCGCTGCTCGCCCAGCTCTCCGCCGACCTGCTGCGCGAGATCGGCGAGGGCGCCGGCCTCGGGGAGCTCGAACCCAACCGCTGGGCGCGGGAGCTGGGCCGGGTGGACGCCGAGCGCGAGCGCCACGGCGAGGAGCTGCGCGCCACCCACTCCCGGCTGCGCCGCCTGGAGCAGCAGCGCTCGCAGGCCCTGATCGCGCTGGACGAGGCCGAGGAGGACCCGGCCGAGCTGACCGCCCACCTGGAGCTCACCGTCGAGGCGGCGCGCCCCGGCCCGGCCGAGCTGACCGTCTCCCACCTGGTGCCCTGTGCGCTGTGGCGCCCCTCCTACCGGGCGACCCTGGACGGCGGCGAGCTGCGCCTGGAGTCGGAGGCGGTGGTCTGGCAGCGCACCGGCGAGGACTGGACGAACGCCCGGCTCACCTTCTCCACCGCCCGCTCCGCCCTCGCCACCGCCCCGCCCGCGGTCGCCGAGGACGTCCTGGTGCTGCGCGAGCGCACCGAGGAGGAGCGCCGCACGGTCGAGGTCGAGCTGCGCGAGGAGGCGGTCGCCACCCTGGGCCCGTCCTCCGGGGTGCCGGGCGTGGACGACGGCGGCGAGGTCCGGGTGCTGCCCGCCCCCGCCCCCGCGACCGTGCCCTCCGACGGCCGCGCGCACCGGGTGCCGCTGGGGGCCTTCACCGCCGCGGCGGCCGGCGAGTACGCCTGCGCCCCTGAGCTGTCCCCGCTGGTCACCCAGGTGGTCCGGTTCCGCAACGCGGCCGGGCACCCGCTGCTGTCCGGCCCGGTCGAGCTGGTCCGCGGCAGCGGCTTCACCGGCCGCGGCGAGCTGCGCTTCACCGCCGCCGGCGCCGACGCCGAGCTGTCCTTCGGCAGCTCGGACGGCTACCGGGTGGTCCGGGAGGTCGAGGAGCGCCAGGCCACCGCCGGCCTCACCGGCCGCCAGACCACCACCCGGACGGTCCGGCTGCACCTGTCCCGCTTCTCCGGCCCGGAGGAGCACGACGAGCGGATCGTGACCGTGCGCGAACGGGTGCCGGTCTCCGAGGTGTCCGCGGTCGAGGTGCGGCTGCGCAAGGAGGAGTGCTCCCCGGCGCCCGACTCCTTCGACAGCGAGGGCATCGTCCGCTGGGACGTCCCGCTCGCCCCCGACGCCCGGCGCACCCTCACCCTGGTGTACGAGGTGTCCGCCTCCGCCAAGGTGGCCGGGCTCTGACCGCGGGGGCGGCCCGGCGGCGGACACCACCGTGCCGATGACGGCTGCTCAGGTCCGAACCGGAGACAACGGGTAGAAAAGGAAGCATGATCCTCCATCTCGCCCCCCTGGACGACTGGCTCGCCGACCCGGGCCGCCCGTACGCCACCGCCTCGCTGCTCACCGACGGGTTCATCCACTGCTCGGCGGACGAGCCGACGGCGCTGGCGGTGGCCAACGCCTTCTTCGCCGACGCTCCCGACCCGCTGATGGTGCTGCTGATCGAGGAGTCGCTGGTGGAGCCGATGGTGAAGTGGGAGGCCCCGCACGGCGCCCCGCCGCCCGGGGCCACCCCCGGCGTGCTGTTCCCGCACATCTACGGGCGGCTGAACCGCACCGCCGTGGTCGGCCTGGAGAAGGTCGAGCGCGGGCCGGACGGCCGCTGGGCCTCGCTCAGCCCCTGGAGCTGACGGCGCGGGCGGGGCCGGGCGAGGTCACCTCCCCGGCCCCGCCCCGCCGATCCTCCCCGGCCCCGCCCCGCCGATCGTCCCCGCGCCCGCGCCGGCCGACCGACGAACCGACCGGGCCCTACAGCCATCCCCGTTCCCGGGCCGCCATCCCGGCCTGGAAGCGGGTGGTGGCGCCCAGCGAGCGCATCAGGCTCTGGAGCCGGCGCTGGGTGGTCCGGGCGCTCCAGCCGAGCGAGCGGGCGATCGACTCGTCGGTGAGCCCGGCCGCCAGCAGGCCCAGCAGCTTGCGGTGGTCGGCCTCCGGCTCCGCCCCGGCGTCCTCGGCGCCGACCGCCGCCTGCAGGCGGACGGCCCGCTCCCACTCCGCCTCGAACAGCGTGTCCAGCGCCTGGAGCAGCGCGGAGGGGTGGATCACGTACGCGGCGTCCAGCACGCTGTCGCCGACGCTGATCGGGATGATCGCCATCCGGTCGTCCGAGATGATCATCTTCATCGGCAGGGTCGGCCGGACCCTCGCCTCCTCGCCGTCCGCGACGCCGACCAGGATGTTCTTCTCCAGCCGCCCCGGCCAGGCCACCGCCTCCCGGTCGTAGACCGTCCGGAACTTCACGCCCTCGCGCAGCCGCCGCCGCTGCAGGGTCAGCGGCGCCACCGGGTCCTGGATGTACGGCGGGCGGTCGAAGCCGCGCACCTGGTACTGGCTGGTCTCGGTGATGTGCTCCAGCCGCTGGGCGATCGCCTCGCCGCCGGTCAGCACCTCCACCGAGTGCGCCGGGTCGGTGTACCGCGAGGCCTCCCGGAAGGCGTCCATCAACCGGTGCATCTCGGCCCGGGCGTAGCGCAGTTCCGACTCCCGGTGGCCGATCAGGGTGCCGATCGCGACGTCCGGGGGCACCGGCAGGTAGCGGTGCCGGTCCACCGGCGCCCGGGTGGCCATGCCCTGCTGCGCCAACCGGTCCAGTGCGCGCACGCTCTGCTGGAACGTCAGCCCGCAGCTCTCCGCCAGCTCCTCGGCCGTGGACTGCGGGTTGGCCACCAGCGCCGCGTAGACCTGCCCGTCCGGCTCCGCCAGTCCCAGCGCGCCGAGGGCCTGTCCGCCGACCCGCCCCAGTGCTGCATCGGACACGACGCCCTCTCCCCCTGCTCGCCCGTTCTCCGGTGGCCGGTTTCCCTCGGCCCGCACTCACCCCGGCCGGCACGCCCCGTGCTGGCGCAGTCCCGCCACGCGGCGGGTGGTGCTCCGGTGGCCATCCTCGGCCACGGATCATGACGCTGACAAGGCCGTGACCAGCGGTTGCGTCCCGGCTCACACGACCTGTCCGGAACGTGGACATCCGTGCGCGGACGTTCACACCCCCGGGAACGACCGCCCGCGAACGGCCGCCCGGGAACGACCGCCCGCGAACGCCGGAGCCCCCGGCCGCGAAAGGTGCGACCGGGGGCTCCGGCGGAGCGGACGGGCCCGGGGCCCGTCGACGGCGGGGTCTAGAGGCCGACCTCGCGCATCAGCTGGCCGACCTCCGGGTTGGTCAGGCGGCGCAGCCAGCCCGACTTCTGGTCGCCCAGGGCGATCGGGCCGAAGTGGGTGCGCACCAGCTTCTCGACCGGGAAGCCGACCTCGGCCAGCATCCGGCGGACGATGTGCTTGCGGCCCTCGTGCAGGGTCACCTCGACCAGGTAGTTCTTGCCGACGTTGGAGATGACCTTGAAGCTGTCGGCGCGGGCGTAGCCGTCCTCCAGCTCGATGCCCTGGGCCAGCTGCTTGCCCAGGTCGCGCGGGATCGGGCCCTGGATCGCGGCCAGGTAGGTCTTGGTCACGCCGTACCGCGGGTGGGTGAGGCGGTGGGCCAGCTCGCCGTGGTTGGTGAGCAGGATGATGCCCTCGGTCTCGGTGTCCAGGCGGCCGACGTGGAACAGCCGGGTCTCCCGGTTGGTCACGTAGTCGCCCAGGCACTGGCGGCCGTCCGGGTCCTCCATGGTGGAGACCACGCCGGCCGGCTTGTTCAGCGCGAAGAACAGGTAGGACTGGGTGGCGACGGTCAGGCCGTCCACCTTGATCTCGTCGTTCTGCGGGTCGACCCGCTTGCCCTGCTCGGTGACGCGCTTGCCGTTGACCTCGACCCGGCCCTGCTCGATCAGCTCCTCGCAGGCGCGGCGGCTGCCGATGCCGGCCCGGGCCAGCACCTTCTGGAGGCGCTCGCCCTCGGGCTCGCCGAAGGTCTTGGGCAGCTTGACGGCCGGCTTGTCGTGTCGGGCGAGGACGGCGTCCTCGATCTTGGCCTGGAGCTCGCGGGAGCGCTGCGGCTGGCGGCGCGGGTCGCCCGGGGCGCCCTGGCCCTCGCGGCGCGGGCGCGGGGCCGGGCCGGGGCGCCGGCCGGCGAAGCCGCCGCGGGCCGGGGTGGCGTTGGGGCCGCCGCCGTACTCGGGGCGGTCGTACCGGCGCTCCTCGGGCCGCAGCGGGCGGTCCGGGTAGCGGCGGTCGTCCCGGCGGCCCTCGCGCCGGTCGTCACGACCGTACGAACCGCCGCGCGAGCCCGCGCCCGACCCCGAGCCGCCGCGGCCACCGCCGTACGAACCTCCGCCCGAACCCGAGCCGCCGCGGCCACCGCCGCTGCCGCCGTACGAACCTCCGCGCGAGCCCGAGCCGCCGCGACCGCCGCCGCTGCCGCCGCCGTAGGAGCCGCCGCCCCGGCCCCCGCCCTGTCCGCCGCGACCGCTCCCGCCGCCGCTGCTGTTCCTGCCGTTGCCACTGCTACGCATCAAAGTGTCCGTACGTCGTTCCGTCTGGGATGTGCGGTCGTTTCGGCCGACCTCACCGCCCCCTACCGATCGGGCCCGGCCCGACCGGCCTCGCCACTGCCGTCCGCGGCCTGCGCGGCAGCGGCGGCGACCGCCTCCGCGATCATCGTGCCCTCCAGGGACTCCGCTTCCACGTCGTCGACCTCGGGCAGGAAGGGAGCGAGTTCCGGCAGCTCGTCCAGGCCGCGGAGCCCCATCCGTTCCAGGAAGTAGTTCGTCGTCCGATACAGGATCGCACCTGTTTCGGGCTCGGATCCGGCCTCTTCCACCAGTCCTCGCTGTACCAGGGTACGCATCACGCCGTCACAGTTCACACCACGGACGGCGGAAACCCGCGATCTGGACACCGGCTGCCGGTACGCGACCACCGCCAGGGTCTCCAGCGCGGCCTGGGTGAGCCGGGCCTGCCGGCCGTCCAGGAGGAAGCGGTCGACGGCCGCGGAGCGGCTCTCCCGGCTGTAGAACCGCCAGCCGCCGGCGACCAGCCGCAGGTCGAAGCCGCGGCCCTGGGAGGTGTACTCGGCGGACAGTTCGCGCAGCGCGGCCGCCACCTCGGCCCGGGGCCGCTCCAGCGCCTCGGCCAGCCGTTCCTCCGCCACCGGCTCGTCGACGACCATCAGGACGGCCTCCAGATCGGCCCGCAGCCCGGCGTCGGCGGCCCCCTCGGCCGTGGAGGCGCCGGGGACACCGGAGGCATCAGGGACACCGGAAGTCGACGGAGCCGACTTCTGGTGCACGACACGCGCCTCGTCCGCCACCGGCTCCCCCGCCTCCACCGCCTCCGCGGCCTCCACCGGGTCCGGCAGCAGCTCGAAGGCCGGCTCCAGCCACTCCTCGGCCCGCGGCCGCCCCGGCAGCCCCAGCGGGCGCCGCACCGGCCGCCCGCCCTCGTTCCCGCCGCTCATCGCCGTCCGTCCTCCCCGACCCCGCCCGTCGGCCGGTCGAACTCGTCCGTCACCTCGACCGCCGCCCGGCCCTCCTCGGCCACCCAGCGCACCAGCAGCTCGCCGAGCGCCTCCGGCTGCTCGAAGGCGAGCACCCGCTCCCGGTACAGCTCCAGCAGCGCCAGGAAGCGGGCGACCACCACCAGGTCGTCCGGCGCGTCCTCGACCAGCCGCTGGAACGAGGCCTCGCCCAGCTCGGTGAGCAGCCCCACCACCAGCCCCGCCTGCTCGCGCACGCTCACCGGCGGGGTGTGGATGTGGTCCACGTAGACGACCGGCGCGGGTCGGGGCGCCATCGCCCTGGCCGCCAGCTCGGCGAGCCGCCGCGGCCCGACGGTGATGACCACCTCGGGCAGCAGCTCCGCGTGCCGGGGCTCCAGGGCGGCGGTCCGGGGCCGGCGCAGCAGCTCGGCCGCCCAGCGCTCGCCGAACAGCGCCGCCGCCCGCTTGTACGCCCGATACTGGAGCAGCCGGGCGAACAGCAGGTCGCGGGCCTCCAGCAGCGCCAGGTCCGCCTCGTCCTCGACCTCGGCCACGGGCAGCAGCCGGGCGGCCTTGAGGTCGAGCAGGGTGGCGGCCACCACCAGGAACTCGGTCGCCGCGTCCAGGTCCCAGTCCGGGCCCATCGCCCGGATGTACGCCATGAACTCGTCCGTCACGGTGGCCAGCGCCACCTCGGTGACGTCCAGCCTGTGCTTGGCGATCAGGCTGAGCAGCAGGTCGAAGGGGCCCTCGAAGTTGTCCAGCCGTACCCGGAAGCCGCCCCGCGACTCGTCCTCGGTCGCGTTCGCGGCGGCGGCGGCTGGTTCGGCGGTCCTGGGCATGACGGTCCATCTTCGCCCGTCCCCGTCCCCGCCTCCGCCCCGGGGCCACCCGACACGCCGCTCCAGCGGGCCCGGAACCAGCGCCCGCCGGCTTCCACGAGCCCGTACGGGGCCCTAGGCGCGCCCGTCCCGTCGATCCGGTCCAACCGGACCGGCCCCGGCGTTCCGCTTCGCTCAGACGGCCCCACAGGCCCAGGAGCGCCCTACGGCGGCCGTCCCGAGGCTTCTCGGCCCCCGCGGCCCCGCCCGGGGCCCCTGCGGCGCCCTGCCGCCCGACCGGCGGCCTCCCCACGCCGGGCCAGCGGCCCCCCTCGACGCCCGGCGGAACCGCCGGCCGCCCTCCGCGCCGCCTACCGGCCGCGCAGCCGCCGGACCAGGATCGAGGCCTCGCCCCGCTGCTCCAGGTCTGCCAGGACGACCGCGATGGCCTCCCGGACGATCCGCCCGCGGTCCACGGCCAGGCCGTGCTCGCCGCGCAGCACCAGCCGGGCGTGCTCCAGGTCCATGAGCTCCTCGGCGGACACGTACACCGTGATCTTCTCGTCGTGCCGCTCGCGCCCGCTGGGCCGGCGCGGCGCGCGGCCGCGCGGCCGGGCGCGCCCGGCGGCACCGGGCTGCTCCTCGACGGCGCCCTGGTGCGTCCGGGGCGCCGGGGCCGAGCCGGCACCGCGACCCCCCGAGACGGTCTTCCCGGCCGCGGCGACGCCTGCGGCGGGTGCGGGCCCGGCGGCCGTGCCGGCCCGCTGGACGGGCGGCTGCGCGGGCGCCGGCACCGTGGCGGCCGCCTGCTGCTCCGGCGTCACCTGCCGGTCGTCCTGGGCGCCCTGGGCGGCCGCGGCGGCCTCGGCGCCGTCCGGTTGGCCGTTGACGGTCCGCGCGGTCTCCGGTCTGGCTGCCTCGGCGGCCGGACGCGGCGCGAGGGAGGGCGACAGCGCCATCCCCCCCGTGGTCCGGAACAGCTCGTCGGCACCCGGGAGACTCACTCGGCGGGGCGGCACCGGTCGAGCACCTCCCTGGCGAGCTGGCGGTAGGCGGCGGCCCCGACCGAGTTGGTCGCGTACGTCGTGATGGGCTCGCCGGCGACGGTGGTCTCCGGGAAGCGCACGGTCCGCCCGATGACGGTGTGGAAGACGTGCTCGCCGAACGCCTCGACGACGCGCGCCAGCACCTCGCGGCTGTGCACGGTGCGCGAGTCGTACATGGTGGCCAGGATGCCGTCCAGGCGCAGGTCCGGGTTGAGCCGTTCGCACACCTTCTCGATGGTCTCGGTCAGCAGCGCGACACCGCGCAGCGCGAAGAACTCGCACTCCAGCGGGACGATCACGCTGTGAGCGGCCGTCAGCGCGTTGACCGTCAGCAGGCCCAGCGAGGGCTGGCAGTCGATGATGACGTAGTCGTAGTCGGGCAGCAGCGGCTTCAGGGCGCGCGCCAGCGCGGACTCCCGGGCCACCTCGCTGACCAGCTGCACCTCGGCGGCGGAGAGGTCGATGTTGGAGGGCAGCAGGTCCATCCCCGGGACCGCCGTCTTGAGCAGCACCTCATCGGCCGTCAGGCCCCGCTCCATGAGCAGGTTGTAGACGGTGACGTCGAGCTCCATCGGGTTGACGCCGAGGCCGACCGAGAGCGCGCCCTGCGGGTCGAAGTCGACGAGCAGCACCCGGCGGCCGTACTCGGCCAGCGCCGCGCCCAGGTTGATGGTCGACGTGGTCTTGCCGACGCCGCCCTTCTGGTTGCACATGGCGATGATCTGGGCGGGGCCGTGCTCGGCCACCGGCGCGGGGATCGGGAAGTACGGCAGCGGGCGGCCGGTCGGGCCGACCCGCTCGCGGCGCTGGCGCGCGGCGTCGGGGGCCAGCGTGGCGGCGTACTCCGGGTCCGGCTCGTACTCGGCGTCCGGGTCGTCGTAGGCGCCGTAGGCGAACTCGCCGTAGGCCAGGCCGTAGGCCGCCAAGTCGGCGTCGTGATCGGTCACCGTGGTCACCTGTGCTGTGTTCTGGCGTGCTTCGAAGGTACGGAGTGCGACCGAGCCGACCTCGGCCGAGCCCACGGAGGGCTGCCGGGCCCCGGGCTCCTCACTCGGCTGGCCGGCGGTGAGTTCCGCCAGTCCTGGCTGACCACCCCCGGGAGCAATTGTCGACTCATTCACAAGTCGTCTTACCTCCTTGGGCATCCAGGACTCTATGTCGATTCGTCAGCGTGGCAGCATGCCGACGGTTTGCGACTCTAGGCCGTTCAAGGCGTTCGCAGCAACACAATCCACGGTAGTGGGCAGGATGTGTCGACTATCGAGCGGGCTGCTGTCAAGGGATGAGAGGGTCACCGGCCCCAACGTTTCTGCGGGCGGGTGACATGACCGACGGATATTGACGACAGAGCGACCTACCCGGCCGACCCGCTGATCACGGGCACGGCGAAGCCCCCGGCCCGAAGTGATCGGGTCGGGGGCGAACGACCGCCGGGCGGTCAGGGGGTTCAGGCGAGCACGCTCTCCAGGGAGACCGACTCCAGGCCGAAGGCCTCGGCCACGGCCGGGAAGGTGATCTGGCCCTCGTGCACGTTCAGGCCCTTGGCGAGCGCGGCGTCGCGGCGCAGCGCCTCCTTCCACCCGCGGTTGGCCAGCTCCAGCACGTACGGCAGGGTGGCGTTGGTCAGCGCGTAGGTGGAGGTGTTCGGGACGGCGCCCGGCATGTTGGCCACGCAGTAGAAGACCGAGTCGTGGACCTTGAAGGTCGGCTCGTCGTGCGTGGTGGCGTGCGAGTCCTCGAAGCAGCCGCCCTGGTCGATCGCGATGTCGACCAGCACGGAGCCCGGCTTCATGCGGGAGACCAGCTCGTTGGTGACCAGCTTCGGGGCCTTGGCGCCCGGGATCAGCACCGCGCCGATGACCAGGTCGGCGTCGAGGACGGCCTTCTCCAGCTCGAACGAGTTGGACATGATGGCCTTGATCTTCGTGCCGAAGATGCGGTCGGCCTCGCGCAGCTTGTTGATGTCGCGGTCCAGCAGGGTCACGTCGTAGCCCATGCCGATGGCGATGGTGGCCGCGTGCCAGCCGGAGACGCCACCGCCGATGACGACGGCCTTGGCCGGGTGGGTGCCGGGCACGCCGCCCGGCAGGGTGCCGCGGCCGCCGGCCGGACGCATCAGGTGGTACGAGCCGACCTGCGGGGCCAGCCGGCCCGCGACCTCGGACATCGGGGCGAGCAGCGGCAGCGCGCCGTTCGACAGCTGCACGGTCTCGTACGCGATGGCGGTGGTGCCCGAGGCGATCAGCGCGTCGGTGCCGGCCCGGTCGGCCGCCAGGTGCAGGTACGTGAAGACGGTCTGGCCCTTGCGCAGCCGGTGGTACTCCGAGGCGATGGGCTCCTTGACCTTCAGCAGCAGGTCGGCGGTGGCCCACACCTCGTCGGCGGTGGGGAGGATGGTGGCGCCGGCGGCCACGTACTCCTCGTTCGGGATCGAGGAGCCGAGACCGGCGTTGTCCTCGATGTAGACCTCGTGTCCGTTGCGGACCAGCTCATGCACGCCGGCGGGCGTGATGGCCACGCGGTACTCGTGGTTCTTGACCTCGCGGGGGATGCCGACCTTCACGACTGAACACGTCCTCTTGCCATGGGGGTCCCGACCGGAGAAGACCGGTGGGCGACGCGCACGTGGGGAAGCCTCCGGGCAGCCCGGGGCGGGGATCGCTGCGCGACTGAGTCCGAGTGTAATGAAGCCCAGTCGGCGTGTCAGCCTTCCAAAGTGAATAATTTTCCCGCACACATTGGCAGGTTCGTAGGCTTCCCCTGCGACTTACCCGCCAAAGACGTCCTAACCGGGCATCTTCGACAATACCTCCGAAACGCCCGTCACCACCCGGCGTCGACGCGTTCCCGCAGGTCCGCGAGGGCCGTGGCGACGGCCTCCCGGCCCCGCTCGTCGCCCAGCCGGCGCAGCACCGCGAGCGCGGCCCGGTACTCCCGGTCGGCCTCGTCGAAGCGGCGCTGCGCGGTGTGCGCCTCGGCCACCCGGGCGAGCAGCCGGGCCTCCGCCGCGTGGTCCCCGAGCGCCTGCCGCAGACCGAGCGCCCGCCCGTACCAGTCGGCGGCCCGCACCGCGTCGCCGAGCGCCCGGTGGCAGTTGGCGGCGCTCTCCAGGGCCCGGGCGCAGAGCGGTTCGTCGTCGGCCTTCCGGGCGTGCTCCAGGGCGGCCCGGTAGTGGACGGCGGCCGGCTCCCAGCGGGCCGCCGAGGCCTGGAGGTCGCCCAGGTTGAGCAGTGCGGCCGAGGCCCGGCGGGGCCGGGCGCCGCGCTCGGCGACGGTCAGCACCAGCTCGTGCAGCCGGTAGAGGTCGGCGGGGGCGGCGGCGCCGGTCAGCGGCAGCGTCCGCAGCAGCGCGGTGACCAGCCGCCCGGCCGAACCGTCCAGGTCGCCCTGGCCGATCGCGTCGGCCACCGCGCCGAGCAGCAGCTCCCGCTCGCCGAGCAGCCACTCCCGGGCGTGCGCCGCCGAGCGCAGCCGCAGCGGGGCGGGCAGCGGCTCCGGGCCGGGGGCGGCCGCCGGGTCCAGCAGTGCCCGGGCCGACTCGGTGAGCCGGACCAGCCGCTCCAGCAGCCGGGCCCGGGCGAGTTCGGTCTCGGCGGGCCGGTCCTCCTGCTCGCGCAGCCGGACCAGCCGAGGGTAGAGCCGCCCGGGCACCCGGTAGCGCGGGGTCCCGTCGGCGGCCGGCGCCTCCTCGCCGAGCAGCTCCCGCTCGGCGAGCGCGGCCAGTGTCGCGGCCGCGTCCGGCACCGGGCAGCCCACCAGGGCGGAGGCGGTGCGGGGGTCGGCGGTCTGCGCCGGGGCCAGGGTGAGGGTGCGCAGCATCCGCGCCTGGGCGGCCGGCAGCCCGCGGTACAGCAGGGTGAACGCGCCGAGCAGCGGGTCGTTGTCGGGGACGGGCACCGGCTCGGCCGGCTCGGGGCCGGGCCTCACCCAGGCCGCCGGGTCGCCGGCCGACCCGGTCACCGCGGCGGCGGCCGCCTTGGCGGGCCCGGCCGGAGGAGTACCCGGGGGCTTCGCCGCCCGTTCCCCCTCCTTCTCCTTCTTGTTCTTGTTCGGCGCCCCGGCCCGTTCCCTCCCCCTGTCCTTCTCCTTCTCCTCCACCGCGGCGGCCGCGGCCGGCTCCGCGGACGCCCTGGCGGCTCCCGTCTCCTCCCCCACCACCCGGTTGAGCTCGCGCGCCGCGTCGGTGACCGCGGTCTTCGGGTTCCCGCGCAGCCACCCCGCCATCAGCCGCAGCGCGGCCGGCCGGGCGGCACAGGCCTCGGCCAGGTCGGCCCCGCCGACCGGGTCGCAGGAGATCCGGGTGCCGCCGACCAGGTCGGCCAGCAGCTCGCCGGAGGCCTGCCGGTCCAGCCCGCCGAGGATCACCGGGTCGATGTCCTCGATCCCGGTGAGCGGCCCGGCCGTGGTGGCGAGCACCAGGCAGCCGGGCTCGTCGGCCAGCAGCGGCCACACCTGCCCGGCGTCCCGGACGTCGTCCAGCACGAGCAGCACCCGCAGCCCGGCGAGCGCCTCGCGCAGCGCCACGCAGCCGGGCTCGTCCCGCCCGTCCTCGCCCGCGCCGGGCAGCGGTACGGCGGTCCGCGGGTCGAGCTGCTCCAGCAACAGCCGGGCGGCCCGGGCGGGCGGCACCCGGCCGCCGTCCGGGGCGGACATCCGGACGAACAGCACGCCGTCCAGGAAGTCCGCGGCGACGGTACGGGCGAAGCGGGCGGCCAGCGTGGTCCGTCCGGAGCCGGGGCGCCCGGCCAGCACCAGCACCGGGCAGCGCCCGCTCGCCGGGCGGGCGGCGGCCGCCCGCAGCGCGGCCAGTTCGGCGCGCCGCCCCACGAACAGCGCGGGCCCGGCCGGCAGCCGCTCCAGGCCCAGGACGGCCCCGGCGGGCGCGCCGGGGCCGGGATCCATCGTCGCCGTCTTCCTCGCCACCCGTGCCACTCCCGACGTCATCCCGCGCTCGGCATCCGACGCTCGGCTTCCGGTGCCCGGCCCCCGAGCTCAGCGGGGGCGGCCCGGTACGGGCGCCCTGTCTGCGAAGCGTAGTTCGACCGTCCGGCTCAGCCGAGGTGACATCCGGTCGTACGAATCGGCAAATCACCCCAACGACTCAACGTCCGCCGCGACGCGCCGGGCGATGCCGAGGCGGCAGGGGGCGACGCACGGGCCGCGCGCACCCCGCCGGGGCGGGCTCAGGCCTCGAAGGGACGGGCCGGCCAGGGCGAGTCCGCCGGGCGCAGCGCGTCCAGCCCGTCCGGGCCGGTGAGCGCGGCGTGCACGGCGAGGGCGCCGGTGATCAGGGTCGGGTTGTGCAGCTTCCCGGCCTGGATCAGCCGGATCAGTTCCGGCACCGGCACCCAGGCGACCTCGATCTCCTGCTCCTCGCCCTCGGCCGCGTAGCGATCGCCGTCGGCCGGCGCCAGGTCGGTGGCGATGAACATCCGCAGCGCCTCGTCGGTGCCGCCCGGGGAGGTGTAGTAGTCGGCGAGGATCCGCCAGGTGCCAGCCTTGCAGTGCGCCTCCTCGTACAGCTCGCGCTGCGCGGCGCGCCACGGGTTCTCGCCGGGCACGTCGAGCAGGCCGGCCGGCAGCTCCCACAGCCGCTGGCGCACCGGGTGGCGGTACTGGCGCAGCACCAGCACCCGCTGCTCGTCGTCCAGGGCGAGCACCGAGACCGAGCCGGGGTGGGTCTGGTAGTCGCGGCGGGCCCAGCTGCCGTCGGGCATCCGGACCTCCTCGCTGCGCACGCCGGTGACCTTGCCCTGGAACGGCGTCCCGCTCGCCCGGACCTCCCACTCCTCGGCCACGTCGGCGATCACCTGGCGGCTCTGCTCGTCCATCGCTCTCCCCTTTTCGTCAGTACGACACAATCTAACGCCGAACGGCGGCCCCGCGGGAATCGCGGGGCCGCCGTCCGGTGAACGACCGCTGTCTACGGCGGCCGGGGACTACTCGGAGTCCGTCGTCATGATCTCGATGGCCGCCTTGACCAGGCCCGCGAACAGCGGGTGCGGGCGGGTCGGACGGGACTTCAGCTCCGGGTGGGCCTGGGTGGCCACCAGGTAGGGGTGCACCTCGCGCGGGTACTCGACGTACTCGACCAGGTCGCCCTTGGGCGAGAGGCCGGAGAACACCAGGCCGGTCTTCTCCAGGTCCGCGCGGTAGGCGTTGTTGACCTCGTAGCGGTGCCGGTGGCGCTCGTCGACGTACTGCTCGCCGCCGTAGACCTCGCGGACGATCGAGCCCTCGGCGAGCTTGGCCGGGTACAGGCCCAGGCGCATGGTGCCGCCCAGGTCGCCCTTGCCGTCGACGATGGCCAGCTGCTCGGCCATGGTGGAGATGACCGGGTGCTTGGCGGCGGCGTCGAACTCGGTGGAGTTGGCCTCCGGCAGGCCGGCCAGGTTGCGGGCCGCCTCGATGACCACGCACTGCAGGCCCAGGCACAGGCCCAGCAGCGGGACCTTGTTCTCGCGGGCGTAGGTGATGGCGCCGACCTTGCCGTTGACGCCGCGGTCGCCGAAGCCGCCGGGGATGCAGATCGCGTCCACGTCGCCGAGCTGCTCGCGGGCGCCCTCGGGCGTCTCGCAGTCGTCCGAGGTGACCCACTTGATCTCGACCCGGGCGTTGTTGGCGAAGCCGCCGGCGCGCAGCGCCTCGGTCACCGACAGGTAGGCGTCCGGCAGGTCGATGTACTTGCCGACCAGGGCGACCTTGACGATGTGCTGCGGCTCGTGGACGCGGCGCAGCAGGTCGTCCCAGGTGGTCCAGTCCACGTCGCGGAACGGCAGGTCCAGGCGGCGCACCACGTAGGCGTCCAGGCCCTCGCCGTGCAGCACCTTGGGGATGTCGTAGATCGACTTGGCGTCGATGGCCGCGACCACGGCCTCCTCGTCCACGTCGCACATCAGCGAGATCTTGCGCTTGATCGCCTGCGGGACCTCGCGGTCGGCGCGCAGCACGATGGCGTCGGGCTGGATGCCGATGTTGCGCAGCGCGGCGACGGAGTGCTGGGTCGGCTTGGTCTTCAGCTCGCCCGAGGGGCCGATGTACGGCAGCAGGGAGACGTGCACGAAGAACACGTTGTCCCGGCCGACCTCGTGGCGGACCTGGCGGACGGCCTCCAGGAACGGCAGCGACTCGATGTCGCCGACGGTGCCGCCGACCTCGGTGATCACCACGTCGACGTCCTCGGTCGCCATCCGGCGGATCCGGGACTTGATCTCGTTGGTGATGTGCGGGATGACCTGGACGGTGTCGCCCAGGTACTCGCCGCGGCGCTCCTTGGCGATGACGGTCGAGTACACCTGGCCGGTGGTGACGTTCGCCGAGCCGTGCAGGTTGGTGTCCAGGAACCGCTCGTAGTGGCCGATGTCCAGGTCGGTCTCGGCGCCGTCGTCGGTGACGAACACCTCGCCGTGCTGGAACGGGTTCATGGTGCCCGGGTCCACGTTGAGGTACGGGTCGAGCTTCTGCATCGTCACGCGCAGGCCGCGGGCCTTGAGCAGCGCGCCCAGGCTGGAGGCGGTCAGCCCCTTTCCGAGCGAAGAGGCGACACCCCCGGTGACGAAGAGGTGCTTGGTCGTCACGGCGCGGCCGTTCGCTGCCTTGCCGGAATGGGGCTGTGCCAAGAGGGGGCTCCCGTGGGTCGCGTGTCGAAGGAGACGTGGGCGGGAGCTCGGGGTTCGCCGGGCGACGGGAGGCCGGCTCGGTGCGCGGCGCTCGTTGGGTCGTCGGTTCGGCTGGTCCGGGGCGTTTGATCCCGCCGGTCCACGGGATACCAGGGTATCAGTGCGTCGACCCGGTCGCCGTTCGGGCCACGCGCGCCGCGCCGGGAGCGCGCGCGGGGCGCACCACCGGCGCATCACACGCCGCAGGTGTCACACCGGTCGCACAACCCACCGGACCGGGCCAGAGCGCGGTGCCCGTACGGACCATTCCGGCTCCTCCGGGCGGACCAGGCGGAGCTGATCCTTCCGGACCATCCTGCGCCACGCCCTCGCGATGCACGGCATTTCCGCCGAATTGCGGCGCCACACCGGGCTGCGCCCGCGTGCTTCGCCCCTTTCGTCCGTCGTAAGCTGCTCGGACGCATCGCCGACAGCACGAGCACGCGGAGGGCGTGGGAGGGTCAGGACGACTCCCGGTCCCCGATGCGCGACCGGACCTCCCCGTATTCCCGCTCATCCCCACCCACTCCAGGGGCTCGACCGAGCCCCGCGGACACTCCAGCAGGGCCCGCCACCACCCCCGGCGGGCCGGACGTCCCGGGGTGGACCTCCGGCCCCGCAACCCGCTCGCTCCCTCCGCTCGCCGATGCCCTGACCACATTGCGAACTGGAGATCCACGTGGCCGGCCGTATCGAGGACTACGCACTCATCGGGGACATGCAGACCGCTGCCCTGGTCAGCAGGGACGGGGCGGTGGACTGGCTCTGCCTCCCCCGCTTCGACTCGCCGGCCGTGTTCGCCGGCCTGCTCGGCACCGATGAACACGGCTTCTGGCGGATCGGCCCGGCCGAGGTCGGCCCGACCGGGGCCTCCGCCCCGGCCGCCGCCACGCGCCCCGCCGACGGCCGGGCCCGCATCGCCGACACCGACCTGCGGGTCCCGCCGCCCACCGCCGCCGTCCCCGCCGTGCCGGCGGACCGCCGCCGCTACCGGGGCGACTCGCTGATCCTGGAGCAGGAGTGGGACACCCGGGGCGGCACCGTCCGGGTGATCGACTTCATGCCGCCGCGCCCGCTGGCCGGCAAGGACGCCGTCCCCCAGGTGATCCGGATCGTCGAGGGCGTCTCCGGCGCCGTGCGGATGCGCTCGGCCGTTCGGATGCGCTTCTCCTACGGCCGGATCGTGCCCTGGGTGCACCGCGTCGAACAGGCCGACGGCGGCCACCGCACCGTCGCCGTCGCCGGCCCCGACTCGGTCTGGCTGGACGGCGAGGCCGAGACCTACGGGCGCGACCTCACCACCTACGCCGACTTCACCGTCACCGCCGGCGAGCGGATCGCCTTCGCCCTCACCTGGCAGGCCTCCCACCTCGACCCGCCCCGGCCCCCGGACGCCGAGGAGATGCTGGACGCCACCGCCGATTTCTGGCACGAGTGGGCCGACCAGTGCACCTACCAGGGCCCCTACCGGGAGGCCGTGATCCGCTCCCTGATCACCCTCAAGGGCCTCACCTACGCCCCCACCGGCGGCATCGTCGCCGCCCCCACCACCTCGCTGCCCGAGGACATCGGCGGCGAACGCAACTGGGACTACCGCTACACCTGGCTTCGCGACGCCGCCATCACCCTCTCCTCGCTGCTGCGCACCGGCTACCGCGAAGAGGCCCGCGCCTGGCGCGAGTGGCTGCTGCGGGCGGTCGCCGGCGACCCGGAGAACCTCCAGATCATGTACGGCATCGCCGGCGAACGCGAGCTCACCGAGTCCTCGCTGGACTGGCTGCCCGGCTACGAGGGCTCCCAGCCCGTCCGGGTCGGCAACGGCGCCGCGGGCCAGCTCCAGCTCGACGTCTACGGCGAGGTCGTCGAGGCGCTGCACCTGGCCCACATGACCGGCCTGGTCCGCAACGACCACGCCCACCACCTCCAGCTGCGCCTGATCGAGTACCTGGAGGAGCACTGGCAGGAGCCGGACGAGGGCATCTGGGAGGTCCGCGGCCCGCGCCGGCACTTCGTCCACTCCAAGGTGATGGCCTGGGTCGCCGTCGACCGCACCATCAAGCTGCTGGAGCAGACCCCCGAGGACGCCCCGGCCGGCGGCCACCTGGAGCGCTGGCGCGAGTTCCGCGCGCAGATCCACGCCGACGTCTGCGAGAAGGGCTACGACCCGGAGCGCAACACCTTCACCCAGTACTACGGCGGCCGGGAGCTGGACGCCTCGCTGCTGCTGATCCCCCAGGTCGGCTTCCTGCCGCCGGACGACAAGCGGGTGATCGGCACCATCGAGGCGATCCAGCGCGAACTGTCCACCGAGGACGGCTTCGTGCTGCGCTACCCGACCCACGACGAGAGCGGCAACAACGTCGACGGCCTCTCCGGCCACGAGGGCGCCTTCCTGGCCTGCTCGTTCTGGCTGGCCGACGACCTCGCCATGATCGGCCGGGTCCAGGAGGCCCGCGAGCTGTTCGACAAGCTGCTCTCGCTGCGCAACGACCTCGGGCTGCTCGCCGAGGAGTGGGACCCGCGGCTCAAGCGGCAGGTCGGCAACTTCCCGCAGGCCTTCAGCCACGTGCCGCTGATCGACACCGCCCTGCGGCTGACCGCCTGCGGCGCCGCGTACCTGTCCGCCCAGCCGGACGGGCCGGCCGCCGACCGGGTCGAGCGGGCCACCGTCTGACCGTCCGGGGGCCGTCCCTACCCGCGCTGCACCAGCTCGTCGTAGGTGCTGAGCACCTGGGCGACGGTGGCGGACTCGTCCGGCCAGGTCTCGGCCTGCTGCCGGCCGGCCGCCACCAGCCGCTCGCGGCGGGCCGGGTCGGCCAGCAGGTCGCGCACCGCGCGGCCGAGCGCCGCCGGATCGCCGGAGGGCACCAGCACGGCGGCGTCGCCGACCAGTTCGGGGATGCCGCCGACGGCGGTGGCGACCACCGGCACGCCGGCCCGCACCGCCTCCTGCACCACCAGCGAGCGGGCCTCCCAGCGGCTGGAGACCGCCACCACGTCGGCGGCGGCCAGCAGGTCGGGCACGTCGGTGCGGTAGCCGAGCAGCCGCACCGGCAGCTTCTCCGCGGCCACCCGCTCGCGCAGCGCGCCCGCCTCGGGGCCGTCCCCGGCGAGCAGGACGAGCGGCTCCGGGGTCAGCGAGGACAGCTCCCGGGTGGCGTCCAGCAGCAGCCCGAAGGCCTTCTGCGGGACGAGCCGGCCGACCGCCAGCACCAGCGGGCGGTCCGGGCCGTCGCCGAGCAGCGCGGCGCGCGCCTCGGGGCGGCCGAGCCGGCCCTCGGGCATCGGCGGGGCGGCCACCGGGCCCAGCCGGGCGTCGGTGGCGCCCAGCTCGCGGGCCCGGGCGACCAGGTCGGAGGAGGCGCCGAGCACCAGGTCGGCGGCGCGCGCAACCCGGCGCTCCATCAGCCGCTGCAGCCGGCGCTCCATGCCGGTGGCCAGCAGCGCGTGGTGCGAGGTGACCACCAGCGGGGTCTCCGGGCGCAGGCCCGGGAAGCGGCCCGCGGTGCGCAGCGCCAGGTCGGAGAGCAGCCCGGCGCGCAGCCCGTGGGCGTGCACCACGTCGGCGCCGGTGAAGGCCCGTCGCAGCTCGCCGATCGCGGTGGCGTCGCTGCGGGCGCCGGCGGTGGGGGTGATGTCGACGGTGTGGAACCTGGCCCCCGTACGGGAGAAACCGAACAGCGCGTCCGTACCGGCCGGCGCGCAGACCGTGACGTTCACTCCGTGCGCGACCAGGCCCTGGGCCAGGGAGCGCACGTGCGCACCGATGCCGCCGGTGCTGGCGGCCAGGACGAGTACCACGTGCAGCTGCCCCGGTTCGGGGACGGCCGCGGTGGCCCGGGCGGCGGAATGGTCCACGTCGTCTCGCATCCGACTCGATCAGGTTCGCGCGCCGCTTCGCGAGGATTGCCCGCCGGGCGGCGCTCGGGGCTGGGAAGCCAGTGTCCAGCCGCCACCATGCCAGGTCGGCGGCCCTCTTGGACAGTCGGCGCCACGGGGCGCGTCGCCGGTGTCCGCAGGGGGCCGCCGGCTCCGGCTAGCGGCGGCGCGGGGCCCGGGCGGCGGCCAGCAGTTCCTCGGCGTGGGCGCGGCCCAGCTCCGAGTCCTCCAGACCGGCCAGCATCCGGGAGAGTTCGCGCACCCGCTCCTCGTCGTTCAGCACCTTGACACCGCTACGGGTCACGGTGCCGTCGTTGGTCTTCTCCACCACCAGGTGCCGGTCGGCGAACGCGGCCACCTGCGGGAGGTGGGTGACCACCACGACCTGGGCCGACTCGGCCAGCTTGGCCAGCCGGCGGCCGATCTCGACCGCCGCCTTGCCGCCGACGCCCGCGTCCACCTCGTCGAACAGGTAGGTGGGGACGGGGTCGGCGCCCGCGAAGACCACCTCGACGGCGAGCATCACGCGCGACAGCTCACCGCCTGAGGCGCCCTTGGCGATCGGGCGCGGCTGGGCGCCGGGGTGCGGGGCGAGCAGCACCTCGACCTCGTCCACGCCGTGCGGGCCGTAGGCGACGGTGCGCCCGCCGACCTCGATCCCGGCCAGGTCGTCGACCTGGCTGATCGAGAAGGTCACCCGGGCGTGCGGCATGGCCAGCTCGGCGAGCTCGGCGGAGACCGCCTCGGCGAACCGGCCGGCCGCGTCGTGCCGGGCCTGCGAGACCTCGGCGGCCAGCTCGGCCAGCTCGGCCCGCAGCTCGGTCTCCCGGGCGCCGAGCTCGTCGATCCGGTCGTCGTCGCCGTCCAGCTCGGCGAGCCGCGCCGCCCCGGCCTCGGCCCAGGCGAGCACCTCGGCGAGGGTGTTCTCCTCGCCGCCGTACTTGCGCAGCAGCTGGGCCAGCACGGCCCGGCGGTCCTCGACGGCGGCCAGGCGCACCGGGTCGGCGTCCAGGTCGTCCGCGTAGCCGGCCAGGTCGCCGGCCACGTCGGCGAGCAGGTAGCCGACCTCGTTGAGGCGGTCGGCCAGGGCGGCCAGCCGCTCGTCGTGGTGGCGCACGGCGTCCAGGGCCCGGCGGGACTGGGCGAGCAGGGTGCCCGCGTCCAGCGCCTCCGGGTCGACCGGGTCGCCGGCCAGGGCGGCGTGGGCGAGGGTCGCGGCGGAGGACAGCGCGTCGGCGTGGCCGAGCCGCTCGGCCTCGGCGGCCAGCTCCACGTCCTCGCCGGCCACCGGCTCGGCGGCGGCGACCTCGTCCAGGCCGAACCGCAGCAGGTCGGCCTCCTGGGCGCGCTCGCGGGCCCGGGTGGTCAGCTCCTCCAGGGTCGCGGAGACCTCCCGCAGGGCGCGGTAGGTCTCCCGGTAGCGGGCCAGCGGCTCGGCCACCGAGGCGCCCGCGTACCGGTCCAGGGCGCCGCGCTGGCGGGCCGGGCGCAGCAGGCGCTGCTGGTCGGTCTGGCCGTGCACCGCGATCAGGTCCTCGCCGAGTTCGGCGAGCAGCCCCACCGGGACGGACCGGCCGCCGACGTGCGCCCGGGAGCGGCCCTCGGCGGAGACGGTCCGGCTGATCAGCAGCGCGCCGTCGTCCAGTTCGGCCCCGGCCTCGATCGCGCGGGCCGCCGCCGGGGAGTCGGCGGGAAGCTCCAGCCGGCCCTCCACGACGGCGCGTCCGGTGCCGTTGCGCACCAGGCCCGGGTCGGCGCGGCCGCCGAGCAGCAGGCCGAGGCTGGTCACCACCATGGTCTTTCCTGCGCCGGTCTCACCGGTCACGGCGGTGAAGCCGGGGGCGAGTTCGACCACCGCGTCGTCGATGACCCCAAGATCCCGTATCCGCATCTCGTCCAACACGGAGACGACCATACGAGGTTCCACCCCCGGCGCGCGACGAGCGACAACGGCGCGCGGCAACTCCGTGCCCCGAAGTTCATCCCTTCCGGGAGTCCTCCGCGGGTGCCGGCACGGTGCACCAGGGCAGGATGAGCTGGACCAGCGGGCCGATGGCCAGCGCGTACGCGACGGTGCCGACCCCGGCGGTGCCGCCGAGCAGCAGCCCGACGGTGAGCACCGTCACCTCGATGCCGGTGCGGATCAGCCGCAGCGAGCGGCCGGTGCGCCGGTGCAGCCCGGTCATCAGGCCGTCGCGCGGGCCGGGGCCGAGCCGGGCGCCGATGTAGAGGCCGCTGGCCAGGCCGTTCAGCGCGATCGCCGCGGCCGTCAGGGCGATCCGGGCGGGCAGGGCGCCGGGGCCGCCGATCACCCGCAGAGTGAGGTCCATGGTCACGCCGATCACCAGCACGTTGGCGACGGTGCCCAGGCCCGGGCGCTGGCGCATCGGGATCCACAGCAGCAGGACGAGGGCGCCGCAGACGGTCACCCAGGCGCCGACCGAGAGGCCGACGGTGCGCTGCAGGCCCTGGTGCAGGACGTCCCAGGGGTCGAGGCCGAGGCCGGCCCGGAGCATCAGCGCCATGCTCACGCCGTACAGGGCGAGGCCGACGAACAGCTGGGGGATCCGGCGGCCCAGGGCATGGGTGTCGCCGAACACCCGGACGGCGAGCCCGGCCGGGCGGGTGGCGGCGGGCACCGGGCCCACGGCGGTCGTGGCGGAGGTGGTCGTGGACCGGACGGCGGGGGTGGACGGGGCCGCGGTGGACGGGGTGGCCAATGGTGCTCCTGCGGTGGTGCTGCACCACCGGGACGGCCCGGCGGTGGCGGCCGGTACGGCCGCCCTGCCATGATGGCCAGGCCAAAACGGCCCCCTCCAGGGCCAATCCCGAGCGAGTGGACTGATTCGCCATGGCCGACTGGCACACCACCGTCACGCCGCCCGCGCTGGCCCGGCTGCTCTCCACCGCCCGGCTCCCCGAGCCGGCCGCCGCCCGCCGACCCGCCTACCGCACCCTGGCCGGACAGATCCGGCTGCTGGTCACCGAGGGCAGACTGCCGGTCGGCGCCCGGCTGCCCGCCGAACGCGAGCTGGCCACCGCCCTCGCGATGAGCCGCACCACCGTCGCCACCGCGTACGAGACCCTGCGCGGCGACGGCTACCTGCACAGCCGGCGCGGCGCGGGCAGCTGGACCGCCCTGCCCGAGGGCGCCCCGCCGCCCGGCGAGGCCCTGCACCCCGTCCCGCCGCACGAGCAGGACCGCATCCTGGACCTCGGCGTCGCCGCCCCGCCCGCCCCGCAGCCCTGGTTCGGCCGGGCCGCCGCCCGGGCCGTCGAACAGCTGCCGTACTACGCCTCCGGGCACGGCCACTACCCCACCGGCGTCCCGGTGCTGCGCGAGGCCGTCGCCCGCCGCTTCACCGACCGCGGCCTGCCCACCACACCCGACCAGATCCTGATCACCACCGGGGCGATGGGCGGCCTGCACCTCGTCCAGCGGGCGCTGATCGGCCGCGGCGACCGGGTCGCCGTGGAGGCGCCCAGCTACGCCCACACCCTGTCGGCACTGCGGCTGACCGGTGCCCGGCTGGTCCCGGTGCCGTACACCTGGACGCCGCGGCCCACCTGGGACCTCGACGAGTGGCGGCGGGTGCTGCGCGGCGCCGGGCCGCGGGTCGCCTACGTGATCCCGGACTTCCACAACCCGACCGGCGCGCTGGTCGACGAGGAGCGGCGCCGCGAGCTGCTGGCCGCCGCCCGGGCCGCCGGGAGCGTCGTGCTGGCCGACGAGACCACCGCCGAACTCGGCTGGGGCGTCCCGCCGGCCACGCCGCTGCCGCGCCCGACGGCGGCCCTGGACCGCTCCGCCCAGGTGGTCACCGTCGGCTCGGCGGGCAAGCTGCTCTGGGGCGGCCTGCGGATCGGCTGGGTCAGGGCCGCGCCCGCGCTGGTGCGCCGGCTGGCCAACGAGCGGGTCCACAGCGACGTCGGCACCCCGGTGCTGGACCAGCTGATCGCCGCCGAGCTGCTGGGCGAACCGCTGCCCGAGGTCCGCGAGCACCAGCTGGCCCGGCTGCGGGCCAGCGCGCACGCCTTCGCCGCCGCCCTGCCCGAACGGCTGCCCGCCTGGACCTTCACGATGCCGCCCGGCGGACTCGCGCTGTGGGCCTCCACCGGCGGCCTGTCCGGCGCCGCGCTGGCCCGGGCCGGGGAGCGCGGCGGGGTCCGGATCGCCTCGGGCAACCGCTTCGGCTCGGACGGCGCCTTCGAGCACCACATCCGCATCCCGCTCACCGTGCCCGCCGCGATCGTTCCCGCCGCCGTCGAACGCCTCGCCGCGGTGGCCGCCCGGGCGGCGGCCGGCGGCAGGCTCGAACCGGCCGACGAGGCCCAGCCGCTGGCAGTCTGACAGCTCGTCAGCACCCAGCGGTCGAACACGGCCGCCCGAACGCCCTCGACCGGTACGGGCGTTCGCGCCCGTACCGGTCGAGGGAGGCCGGCCGCCGGCCGGCGGTGGCGGCCGGACACCGCTAGTGGTGGTCGGCCCGGCCGCGCCAACCCGTCACCGGCAGCGCGAACTTGGCGACCAGCCGGTCGGTGAACGGCGCCCGGTGCAGCCTGGCCAGCCGCACCGGGGTCCGGCCCCGGCGGACCTCCACCCGCGCCCCGGCGGGCAGTTCGACCGAGCGCCGCCCGTCGCACCAGAGCACGCCGTGCGGGGTCTTCGGCTGCACCTCGACCGCCAGCACCGACTCCGGCGAGGTCACCAGCGGGCGGGCGAACAGCGCGTGCGCGGAGATCGGCACCATCAGCAGCGCCTCCACCTCCGGCCACACCACCGGCCCGCCGCCGGAGAACGCGTACGCGGTGGACCCGGTCGGCGTCGCGCACACCACGCCGTCACAGCCGAAGTTGGAGACCGGGCGGCCGTCCACCTCGGTCACCACCTCCAGCATCCGCTCCCGCGCCGCCTTCTCGATCGAGGCCTCGTTCAGCGCCCAGTCCTCGTGCACCACATCGCCGTTGGTGCGGACGATGACGTCGATCGTCATCCGCTCCTCGACCTCGTAGTCGGCGTCCACCACCCGCTCGACCACCACGGCCAGGTCGTCCCGCTCGGCCTCGGCGAGGAAGCCCACCCGGCCCAGGTTGATCCCGAGCATCGGCAGCCCGTGCGACCGCGCCAGCTCCGCCCCGCGCAGCAGCGTCCCGTCCCCGCCGGCCACCAGGATCAACTCGCAGCCGTCCGCCGCCCCGGGGCCCTCGGCCACCTTCTCGACGCCCTCCGGCAGGTCCAGGTCGACCGCCTCGGCCTCCAGCAGTCTGATCCGGAGCCCGGCCTTCAGCAGCCCGTGCACCAAGGCCTCGACGCTGCGCAGCGCCGCCTCCCGGCCGGTGTGCGCGATCAGGAAGACCGTACGTGCTTCATCGCTCATGCCGCTGCCCTCTCCCTAACGCCTGCCGGGTCGCCCTTGGCCCCGGTGCGGCCACGCCATACGACATGACGGGCCGGACGCTCGCAAGGCACCCTACCGGGGGCCCTCCGCCACGGCCCGGTCCGCCTCCGCGGGGTCCAGCCGCGGAGCGTCCCGGCGCAACCAGAGGAAGTACTCGACGTTGCCGGACGGCCCTGGCAGGGGGCTCGCGGTGACCGCGCGCACGCCCAGTCCGAGCTCCCACGCCTGCCCGGCGACCTGGCACACCATCTCGGCGCGCAGCTGCGGGCTGCGCACCACCCCGCCGCTGCCCAGGCGCTCCTTGCCGATCTCGAACTGGGGCTTGACCATCAGCACCAGGTCCGCGTCCTCGGCCGCGCAGGAGGCGAGGGCCGGGAGCACCAGGCCCAGCGAGATGAACGACAGGTCGCCCACCACCAGGTCCACCCGGGTGCCGCCGATCAGCTCCGGGGTCAGCTCGCGCACATTGGTGCGGTCCATCACGGTGACCCGCTCGTCGCTCTGCAGCGACCAGGCGAGCTGCCCGTAGCCGACGTCCACCGCCAGCACGTGCGCGGCCCCGGCCCGCAGCAGCACGTCGGTGAACCCGCCGGTGGAGGCGCCCGCGTCCAGCGCCCGGCGGCCCTCGACCACCAGGCCCTGCGGCACGAAGGCCGCGAACGCGCCGGCGAGCTTGTGACCGCCGCGCGAGACGTAGTCGGGGTCGTTCTCGTCCTTGGCCACCACGACCGCCGCCGAGGTCTCCACCTGGGTGGCCGGCTTGGTCGCGGTGGTGCCGCCGACGGTCACCCGGCCGGCCGCGATCAGCTCGGACGCGTGCTCACGCGACCGGGCCAGCTTGCGGCGGACCAGTTCCGCGTCGAGTCGGCGTCGTGCCACTGCCACTGGTGTTTCAGCTCCTACGGATCCTGCGGGTCATTCCTGGTCGAGCGCGGCCAGTGTGTCGACGAGCCGCTGGTGAACATCTTCGTACACCGCGACGTGTGCCTCCGCCGGGGCCCCGTCCAGAGCCTCCAGCCGGGCCAGGCCGGCGTCCACCCCGGGGTGGCCGGTGGGGACCGGCTCGAAGCCCAGCGGCTCCGCCTCCGGCGGCACGGCGCCCGGCGGCTCGGCGCCCCGGACGGGCTCGGGCGGGCAGCCGGGCAGGGGCGGTTCATTCGTCACGGGCATCGGACTTCTTCGCGCTGGTGGCCTTGCGGACGGTGGTCTTCCTGCTCGCCGCCCGCTTCACGGGCGTCCCCGGCTGGGCCTCGGCCTGCGCGGCGGCGGTCTTCCTGACCGTGGTCGTCTTCTTCGCGGCGGCCTTCTCGGCCGTGCTCCCCTTCGTCGTCGGCGTCCTCTTCGCCGGGGCCTTCCTGGCCGCGGACTTCTTCGCCGCGGTCTGCCCGGGCTCGGACTTCTTCGCCGTGCTCTTCGGCTCCGTGCTCTTCCTCGCCGTACTCTTCGGCTCCGCGCTCTTCCCGGCGGCGTCGTCCTCCGGCGCCGCGGGCTGTTCCTGCGGGGCCCGGGCGGCTCCGGCCGCCGGAGGGACGGGCGGCACCGGCGGATCGAACTCGACCGGCTCGTCCACCTCCACCCGCTCGGCGACTATCGGCTCGCCCGGCGTCCCGGCAGCCGACCGCTCCTCCTCGAACTCCCAGCCGCGCCCGAACAGGTCGGCGGCCCGCGGCGCCGGCACCGGCTCCTCGGGCTCGTCCGGCCCCGGCCCGGACGCGGCCGCCGGGGCCTCCTCCTCGACCTCGCGCAGCTTGGTCTCCAGGTACGCCAGCACCACGCCGACCTTGGTCACCTGGTCGCCGACCTTCTCGAAGACCTTCTCCGCCTCGGTGCGCGCCACGCCGACCGCCAGGTCCACCCCGGCGCGCCCGGCGGTGACCGCCTCCCCGGCGAGGGTCTGGAGGGTCTCCACCGACGGCGGGAACTGGCCGCCCAGCCGACGCTCGACCCCGGCCAGGTCGACCCCGGCCTTCTCCAGGACCGAACTCGCCGTCCCGACGACCCGCCTGCCGACCTCCTCCACCACCCCGGCGGCGGTCTCCACCACTCCCCGAACCGTCCTCGGCAGCATCCGGGTGCCTCCCAATCGCCTACGCGCGTCGCTGCGTCGCCCTCAGTACCCGGGCGTTTCCGGGCACCCCACTGACGACGCTACCGCCAAAACCCTCCTGAGGTACCGTGGCCCGCAGTCAGCACCGTAGCGACCGGGGGAGGGAGCCCGCCCCGTGGCGAACGCCGAGGAGTGCCAGGAGGCACTGGAGCAGCTCAGCCGGAACATGGCGAAGTCCACCGGCGACGTCCGCAAGGCCGCCGCCCTCGACCGCTCGCTGAGCTGCCGGATCACCGACCTCGACCTGACCTTCACCGGGCAGCTGCGGGACGGCCGGATCCAGGACGTGGTGGCGTCCCCGGGCGCCCCGGCCGAGAAGGCGGAGATCCGGCTCACCATGAGCAGCGACGACCTGGTCGCGCTGGTCGGCGGCGGGCTCAACTTCGCCTCCGCGTGGGCAAGCGGCCGGGTCAAGCTGGAGGCGGGCTTCCGCGACCTGCTGCGGCTGCGCACCCTGCTCTGAGCCCGGCCGCCGGGGCCGCGCCGCCGAGGACGGCGGGGCCGCGCCACTGGAGCGGCCCCCGACGGCCCTGGACCGGTGCTCAGAACCCCAGGTCGGCCAGCGCCTTGCGGCCGTCCACCGGCGCGCCGCCGGCGTCCAGCACCGTCCACGCCGCCGCGCACAGCGCCCGCAGGCCGTCCCAGCGGTCACCGGTCCCGGACAGCCGCAGCACGCCGGAGCCGACGCCCGCGACCCATCCGCCGCACCCGAAGCCGCCGTCCACGGCCGCCACCGCCGGGTGCGGGACGAGGAGTCCGCGCAGGTCCGCCGCCAGGTAGGTCGGCCGGTGCTCGACCGGGGCCGCCAGCAGCAGCTCCGGGGTGGTCACCCCGGTGAACACCAGCAGGCTGTCCACCCCGCCGTTGAACGCGCCCTCGATGTCGGTGTCCAGCCGGTCCCCGACCACCAGCGGCCGCTGCGCGCCGGTGCGCAGCACGGTCTCCCGGTGCATCGGCGGCAGCGGCTTGCCCGCCACCTCCGGCTCCACCCCGGTCGCCGCCCGCACCGCCGCCACCAGGGTGCCGTTGCCGGGCGCGATGCCGCGGGCCCTCGGCACCGTCAGGTCCAGGTTGGACGCCACCCACGGCAGCCCGCTCTGCACCGCGTACGAGGCCTCCGCGAGGTCCTTCCACCCCACCGACGGGTCGAAGCCCTGGACCACCGCGAGCGGCCCGTCGGCCAGCGAGCGGACGGCGACCAGCCCCAGCTCGGCCAGCGCCTCCTCCAGCCCCAGGCCGCCGACGACCAGCACCTTCGACCCGGCCGGCACCTTCTCGGCGACCAGCCGGGCGGCGGCCTGGGCCGAGTTGATCACGTCGGTCGGCTCGGCCGGAATACCCAGCTCGGTCAGGTGCTCGGCCACCACCCGCGGCGGGCGGGAGGCGTTGTTGGTCACGTACGCGAGCCGCATCCCGGCCGCCCGGGCGGCGTCCAGCGCGTCCGCCGCGTGCTCGATCGCGTGGGCTCCCGCGTAGACCACGCCGTCCAGGTCCAGCAGCGCGGTGTCGTAGGCGTCGGTCAGCGGCCGCTCGCTGCCGCCGGGGGCGGTCCGTCGCACGGGGTTGGCCGTCTCGGTCATGGCTGCGCTACCTCATTCACTGCGTCGTCGTTCACTGCGCCGTCGTTCACTGCGCCGTCGTTCACCGCGCCGTCCGTCCCGCACGCCCTTGTGCGGCACGTCCCCCGTCAGGGGCCTGTCGGGGAGTCCGCGGGGCCGCCCCGAGCGGTCAGGGCCCGCCGTCGGCACCGTGGCCGGCACCACCGTCGTCCGCCGTCCCGTCGGCCGGCTCCCCGCCGCCCGCCGGGGGCGCCAGGTATCCGGGTGCTCCCGGCAGCAGCGGACCGTACGCCCCGGCGCGGGCCGCCAGGGTCGCCCGGGTCTGCCGCAGCGCCTGCCGGTAGTGGTCGCTCTCCGGCCGCATCGCCACGGCCAGCGCCAGGTGTTCGGCGGAGGTCTCGAAGTCTCCCAGTCGGGCCGCCGCGACACCCCACCCGAACTGAGCGTAGTCGTCGGCCGGGTCGGCGAGCGCCACGGCCCGGAAGTTCTCCAGCGCCGCCGCGTACGCACCCGCGTCGAACTGGGCGCGCGCCAGCGCCTCCCGGATGCTGCGCGAGTGCGGCTCCGCCGCCGCCGCCCGGCTGAGCAGCTGCTCGGCGGCCGCCGGGTGCCCCTGTGCCAGCAGCCGGGCGCCCCGGCGGAACCAGTCGTACACGTCTCCGGTGGGCTCCCCGGAGCGGCTCTGCCGCGGCACTCCGCCGCCCGGCGGATCCCCGCCCGCCAGGCCGTCGTCGTCCGCGCCAGGGCCCGGAGCACCGTCGGTCGGAGCGTTCCCGTGGGTGTCGCCGACGGGCCCGCCCGACCCGGCCGGGCCGCCGTCCTCCACCCGTTCCTGCCCGTCGTCCATGCCGTACCTCGCCCTCGGTCGCACACCCGGCCCACGAAGACGGCACGGGCATTCCGATCTCTCAACAACGCGTACCCGGTTACGATGCCCAGAATGAGCACACCCAGTGCAGAAGACGGAGTCGAGACTCCCGAGGGCGGCCCCGGCAACCCCGGGCACGTCGCCACGGCCGGCCTGTCCCTGTTCCCCTTCCGCGGCCTGCGCTACGTCCCCGACCGGGTCGGCGCGCTGGCCGCGGTGATGTCCCCGCCGTACGACGTCGTCGACCCGGGCCGCCGGCTCGACCTGGAGACGGCCGACCCGCACAACGTGGTCCGGCTGATCCTGCCCAGGCCCGAGCCCGAGGACGCCGGAGACCGCCCCGACCGCGACACCCGCTACCGGCACGCCGCCCGGCTGCTGGCCGACTGGCAACGCGAGGGCGTCCTGGCCGCCGACCCGGAGCCCGCGCTCTACGTCTACGAGCAGCGGGTGCCGGCCACCGACGACTCCCCCGAGCTGCTCCAGCGCGGCCTGATCGGCGCGCTCGCGGTGAGCGGCCGGGAGGGCGGCGTGGTGCTCCCGCACGAGGACGTGATGCCGCGGCCGGTCGCCGACCGGGTCGGCCTGATGCGCACCACCCGGGCCAACCTGGAACCGCTGCTGCTCACCTACCGGGGCGACGGCGGCGCCTCCGGCGTGATCGAGCGGACCGTCGAGGGCGAGCCGCTGCTCTCCACCGCCACCAGCGACGGCACCCACCACCGGCTGTGGGCGGTCACCGACCCCGCCGAGCTCGCCGAGATCAGCCGCGACCTCGCCACCTGCCGGGCGCTGATCGCCGACGGACACCACCGCTGGGAGATGTACCTGCGTCTCCAGCGCGAGCACCGCCACCTGCCGCGCAGCCCCTGGGACCGCGGCATGGTGCTCCTGGTGGACACCGCCCGCTACCCGCTGCGGGTCCGCGCCATCCACCGCGTGCTGTACCGGCTGCCGGTGGCCGAGGCGCTGGAGCGGCTCGGCGACCAGTGGAAGGTCAAGGAGGTCCCCGGGCCGCTGACCGCCGCCCTCCAGGCCCTGGCCGACCAGAAGCGGCACGGCGGCAACGGCTTCGTGGTGACCGGCGGCGACGGCGTCTACTGGCTCCTCGGAGAGCCCGAGGAGTCCCTGCTCGACGCCACCGTGCCGCACGGCCGCCCCGAGGAGTGGCGCCATCTGGACGCCACCGTCCTGCACGCCACCCTGCTGGACCACACCTGGCACGTCCCCGACGGCCCGGATGACATCGGCTACCTGCACACCGCCGTGGCCGCCGAGCAGGAGGCCGCGCGCACCGGCGGCACCGCCGTCCTGCTGCACCCGGTCCGCGAGTCCGTGGTCCGACGGCTGGCCGAACAGGGCGTCACCATGCCGCGCAAGTCCACCTCCTTCGGTCCGAAACCGGCCACCGGGCTGGTGCTGCGCAACCTCGCGCTGGGCTGACACCACCACCCCGCCCGACCTCGGGCCGGAACGCCGTGAGGCCCCGCCGTTCCCGGATTTCTCGGGGAACGGCGGGGCCTCACGGCGTTGCGCGGGAGTCCGCTCAGCTCTTGTCGGCGTCGGCCTCGGCGGCCTTCGTCTCCTCGGCCTCGGCGACCTCGGACTCGGTGTCCTCGGACTCGGTGTCCTCGGCCTTGGTGTCCCGGGCCTGCTGGGCGCGCTCGGGGACGACGCCGTCGAAGTCCTCGTCGATCTCGAGGTCGTCCTCGTCGTAGAACTCCTCGACGTCCTCCTCGTCCTCGAAGATCACGCGGTCGTCGGCGTTGTCGCCGCCACCGCGCTTCTTCGCCGGGGCGTCCGTCGACTCGGTCTCGTCCTCGTCCAGCTCCGGGTCGAGCGTGTCGGTGAACTCCACGCCGTCGATCTCGGCCAGCCGCTCCGAGGCGTTGGTGCTGCCCTCGGTGTCGGCCTCGGCGGCCTTGGCGAACCAGTCACGGGCCTCGTCGGCGCGACCGGCCGCGATCAGGGCCTCGGCGTACGCGTAGCGCAGGCGCGCGGTCCACGGGTGCACGGCGCTGGAGGCCAGCTCCGGGCTCTGCAGCGTCACCACGGCGGCGTCGTACTGCTCCATGTCGCTGCGGGCACCGGCCGCGACCAGGCGCATCTCGACCTGGCCGGCCTTGTCCAGCTGCTTCACCTCGGGCTCGCCGGCCATCGCCAGCGCCCGCTCCGGACGGCCCAGACCGCGCTCGCAGTCCGCCATCACCGGCCACAGGTCGGCCCGGCCGGTCATCCGACGGGCGGCGCGGAACTCGGTCAGCGCCTCGGAGTAACGCTGCGTCATGTAGGAGGCGAAGCCGGCCGCCTCACGGACGGCCGCCACGCGGGAGGCCAGACGGAGCGCGACGCGCGAGAACTGGTAGGCCTCCTCCGGCTCGCTGTCGAGCAGTCGGGCCACCATCACCAGGTTGCGGGCGACGTCGTCCGCGAGGGTCTTGGGCAGGCTCTTGAGCTCCTGGCGCACGTCCGCGTCCAGCTCGAAGCCGGTGACGTCCTCCGGGATCGGCAGGCGCTTGACGGGCTCGTAGTTGCCCCGGCGGTCGTCGTAGTCCCGACGGCCGCGGTCGTCCCGGCGGTCGCCGCCACGGTCGTCACGGTCCCGGCGGTAGCCGCCACCGGAGGGGCGGTCGTCCCGGCGGAACCCGCCGCGCTCGCCACCACGGTCGTCGCGGCGGAAGCCGCCACGGTCGTCGCGGTCACGGCCGTAGCCGCCACCGGAGGGGCGGTCGCCGCGGTCGCGGTTGAAACCACCGGACGGACGGTCGTCACGACGGAAGCCGCCACGGTCGCCGCCGCGGTCGTCGCGGTCACGGCCGTAGCCGCCACCGGCCGGACGGTCGTCACGACGCGGACGGTCATCACGGTCATCGCGACGGAAGCCACTCGGGCGGTCGTCACGACGGAAGCCGCCACCGGAGGGGCGGTCATCGCGACGGAAACCACCGCCGGAGGGGCGGTCGCCGCGGTCGCGGTTGAAACCACCGGACGGGCGGTCGTCGCGGCGGAAGCCACCGCGGTCGCCGCCGCGGTCGTCGCGGTCACGGTTGAAGCCGCCACCGGCCGGACGGTCGTCACGACGGAAACCACCGCCGGCCGGGCGGTCGTCACGGCGGAAACCGCCGCGCTCGCCGCCACGGTCGTCGCGGTCACGGTTGAAGCCACCCGAGGGGCGGTCGTCACGGCGGAAGCCGCCACCGGAGGGGCGGTCGTCGCGGCGAAAGCCACCGCCGGCCGGACGGTCGTCGCGGCGGAAGCCGCCACGGTCGTCGCGGTCACGGCCGTAGCCGCCGCCGGAGGGGCGGTCGCCGCGGTCGCGGTTGAAACCACCGGACGGGCGGTCGTCGCGGCGGAAGCCACCGCGGTCGCCACCGCGGTCGCCGCCGCGGTCGTCGCGGTCACGGCCGTAGCCGCCACCGGCCGGACGGTCGTCACGACGCGGACGGTCATCACGGTCATCGCGACGGAAGCCACTCGGGCGGTCGTCACGACGGAAGCCGCCACCCGACGGACGGTCGTCACGACGGAAACCGCCGCGCTCGCCGCCACGGTCGTCGCGGTCACGGTTGAAGCCACCCGAGGGGCGGTCGTCACGGCGGAAGCCACCACCGGAGGGGCGGTCGCCGCGGTCGCGGTTGAAACCACCGGACGGACGGTCGTCACGGCGGAAGCCGCCACGGTCGCCGCCGCGGTCGTCGCGGTCACGGCCGTAGCCGCCGCGCTCGCCGCCACGGTCGTCGCGGTCGCGGTTGAAACCACCGGACGGACGGTCGTCACGACGGAAGCCACCGCGGTCGCCGCCGCGGTCGTCGCGGTCACGGCCGTAGCCGCCACCGGCCGGGCGGTCGTCACGACGCGGACGGTCATCACGGTCGTCACGACGGTGGCCACCACGGTCGTTGGACCAGCCCCCGCGGGACCGGGGCTCGTAGCCTCGGCCGTCGTCCGATCGGCGCTCGGGACGGTCCTGGGGCTGGTTCGACATCGTGGTGACTCCTTCTGCTGCTTCAGCTTCACCGCGGGCCGAGCGATCAACTCCGCTGCCGCCACGCGGTTTCGACGCCGGCCTGCTGGCCCGCGTACCTTCTCCATTGTCCGACATGCCGGGTCCCTCCGCGTCTGGGCGGAAGTCCCGGTTCTGCCGGCCTTCTTCACGTTCGCAAAACACAAAAAGGCCGCGGCCCCAGCGAGTCGCTGGGGCCGCGGCCTTGAATAATTGTTCGGCGGCGTCCTACTCTCCCACAGGGTCCCCCCTGCAGTACCATCGGCGCTGTGAGGCTTAGCTTCCGGGTTCGGAATGTAACCGGGCGTTTCCCTCACGCTATGACCACCGAAACCCTATCGGGTATTCAGCGAAACACACTTTTCAGTTGATAAGTGTTTTCTTGTTCGCCGGTGATAACTGTTCGTTACCCGGGAACCACACAGTGAACGCGAGCGTCTGAGGACAAGCCCTCGGCCTATTAGTACCGGTCAACTCCACCCCTCACAGGGCTTCCATATCCGGCCTATCAACCCAGTCGTCTACTGGGAGCC